>NZ_RJNA01000003.1 GCF_003943815.1 Streptococcus cristatus | reverse complement strand
GATTTGCTCAACTGGCTTGCCAACTTCCACAATCTGATCGATTGGATCTTTAGAAACGAAGCTATCGCGAGTCACACGACCAGTTTCTTGGCCATTTTCGATTGTTACTTCCACAAGCGTAGTCTTTTCGCCGTTCTTGCCTTCTTGGACAACTTTTCGTGTGCCCTTAGGCAATTGTGGATTTTCGCGCTCAACGGTGTTGAACGGTAGAGCTTCAGTTACCACATCCAAGCGTGGCTGTTCGACAACAAGATTCTTAACGCCTTCGTCTGGAGTCGTCTTGTGGACTGGCGGTGTAGCTGGTGTATCTTCTAAACTATTGAGATAAGTTGTAAATTCTGCCAAGCGAGTCGGAGTTAACAAGTGGTTATTTGTCACGTAAGCAGCCACCTGCAAGAACTCTTCTACTGCTTCACGATTAGCCTGACTTGTCAACATCTTAGCACGCGCAAGAGCCTTATCATAAGCACTTGTGTCCAGAGCAGCCTCGCTTGTTGTTGGTAGATTAAAGACTAGTTCCGCCGCTGATTGGTATTCATTTTCGCTATCGCCATAAGTCTGAGTACCTGTCAAGACAATCTTCTTAGCCTTGATAACCCGACCAAAGTCAATAGTTTTAGTTGCTGCATTATTTGGCCAATTATTGGCTGAGAAACGGTGTTCTTGACCTGATTCATCCGTTACCACCAGAGTTACATTTTTGAGATTACCATTTGATCCTGAAGAACGTGGTACATAAGTCAAACCTGTCAAATCTGTTGGTTCTCTCAAGACCATAGTAGCCGGTTTATTAGCACCACCACCAGACCACGGTGTATGCCACAGGCTAGAGCGGTTACCATCAAAGGCTTTAGCTAACTCTTCTCCTGGCTGTGCAGGTGCTTCCAGAGATTCAAAGTCTGCTGCTTTGAGGGAAGTCTTCTTCTCTACCAAGGCAGCCTTGAGGTGATCCACTGCAGCGATTGCCTGTCTAGCAGCATCAACTGAGATGTCATCATCCTGCTGAATCAGATTATAAACCGCATCTTTCAACGCATTCATAGACTCAGTAGTGTAATTCGTTCTGGCAACTAGTGGCAGATAGTTATTCACTGCTTCGTCAATCAGCATCTTACCTGTCAGCTCGACTTCTTCAATTTGTAGACGATCCATTACAAAGTCATTGTAGCCACGGAAGTTTGCATCTCCGCCTGCATCGCCATTTGTATTGCCACCTCTAGCAGTAGAATAGATACCAATCCAAGTATTGCCATCTGGCGCTCCAGTAACGAGGAAGGTCGCTCTTTTGGCTTTTTGAGAGCCTTTCCAAGTGTTTGGTAGCTCATGCACTTGTGCATTGCCCAAATCACTAGTCCATTGGTTACCTGCTTGCTTCCAAGTTACTTCACCATTGCCGCTGACAAAGGCGTAAGTGCCATCAGAGCCCGCTTCGTAGTCAAAGGTTACTCGATAAGTCTTACCTGCTTCAAAGCGGAAGTTTTGCGGAATAGTTTGGTAAACCATGCGTTGACGGCTAACTAAACCATTGGTCTTGAGTGACCAGTCGCCCTCGATAACATCATCAATCTTCTTACCATTCCAGCCACGTTGTGTATATGGTGCGTTCTTTTCTGATAAGTGAGTCCGATTGTCCTCAACACCTTCGATACCACCGATAACAAATGGGAAGATCCCTTGACCGACATTTTCAAAGTTCTGTTTGAAGACACCTTTTTGGTTATCATGACCGCCGGCATACATTGTAGAATTATTCTCAAAGACTCGAATTTCATCAAAGTAAGTCGCTTTTTCACCTGCTTCACGGCTCAGGGTCAGAGTCACATTGGACACATCATCACCTGTCGTGAAGTAAACATACATATTTTGGAAATAGCTGGTGTTGTCCACTGTCGCATTGCTACGATTTGTATTGTGAGCATATGCCTTAACATAGTTTTGAGCAATAGATTTATTAGTATAGTTGGTGATTGTCTTACCACCTGATTGGACTGTGATACTTGCCTTAGCATCACTTCTATTATCCACTCCGACATAAGCAGCATACTTAGTATTTGGCTTGAGACCCGTTAATTTCTGAGTCAGAGTCACAGTACTTGTATTGTTTTGAATACGGAGCATATCATTGGCACCCTGTGACTTGACAATCTCAGCCTTAGACTTGTCGCCTGTAATTGTCCAATGATCCAGCTTGCCACTGTTGAAGCCTTGATCATAGATATGCATTCCTTCGCTCCAAGACATTTCCTTGTTGACCTGTCTTGTACGATAGAGAACGTATGGCTGATTTGCCAAAAGATCCAACGTCAGCTGATTATTCGTCACTGTCAGCTCTTGCTCTTCAACCTTACCTTGGTCGGTCAGCTTATAGAGGTAAACCTTATCATTCCAATCACTCGGCAGGGTCCAAGTTGTCTGGCCTACTTTTGTATTGTAATAATACATCTTTTCTTGAGCTTTTTCCAGCTTATTACCGTTGGCATCCCAATTCCATGGTACTAGATAAGCTGATCCGTCTTGAATCACGCGACCATTAAGCGTAACTGTTCTTTCACGGTAGCCTGGATTTGCCACATCGTTTGATTTACGGCGAATAGTAACTTGATTGTTGTCCCTGTCTGTCAGACCGATTTCCATTTCTGGTGTCCACTTGTAGCTACCGCCATTATCATTCATGGTAACCGGATTACCATTCTTCCATGTTGTGACAGTGAAGTGTTGGAAATACTTGGTCATGACATCATGAGCAAAGAGGTTGGTCACGTAGCCATTGTAGTCACTCCGTCCTTGCCAGCCCTCAAAATCCTTCATGCTGTAACCACCAAGCAGCGGATAGTTGGCTGCGCCGCCATAGGACGGATAGTCACCAATCCAAGAATCTTTTTGGTGGTTGCGGATAAAGCGGATAATGCTACTGTTAATCCCCTTGTTGGTATAGCCACCATAGGTCAAGTCAGCTGCCCAGTGCTGGAAGGTAGAGTCGTACTCACCTCCATGGCCCCACTCAATCGCAAAGCGCCAGCCCTGTTGGTTGATTTCTTTTGCCAAGACATGAGTTGCCCAAGCACCATTATCACCTGACTGACCATTACCCCAGACATCAACATAGATAAAGTCTAATCCTTCGCCAAGTTTTTCTTTCAAATCTTGCCAGCGTTTGAATCGACCATGAGCGAGGTCATAGGCAGCATCAATATTGATACCTTGGTCCAGCCAGTTCCAGCCATAGCTATAGCTACCGTCAGGATTCTTGCGTAGGATTTCCTCTTTGAAATATTTGGATTCTGGATAGGTTTCTGATGCGTTGACGTGGATACCGATGTGAGCACCATATTCCTTAGCCTTGGCGATCAGAGTTTTGAAATCTTCAACTCCACCGATTCGTTTACCAATATCTGCATAGTTCAAGTGACCTGAGTCATGCCCTTCATTTCCATATCCCTTCAAGAGGATACCTTGGCCAAGTCCATCGGTATGAAGATTGATTTTCTTAATACCATCCAGAGTCATCAGGAATGGATTTTGTGCTTGAGAGCCAAAGTTCATGGCAATCCGATAAGCGGTAATGTCTTTGACCTTTTCCCAGCCCTGTGGGTTATTCATGATTTGACGATAAGCTACAGCAGCATCCTGCCAGTCTACTTGGTTATCCCTATTGGCGTCTTCGGTCACGACCACCTTAGCACTTGGCAATTCCAAAGTATAATCTGGGTAAACAATTCCTTTATGTTCCTTTTGCCATTGCCATGGTGAGCTCTTGATTGCGACATAGTTAGCGTTACCCACTGTTTGCTTGTAAGCAGTCAAGCGTGTAAAATCGTTTGATCCACCGCCAAAGCTGTTTTGAGAGTTACTCCATACACCAGCCGCCAGCTTGTCTGTTGAGACAAATCCGTACATGTAGCCCTTGCGCAAATCCGACATCGGATTGGTCACATTGATATGGTCATCTCCGCTGACATGGGTATTGTTGGACATGGTCGCTCCATCAAACTTAGCACCTGCCTGCTCGCTAGATACAGATACTAAAGCATTATCTGTAAAGTTGATAGAAGAAATTAATTTTCTAACATCATCGACTGGCTTACCAGCCTCGACTTGATTGTGGTTGACGATTCTTGTCACATCAAAGTGCAACTGGTTGTCCACTACTTTCAAGCGAACGGTCATTTCTGCATCAATCAAATGCTCTGGATCTTTCAAGACCAAATCATACTCGGCTGTCTGCTCATCAACCTTACGGTAAGTCACTTTCGGCTTGATAGCATGTGAGTTAATAGTGACTTGATCCAGCTGTTTGACTTGACCTGTCAGTGTGTGCTTGTTGACTGTGTAGCTCTTGACACGCGGGAAGGCCTTATCAATCAGAACTTCCATCGTTGCTGAGTGAATCTTATCATAAGTGACTTTAGAGTCATCTACAGCAGGACCTGTTTCCTTTTCTCCTGTCGGCTGAGTTGGGGTCATGCCTTCTTGGTTATCTGTCTTTATAAAAACAGAAGTCAGTTCAGTGCCCTGATAAGTACCGGCCTTGACCAAAATCTTGCGCTCATTCTTGAGATTTTCCTTGACTGCAGCTGGCAAAGTCACTGTATTAAAGAGTTGCTCGCCATTATTGGTCGCATTGAGCTGACCATCTGCTTTCAGAGTTACCACCAAGTTATTGGTTGAACCTTTTTTCGGTGCTGGTACACGAGTTTGACGATACCAAGCACTATTGCCACTGCCTGGTGTTTTATATTCCCAGAACCAGCCTTCTTTGTCATAACCGACAAAGACATTGTTTGATGTATCTTTAAATTTCATAAAGACGCCAAAGCGACCATGGTTTGTTTCAGAATTTTCTACAAAAGTTAAGTTGACGCTAGCATTTCCTTCTTGATCTACCTGCAAGCCTTCTTTCTGGAAGAGAGCTGGGTTTTGGTTGTTATCATGAGTAGATTTTGAGGAGAGCTGGTTATAGCGTACACCGTTCTTCTCAACCGTAGTGACTGTTCCATGCTGCTCTGTTGTTCCGACAGGAGTCCACTCAGCTGTCTTCTTAGCTGCAAATCTTGCAACTAAATCAGGATCTGGAACTGTTGGTGTCGGTGCAATATAAGGTGTAACTGCTTCTGGAGCCGAACCTGCGGCTGGAAGTCTCGTTCCGATTACAGAAACAGCCAAATTATGGATACTTTCGATGCTGCCTGATTTCAGCTTAGTAATCTTCTGACCAGCCGAATCATCATCTGCGTAAAACAGGAGTGTCTTACTGTCTGCCTGAGTAACAAAGGTAGCTTCCTTGCCGTTTTCTAGCTCAAATACTGGCGCTTCATTGACAATTACTTCGTGATCAAAACGCAGGGCAACGAGTCCTTCTTCTGTGTGTTTCGCGCTGACTACCTTAGCCTCTGTAGGATAAACACTGTTTTTCAGTAAGAAATCCCAGTTAAACTTCTTGAAGGAGAGAGTATAGTCATTTTTATTACCTTCCGCTCCTTCATAGAGCAAGCCAAACTCTTGATCATTGATTTGTTGCAGAGAGTTGTAGGCAAATTTTCCTTTATTGATTTCCCGATGAGCAATCCAAGTCAGATTGCCAGCCTGATCTACTCTGGCAACTCGAACATGACCATTATTTCTGCCAGGCCCGCTTGCATTCGCCAAAATCACATATTCTTGTCCATCTTTGACTGTGCTAATCGCTGACATTTGTACATAGACATCAGGCACATCTTTGTAGCGTTTCACTTCAGGAAGCCAAGTAGCACCTCCATCTTCACTGGTTGCAACTTGCAGGTCTCGCGTCAATCCACGCATGAACATTTTCAGCTGACCATTTGCTAACTGCACGATGGTTGCTTCAGTGTTTTGAGCCGAAGGATGATTCATGGTGCTGGATTGAATCTCTGTATTATTCACTCTGCGACCATCATTAACTGCTGCTCCAGAATGCCAAGTTTGTCCATTATCATCTGAATAGATAACCCGAGAAGACTGAGAACCATGTAAATGGGAAGATTCGTTAGTCGAATAAGTCGGAATAACTAAACGTCCCTTGTGCAGGCCTGTATGAAGACGAATGCCTGTACCAGGGCCGACCCCGTAGAACTTCATCCAGTTTTCCTTGACCATAGGAGTGATATCACGCGGAGCAGACCAAGTCAGTCCATCATCCTTACTCACTGATGTCCATAGATAGCTAGTCCGAGCGACACGGAAAGGCGAATCTTTCTTAGTCGTGAAATAAATATTATCAATCAGGCGATCTCCGTCATAAAGGTCACCTTTATCTCGATAGTCTTTTTCCTGTGGATTGACCACTACACGATAGGTTGTCGCTACACCGTTTGCATCATAGACTGTTCCATTTTCACGAATTGTATATTTTTGACCATTTTCGTGATAAAGAATCTGATAAATCTTACCATCAACCGTTGTATAGGCTTCTTCGTTTTTAGCAGGCAGGTCAAAAACAGCCCGCCCTTCTGTAAACATATCATAGATGGCATGAATGGTTCCGTCTTTATCCTGAACCATAGCCACATCAATCGTTACAGGAGAGCCCTGATTCGGATCCGTTGCTTTGGGATTGTTGCGCAAATTG
Organism: Streptococcus cristatus; assembly: GCF_003943815.1. Classification (GTDB taxonomy): domain Bacteria; phylum Bacillota; class Bacilli; order Lactobacillales; family Streptococcaceae; genus Streptococcus; species Streptococcus cristatus_F. The sequence goes on along the minus strand of NZ_RJNA01000003.1, from coordinate 166,976 downwards.
ACAATCGTCTTTTCTGGCCCCCAAGTCTGGCCGCCATCTGTACTACGGCGAATAACTGTGCCGATATCCCCCCAGTCTGACGCATGCAAGCGGCGCTGATCCGCAGCTGCAATCAAGGTGCCTTTCTGAGTCTTTAACAAAGCTGGGATTCGATAGCTTTTAATTCCTTGACTATTAGCCTGACCGCCAGCTCCACTCTCAAATACATCTGCCTTTTCACTCAGGGAGGCACCAGGAGCTAGCTGTCCTTCAAGTTCTTTCCTCTTGAAAATCTGGCTACGCTGAGCTACTTCCTCTGGCGACAGAGCGCGGTCATAAATAGTTAGATTTCGAACGGCAAACGTTCCTGGCCAATGGTTTTGCTTACCACGCACTGTAGCACCCAGCTGCATGTTGGTCAAATCCGGCATGTCACTCAGGAATTTCCCTGACTGATAGCTGGTTCTTGATAGAACCCCATTGACATAGAGGCGCACGCGACCCTCTGGCGAATCTGGTTTTAGTCTTTCTACTGTATAGGTGATGGAGTTCCACTGACCAGCATTGACTTTCAGAGGGGCATTGTTATAATTTTCATAGAATTGCTGCCCATTACGATCACGACCTTCGACAACTGCTGTTCCATTGTTAACCGCAAGAGTAAAGTATTCGTTGACATGCGAGGAGCTAGAAGCAGAGAATACACTATAAAACTTTGGTGAGTTTGTATCTGGCTTAAACTCCAAATGAACCGTTGCATTCTTTAATTTTTTTACTTTATCTAGCTCGCTGGATAGATCCTCTTTGGCGTGATCTGTTTTGTTAATCGTAATATCTTCTTTTTCCAAGACAGGCTTGACATTCTTTAAAGAACGGGAATAATAGTCTCTTTCAACCGTTTCTTCTGTCTCAGCAGTTGCATCAGAAGGTTTTTCTAAAGTGGTACCTGTATCTGTTGATGGAGATACGGGTGTAGCTACATTTTCTGTAGATACTGGTGCAGTAGCAGTTGCTGCTGCAGGCTTATCCTCGTTTTCTACTTTCCCATTTACCTCAGAAGATGTTGTCTCTCCCGTAACTTCAGTAGCAGGAGGTGCCACACTTGGTTGAGATACCGCAACTACTCCTGCTGGGCTAGTTGTTGTATCTGCTAGACTGTCAGCCGATACTTGATTGACCCCAAACAAGATTGCTCCGATTATAACAGAGCAAACACCTAAAGTTAGCTTGCGAATCCCAAACTTACATCTTTTATCAAATAAATCTCTATCCATTTGACAACCACCAATAGTAAGCGTTTACAATAAACCTTAAAATTTTTAGGCTGTTATAAACCCCTTCTATCCCTTTCTTATTTTATGTTAATATACTCTTTTTTAATATATCAAATATTTTAAGAAGTGTCAAATTATTTTACAGTAGAAATGTAGATTATTCTTAGAAGAAAGATAGAAAAATCCATTTGAAATCTACAATCAATACTAGCTGCTGACTTCAAATGAATCATATTATTTAAACCACATTTATCTAAGGCTCACTTTGCCAGTGCGATAATCAAGGACAATTCCTGACTGGACATTGGGAACAAAGACATTGAATTCCAAACTTCCATCGCTGGACTTGGCTTCTAAATGCGAGCCAGATGGCACCAGATCATTTTCTGAAGCATAGATCAAAGTGACACGATAACGGACTCGCTTATTCTGATCCAAAGCACGACGAACTTGAGTTTCATAGTAATTCTGTCCCGTCGAGTTGTCTTTATTGGCCTGATTGGCCCAGGCTGTTTGGACTGCGATATTGGCTGGATTGCTAGTGGAAGCATCAAAGCCCTTTAAGCCACCGATGAGAGAGTAAGCCAAGAGATGCCCGCGATCTACTGCATGGTTGTATTCACCTGATAGATGTTTGACTTGGTGCCAACCGGCAGGAACCCAAGAAGTAGAACCATTTCCCGTTTCTTCTCGTGATTTATACTGGCGGGTCGATTTGGCAAGCAAGGCATTGGCAACTGTTGGAACCATCTGCCCCTGAACCATCTTCGTTTTATTATCCGCATAAGGGACACTCGAAACTTTGGCGTCTAAGTTTGTTTGATTTTCATTGATGATGAAGGCTCCAGCCCCATTCCACTCGATTTTTCCACCAAGTTGTGAACGCACTGAGTCCGTGAGAACACTCTCAGCCAGCGCTTGATCTGGTGTGCTGGTATCCTTATTTTGACTGACAACTGCAGGTGTATTTACCGCTGGTGATTGATTGCCATTTCCAAAAAAATAAGCTCCCAGCGATAAAGTCAGAGCAACCAGAAGCCCAGCTACAGTCTGAGTAGATTTAGTGCTCTTTTTTTGTAATTTCTTTCTTTTTGGCATATTTTCCTATCCATTTAAAAGGACTGTGCAAAGATTCTGCACAGTCGGTAAATTAACGAACACTCTCGGCAGATCACTGACCAGTAAACTTAGAAATAAGATCTTTCCAAGTATCTGGTGATAAGATAGACCAAGGATTATCTGCATTTCCAATCACACCATATCCGATGACCAGACCAAGACAAAAAATGATAAAAGCGACTACCAGCACCAAGGCAATGATGCCTAGTTGTCTAGCCAAATATTTCCAATTTTCACTCATCATCTTCTTCCTTTACGCGTTTGATGTTAGCACCAAGAGCTGCCAGCTTTTCGTGAAATTTATAATAGCCACGGTCCAAATGAACTAACTTGCTGACTTTTGTCTCCCCTTCGGCAATCAAGCCCATCAAAATCAAGGTCGCACTAGCTCGGAGATCTGTCGACATCACTTCTGCTCCTTGCAGGCTACTACCACCCCAAATCCGTGCGGTATCTCGCATAATGTCGGAGTGAAGTCCCATCCGTCGCATCTCTTCTAAGTGCTGGAAGCGATTTTCGAAGACCGTCTCAACCATGACAGACTCTCCTTGGGCTATCGCCATCAAGGCAGTAAACTGAGCCTGCATATCGGTTGGGAAACCTGGATAGGGCAAGGTCTTGACAGAAACAGCTTTTAACTTTGAAACATCCGAGCGAACACGGATCCCTTCGTCTTCTTCGGTCACTTCCACACCCATTTCTTGCATTTTTGATAAAAGCGGACGGTTGTGCTCCCAAATCGCATCTTCAATCAGCAAGTCACCGCCTGTCATGGCAGCAGCAACCATAAAGGTTCCAGCTTCGATACGGTCTTGCACGACATTGTGCTCAGCTCCATGAAGTTTTTCAACACCGATGATTGTTATATTCTCCGTTCCTGCCCCTCTGACTTTAGCGCCCATTTTATTTAATAGTAAGGCCAAGTCGACAATTTCAGGTTCTCGAGCAGCATTTTCAATAACAGTGGTACCTTGAGCTAAAGTTGCCGCCATCATAATATTCTGTGTCGCACCAACACTTGGGAAGTCCATGTAAATATGCGCCCCCATCAAGCGGTCTGCCTTAGCTTCGATATATCCTGCGGTCTGCGTAATCTGAGCACCCATTGCCTCCAAGCCCTTCAAATGAAGATCGATAGGTCGGCTACCAATCGTACAGCCGCCCGGCATGGACACTTTAGCATGCCCATTTCGAGCAAGAATGGGTCCCAATACAACAATCGAAGCCCGCATCTTGCTGACATACTTATAAGGAGCCTCTTCGGTCAATGGTTTAGTCGCATCTACAACTACAGTATTTTCATCTTGATCAAAGTCTACCTGCGTATTCAAGCCACGAACAACATTGTTCATGGTAAAAACATCCGAAAGGACTGGCACATTTTTAAGAGTTGTTTTTCCCTCACTGGCTAAAACAGTTGCTGCTAACAGTGGCAACACCGCATTTTTAGCTCCTTCAATCTTAACTCTGCCAACCAGACGGTTATTTCCACCCTGAATAATAATTTTTTCCATACTAACTAGTTACTCCAAATCTTAAAAATTCATCCTTACTATCATACCATAAAATCAAGATTCTGACCTTATAAAGTTCCATTAAAGATTGCCCGACTCATATCATAAATACCGACAAAAAATAGGCTAGCCATGTAGCCCAAGGCAATACTCAGCAACAAAATCAAAAAACGAATTTTGATGGCATTATCGGCATTTACTTTTAGAAATCTTTCCCAACAGACCACTGTAGACAAAAGATGAAAAGACACAAAAATAAAGAGCAGGTGACTGCATAATCGAAACATTAATTCTATCATAGATTTTATTATATCATAAGAAGAGCTATTTCTAGCGGAAAGGAGTATGAGACAGCAAAAAAGAATGGAAATTCCATTCTTTTTTATTACATTCTTGTTCCAACGTTAATACGGTTGATGGCACGCTGGAGGGCAATTTTAGCGCGTCGCTCTTGGTCAATCAAATGCTTGTCTTGGGCTTCTTCGATCTCTTTCTCAGCACGCAGCTTAGCTCGCTCGGCACGGCTGATATCAATATCACGCTCACGCTCAGCTGAGTCCGCGATAATGGTAATCACATTATCAGCGATTTCTATGATACCACCGTTGACCGCAATCCAGTCAATATGCTTGTCATCATCGATTCTGCGTACCTTGACTTGATCCACTTCCAAAACAGCAATTGTATTGATATGGCGAGGCAAAATCCCCATTTCTCCGTCAATCGTTTTTACGGAAACAAATGCAGCACGGTGGTCATAAATCAGACCATCCGGTGTAACGATTTGTACTGTCATTTGAGCCATCATTCACCTCTTAGAATCCCATTTTTTCAGCTTTAGCGATGACATCCTCAATAGAACCGACACCACGGAAGGCATCCTCTGGTAACTTATCATACTTGCCTTCGAGGATTTCTTTAAAGCCACGAACCGTCTCAGCTACAGGCACATAAGATCCTGGCTGACCAGTAAATTGCTCCGCAACGTTGAAGTTTTGAGACAGGAAGAATTGAATCCGACGCGCACGCGCAACCAAAGTCTTTTCTTCATCTGACAACTCATCCATACCTAGGATGGCAATGATATCCTGCAATTCATGATAACGTTGCAATACGCGTTTCACTTCGGCAGCTACTGCATAGTGCTCTTCACCAACAATCTCAGGAGAAAGAGCTCGAGAGCTTGAAGCAAGTGGATCCACGGCTGGATAAATCCCCAATTGAACCAATTTACGTTCCAAGTTGGTTGTAGAGTCCAAGTGGGCGAAAGCCGTTGCTGGAGCTGGGTCAGTATAGTCATCGGCTGGCACGTAGATGGCCTGGATAGAGGTTACAGAACCCTTCTTAGTCGATGTAATACGCTCTTGCAATTGCCCCATTTCTGTCGCAAGTGTTGGTTGGTAACCAACGGCTGATGGCATCCGACCCAAAAGGGCAGAAACTTCAGAACCTGCCTGTGTGAAACGGAAGATGTTGTCAATGAAGAGCAAGACATCTTGACCTTCCACATCACGGAAGTATTCTGCAATCGTCAAACCAGTTAAAGCAACCCGCATACGCGCTCCTGGTGGCTCATTCATCTGACCGAAGACCATGGCTGTTTTCTCGATAACGCCAGACTCCTTCATTTCCCAATAAAGATCATTCCCTTCACGGGTACGTTCCCCAACACCGGTAAACACGGAAATACCACCATGCTCTTGGGCAATGTTGTGGATCAATTCCTGAATCAGGACGGTCTTACCAACTCCGGCACCACCGAAGAGTCCCACTTTACCACCTTTAAGATAAGGGGCTAAAAGGTCGATAACCTTGATACCTGTCTCTAAGATTTCTGATGAAGTAGATAACTCATCAAAGGTTGGAGCTTTCTTATGGATTGGCTGGCGCTCTGCATCATCCGCAAAAGGAGCATCCAAGTCAATGGTATCTCCCAAAACGTTAAAGACGCGACCAAGTGTTTCTTTGCCGACTGGTACAGAAATTGGACGGCCAGTATCTAGCACTTCCATGCCACGAGTCAACCCATCCGTTGATTCCATAGCGATGGTCCGAACCACTCCATCACCAAGCTCAAGAGCTACTTCAAGGACGATTTTTGATTTTTTTTCGTCATTTTTATAGACTACAAGTGCATTATTGATCTCAGGTAGCTTGTCACCAGCTGCAAACGCTACGTCTACAACTGGTCCGATAACCTGAGTAATTTTGCCTGAGCTCATTCTTTTCTCCTCTTTATACTATTTATTTTCTGTGACACTATTCCAGTGCACTTGCACCCGCCACAATTTCAGTAATTTCCTGCGTGATAGCTGCTTGTCTAGCACGGTTATACTGAATGGTCAAATCATTGATAACTTTTTTTGCGTTATCCGTTGCTGTCTGCATGGCTGTCATACCAGCAGCATTTTCAGCAGTTTTTGCGTCAATAATAGCCCCGTAAATCATACTTTCAGCAAACTGAGGCAAAAGCTGATCCAAAATCGCATTTCGACTGGATTCTAGTTCTAGATTAAGGATATAGTTCTCATCCGCTTCACTAGGATCCAAGTCAACGATTGGCAACATCTGCTCTACCCGCATCTGACTGGTCAGACTGTTGACATGGTGGTTATAACACACATAAAGTTCATCAAAAAGCTCATTCTGATACATTTCAATGGTCTTGGAAATGATTTTCCGAACTTCATCAAAACTCGGATGATTGGCTAAGCCGCGCAATTCATAGATTGGCTGAATGCCCCGTGCTCGGAAGAAATCAGCTCCCATTCCACCGATCGAAATAATGACATAGTCATCCTTTTCGTGGTATTCAGAAATCAATTCCATCATTGATTTGAGGATGGTTGCGTTGTAGCCACCGACCAAACCACGATCAGATGTAATGACGATATAAGCCGTTTTCTGAACCGGTCTGCTCTTGAGCAGTGGATGATGGCTAACATTTTCTGCCTCATGACCATGTAAAAGGTCTGTCAAGAGTTTCCGAACCTTAGAAGCATAGACTTGAAAGTTCTTTGCTGCTTCTTCGGATTTTCCCAACTTAGATGCAGAAACCATCTGCATCGCGTTTGTGATTTGACTGGTGTTTTTTGTGGATGCAATTTTATTTTTGATATCATTTAATGAAACTGCCATCTGACACCTCTATTCTTATTTGAAGTTAGACTGATTAATAAATTCAGTAATAGCGGCGTCCAGCACTTCTTCGCTCGGCAAATCTTTTGTCTGGCGAATGGTTTCATAAATGTCTTCATGATGAGCGTCAAAGTAAGCAAAAATCTCTGCTTCAAATCGAAGAATCTCATCTACTGGTACTGCATCAAGGAAGCCGTGAGTCAACGCATAGAGGATCACAACTTGCTTTTCAACTGGCAGTGGCTCATGAACTGGCTGTTTCAATACTTCTACTGTACGGCGTCCACGGTTCAACTTAGCCTGAGTTGCTGCATCGAGGTCACTACCAAATTTGGTAAAGGCTTCCAGCTCACGATATGAAGCAAGGTCAATACGCAGAGTTCCTGCAACCTTCTTCATAGCCTTGATTTGTGCAGATCCACCTACCCGAGATACAGAAGAACCGGCATCAATGGCTGGGCGAATACCTGCATTAAAGAGGCTATCGCTGAGGAAAATCTGACCATCCGTAATTGAAATTACGTTGGTTGCAATATAAGCTGAGATATCTCCTGCCTGCGTTTCGATGAATGGCAATGCAGTGATTGATCCACCACCAAGCTCATCAGAAACTTTAGCTGAACGTTCAAGCAGACGGCTGTGAAGGTAGAAGACATCCCCTGGGAAGGCTTCACGACCTGGCGGACGGCGAAGCAAGAGAGAAAGTTCACGATAAGCTACCGCTTGTTTTGACAAGTCATCATAAACGATGAGGACGTGCTTGCCATTGTACATAAATTCTTCAGCCATTGCTACACCGGCATAAGGAGCCAAGAAAAGCAATGGAGAAGGCTGAGAGGCTGACGCTGTTACCACGATAGTATAATCCAAGGCTCCATACTGACGGAGAGTTTCCACTTGTGTACGGACAGTAGATTCCTTTTGACCAATGGCAACATAGATACAGATCATATCCTGCCCTTTTTGGTTGAGGATCGCATCGATGGCAATACTAGTTTTACCAGTCTGACGGTCACCGATAATCAATTCCCGCTGACCACGACCAATTGGTACAAGGGCATCAATAGCTTTCAAACCTGTTTGCAATGGTTCTGATACAGACTTCCGTTGCATAACTCCTGGAGCTGGTGCTTCTACAGGGCGTGTTTTAGTTGTAGCAAGCTCACCTAAGCCGTCAACAGGACGACCAAGTGGATCTACGACACGACCAATCAAAGCATCTCCGACAGGAACTTCCATGATTTTACCCGTGCGGCGAATCGTATCGCCCTCACGAATATCTGTAAAATCACCCAAGATAATGATTCCGACATCGGTTGACTCCAAATTTTGAGCCATACCATAAGAACCATTTTCAAAAATCAAGAGCTCGCCACTCATGGCATTATCAAGACCGTGGGCACGAGCGATTCCATCACCAATGTAAGTGACGACCCCAGTTTCTGTGACGTCAAAATTTGGCTGGAAATTTTCAATTTGTTGCTTAATTAAAGCGCTGATTTCTTGTGCGTTAATCGCCAAAATTCACACCACTTTCTATTTCAAATTTTCTTTTACGAGTTGTAATTGACGTTTTATACTTGCATCAATTGTCTTATTATTGGCTGAAATGACGAAGCCACCAATCAGGCTGGCATCCAATTCCTGCTTGAGCGAGCGAACCTTGAGGCCCATTTTTTGCTCAATCATTGGTTTCAATCTTTCTTTTTGACTGTCTGTCAATGCTTGAACAGATTTAACCGTCACTTCAAATTCATTGCTTTGTTTCTCAATCTGATGCTGAATTTCTACCAACATATCGTAGAACAAATCTGCTCGATGATTGAGAATAACGACTTCGATAAAGTTATCAATCAGCTGTGAATCTGAGTTTTGAAAAAGTCGAAGAGCCTTCTCCTTTTCTCCCTCATCAACGCCAATATGTGATAAAAAGTCAGCAAGATTTGTTTCCTCAAACACGGCCCTAATTTGGCTTAGTTTTTCAAAAACATCTTGTTGCTGACCTTTTTCAAATACTAATTGAACAAAAGGCAAGGTATATTTTTCAATTACCGCATAGTGCTTTTTGTCCATTAAGCATCTCCTAATTTATCAATATAACGATCAATGAGCTCACTGTGTGCTTTTGTATCAAGCTGCTGGCTCAAGATCTTACTTGCAAGACTTACTGTTAGGTCAGCCACATCGTCTTTAATGCTATTCAAGGCTTCTGCCTTGCTTTGAGCAATTTCCTGATTGGCTTTTGCTTTCAAACGTCCAGCTTCTTCAGCTGCATCCGCTAAAATTCCAGCCTTATTTTTTTCAGCTGTTTCCTTAGCATGTTCAATAATCGTCGTTGCTTCCTGACGACTTCCTGCTAATTCATTCTCACGTTTTTGCGCAAGTTCCTCAGCCTTTTTACGGGCTGACTCAGCCCCGTCAATATCATCCGTAATCTTTTTAGAACGTTCTTCTAAGATACTGGTAATATTGCCCCAGGCAAACTTCTTTACTAAAAAAATTAATAAAAGGAAGGAACCAGCGATGAGAATAAAGTCACCAATAATGGCACCGATAGTTACGTGCATTCCTTTTCTTCCTTTCTACTTACTATTCTTCACCGTTTATTTTCTTACCGATATACATCGAAGACAGCATGGTAAAGACATAGGCCTGGATACATGAAATAAATATCGAGAAGGCTGTCCATAACATACTACCTAGGAAAGCAGCTGGATACCAATAAAATGCTTGTTGTGACAAGGTAAGCAACAAGCCAGCCAAAACTTCCCCTGCAAAGATATTTCCGAAAATCCGCAGAGCTAAGGAGGCAAAATTGGTGAATTCTTCCAAGATATTCATTGGAGTCATAAATCCAGGTGTTGCAAAAGCTTTTAAGTAATCTTTAAAACCACGACGACGGATTCCTTCCACATGACTAATCAATGTAATAATAAAGGACAAGGCTAGGTCATAGCCCAAATTTGCCGTCGGTGAGGTCCAGAGATTGTAGCCATTGGTGGTTTGAATTTTAGCCATCAAACCGATATTATTGGCAACTGCAATAAAAAGAAACAAGGCAAACATAAACAAAGAATAATCTTTGATGTAGTGTTCCCCAATATTTTCTTTAGTAAAGCCAATGACAAAATCATAGACGTACTCAAGTAAGTTTTGCTTTCCTTTTGGTCGGATGGACATTTTTCTACTGCCCCAGTAGATAAAGCCAAAGACCATCAAGACGGTCACAAGTGACATAGCAAGCAGGGTCAAATCAAAGGATATTGGGCCTAGCTGAATAGTCGGATTAAGACTCTCTTCCAAGGTTTGACACCCCCTTTTCTAAAATAGAAAAAACTATTTGATAATGAAAGACATAACCAAAGTAACGAAGAAAGTACCTTCAACAAAAGCGACACCCATGATGAGCAAGCTTCTTAATTGATCAACCATTTCTGGCTGACGTGAAGCTGCTTTAAACAGATTGCTCATAATCAAACCTTCAGATAATGAGACGCCAAAGCAGGCAATACAAAGTCCTAGAAATGTTAAATTCATGATGAATTCTCCTTTTATTTTTTTAAATGTACCNCATTAGTTTACTCCTAATAAAGGTAATAGTCAATTATTTTGTGATATTGTAAGCGTTTTTTGCACTTTTCTTTTAAATTTAAAACAAAACTTGAATAAAAGTGCTTTTCAAACATTTATCCTATAAAAATCCAAGCAAAAATGAGAGTGGGACAGAAATCAGTAATTCGTTAGAATTCGATCTCGTCGTCCCACCTCCGCACAGTTGAGTAGGGCTGTAAAAGCTGATGAAATCAGCCTAGTAGAGCCCACTCAACCACTGCGTCTTGCTCGACAATCCAAACAATTGAGAGGCTAGGACTTTTGTCCCAGCCTCATATCTGTTCCATTTGAGGTAAAAAAATCGTGAAGCGCATCCACCTATTCTCAACTGCTTCAAAGCGATAAGTGAGATGGTGCTTTTCCAAAATTTGCTGCACGATAAAGAGTCCCAGTCCTGTACCGCCATCCTTACGATTGCGACTGTAGTCCGGTCGATAAAATGGCTGGAAAATCTGCTGAATCTGTGACTCATCCAACACTCGCTCAGCTTCATTTTCTACAATTAATACCCCATCTTCTAAACGAACCAAGATTTCTCCACCGTCTACTGTATAATGGAAGGCATTATCAATCAGATTTTTAATAGCTTTAAGTAAATAGGTCTTATTTCCTCGGACTTTTGTTTCTGTAAGTTGGACATTAAATTGATAATGCTTGAGGTCCGCTAGAACCTTGTATGTACTGATATTTGCTTCAAGCAGCTCTTTGAGAGAGAAGATTTCTCGCTCTGTCTCCATGGTCATTTCTAGCTTTGAAATGGCTAGGATAGACTGAACTAAGCCTGATTGTTCTTCCAATATTTCGCGGCACTTCTGTAGGTATTTGTCCCGATCTTTAAAATCACCCACTCCATAAATCATCCCGTCAATCATTCCCATCATGCTGGTGATGGGGGTCTTGAGTTCGTGGGAGGTCATTCGGAGAAATTCTGCCTTTTCGCGCTCGCTTTCTGCGACTTTCTCATTTTCTAATCGCAGAGCTTCCATACTGGTTAAGAGGTTAGCATATAAGTGATTGATATCCTGAGCCAAATCAGCAATCTCGTCATGACCTTTCACCTGACAGGAAACGTCTGGAAGCAGACTCGTCATTTGTCGAGTGCTAGAAGAGATATCCTTAATCCGCTGACTGGAGGTCCGACTATAGAGATAGGCGGCAAGCCCACCCAGACTCAGCGACAAGAATAATACAAAGGGATAGAGATTGAGCAAGATCCGACTGGCGTCCGAAACGGGCTGCAGAGAATATTCCCCACGCAGGACTACTTCTTTGCCATCTGATGTCCGAAAACTTTCTGACAGGGTCTTACTCTCATAATTGCTATTGGCAATGGTCGGAACAATGGTCAGCTGGAGAGAGCTTTCTCCATTCGTTTCGAGTGCTGGGTAAAGAATTGTATTGTCTTTTGCCAGCAAGGTGAACCAGATCTGATTGTTTTTTTTGCTATAATTACTCAAAAGCTCACTGATTTCTTGGCTGGACTTTCCCTTGACCTGCTTGGCTACCTGAGCAAACTCACGCTGGGCTTCTCCCCCCTTGACCTGCTGGTAATAAACCGGCATGGCGAAATAGAGAGTGGATAGAACGATCGTCACAACGACAAAGATGATGAAAGTCGTCAAGAGGAAGTTCTTTTTGACAATCTTCACGTGTCTTCTCCTCCAAGCTGATAGCCCATACCTGTGATGGTTTTCAGAGGAATACCTGGAATCTTCTTACGAATATTCTTGATATGATTATCCAGCACCCGGCTGTCCAGCTCGCTGTAACCCCAGATGGTATTCATGAGCTGATCGCGGGTCACTAAGTGATCCTTTCTCTTGGCTAGAGCCTGCAAGATTTCGTACTCTTTCTTGGTCAGAGGCATCTTTTCTTCCTGCCAATAAACTGTACAATCATCGACAGAGACTGTCAGTTCACCGACAGTAATCTCTGAAGCAACCGTATTTCGTCGCAGAATATTCTCAATACGTTTGACTAAGATCAGTGGTGAGAAAGGCTTGGTCACATAGTCGCTGATGAGATGGTTAAAGCTGACTAGCTGAGTGTACTCATCATCTAGTGCTGTCAGGATCATGACCGGAATCTGAGAAGTCTTGCGAATTTCCTTGAGGACATCCAGTCCACTCATGGTTGGCAACATCATGTCTAAAATAACTAAGTCAAAAGACTCTGCTTCAAATTGAAGCAAAGCCTCGCCTCCATCAAAGACTGGTGTAACTGCATAGTTACTTTCTTTTAAAAACTCACAAATGACTTGATTGATCGTAGTATCGTCTTCCACTACTAAAATCTTGTGCATATATGCTTGATTCTCCTTTATTTATTCAAATCGCAGGGCTTCAATTGGATCCAGCTTGGATGCTTTCACAGCCGGCAAGAGCCCAAATACTACTCCTATTATACAACAAAAGAGCAAACTTACAAAGACCGAAAATAGAGATAAAATATATGGGTAGGCCAGAGACTGGGTAATAGCAAAGCCAGAGGCGATACCTGCTACCACACCAATAATTCCTCCCATCAGAGTCAGGATGACCGCTTCGATCAGGAACTGCTTGAGAATGATCTTTCGCCGAGCTCCCAGAGCCTTTTTAATCCCGATTTCACGTGTCCGCTCTGTCACTGAAACCAGCATGATATTCATAACCCCAATACCTCCGACTAAGAGGGAGATGCTGGCAATACCCGCTAGCAAGACAAAGTTAGACTGGTTAAGGTTATCCAATTGACGTTCAAATTCTTGCAGATTTAGCACACCAAACATATAGTCTGACTGAGGCATCTGCTGATTGAGGTAATCACTAACTTTCTTGGCTACCTTCTTCAAATCATCGGCTTTGTGGGTCTGAACGGTTACTTCTGGGCTGACATTGATGGTATCAAAAATCCGATGCCATTGTTGCAGAGGAATATAGGCTACCTTTTCCGAACCAGAGGTCAGGCCACTCTGCTCAGTAGACTCAAAGACGCCGATAACTTTAAAAGGATTGCCCTTGACTTCTACATACTTACCGATACCGTCTCCCTTAGGAAAAAGAGTATCATAAAGAGACTTTTCTAGATAGGTTACTTGTTCTTGATTCTTGAAGGCTTCAGAGTCAAAACCCTCCCCTTCCAACAGTCGTTGCTGCTTGATATCAGCTACTGACTGGGAAACTGCCTGAACCTTGCTAGATGACTTTTGACTGAGATAGTAAATCTTTTCGTCCGCCCCATAGGTCATCAAAGCATTTTTAACTCCAGGAATTTCCTTGATTTTGGACAAGACCTCCTCTCCCATGAAGGGAATGTAGGAAGGCTTCTGCGCTTGGGATTTTTCTGGAATAGAGGGATCGATGGCGCTTTTCTTATCGTAGACAACTTTGATAGTATTATTGCTACCACCGATCAGCTGACGTTTTGTATTTTCCGTATTTCCTTCGATAATGGAAAAGATAGCAATAATAGCGCCAATCCCGATGATAATCCCCAGCATGGTCAGCATAGAGCGCATTTTGTGGGACAGGATGGAGTTTAGAGCTACAAAAATATCTTCCATATAGCCCCCTTCTATCCTAATGCCCTAGTCTCTATATTACCGTCCCGCAAGACAACCGTTTGCTTGCAAAGCTGAGCCACTTCCGGCTCGTGGGTAATGATGACAATGGTCTTACCTTGTTCATTAAATTGCTTGAACAGCTCCATAATCTGAACACTGGTCTTAGTATCCAGCGCCCCAGTCGGCTCGTCTCCCAAGATAAAGCTGGGATTGGTCACCAGGGCACGCGCAATGGCTACCCGCTGCTTTTGACCACCGGACAGCTCCATAGGCTTGAAGTCACTTCTTTCTTCCAGGCCGACCAGTCGTAGCATTTCTAAGGCACGCTCGCGTCGTTCTTTTTTAGGAACTTTCATGTAAGTCAGAGGTAGTTCAACATTTTGACAGGCTGTCAGCTTGGGCATGAGGTTGAAATTCTGGAAAACAAAGCCAATTTTCTGATTACGCAAATCAGATAGTTGGTTATCGGACAGGTCAGAGACGTCAGTCCCTTCGATATGATAAGAACCTGCGCTAGCCTTGTCCAAACAGCCGATAATGTTCATCAAAGTGGACTTACCTGATCCAGACGGCCCCATGATCGCTAGAAAATCCCCCTCTTTCACATGCAAATCAATTCCTTTCAAAATCGGAAATTCCTGACTGCCCTGTTGATAAGATTTGTGGATGTTCTTAAGCTTTAACATTCTGTCCTACCTCCATCCCGTCTTTCATGCCTTCTCTAGGCGTCGAAATGGTATCCTGCATAGTCAGACCTTCTGTAATCTCTACCAAACGGTCAGAAACTTTCTTGGTCTTAACTTCCTTCATTTTCACCTTTTTGCCCTCTACCTTCCAGACATAGGTCTTACCATTTTTACTGAAAGTATAGGCTTTATTGACAACAACCTTACCGGCCTCAGGAGCATTTTCTACGACATTGACATAAGAATGGGAGCCTACAAGTGGCATTTCACCACCCTGATCCAGCTCGACAGTATAAGGATACTTGCCTTGGTTGGGATTTTCCTGTTGTTTATTTCCACCATTGCTATTTCCGGTATTTGCAGTTGTCAAGGTGCCGACTTGCGTCACGGTACCACTCCAACGTTTCTTAGGATCCTTGCGGTCCACAACATCTACTCTCTGACCCACATTCAGCTTCTCACGGTCAAATTCACTAACGCTCCCTTTGATCAAAGTTTTGGACTTGTCCATGATTTCGATAAAGGTTTCTTCTTCCTTTTTAGCCTTGGACTGAGTTGGAAGATCTTCGTTCATAGAGGTAATGGTTCCCGCTGTATCAGCCGTCACAGTATCATATTTCATACGGTCTGATTCCGTCTGAGCTGTCACCTGAGCCTTTTCAGCCTCAATCTGAGCATTCGTTACTTCATTGTCAGCAGTCTTTGCGTCACTTAGCGCTTGAGCCAGCTCGTCTTCAGCAGATTTTATCTGATCTAACAAAGACTCATCCTTACTAGAATTGTATTTATTCTTAAGAGTATTGAGATTAGCCAGCTTTCGGTTATAGGTTTCCCATTTGATAGATGCGCTAGTTTGTGCAGCCGTAATGCTATTGGCTTTAGCTTGAGCATCATACTGAGCAGACTGAGCTGTCAATTCCTGAGAGGTCACATAGGAAAAGAGGGGCTGGCCTTGTGTAACAGTATCGCCATTTTTAACGAATACTTCCTTAACTTCACCTTTTGATGGGTCAATTTTGACCTTACTACTATTGTTAGCAACTACTTCTCCAGATAAAACTAGGCTTGTTTTTTTACTGTTATTAACAGCATCTTGGACCGTCAGTGAATCAATCTTATTATCGACCATTTTCATGGCTTGTTGTTGATTAACCTGATGAAGAAGTACATAGCCTCCCAGCCCTGCACAAGCAAGAATGACCGTGCTTCCCAATAGAATGGTTTTACGATTCATTTTTTTTATTTGAAACATATTGCCTCCAACCTACAAGTTCTAACTTTTATTTATCAGTTGATTCAGATTCATCTGTTGGTAATTCTTCTCCATCTGCTGGGATTTGAATCACGTTTCCGTCCGGCATGGTGTACTCTGTCACTTCCTTGCCGTCTACTGTTTTCGTTTTTTGATCAACAGCATCTTTCTTAAAATCTACTTTTTTCCCATCACTAATTTCTTTATTGTCAGCATTCTTAGAACCGCATGCAGCTAGGAAAAAGACAGACATTCCGATAAGAGTTACAAGCATAGCGAATTTTTTTACGTTCATTTGATTTCTCCTTTGTTTTAGAAAACAGGAATTTTGAGCTTTCCTGATCGTATTTGTTTTTTTGAACAATTCCATTCTATCAAAGTGGTCTATCCCCTTCCTACCCACCATCTGTTTTTTATCTATTTTTTGATAAAATTTGAGATTCTCCTATAGATACAGGACTTTTCCTATCCAAACAGCTTCTTAAGTCGTTTTATGGTATAATAGATTGATTTTAAAAGAATGAGGTGGAAACATGACTCAAACAGTTTATTTTGGAACATACACCCGACGAGTTTCCCAAGGGATTTATAAGGCAGATT
This sequence comes from Streptococcus cristatus, assembly GCF_003943815.1. Classification (GTDB taxonomy): domain Bacteria; phylum Bacillota; class Bacilli; order Lactobacillales; family Streptococcaceae; genus Streptococcus; species Streptococcus cristatus_F. The sequence continues at coordinate 150,261 of NZ_RJNA01000003.1, read as the reverse complement.
TTGACACTGAAAAGGGACAACTCTCAAACTTAGAATTAGTAGCCGAAGAACCAAGCCCTACTTATCTAGCCTTTGACCAAGCTGATCATCTATACACCGTTGGTGCCAAAGACGAACAAGGCGGGATTGCGGCCTATGACCAAAAGAGACAGCTTCTCAATCATGTGGTTGAAGAAGGCGCACCGCTTTGCTATGTTGCTGTGGATAACGAAAGAGGACTTGTCTACGGGGCCAACTACCACAAGGGACAAGTGCTGGTCTACAAGCAGCAAGAAGATGGCAGTCTAAAACTAGCTGATTCAGACACTCATGTCGGGCAAGGACCTCATGCCAATCAAGCCTCTGCCCATGTCCACTATGCTGACTTGACTCCCGATCAATATCTGATTACTTGTGACCTCGGAACAGATCAAGTCACTACCTACGATGTGACGGAAGACGGACAACTGAACAAATTGGCTACCTACACATGTGCTGCTGGAGCCGGGGCACGCCACATTGTCTTTCATAACCACTATAAAATTGCTTACCTTATATGCGAACTAAATTCTACCATCGAAGTATTGATTTATGATGGCGTTGGTCAGTTTGAACACCTGCAAACCATCTCAACTCTCCCAGCAGGATTTGAAGAATTTAACGGCACTGCAGCCATTCGTCTCTCTACTGATGGAAAATTCCTCTATGGCTCTAACCGTGGCCATGACTCAATAGCTGTTTATCAAATTATAGCTGATGGAAGTCTACAGCTCGTTGAGATCACGCCAACAAAGGGTAAAAATCCGCGCGATTTCAATATCACACCTGACCAAAACTACCTCATCGCTGTCCACCAAGATTCGGACAATGCGACTGTCTTCAAACGCAATCCTGAAACAGGCCGATTAACAGAGATTTCTCATGATTTCTATGTGCCAGAAGCTGTCTGCGTGACCTTCCAATAATCAAAAGAAAATTATCAAAGGAGCATTCAAGATGAATCCAGTAGAATTGTTTAACAAAGTCAAAGAATTGATCGAAAAGAAAGATTTTGATGCAGCTAAGAAGTTTGTCGAAGACCACAAAGATGAGCTAGGCGAATACTTAGATAAGGCTAAAGATTTGGTCGCAAATTCAAAAGGTCTCAACGACGTCATCAACAAAGTTAAGTCTATTTTCTAAAATCTTATTTAAAATAGCTGTTGGAGGTCTGATCCAACAGCTATTTTGATTCATCAAGGTTTATTTGGTCCATTTCCGATGCATAAAATCATGTAATTCTTCCAATCGCTCCCTTGTCAAGGGTTGAGCAAGAAAAACATCCTTATCGGCATCTTTGTCCTTATTAAAATCATGTAAGTCAACCTTTTCATAAACCATCTTATTTGCATAAGCAAGTTGACCATTTACATAAGTCATAATCTCTATATCGCTCTTACTAAAGAATGCTCCATAATAATCTTCTCGAACCACTATTGTCTGCCCTTTTTCCTCAAGATAGGCATAATGGTTCACCGGAACATAAACAGTAAAAAATATCCCAAGAATAGGAGAAAATGCCACTAACAAGGCTCCTAGAGCAAGAGCAGGATAAAGAACCCACCTATATCTTTTGACCAATAAATAGAAAACAAGAAATAAAAAGGGAAAAGCAAACCATGGGCTGAACCGAGGATACCAGAATATACTGGTAATTATAAGAAATAATAGAACTGCCAAAAGCGCCAGAGAGCTTGATTTGCGTTTATAAGCCCAAAAGAGGCCTATAAATAAAACGGTAAGAGCTGCCCACTCTCTGCTTAGGATATACAAAATGAAATAAAACATCCCCAAAGTCTCCCCTTATTTATTAAAAATCCCTTGAGTTAGCCTCAAGGGATTTGCTTCATTCCTTTAGAAGGAATTATTTTTTCAAGTTGTAGAATGATTTCAATCCACGGTATTCAGCAACTTCACCAAGTTGATCTTCGATACGAAGCAATTGGTTGTATTTAGCAATACGGTCTGTACGTGAAAGTGAACCAGTCTTGATTTGTCCTGCGTTAGTTGCAACTGCGATGTCAGCAATTGTTGAATCTTCAGTTTCACCTGAACGGTGTGATACAACGGCAGTGTAACCAGCTTCTTTCGCCATTTCAATAGCATCGAATGTTTCAGTAAGAGTACCGATTTGGTTAACTTTGATAAGGATTGAGTTAGCAGCGCCTTCTGCAATACCTTTTTCAAGGTAAGAAGTGTTTGTTACGAAGAAGTCGTCACCAACCAATTGAACTTTACCACCAAGACGTTCAGTAAGAGCTTTCCAACCATCCCAGTCGTTTTCGTCCATACCATCTTCGATAGTGATGATTGGGTATTTGTTTACCAACTCTTCAAGGTAGTCGATTTGTTCTGCAGCAGTACGTACAGCAGCTCCTTCACCTTCGAATTTAGTGTAGTCGTATACTTTACGCTCTTTATCGTAGAATTCTGATGATGCACAGTCAAATCCGATAAATACGTCTTTACCTGGAACATAACCAGCAGCTTCGATAGCAGCAATGATAGTTTCTACGCCATCTTCAGTTCCTTCGAAACGAGGAGCAAATCCACCTTCGTCACCAACAGCAGTTTCCAAACCACGTGATTTAAGGATTTTCTTAAGAGCGTGGAAGATTTCAGCACCCCAACGAAGAGCTTCTTTGAATGATGGTGCACCAGCAGGTACGATCATGAATTCTTGGAAAGCGATTGGAGCGTCTGAGTGAGAACCACCATTGATGATGTTCATCATTGGAGTTGGAAGAACTTTAGTGTTGAATCCACCAAGGTAGCTGTAAAGTGGGATTTCAAGGTAGTCAGCAGCAGCACGAGCTACAGCGATAGACACACCAAGGATCGCGTTCGCACCCAATTTACCTTTGTTTGGAGTACCGTCCAAAGCGATCATTGCACGGTCGATAGCTTGTTGGTCACGTACATCGTAACCGATAATAGCTTCAGCGATAACGTTGTTCACGTTGTCAACTGCTTTTTGTGTACCAAGACCGCCGTAACGAGATTTGTCACCATCACGAAGTTCAACTGCTTCGTGTTCACCAGTAGAAGCTCCTGAAGGAACCATACCACGTCCGAAAGCACCTGATTCAGTATAAACTTCTACTTCAAGTGTTGGGTTACCGCGTGAGTCGAGGACTTCGCGAGCGTAAACATCAGTAATAATTGACATTTTGACTCTCCTTATTGTTTAAAATTATTTACTAGTCTATGATACCTCAAAAGCGCTTTTTTTTCAAGGAAAAACAGCAGCTTTGCTTGAAAAATCACAATTTTTGAAATGCAATCGGTTACATCCTATCTTTTTCTTAACGGTTTGAAAATCAGAAATCCTTTATTTATGATATACTAGAAACATGACAGATCTAAATAACATTATCATGGAAAAATCTCAGGGAAATGCTAAGCTCAATCCTGATGAACAGCGCAAATTTTTGGAAACTTTTGAAGAGCGGGTGATTGCTTACTGCTCTATTTCGGATGCCAATTCCTCGCTTCTAAAGAAGCATTTTAAAGAAATAGTCGAATACATCACTGAAAGCTACCATCCCGTCACAGTCAAAATATCGCCTGAAGTCATATCCAGCCAGCAGGTTTTCTACCTAAAAACCGCCAAAGATTTAGGCTGCGAGGCCACCATCGTCTCTGCTTTTTGCCAATCCTCTCCTTTCGGTTTGGTGATTCATAGCGATCATCCTGTGACCATAGAAGAAAAGGACTTGAGCAAGCAATTTGCTGACGTCCTCCACCAATCAGAGAATAAACCATCTATCCGCAAGAAAACCTCCCTTTGGAAAAAAATGTTTCATAAATGACAAATTTAGAGAAATTATTTATCTTTTTCGAGGCAGAAAATCAGCGCGACTGGGACATTTATCAAACTTTTTTAGACGAGCATATCGTCTGGGAGCTACATGGAGAATCCTCAGAAATCATTCAGGGAAAAGAAGCCTATCTCCACAGGATACAGGAAGCCTATCAGAACAGTTCCGCACAGTTTTGTTGCCAATACTATCACAGCAATTCCGAGCAAAGTCGGATTCTAACAATTTTGGTCAATGACCATGGGGAACTTTCCTGCGATCTATTTGAATTTGCAAACGGCTTAATTGTCAAAGAAATCGAATATTTACTGAAAAAGAGGCTGGGACAAAAGTCCTAGCCTCTCAATTGTCTTTAGATTGTCGAGCAAGACGCAGTGGTTGAGCGGGCTCTACTACGCTGATTTCATCAGCTTTTACAGCCCTGCTCAACTGTGCGGAGGTGGGACGACGAAATCGAATTCTAACCAATTACCGATTTCTGTCCCACTCTCTTTTTTTGATGGCTAATAGGTTGCCAATATTGCAAGCTGTACGAACCAGATTTTCCCTCGCTTGAGCTAAGGTTACGTCCAAATCTGCCACTTGCGAGATAATGGGAAAAGCTGCATGGATATTCTCCCTAGGAAATGGAGGCAAATCATCAGCCAAACTGCCACAGATCGCAAGAACGGGAATCCCTTTTGGCGTCCTCCTTGCGATTCCAACTGGGGCCTTTCCCGCCAAAGACTGCTTATCCATGCGCCCCTCACCGACAACAACCAAGTCCGCTTCTTTAACCCTGCGGTCAAAATCCAACAAATCCAGACAGGTATCAATTCCTGACACGACTTTCCCCTTGGCAAATGTGACCAGCCCTGCTGCCATGCCTCCTCCTGCACCAGCACTAGCTTGGGTGAAAATCTGCGGATTGGCCAGTTCATAGAAGTTCCTCATTTCCTGATCGACAGATGAAAGAAGCCATTCAGGCAGACCTTTCTGTCGTCCAAAAATCTGCGTTGCTCCCTGCTGCCCACATAAAGGATTGGACACATCTGTCAAAATTTCGATTTCTATATCATCCAAGCAAGTTGGAACACGTTCCGCAGAAATTCGGGCAACTCTCCCTAGAGAGGAACCGACAGGCCGCAGTTGATGATTGTTTTCATCAAAAAATTCATAGCCCAGACCAGCTGCCATACCGATACCTCCATCGTTCGTCGCCGATCCTCCAACACCGACCAGAATCTTCCTGACTCCATGTTCGACCAAATGAATAATCAGCTCCCCCAGCCCTCTGGTTTCTAAGCCTAAAGGATTGCGTTTTTCCTTAGGAATTAAAGCCAGTCCCACTAAATCTGCCATTTCAAAGAGAGCGAGCTGGTCTTGTCTTGCATATTTCATTTCGACTGGCTGGCCGAAAGGTCCAGTTACCCAGTGACGAAACTCTTTTAGCTTCATAGCAGAGACCAAGGCAGCCACAGTCCCTTCGCCGCCATCTCCAATAGGTAGTAAGTCAAAAGTCGCCTCTGGCAAGGCTTGGGAGAAACCTTCTTTCAAGGCTTCTGCTACCTGAACGGCAGACAAACTTTCCTTAAAAGAATCTGGTGCTAATAAGATATGCATCGTGCCTCCTATTTTTCCTTCCCATCTAAAATATCCATTACTTGATAGAGGTCATAAACATTGATTTGATAGGGTGCTTGCTCTCTTACAATTGGCTTGGCGTTAAAAGCAATTCCAATGCCTGCCGTTTGAATCATAGGCAAATCATTGGCGCCATCCCCCATAGCAATGGTTTGATTTAATTCCAAATCGTTTTCTTGAGCCCATTCTTTCAGCATCTGAACTTTAGTATCTTTGCTAACAATCTCTCCTAAAACACGACCTGTCAGGAAGCCGTTCTTGATTTCTAAGCGATTGGCCTTTACATAGTCAATTCCTAGCTCCTCAGCCAGTCTATCCACCGTTTCATGAAAACCACCTGACACCAAACCAACCTTGTAGCCACGCGCATGCAGCCCATCTACTAATTTTTTGGCGCCAGGCGTGAAATGAATCTTGTCAGCTATCCGAGAAAAGATAGTTTCCGGAAGTCCCTCCAAGAGTGAAACCCTCTCCCGTAAGGCAGCCTCGAAATCCAATTCCCCGCGCATGGCTCGCTCGGTGATAGCAGCTACTTGCTGCCCAATTCCAGCTTCCTCGCCTAGCAAATCAATACCCTCTTCCATAATAAGAGTGCTATCTACATCCATAACCAACAAACCTTTGACCTGACTCATCTACTCACCTCATATTTTCTGTGATTTGTTGTATTATACAGGATTTTTAATAGCAAAACAAGCTAGATTGCAAAGAAAAAAGTTCCCGAAGGAACTTTCTTAGAAGCGAATATTTTCGCGTGTTTTTTCATATGAATTGATAAAACGAGCTGAAACTCCAGGCTCAACAATATCCAAGGCTTTTGAAATAATTTCCAAAGATTTTGCATAGTCAAATTCAACTTCAAAGGCATGAAGGGATTCATTAAAAGCTGCCTGCACATTATCATCGAAGGAACGATAACGGTTAGAGTATTGTAGCAACTGCTCTGTTAAGGTAGAATTTCGAACGATTCGATATGTCTCTTCTTCCAATTCATTCATTGTATTTGCCAGAATCTCTAACCAACGGTTAACAGATTCAATATTCACACGAGTTGCCTCCAACTCTCTAGCCAGCTCCTCAATATAGTCGCTTGCTCCAAAGAAAATTGTTAAGAAGGACTCCGGAATACCTGGTAAATTACGTTTTTCCATAAATCGCTTAATCGTATGCAATTTATTGGCGTAAATCGTAACCTTTTGACGGGCATTGACATCGTCTTTTTCGATCTTTTCTAGTTGCTCACCAAGTTCAATCTGTTCATCTTCGATTTCTTTCAATCGGTCTTGAATAGCTTCCAACTCTTCTCTAACCAATGAGAAAGGTTTCTTCATTTCAGCTGTATCTTCAAGTGAAGAGTGTACCACTGCTTCTTGAGCAGATAATTCCGATTTCAAATCCTTGATATGATTTATTTCAGGTTCTGGTAGCAAGAAGGAATGTGATAAACGTTCCATTTCGCTTTGAAGCTGTTGGTTATTCTCTTTAGTATGTTCTAAATAGTCAGGAAGGTAGTTCACCAACTTCTCAACGACTTTATGAGCCTCAATCTCTCGAGTAAAGATGGCATACAGAGCATCGATTTCCTCTTGAATTTGTTCATTCTCATACAAAGCATTATCCAACTCCAAAGCCGCAAGATTTTCTTCATTTCGTTTCAAACTAGCACGAAGTTGTTGGAAACGCACCTCTAAATCAGTCTCAATAAAATGATAATTGGTTTCCAATAATTTACGGTAGCCAGACTCCAAATCTTCTAATTGATCTGGTAATTTCTCAGTCAAGTCTTCTACAATTGCTGGAACTTTTTCGACGATCTGTGTTAGTGCCAAGATACGATCTTCTGCTTTGTCTAAGATTTCTGCCGCTTCCACAGGATCCCCTGAAGAATTGAGAGTAACAAATTGAGAGAAATCAGACTCAATATTTTCCATTTGCTTCTGAATTTCTGCAAGAGCTCGTCCATAAGCGTCAGGATTGCTAGCCACAGTATGCTGCAAATTTTCAAATAGATCTAGGGCATGTAAAACTCGTCCGCTATTTTTAGATTCTTGTTTTTTTAGATCTTCTAAAGCTTGACGAATCGCATGAATATCTTCACTGATTAAATCAATTTGGCTTTCAATGTTTTCAATCGCATGCTTGGCTTTGAGGAAACGGAAAGAATTATTGTAGCCCTCTGCCTCAAAGAGATTGTTCTCAATATCAGCAAATGAATTTAAAGAGAGGTCTACCCATTTTTGATTCCATTCACGGAAAGTCACTTGACTTTGCCCGATCAAATGTAAATTTTTAACTTCTTCCACTTCATCATTCACGGGAAGATTGTAAAGTTCCTCTTTTTTCTCCTCCAAACTTCGAAGCTTCGCTTCATTTCGTTTTCTCATATAGATAGCAGTAAAATATCCTAAAATTAATAGTGCTGCTACTACAATAATGAGAATAATCAGTCCATTAGACATATAAAACTCCTTCATTCTTTTACTAAAAAGCAAACATATTGATTATATCACAAATTCATTTGTAATGGTTGTTTTTTCTAACTTTTTAGACATCAAGTGTGCTATATACTGCATTTTTTTCGATAAAGTCACGACGAGGCTCTACACGATCTCCCATCAGCATATCAAAAATCTTATCAGCTTCCGCAGCGTCATCGACAGAAACTCGCGCCATTAGACGGTGTTCTGGGTTCATGGTCGTTTCCCACAACTGATGGTCATCCATTTCTCCCAAACCTTTGTAGCGCTGAATCGTCGGCTTAGAGCGACCTTCACTATAGAGCTCGAGAGCAGCTTGCAGTTCCTCTTCTTGATTTGCACCTGGCTGGATGTATTCTTTTACCTCGCTGCCGACCTTGACACCATAGATTGGTGGTTGGGCGATGTAGACATAGCCTGCTTCCAGAACCGGCTTCATGTAGCGGTAAATCAAAGTCAGGAGCAGAGTCCGAATGTGAGCTCCATCCACATCCGCATCGGTCATGATGACTAATTTATGATAGCGAGCTTTGCTGACATCAAAGTCAGCCCCAAAACCAGTTCCCATCGCAGTAAAGAGACTGCGGATTTCTTCATTGGCCAGAATCTTATCCATGCTGGCTTTTTCAACGTTGAGAATCTTACCGCGAATTGGCAGAATGGCCTGAAATTCACGGTTACGGCCGGACTTAGCTGAACCACCCGCTGAGTCTCCCTCCACGATGAAGAGTTCAGTTTCCTGCGGGTCGTTGGACGAGCAGTCAGCCAATTTTCCTGGCAGATTAGAGATTTCCAAGCCAGACTTCTTGCGGGTTACTTCCCGAGCTCTCTTGGCAGCAATTCTGGCCTTCGAAGCCAAAATTCCCTTTTCAACGATTTTTCGAGCCACCGCAGGATTTTCCAAAAGGAAATCAGAGAAGGCTTCGCTGAAGAGGCGATTGGTAATCTTGACTACTTCGCTATTGCCCAGCTTGGTCTTGGTCTGACCTTCAAACTGAGGGTTGGGGTGCTTGACAGAGATGACTGCTGTCAGTCCCTCACGCACATCTTCCCCAGTCAGATTATCCTCATTTTCTTTGAGAAGTTTGTTTTTCTTGGCATAGTCATTGATGACCCGTGTCAGGGCTGTCCGGAAACCTTGCTCATGCGTTCCACCCTCGTGGGTATGGATATTATTGGCAAAGCTCATAACTGTTTCATGGTAGCCAGTCGTGTACTGCATAGCGACTTCAACCGTAATGTCGTCCATTTCGCCGTCAGTATAAATCGGCGTTTCAAAGATTACATCCTTGTTTTCATTGATGTATTGGACATAGCTGGCAATCCCACCCTCATAGTGGTAATCCTTGACCTGCTCTATTCCATCTCGCTTATCTGTGATGGAAATTCTGAGACCACGATTAAGGAAAGCTAATTCCTGCACCCGTTTATTAAGCTTCTCAAAGTCAAATTCTACTGTTTCAGTGAAAATCTCTGGATCTGGCGTAAAGTGAACGGTCGTACCTGTACGATCCGTCTCACCGATGACTTCTAGATCAGCGACTACATGACCACGACGGTATTCTTGGTAATGAATCTGGCCGTTTTTATAAACGCGGACATCCAGCTGAGTGGACAGGGCATTTACAACGGAAGAGCCCACACCGTGCAGACCTCCTGAGACCTTGTATCCGCCACCGCCGAATTTTCCTCCAGCGTGAAGGACAGTAAAGACGGTTTCCACAGCCGGACGGCCTGTCTTCTCCTGAATATCAACCGGAATGCCTCGACCATCGTCAACAACTGTAATCGAATTATCTTTTTCGATAAAGACTTGAATGTGAGTGGCAAAGCCAGCCAAGGCTTCATCAATCGAATTGTCAACAATTTCCCACACTAAATGGTGCAGACCTTCCTTAGAGGTCGAACCGATATACATACCAGGGCGCATCCGAACGGCTTCTAAGCCCTCCAAGACCTGAATCTGACTAGCGTCATATTCTTGCGCTTGTATGTCTTGTTGCTTTTCTTCTGTCATGTTATTCCTTTTCTAGTTCAATATCTACAAATTCTTCAAGATTTTTCATATTATCAAAGAGATAGCAGCTAAAGCCTGCCGCCTGACCAGCTTCGATATCAATCGGCCGATCTCCGATAACCAGCCCAGACTTAATCTGGTACTTGTCTTTTAAATACAGCATAGACTCAGGATCTGGCTTACGTTTAAAACCATTAGTAGCCGTCACTACTTCTGTAAAATAAGCACTGATCTGCGTCTTCTGCAAAATCTCTAACACCTGATCATCTCGGTGAGAAATCAAAAAATTTCTACCACCCTGCTGGATAATTTGTGCTAATAATTCTGAAGCTCCCTCAAACAAGATCGGATGTTCTAATTCCTTGGCCTCGTTCGCCTTATAAGCCTTTAAAAATTCCTTGTTTCTAGGAGCAAACTGGCGGACTGCATACTCTGTCGAAACCTTGAGAGCCTTATAAACTTCATCATGACTCGCAGTTAGACCAAAGTCCTGCAAGGTATGGACAAAAGCTGCGGTAGAAGTCCCATAATTATCCAAGAGAGTCCCACCTAAATCCCAGATGTAATCTTGATAATTCATACCCTTTATTATATCATATTTTTTGAAAAAAAGGGCTTTTATTTATGATGAAATAGCATATTTTCATCGATTTTTCATCCAACTTAGACAGAAAAAATTCACTCGAAAATCGAGTGAATTTTTTAGTTCTCAAAAACATCTTTAAAAAGCATAGAACTTGCCAATTGGTCCGCATCTCCGCCTAACTGGTGAACCAACTCATAGGCAAAAGGTAGGGCTGTAGATGGGCCACGGCTGGTGATTAACTTTCCGTCTACGACAACGGTCTGCTTCTGATAGCTACCATTCTCAATGTTTGCTTCCACTCCATCGTAGCAAGTAAAGTTCTTGCCATTCAGCAGACCTGCGCGGTCAAGGGCAATCGGAGCCGCACAGATAGCTGCGACAAATTTATCTTCTGCTTGAAATTCCTGTAGAACTTCCATCAGGCGATCGTCATCTCGCAGATTTGTTGATCCTGGCATACCGCCTGGAAGAACGACCATATCATAAGCAGATAGATTCCCATTCCAGACTTGATCAGCTTTGACAGTAATCTGATGAGAACCTGTCACAGCCTCCTCAAAACCAATCATATCACAGATAAAGCCTGCACGACGCAAGACATCGACAACAGTGAGGGCTTCAATTTCTTCAAAGCCATTGGCTAACATGAGAGCTACTTTTTTCATGTAAAATACCTTTCTAGGATACAAGGTATCCACTTCTTATTTTATTTTTCTAAGTACAATTTTTTTACGAATAGGCGGAGTCACCGCATGCTTCTCCTCTTCTAAGCTATTTTGATAAGAGACAGACAGTAGGAGACCGATTCCGATAAGATTGCTGACGATGGAAGAGCCCCCTTGAGAAATGAAGGGGAGTGGAATCCCTGTCAAAGGCAAAATCCCTGTCACAGCACCAATATTTTCAAAAATATGAAAGAGCAGCATCATAATGAGACCGGTCGAGATATAGGTGTAGAACTGATTGTTGGACTTAATAGTAATCTGAAGCATACGATGAATCAAGAACAGATAAATCACAATCACCAAACTCGAACCAAGAAAACCAAAATCCTCTGCAATCACGGTGAAAATCATATCACTTTCACGGACAGGTACTAGAAGATTTGAGACATTAAATCCTTGCCCTAACAAACCTCCACTTCCAATAGCAATCTGTCCCTGTGCCTGCTGATAGGTTACTGTCTGAGCATATTCAAAAGGATGGAGCCAGGCTGAGATCCGATTGATCTGGTAAGTCGGCATCCCTAAACCATGGAGAAAAGCACGGCCACCATTTGAAATAAAGATCAACATAAAGACAGTAAAAAGAAGGGATACTGTCAAGAAAACCGGTAGAATAATCTTCCACGAAACACCAGATAAGAGAACAATGCCGCAGTAAATTGCAGCAAATACTAGGGCTGTTCCTAAATCACTCTGCAAGGCCAAAAGCAACAAAACCGGCAAGGTATATAATGCTAATTTTACAATCAAAAAGAGATCTAAAGCAATGGTCCGCTCATAGTTCTTATTTTGCTGCAGAAACTTCACTACAACTCGCGACAGCATCAAAATATATGAGATTTTCATAAATTCAGATGGCTGAAAGAGAGTAACCCCGCGAATAGATACCCAGTTTTTCGCCCCTGTAGAAGCCACTAAGCTCTCACTATAAAATATGAGCGGAAGAACCATAAGTCCTAAGCCTAAAACATACAGAAAAGGCGTCATCTTCCAAAGAAACTTAGTGTTAAAAAACATAACGATAAAGCTAATCAGAAAGCCTAATAAAATCCAAACTACTTGCTGACCAACAATCTGCAAGACATTATTTGGATAATCATGACTAACCGCTATATAAATAGCCGTAACTCCGATTGAGAGTAAGAGCAAGACAGGTAAAAGCAAGCTGTAATCAATCCGAGACTCAAATGTTCTTCGCTGTGAAGGCATAATTTTCCTTTCTTACAAAAAATATTGGATAATCAAGCTAGAAACTGCGACGCAGAACCAAGCAAAAGCTCCAGTTAATAAAGGTCCCGCTCCAGCCTCCCTGAACTGTTTGAATGAAACCTTGGCTCCAATCCCGGCTAAGGCCATAGCCATCAGCCATTGGGATAAAAGTTTCGTGTAAGGAACTAGATTTGATGGGAAAATTCCCAAACTACTCACTACAGAAGCCAAGACAAACCACAAAATAAACCAAGGAAAAATCTTCTTGAGGTCCACTTTTTGAGCTGACCGCTTATCTCGGACATAGCGATAGCCTGCAAAGATGAGACAGGCGGGTACAATCATCAAGGCTCGACTTAGTTTGACAATGGTTGCCAGATCTCCCGCCGCCTGACTATAAGTATAACCTGCCGCAACGACTGACGAAGTATCATTGATGGCCGTCCCTGCCCAAGTTCCAAAATATCCATCGGACATTTGCATGAGATGCCCCAGAAAAGGAAAGATAAAAACAGCTAAAATATTGAAAAAGAAGATGGTTGAAATGGAAAGAGCAATCTCCTCTTCTTCTGCTTCTAAAATAGGCGAAGCCGCTGCAATAGCTGAACCACCACAGATTGCCGTTCCAAAGCCAATCAAAATGGTTAAAACGAGTCTCATCTTAAAGAACTTTCCAGCTGCATAGGCCGCCAAGAAAGCAATCAAAATAGTCAAAATACTAATCTTCAAAGAAGACAAGCCCGTTGCAGAGACCTTGCCGATTGACATGGAAAATCCTAAAAAGATAATAGAATATTGAAGTAGTTTCTTTCCTGCATAGGTCAAGCCCGGCTGAAAAGCATCTGGAAGTTTCCATAAATTACTGAGCAAAATTCCTAAAACGATGGCAAACACACTGGATCCAATCAGCGGAAACCAATTTCCTAAACAAATGGAAACAGCCGCTATCGCAAACGATAGAACAATTCCTAGTAGATTCTTTTTCATGTCACAACCTTCTTCCTAGTCTTTTCATTATAGCAGATTTTTGGCATCAGTAGCCGAGAAAATTTGCAATCATTTAGAAAAACAGCCAGATAAAATTGACTGTTTTCAAGCAGTTTTAGTCGAAAAATTCTTTTAATTTCTTTACAATATCCCGCTGCGACAGCATTTCTAGAGATGCCAGCTGGTTTAGATTTTGCTGGATTTGCCGACCGTAGCGCTTGGTTGAAATACGCTTGTCTAGAAGAATAACCGCCGACTTCTGACGTTCATTGCGACGGGTTCGCCCCATAGCCTGCTTCAATCGTAAAATAGCTGACGGCAACTGATAATCGTAAAAAGGATTTTTGCCTTCTGCCTTCAGATGATGATTGATTTTTTGAACAAAGAAATCTTTGGGATTATCAAAAGGAATACGCGTGATGAGCTGAATGATTTGCTCTTGCTGAGCCAAATCCGCTCCTTCCCAGAAACTGCCTGCTCCTAGCAAGATGGGTGCCTCTCCCTTGTCAAAACGTCGCTTGATATTGGCTGGCTCGCCGTTCTTATACTGGGCCAAATGCGGCATGGTCAGCTGGTCTGAAGTGGCCAGCAATAAATCCTTGGAGGTAAAGAGAACCACCATCGGCAGATCCAGTGGAGCTAAACTCTCTAAGCTTGCAACAATCCTCTCAGCGTATTCCTGCGTTGATAACTCCACCACATCTGGAAAATCTAGATCTAAAAAAAGTTTCTGCAGGGGCTTCTTTTGCTGAGGAAGTTTATAAAAATGATAATCCTCAAAACCTAGTAACTGAGGTAAATTCACCTTGGAACTAATCTCCAAAGTAGAGGAGACTAAGATAACCTTAACTGTCTCAGACAGGAAATCTTTAAATCTCATGAGTTCTGAGCGCCCAGCATGAAGCCTTGTCACACGATGATCTGCAAATTGTTCTTCCGTTAGCCAGTAGTATTGGTACTTGGTTGAAAACAATTCCCTGAGCTCTGGCAATAAGCTCTCATCCAGCTCAGACACATCCTGACGCAGCTTGGCTATCTTCTTGGAATCCAATTCACTGGTCTTACCCCGCTGCTTTTCAGCAGCATCTGCCAGTTCAAATTGGATGCTTTGCAAGAGTCTTTCTTGTAAAATCCGTTTTTCTGTCTGCATAGCTTGGCTGATAGTTTGCAATTGCTTGGTCAAATTGATACTGGCCTGCGAAAAACTTTCCAAGGCAAAAAACATTTTCTGAGCCTCGTCCACCACCAGCATCCGATTGTCCAGCAAAGACTGGTCATCTTCAAGGCGCGTCAAAAGATAAGCATGATTGGTAATCACGACACGACTGCTAGCTGCCTTGACCTGCCCCAGTCGCCAAAAATCCTCTTCATAAAAGAACGAATGCTTACTTAATTTCCCATCATGGCGTATCTGGCTAAAATAAGACTCAAAACGATAAGCTTGGCCGATTTCATTTAAATCACCCGTCTCGGTCTCTGTCAGCCAAACCAAAAGCTGCATTTTGCAACGATTAACAAGGCGATTATCATCCAAGACCGTGAGACTTTGATAAAAATGATCTAATTTCAGATAATTTTCGGGACTTTTGAGATTATGAAAGGAGATATGAAAGACTTCCTCTAAGAGTCGGCCTTCCTTTTGCATCAGCTGATCCTGTAAAATCTTCGTCGGAACGGTTACCAAGACTCTTTCCCTACCATGAGCCAAAATGGGCAAAAAATAGCCAAAGGTCTTGCCAAGTCCTGTCTGGGCCTCCAAAAAGCTAGCGGCAGTCTGACTAAGCGCCTCAGTCACATATTGCGCAAATCTCAGCTGGTCAGGGCGCTCGTCCAGCCCCAGCAGATAAAGGTTGGTCAGAAAGTCCTGTGAAAGTTTCTTCTCAGGCGGCAAGATTTTCGGCCTTTTCAAAAAGATGCCATGCGTCTCCTGCAAATCCTGACCAGAATCCTCTGGCATCGACTGAAAAATCTCTTCGATCGCTAGCCGTGACTCATAGATGAGACTATCGGAAAATTCCAGAACCTTCTCTAGCAAAGCCTTTGGCAGTCCAGCCATCTTTTCCTGGATTTTTAGAAATAGCTGAGCTGTCGCCTGAGCATCTGCCAAAGCGGTATGAGCATTCTTCAGAGGAATCTCCAAAAGCTCGCACAGATTCCCCAAAGCATATTTATCAAAAGTCGGATAAAAAACCTGAGCTAGTTCCACCGTATCTATTCTTGGAGTCAGCAGGTCAAAGCCTTCCCAAAAGAGAGCTTCCGCCAATAGATTGGCATCAAATTTGACATTATGGGCGACAAAAATCGCATCCTCAATCAGCTCATAAACCTCACGGGCAACCTGTGAGAAGTCCGGAGCTTGACGCAAGCGCTGATCATCCAATCCTGTCAGCTGTTTAATATGCTCATCCAGATCCTCATGCGGATTCACATCTGTTTCATACGTTTGGCAAATCACCCCGTTTTCAATGATGACAATGCCGATTTGAATAATTTTTGCATTGCTGTTCGCACTTGTAGCCTCCAAGTCGATGACAGCATATTTATAGTTCGATTGTGCCATACTGCTATGATTATATCACAAATGCCAGCCTGATACATCTGAAAATAAGCTGAGCCTCAAAATAAATTTTGTGCAAAATTTCTGCTTTTTTGTTACACTCTTTATTGAGAAAACATACACAGAGGAAGCCCAATGAAAGTTCACAAAATTGTCAATCTCATCGCTTTTGAAAATACTTATATCCTTGAAAATGACCGTCATGTTATCGTAGTTGACCCAGGCAGCGACTGGCGGAAGATCCAACGCAAGCTAGAAGAAATTGCTAAGCCCATCACTGCTATTTTGCTGACTCATACGCATTACGATCATATCATGAGTCTGGATAAGGTCCGAGATAACTTTGCCAATCCTCCCGTCTATGTAGCGGAGAGCGAAGCAAGCTGGCTCTATACTCCTACTGATAATCTATCTGGGCTTGACCGCCATGCAGATTTGGAAGACGTCATTCTCAGACCTGCTGAACACTTTTTCGCCTATCACCAAGACTACCAACTGGACGACTTTCATTTCTATGCTGTGCAGACACCTGGTCATTCTATTGGAGGAGTTTCCATTATTTTCCCAGAAGAGCAAGTCGTCCTGACTGGTGATGCCCTCTTCCGTGAGACCATCGGCAGAACAGATCTACCGACTGGTAATATGGACCAGCTCCTTGCTGGCATCCGCGAAGAGTTATTTGTCTTGCCCAAAGACTATCGTGTCTATCCCGGCCATGGAAATGACACAACGATTGGTCACGAAAAGAATTTCAATCCATTTTTCTAATAAACTAATAACGAGGCAGAAATCAAGACTGCCTCATTTTTGATTAGCTCCGAAATGACTATTTCTATATAAGAATGGAAAGAGAAGTCTTTAGAAAAAGGGCAGAAGATTATTCAGCCACCTGACTTCCATGTCATGTCACTTTTTGCTTATTATGATATACTTAGTTCATAGAAAATAAAGGATGGTCTTCATGATGGATAAAAGAAAAATTTTATTAATTCTGCTGGCTATTTCAGCTATACTAACTCTCCTTGGATTAGGCTTTTCTGCTTATAATTTTTATGTTTTTGACAAGCCTTTTCTAAACAGTACCACAAAAGGCCTCTTGTCTGCATTCTTTTTTACCCTCATTATAGTCAGCCTCGGCCTATCGAAAACAAAACGATAGTAGTAATTTATATTTTTAATACAATAAAAAAACAAACACCAAATGATGTTTGTTTTCAATCCGAACAGCCCTTGTAGGCTGTTTTTTTATTAAATCTTCAAGAAGCGTCTCATAGAAATGGATGAACCAAGTGAACCGATAAATATTCCTAGGACTGATACAGCCCCAATCATAGCAGGGACAAATAAGTGTGGCTCAATCATGGAAAGATTTTGCGCAACGAGATTTTTATTCATGGTTTGATAGGCCATATTATAACCAAAATAAACTAAAACTACTGGTAAAACTGAACCTAGCAAACCGATCCAAGCGCCTTCAAATAGGAAGGGACCGCGGATATAGCTATTTTTTGCACCCACTAAGCGCATAATCTGAATCTCACGACTCCGTGAAATAATAGTAATCCGAATGGTATTGGAAATCAGGAAGACTGCAATAAAGATGAGCAAGCCTGCCCCTACCAGTCCCCATACTCGGATAAAATCAGATAAGGCAAACAGTTTTTGCGTATTAGCTCCACCATCCTGCACTTCCGAAACGCCTTCCAGCTTCTTGGCTTCTGCCGCAACGGAATCTACGTATTTATGCTCTGTCGTATCGACAATGTAAGCATCATAAAGTGGGTTTGAATCCCCCTCAAAGACCTTCCATTCACTTCCCATTGTCTCTGTCAGCTTTTCATACTGTTCTTCTTTACTTGAGTAAGTAACCTTTGAGACATGATCCATCGAAGTTAGGGCGTCATAAATCTTATGGTAATCATTATTTTTAACGGTCTGACCTTCTTTAACGATTGTTTTGCTGTTGTCAGCGATGTCTTTACGCATATAGACAACAATACGAACGTTGTTTGAAATATCAGACGCTAGCTTTGCGGTATTTAAAATAACAGAGGCAAAGATAGCAACTAAACTGAGAGTAATCGTAACTGAACTCACAGCTGCGACTGTCATCCAACCATTCCGCTTAAGGCTCTTAAGCGATTCAATCAAATGACGGAAAAACCTTCTAATCATCGTATCCGTATTCTCCTTCCGCCTCATCACGCACCACACGACCATTTTCGATAGCAATGACGCGGTGACGTAGGGTATTTACAATCTGACTATTGTGAGTCGCCATCAGGACTGTAGTTCCTTGCAGGTTAATGCGCTCCAGCAAATTCATGATTTCCCATGAATTATCTGGGTCCAAGTTACCAGTCGGCTCGTCAGCAATCAAGACCTGAGGATTGTTAACAATGGCACGCGCAATTGCGATCCGTTGCTGTTCCCCCCCTGATAATTCATTAGGGAAGGAACGGACCTTGTGCTTAAGGCCAACCAGATCCAAAACTTCCATGACGCGTTTCTTAATATTTCTACGATGCTCACCGATAACTTCCATAGCATAGGCAATATTCTCATAAACGGTCTTTTTAGGAAGTAGTTTATAGTCTTGGAAAACCACACCGACTCTACGGCGTAGCATTGGAATATCCCGTTTCTTGATTTTTCCCAAGTTAAAACCTGCTACAGCAAGGTTTCCTTTATCGATTTTAATTTCACGATAGAGGAGTCGAATAAAGGTTGATTTACCTGCTCCTGATGGTCCTACAATATAGGCAAATTCACCTGGTTCGATACGTATAGATACACCACGTAGAGCAGTTGTCCCGTTGTCATACTTTTTAACAACGTCTTTCATTTCAATCATTGACATGAATTAGTACAATTCCTTTCATCAGAGTTTTTATCTAGCGATTTCACTCTGTTTTTAGTTGAGTCTCCATTTTAAATAGGCATCAATAAAGCCATCTAAATCTCCGTCCATGACCTTATCCACCTGAGCTACTTCATAGCTGGTTCGATGGTCTTTGACCATTGTGTATGGAGTAAAAACGTAAGAGCGAATCTGACTGCCCCAAGAGATTTCTTTTTTATCTCCCTTGAGCGAGTCGACTTCTGCTGCTTTTTTCTCTTGCTCCAACTGATAGAGCTTAGCCTGCAGCATTTTCATAGCTCGGTCACGGTTGCCATACTGGGTCCGGTCAACGGTAGACTGGACGACAATTCCTGTCGGAATATGGGTTAATCGCACACCAGTTGATACTTTATTGACGTTCTGTCCGCCGGCTCCGCCCGAACGGAAAGTGTCCATCTTAATGTCATCATCACGGACTTCTACTTCAATAGTATCGTCCAATTCTGGCATAACCTCTACTGAGGTAAAGGAAGTATGACGACGTTTCGCCGAGTCAAATGGCGAAATCCGAACCAAGCGGTGAACACCCATTTCTGACTTGAGTAGACCATAAGCATGCGGCCCTTCAAATGATAGGGTCACTGACTTAATACCCGCCTCATCACCAGCCTGATAGTCCAAGACTTCTACTTTGAAGCCCTTGGCATTGCCAAAGCGCGTGTACATCCGCAGCAGCATATCGCCCCAATCCTGAGCCTCTGTTCCACCAGAACCTGGGTGAATTTCAAGAATGGCGTTGTTATTATCATAAGGCTCTGACAGCAAGAGAGTCATCTCATAGCTGGTCATCATTTTCTCAAGCTCGGTCAACTTTTCTTCCAGCTCTTCCTGAACCGAGTCGTCCTCAGCCAGAAAATCAAGCAAGATTTCCGATTCATCAAAAAGCTCGGTCATCTGATGGAAATTCTCATAGGTTTGCTTGAGTTCATTGAGCTCTTGAGATGTCTTCTGGGCTGCAATATTGTCATCCCAAAAGTCAGGTTCTGTCATCTTATTTTCTAAGATGGCAATTTCTTCTTCCAGACCTTCTAAGTCAAAGAGACCCCCTGAAAGAAGCTAATTTTTCACGATTTGCGTCAATCTTTTGACGAATTTCTGAAATGTCCATAAATACCTCTTTTCATATATCGTTTTATTATAACACATTTTCAGACATTTGCCTAATCGGATAATGAAGCACCTTCATTTTATACAATTTTTAGTAGATAGGCAAGAATGGGAGCAGCTTGTTACGGAATTGTTAAAAAAGTAATATAATGACATGGGGTTGGAAGAAGTATCCCGGATTACAAGGTTCTAATAATCTATTTGGGATTCAGATAGAAGTGATACCCTCCATAAGACGCTTAAATATTTTCAAGTTTTTCAAAATATGCTAGACTAAAATCATGACAAGAATCGGATTTATGAGCGACCTCCATCTGGACTCCAACCAGTTTGGAGATTTTGAGCAGCAAACTCTTCGCCATCTTTTAAAAGAGGAAGGGATTGACCACCTACACATTGCTGGAGATTTGTCCAACGATCTGACCAAGATTAGTTTGCCCTTTCTTGAAACTTTGAAGCAAGAGATTCCCCTTTCTTTTAATCTGGGAAATCACGATATGCTGGGACTTTCTGAGCAAAAAATTTCAAACTATGATTTTCAGGTCCAGCAGTTCTGCCGGACCAAGCTCGTCAGCTTTTCTGGCTGGTATGACTACAGCTTTGTTCCAGAAAAAAGCAAGGAAGAACATCTGAGAACCAAGACTAATTTCTGGTTTGACCGCAGATTGGAGCGTCAACTCGACGACCCTAGCATTACAGCTCAGACTCTGCAAGAGTTAGAAAAACTGCTGGCAACTTTAGATGGTCCTATTATCGTTGCTCTGCATTTTGTCCCCCATCAAGACTTTCTATACGACCATCCCTATTTCCAGCGCTTCAACACCTTCCTAGGAAGCCAAGCTTTTCATCGACTCTTTGTCAAATACAGGGTGAAAGAAGTCGTTTTCGGCCATCTTCATCACCGCCACCAAAGCCGTGTTATCGAAGGCGTCCGCTACCATATGCGTCCTCTAGGCTACATCCGTGAATGGAAACTGACTTGGAACTTTTTTAACGACTTTCCTCAGTATCAGATTCCCCAGATGCACCGCCTGCACAAGCGTTATAATGCTGTTAAAGATTTAGTCGAATTTCTAGACTATAAGAAAAAACATCTGGCAGATGAACTGCGAGATGCTTTAACGGTGATTGAAGTTCAGTAATGGAATGTTTGAATAGCAGCTCTCAGCTCATCTGAGAGCTGTTTTTTGCTGTCCAACTGCACATAGACTTCTAATAAACAGGAACGAAAATTGGAAAAAGCAATGAAGTCTTGGTTGCTTTCCAATGGGAAATTCTGTGATTGAAGCCACAGTCTGAATTCATGCTGCAACAGTTTTTCCTTTAAAACAGCTTGATAGAGCACCTGGGCTAAGCGCCAATCTTCATCGTTTCCGAAACGGACTGAAACTCTTTTAAAAACTTGATGAATGACCTCTAAAACCTCTGGCATCCTACTGGAGGGAAAGTCCGGATGACAAGCCACTTCTGTCAATAAGTCTGCTCCATGAGCGAAGGCATGAACCCAACCGTATTTCCTAGAGTATCCTCTTGTGTCTCTTTCTACTGACAAGTAGCTTAACCCCTTATCTAGTAAATAGGTTCTTTCTTGCACTGATAAAGCCTGATAATACAAAGAGTTTGGATTACCATCACAGTTTAAGAGATTAGCATAAAGCAAAGCCGTGAAGGAACGTGTTAAGGTGGCTTGACCATTTTTATCACTCTCGTAAAAAAGTTCTTGTCTTTTGACTGCTTCTTGAGCCAAGAAACGAAACTGTTCAACTGAAAACAAATCAGCCTGAAGTCCCCTTGCCAAGGACGAAAAGACTAACTCATCACGGATTGTCGCTTCTGGATGACCAATATGATCCAGCAACCATAAGATTTCTTCCTCATAATATAAAGGAGAAGCTTCTTCCAACTTCTTTCGTAAATTTTGATACATACTTTCACCGTCCTTTCGAGTTGAACTCTTTGAAGTTGATTATACCCCCTTGTACGCAAAAAAGCCATCCGAAGATGACTTTTTGCTCTTAAATAGCATTCTTGTCCATACCTAATTTACGTTGGATGAACTTAACAATTTCAACAATGATAATCATAGAGAAACTGCCGATCAGGACAACAGCCCATTGGGTCAAATCTAACTTGGTCACATGGAAAATCTTTTCAAGTGGATCAATCACAATGGTTGAAATCAAGAGGATGAAAGAAACCAGAATAGACCAGTTGAAGGTCTTAGACTTGAATGGACCAACTGTAAAGATAGACTGGTAAACAGATTTTACATTGTAAGCATGGAAGAGCTGAATAAGTCCAAGGGTCGCAAAAGCCATGGTAAGAGCGTCCGCATGGATCGCTTTTACATCACCAATATGTACAGGATTAGCAATAGCATAGCCATAAACTGCCAACACTAGAGCACCTTGCAGCAGTCCTTGATAGATGATGGAACTCATGACACCACCAGAGAAGAAGCTAGACTTACGGCCACGAGGCTTGTGAGTCATGACACCTGGCTCAGCAGGCTCAACTCCCAGAGCAATAGCTGGGAAAGTATCCGTTACCAAGTTGATCCAAAGCAGATGAACTGGTTGCAAGACATCCCAACCAAAGAGGGTTGCCAAGAAAATAGTCAGCACTTCAGCTGTATTAGCAGAAAGAAGGTATTGAATGGTCTTTTGGATGTTTGAGAAGACCTTCCGTCCTTCTTCGACTGCAACGATAATTGTCGCAAAGTTATCATCCGCCAGAATCATGTCAGAAGCTCCTTTAGAAACTTCTGTACCTGTAATTCCCATACCGATACCGATATCAGCTGTCTTCAAAGCTGGCGCGTCATTAACACCGTCACCTGTCATGGCAACGACCTTACCTTGGTTTTGCCATGCTTTCACGATACGAACCTTATGCTCAGGAGAAACCCGGGCATAGACAGAGTATTGACCAACAACCTTTTCGAATTCCGCATCAGAAAGTTCGTTGAGCTCAGCACCTGTCAGAACATGGTCTTCCGTATCTCCTGCCTCAATGATTCCTAGGCGCTTAGCAATGGCTTCTGCTGTGTCTTGATGATCACCGGTAATCATAATCGGACGGATACCAGCTTCCTTAGCTACGCGAACCGCTTCTGTTGCTTCGGCACGTTCTGGGTCAATCATACCGATTAAACCAGTAAAGATTAAATCATTTTCTAGATTTTCAGAGGTCAAGTCAGTCGGAACTGCATCAATAATCTTATAAG
The DNA here is from genome assembly GCF_003943815.1 of Streptococcus cristatus. Lineage (GTDB taxonomy): Bacteria > Bacillota > Bacilli > Lactobacillales > Streptococcaceae > Streptococcus > Streptococcus cristatus_F. The sequence goes on along the minus strand of NZ_RJNA01000003.1, from coordinate 127,006 downwards.
CACCCGCAAGAACACGCAAGGCTTGGTGAGCCATTTCAAAGTTATTAGACTTGATTAGCTGTGATGTAGCATCATCAATCGCTGCAATATCTCCAGCCTTGTCACGGGAAACACAACGTTTCAAGAGTTGGTCAGGAGCTCCCTTAACTGCCACTAGGAACTTCCCGTCTGGCAATGGGTGAACGGTAGACATGAGCTTACGATCTGAGTCAAATGGCAGCTCAGCTACACGAGGATATTTCTCTAAAAATCCTTTAACATCATAGCCCTTGTCCAAGGCATACTGGATAAAGGCTGTTTCCGTTGGGTCACCAATTAACTTGCCTTCTTGGTCAATCTTGGTATCGTTGGCTAAGACAACCGAACGCAAGAGCGGCAGCTCCAGTCCAAGTTCAATATCTTGGCCAGCTTCATTCAAGACTCCGTCGTAAAAGACTTTTTCGACCGTCATCTTATTCATGGTCAGAGTACCGGTCTTATCTGAAGCGATAATTTCAGTTGAACCAAGTGTTTCTACTGCTGGCAATTTACGGACAATCGAATTACGCTTGGCCAGAACCTGTGTTCCCAAAGCCAGCACGATAGTAACGATAGCTGGCAGACCTTCTGGAATCGCCGCAACCGCAAGAGCAACTGAAGTCATCAGCTCACCAAGCGGATCTTTCCCTTGAATGAAAACACCGACTACAAAGGTCACCGCAGCAATCACCAAGATTGCGTAGGTTAGAACCTTAGATAAGTTATTGAGGTTTTGCTTGAGCGGTGTGTCAGTTTCATCTGCATCTTGCAACATGCCTGCGATATGGCCGACTTCAGTGTACATCCCAGTATTGACAACAACCCCTACTCCTCGACCGTAAGTGACATTGGAGTTTTGGAAGGCCATATTGACCCGGTCGCCGATACCAGCATCAGCAGCTACTGCAACAGTCAAATCTTTCTCAACTGGCACAGACTCACCTGTCAGAGCGGCTTCTTCGATTTTCAGGGAATTAGCTTCCAACAGTCGCATATCTGCTGGGACAACGTCACCGGCTTCCAGTCGAACGATATCACCAGGTACCAAGTCCTTAGAATCTACTTCTGTGACATGGCCATCACGCAGGACACGCGCAGCTGGGCTGGACATAGATTTGAGAGCCGCAATGGCTTCTTCAGCTTTGCCTTCTTGATAAACACCAAAGATAGCATTGATGATGACAACGGCTAGGATAATAACAGCATCCGCAATATCCTCTCCACCTGACGTCACAACAGACAAGATAGCCGCTACCAACAAGATGATAATCATCAAGTCCTTGAACTGCTCAATGAATTTCATCAAGAGAGTCTTTTTCTCTCCTTCTTCCAATTCATTGCGACCGTAGTCCGCCAAACGTTGCTGGGCTTGGCTGCTGGTCAACCCTTGTTCGGAAGCTTCCATTGCTTGCAAAACTTCCTCAGGACTTTGCGTATAAAAAGCTTGGCGCTTTTGTTCTTTTGACAAAATGTCTCCTCCTTTTGATGGGCCTCTTTCAAAATAAACAAAAAGAGACCTGTTGATTAACAAGTCTCGCTATTTCATACAAGGCCGGAAATTTCTTTCGTATTGACGACCTTGTAACGGTAAAACCGTTAGCTACTCCCTTGAGTGTATTTATTATACCAAAATTTTTGTATTTTTCAAGGCAGAGCTGTTATTTTTCAAACTTTTCTTCCGTCCATTCGATTTTCATCTGATAGGAAGCAAAAAGCTGATCATCGTCGGCTCTTTTCAAATCATAGTGAAGTTCCAAAGCCTGATTTTCTACATCTAAGTGATAATGCTGAGTGTCCGTCACAAACTGTTGAGCACCCAGCGGAGTCGGGATGGATACTACATGCTGACCATTCTTGATAAAATGAAGAATGGTTTTTGGCTCAGAAAAGCGGGTCATGGTCAGCTTGTCCTCATTAAACTTCAGAACGACTTTTTCCTGCTCCTCGCTTTGATAAATCAAATAGTTATTGCTCCCTTTTTGTGTCCATTCTACATCATAGACCTGGTCAATCAACTCCATTTGCTCATCTAATTTGATTTGATTTCTCATTCTAATTTTCATTATTTTCTCACATTCCTTGTTTCTTTCTTCTATTTTATCAAAAATTTCTTGAGAATTCTTCCTTTCTACTTCGGGCTTTGAATTTCGCCCACTGAGCATTTATGATATAATAGGATTATGATTGAAAAAGTATTTCGGGACCCGGTTCACAATTATGTGCATGTGGATCATCAGGTCATTTATGATTTAATCAATACCAAAGAATTTCAACGGCTGCGTCGCATCAAACAGCTGGGCACTTCTGGCTATACTTTTCACGGCGGGGAGCACAGCCGTTTTTCGCATTGTCTGGGAGCCTATGAGATTGCTCGACGCATCACCAAGATTTTCAATGAAAAATACAGCAAGGTCTGGGACAGCCATGAAAGCCTGCTGACCATGACAGCCGCTCTCCTGCATGACTTGGGGCACGGAGCTTATTCACACACTTTTGAGCGCCTCTTTGATACTAATCACGAGGATATTACGCGGCAAATCATCACCAGTCCAGAGACAGAGATTCATCAAGCCCTGGTACAGGTTTCGCCAGATTTCCCCGAAAAGGTGGCTAGCGTCATCAACCATACATATCCCAATAAGCAGGTGGTCCAGCTGATTTCCAGCCAGATTGATGTGGACCGGATGGACTATCTCTTGCGCGATTCCTTTTTTACTGGCGCTTCCTATGGGCAATTTGACTTAACCAGAATTTTACGAGTGATTTGTCCAGTAAAAAACGGCATCGCCTTCAAGCGCAATGGTATGCATGCGGTAGAGGACTATGTGGTCAGCCGCTACCAGATGTACATGCAGGTTTATTTCCACCCGGCTAGTCGAGCTATGGAAGTCTTACTGCAAAATCTGCTCAAGCGGGCCAAGTTTCTCTATCCAGCTCAGAAGGATTATTTTGCCCTGTCATCACCCAACCTCATTCCATTCTTTGAAAACAGGGTGACCCTGCAGGATTATCTGGCCTTGGATGATGGTGTTATGAATACCTATTTCCAAGTTTGGATGACGAGTCCGGACAAGATTTTATCCGACTTGGCTCAGCGTTTTATCAACCGCAAGGTCTTTAAGTCTATCGTCTTCTCTCAGGAAAATGAAGCGCACTTGGATATCATGCGAGACCTAGTTGGACAAGTTGGCTTTGACCCTGATTACTATACTGCTATCCATCGCAATTTTGACTTGCCCTATGATTTTTATCGGCCTGATGTTGAAAAACCTCGGACTCAGATTGAAATCCTACAAAAAGATGGTGGTTTGGCAGAACTATCCAGCCTATCTCCTATCGTCCATTCGCTAGCTGGGACTAGACAGGGCGATAATCGATTTTACTTCCCTAAGGAAATGCTAGCAGAGACTGGGCTTTTCAGCGAGAAAAACCAGACCTTTATGCACTATATCAAAAACGACCAATTCACCTACGGAGAATAATATGTCTATCAAATTAGTTGCCGTTGACATTGACGGTACCCTTGTAAATAACCAAAAAGAAATCACGCCTGAAGTCTTCAGTGCTGTTCAGGATGCCAAGGCTGCTGGCGTCAAAATCGTCATTGCAACCGGCCGTCCTATTGCTGGCGTTAAAAAACTCCTAGAAGAGCTAGAGCTCAATCAACCAGACAACTATGTCGTGACCTTCAATGGTGGACTGGTGCAGGATACTGTCACAGGTCAAGAATTGATCAAAGAAACACTGTCTTATGACGACTATCTGGATATCGAGCTACTCGGACGAAAATTAGGCGTTCACATGCATGCCATCACCAAGGACGGCATTTATACGGCCAATCGCAACATCGGCAAGTACACTGTTTACGAGTCCAATCTGGTCAACATGCCTATCTTCTATCGTACGCCTGAAGAAATGGCTGATAAAGAAATCGTCAAGTGCATGTATATTGATGAACCTGAAATTTTGGATGCAGCCATTGCCAAGCTTCCGCCGGAATTGGCCGAAAAATATACACTGGTTAAATCAGCTCCTTTCTATCTGGAAATTGTCAAAAAAACTGTCAATAAAGGAGCTGCTATCCTCCATCTGGCTGAAAAACTTGGCTTGACCAAGGAACAAACCATGGCCATTGGTGATGAAGAAAATGACCGCGCCATGCTGGAAGCAGTCGGCTCTCCTGTTGTCATGGAAAACGGCAGAGAAGAACTCAAAAAAATCGCCAAATACATCACCAAGTCGAACGAAGAATCCGGCGTAGCACATGCTATTAGAGAGTGGGTTTTAAAATAATGTACAGTTACAAAATTGGAATCTCAGCTCAGGAACACGATGTTTTTGTCGCAGCTCATCCGCAGGCCAATCTCCTGCAGAGTGCAGCCTGGGCTCAAATCAAGGACAACTGGGGAAATGAGCGCTTAGGCTTCTACAAAGACGACCACTTGGTTGCTGCAGCCAGTGTCCTGATCAAACCACTGCCCTTGGGGATGACCATGCTTTATATCCCCCGCGGTCCCATCATGAACTATGGTGACCAGGAGCTGCTGGCCTTTGTTTTGGCGTCGCTCAAGAAATTTGCCAAGGAGAAAAAAGCTCTTTTTGTCAAGTTTGATCCCAGCCTCTTTCTGGCAGAAAGCAAGATGGGTGGCGAATTGCAAGATAAAGCCGAGACGGTTAAGCTGATTCAAGAGCTGCAGAAGGCAGGAGCTGTCTGGGTCGGACGGACCGAGTCTCTGGACGAAACCATCCAGCCTCGCTTGCAGGCCAATATACATAAAGAAGATTTCAGCGAGGATCTACTTTCTAAGAGCACTCGACAGGCTATTCGTACAGCCCGTAACAAAGGCATCCAAATCCAATTTGGCGGAGCAGAATTGCTGGATGACTTTTCAAATCTGATGAAGAAAACGGAAAATAGAAAAAACATCCACCTACGCGGCAAAGACTATTACCAAAAACTCTTGGACACTTATCCTGACCACTCCTACATCACCTTATCCAGCATTGATCTAAAGGCACGATTAGAAGACTTGCAGGCTCAGCTGACCAAGACACTCAAAGAAGCAGAGAAATTTACCGAGAAAACCAAGCCCGGCAAGATTGAAAATAACCAGCAAGAACAGAAACGCCTCCAAGAAGAGATTGACTTTCTGCAAGACAAAATCAGCCAAGGTGCTGCTGTCGTTCCCCTGTCTGGCACCTTGGTCTTAGAATACGGCAAGACTTCTGAAAATATCTATGCAGGAATGGACGAGGAGTACCGCCGTTACCAGCCAGCCATCATCACTTGGTACGAAACGGCCAAACATGCTTTTGAGCGCGGAGCTGATTGGCAAAATATGGGCGGAATTGAAAATGACCTCAAGGGTGGTCTCTACAGCTTTAAATCCAAGTTCAATCCGACTATTGAGGAATTCGCTGGTGAGTTTAACCTGCCAACTAATCCACTTTATCACCTCTCCAATCTGGCCTACACTATCAGAAAGAAACTGCGCAGCAAGCATTAACAGAAAGGAAGCCTATGACCTTTAAACTTCTCAGCCAAGAAGAATTTATCCAGCATACCTCAGCTAGCTCCCAACGCTCCTTTATGCAGACCGTGGAAATGGCAGAGCTGCTGAACAAGCGGGGCTTCAGTACCCAGTATATCGGCTACACTGACCCACAGGGACAGGTAGTGGTGTCAGCTGTCCTCTACAGTATGCCTATGACTGGTGGGCTCCATATGGAAATCAACTGCGGCCCTGTCTCTACCGATGCTCAATACCTGACTCCCTTCTATCAAGCTTTGCAGGCTTACGCTAAAAAAGAAGGCGCCCTGGAGCTCATCATCAAGCCTTACGAGACTTATCAGACCTTTGACAGCAATGGCCAACCCACATCTGATGAAAAAGTCGAGCTTATCCAGCAACTGACTGATTTGAGCTTTGACTTTGACGGCCTACAGACAGGCTATCCAGGCGGGGAGCCTGATTGGCATTATGTCAAAGATTTAGCTGGTCTGACGGAGAAAGACTTGCTCAAGTCCTTCAGTAAAAGCGGTAAAGCGACAGTCAAAAAGGCGAACACCTTTGGTATCAAGCTTAAAAGACTGGAACGCGACCAACTCAGCGTTTTCAAAGACATCACAGCTGCCACTTCTGACCGGCGGGAATATGATGACAAGCCACTAGACTACTATCAAGATTTTTATGATAGCTTTGGTCAACAGGCTGACTTTATGACAGCCAGTCTCAACTTCAAGGACTATCTTCAGAACTTACAAAAAGACCAAGAGAAACTGGGCCAAAAAATTCAGAAACTGCAGGCTGACTTGGAAAACAATCCTCAATCTGAAAAGAAGCAAAATCAGCTGCGAGAGCTTTCCAGCCAGTTTGATAGCTTTGAAACTCGCAAAGCAGAGTCCCAAGAGCTGATTGACAAGTACGGCGACCAAGACCAGATCCTGGCTGCCAGTCTCTTTATCTACACCCCTCAGGAAGCAACCTATCTTTTCAGTGGCTCCTATCCTGAGTTTAATAAATTCTACGCTCCAGCCCTACTGCAGGAATATGTTATGACCGAAAGCATCAAGAGAGGCATTCCATTTTATAATTTCCTCGGTATTATGGGAATTTTCGACGGTTCTGACGGTGTTCTGCGCTTCAAACAAAACTTCAACGGCTTCATCGTTCGAAAAATGGGAACTTTCCGTTATTATCCTAACCCTCTCAAGTTTAAGTTGCTTCAGCTCATAAAGAAAATTCTAAGACGTTAAAAAACCAAGGTTTCCCTTGGTTTTTTTGCGTGTTTATTTATAACGAGGTGTCGCAAAACCACGGATATTCCCGTGACCGATGCGGTAAGTGTTGCGTTTAACTACGTTATTGCTGTTGCCTTCAATCGTGTGAATGATACCATTTTCGACTTTTTCGACAATACCGATATGATCAGCCCAGCCATCATTTTGCTGGCTATTTTGATCCCAGTTAAAGGTGATGATATCGCCCGCTTTAGGTGTAGAATTACCATCTTCATTCCAAATACCTAGACGTTTAAAGATGTGAATATGGCGCTCAACACCGCATTCGCGACCGATGAGATCGCTCAAGCCTTCTCTTTGGAAAATAACTGTCGTGAAAATGTCGCACCAGTCATCTGTGTTTTTTACAGCGTAGCCAACTGGCAGCGGTCTGACACTGTTATAATCGTTGACCAAGCGCTGATGCTCAGCACTACCTCCCCTGACACCTACCATTGCAGCTGCCGCCGCAAGAACACGGTCTCGTTGACTAGCTGCCTGAGGACGGTTCACAAAGATAGAGGTCTTTTCTCCACCAGCTCCTTGCAGCTGATTTTGATTATTTAAGTAATACAAGTGAACATTGTACTCGCCTGCATTATTCTTATGGTCACGTGCGTAAACATGCTTACGATAAGTACCATCAGCCTGGCGTTCCGCCGTATACCACTGAATATCATCTTGTCCATTTTGACTGGACCAAGTTGGCAAATAGACAGTTTTGACACCTTCTGGAGCTACAACACCAGAAACGACGATATCAAATTCACCAGTTTCATTGTTTTTATTTTGGATACTGATTTTTCCCTGTGGTTTCTCCCCTGTCGCAATGGAAACCTTAGTTGTTGTGCCACCAACACCGACCATCTTACCGTCGTTTTGGACATAGTACAAGTGGACACTGTAGTCGCCGACAGAATTTTTGTGTTCGCTAGCACGGACGGTGAATTTATAAGTGCCGTCTGACTGTCTTTGTGCCTTGTGCCAGATGATGTCATCCTGACCTTGCTCATGTGACCAAGTTGGAAGTAAGACTTCACGAACACCTTGCGGGCTAGACACCTCGGACACGATCACGTCGAAAGTACCGGTCTTGGGATTGTTGTTGGCAATAGTCAGCTTGCCTTCTGGTTTAGCAACTGAGACCTTAGTCGTTGTGCCACCAACGCCGACCATCTTGCCGTCATTTTGGATATAGTACAAGTGGACACTGTAGTCGCCGACAGAGTTTTTGTGCTCACTGGCACGGACAGTAAATTTATAAGTACCGTCTGTCTGTCTTTGAGCCTTGTGCCAGATGATGTCATCCTGACCTTGATCATTGGACCAAGTTGGAAGCAAGACTTCACGAACCCCTTGCGGGCTAGAAACTTCGGACACGATCACGTCGAAAGTACCAGTCTTAGGATCGTTGTTGGCAATAGTCAGCTTGCCTTCTGGTTTAGCAACGGAAGCAAGACTAACCTTAGTCGTTGTACCACCAACGCCAACCATCTTGCCATCGTTTTGGACATAGTACAAGTGAACACTGTAGTCGCCGACAGAATTCTTATGCTCGCTGGCTCGAACCGTGAATTTATATGTACCGTCTGACTGTTTCTGCGCCTTATGCCAGATGATGTCATCTTGGCCATTCTCATTTGACCAAGTTGGAAGCAAGACTTCACGAACACCTTGCGGGCTAGAAACCTCGGACACGATCACATCGAATGTACCAGTCTTCGGATCGTTGTTGGTAATAGTCAGCTTGCCTTCTGGTTTCGCAACTGAAACCTTAGTCGTTGTACCACCGACTCCGACTAACTTGCCGTCACCTTGAACGTAATACAAATGAACATTGTATTCGCCCGTAGAACCTTTATGGTTGGCAGCATTAACTGTCAGCTTATAAGTTCCGTTGGCTTGCTTCGTTGCAGTGTACCAAACAATATCATCTTGCCCACGCTCACTAGACCAAGTCGGAAGTTTAACTTCCTGAACTCCATGTGGTGCGGAAACTTCGGAAACAACAACATCAAATGTGCCAGTTTTTGGATTATTATTTTGAATACTAATCTTACCTGTCAGCGGTTGTTTGACCAAAGTAGCTCTAGCTGTAAATCTACCAGAGTAGTCAATACTTTGGTCGAAAACATGCTTACCAGAAAGCAGCTGCGCTTGAGAAGTAAATTGCCAAGCTCCTGCTCTGCTATTGTACTTCAAATTTTTAGCATCATTTGCACTCAGCTTAGGTGCTGGATACTGAGCAATCCAAAAATTATCAAGACCAAAGAGAGATGTATTAATTGAACCTTTGTGGCGTAGGTTATTCTGGTCAACCCAGCTAGCGCTCGTGTAATACATCAGATTTGTATATCCCTGCTTGCGCATTTCATCTGCCCAAGCCTGAGTATGCTGGTTGATCCCCGATTGCATTTTAGGATCTTCCATGTCATTGACCATGACTGTATTTTTAGGCAAGGACAGTTTATTAGCAAAAGCAGAATAGTAACGGGCCTCTGCTCTGGCTTCTGCATCACTTGTATAATGCGAGAAGGCATAGGTTGATACTTGCAAACCAGCTGCTTGCGCATTTCGAACCTGAGACTCAGCATAAGGATTTGTATAGTGGGTTCCTTCTGTCAGTTTGACAACGACACCGCCGACACCTTTGGATGCTAATTGGCGATAGTCTTCTACGCTGATATGGCCGTTATGACTACTCACATCCACAAAGGTAGAGCCCTTGATTTCTGCTTGTGAATTGCCACGCGCTGTTTGTCCTGCTGAAGAAGCTGCATTATAAAAAGAAGTACTTCCTTTTTTAGATACAGGACTGGCGCTGATCGCTGGGGAAATCTGCTCAGCCTTTACTGGATTCTGAATCGCTTCAGAAGCAGCTGCCTTTGCTTGTTCACTAGCTATATTTTCTGGTACATTCTCCTTGACCAGACTAGCAGCAGGTGCCAGATTTTCTGGTGCCTTGTATACTGGACTAGCTTCCGCTTTTGCGACCGAGCTTTCTTGTTTGACTTGACGATCTGTGGATACCGCTTCTGGTAAGGCTACCTGCTGAGGTTGATGATCCTTTTCTACTTGAAGTTCTGCCTTAGCTACTTCAGGGTCTGTGGTTGTCGGCGTATTTTCTTCTGCCTGTACTACGTTAGCCGTTGCTGCTAGCAATATAGCTGTACTGGCTAAATAGATAAGTTCCTTTGATTTCACCTTTTATCTCCAAACTTTTAAAAAGCTTGCCACCTTTAAGGCGACAAGCCATTTATTGTTATTCTTATTTCACAAAATCAAGAAGAGCTAAGAAACTTTCAGCTTCAAGTGACGCTCCACCAACAAGGGCACCATCAACGTCTGGGCAAGCCATGTATGAAGCTACGTTTTCAGGTTTAACAGAACCACCGTATTGAACACGAACTTTGTCCGCAACTTCTTGACCAAAGTCAGCAGCTACAACGTCACGAACGACTTTACACATTTTTTGTGCGTCGTCTTGTGAAGCTGATTTACCAGTACCGATAGCCCAGATTGGCTCATAAGCGATAACTGATGCAGCAACTTGTTCAGCTGTCAAGCCAGCCAAAGCAGCAGATACTTGAGCACCTACGAATTCAGCCGCTTTACCAGCTTCGTAAGTTTCAAGGCTTTCACCACAACAAATGATTGGAAGCATACCGTTTGCAAAGATTGCTTTTGCTTTTTTGTTGATGTCTTCGTCAGTTTCATGGAAGTAGTCACGGCGTTCTGAGTGACCGATAACAACGTAGTCAGTACCGATTTCTTTCAAAACTTGTGGGCTTGTTTCACCAGTGAAAGCACCTGCATTTTCAAAGTAGCAGTTTTGAGCAGCAACTTTAAGGTTTGAACCTTTTGCAGCAGCAAGAACAGTTGTCAAATCAACTGCAGGAGCTGCGATACCTGCTTCAACAAGGTCTGATGAAGGAAGTTTTGATGCTACGGCTTCAACGAATGCTTTTGCTTCTTCTGGATTTTTGTTCATTTTCCAGTTACCAGCGATAAATGGTTTACGTGACATTTCACATACCTCTTCTATTTTTATTTATATGGGCTATTATATCATAAGAAAGCAAATTAATAAAGGTTATCCACAATTTTTTATCAAATCGTAATGTTTCTCTGAGTTATCCACAGTTTTGGCTGTGAATAAACCGTTTAAAGACCTTAAAGGTATCTTTTACTTCCTATTTTCCAGCAGTTCTTCTATATCTGTAATGACTCTGGCCTGCATTTTATTGAGCTTGTCTATCTCTGCATCCGAGTATGGGAAAGTGTCCAACAACACTCCATCAATCCCAACAGCTTCAGCAATAGCCATATCTGTGGAAAAATCATTGCCAACCATAACCGTATCTTCTGGATTAAGCTGATTCTCTTCCAACACAAGCTCTAGCCATTCTGCTTGTGGTTTTTTGATCTGATAATCCGAAGAAATATAAACTTTGTCCAGATAGGGAGCACAACCCGTCAATTCAATTTCTGGCATTGTAAAAGCTCTTTGAGCATTGGATAGCAAAATAATATTGCCTCCCTGGTCCTTAATGGCCTTTAAAACTTTGAGGGTGTTCGGATAAGCATAGAGATGACGACGGGACAAACTCCGAAAAGTCACGGCCAACTGCTCTCCCCAAGCCTGCACATCTGGAAGTGGAGTCTGGGTTTCATGCTTAGTTGGAGCTTCCTGCAAAAGTTGAATGAAAACCGCCAACAAATCAACCTCTGGATAGACAACGCCTTTCTCTTGAGCTATCTTTTTTTCCTGCTCTACTACCAATTGTCCATATTTCTTTTTCAAGTCTTCTGGCTGATAATCTGCTCCATATGCTGCATAGATGCGGGAAAGATACAACCATAAAGTCGGATCATCTTCATCAGTCCGGATATCTACTAGTGTTCCGTAAAAGTCAAAAAGATAATGTTTATATTCTAACTTGTGCATTTTCTCCCCTTTCGCCAGTGACAAACATGGTAAAAGTCCCCTTGCAGACATTCTTCCCATCTTGGTTGACAATATCTACATCCACCACTCTAGTCGTCCGTCCGGTATGGACACAATTCCCCTCAATGCTTAGAGTATCGCCTAGTTTAGCCGCTTTAAGATAATTGATGGAAGATTGCAAGGTCACAGCGTCAGCTCCTTGTGAAATGACAACCAAACCACTTATCTGATCGCACAAGGTGAACAAGTAGCCTCCATGTGCATTGCCATAATAGTTTAGAGAAGAGGGGACGACCTCTGTCGTTACTAAAACATGGCCATCTTTGGCCTCCTCAATTTTATAGTTTTCAAATGCCGAAATTGCATCAAAATGAAAATCTTTCATTCCTCACTCCATTAATTTTGCTTATACTTCATCATACTACTTTTACTACAAAGGAACAATGATTATATGCACGTTCCAATGGAAAAAATTTTTCTACCAGCTATTCAAATCTCCAGCACTCCTGATCTTTCAGCCGATTTGAGCTGGTAGATTGGAAATAGAGTTCTGATCCAAATTAGGCTGGTAATGAATTTAAAAATTCTCAGCTGAAGATTTGCAAGACAAAACATTAAACTAGGTTGGAAATCACTCCAACCTAGTCTCTTTGTATTCTCTTTTGATAAAGATAGGAAATCAAAGCCAGTCCTATTACCCCCAGACCAATCAGAAGAAAGGAAAGGGTGTGGACACTCGGCAGAAGCGTCATCAGAAAAGTCGCAGGAGGCATGAAAAGAATTGCCAGCGTGTAGATCGTTGAGAAAACGCGGCCTAGATACTGCTTGTCCACCTTGGTCTGAACCTGGCTGAAGAAATGAATGTTGAACACAGTCATAAAGAGCTCACAGATAAGATTACCAGAATAAGAAAAATAGGGATGAACCGTTATCAAGGCTGAGACGCCCATGACTGCGACTCCGACACCGGTCAATAGCAGGGCTACAAGTAAATTTCCCATACTGGCCTTAACCTTGCTAGCTAGAATGGCTCCAATGATTGATCCTATAGCACCCAAACTCAGAATAGTTGCATAAGAGCCTGTCTTTTCATAGAGCTGATTGGTGAAAGGCAATAGATAATTAAAAGCTGCAAAGAAAAAGTTAACTGCAGAAGCTACCAAAAGCAGAAAGAAAATTTCTTTTTGCTGGCGGATATAAACTAAACCTTCCTTGATATCTCTCAGGATATTTCCAAGATTGATGGGAGACTTCTGCTTGCTTGGCTCATGATTGGGCAGAAAATAAACCAAGGCAAAAGCCAGAAAGAAGCTAAGGGCATCTAGCTGAAGGGTCATTCGTAGATTTGCATACTGCATCACGATAAAAGACAAAACTGGAGCTGAAACACTGATAACCTGCAAAGCTAATTCCAGATGAGAATTGTAGGCCACGATGTCTTCCTTGTCCACAATCTCTGTAATGTAAGACTTATTAGCTGGTCGAGAAAAAGCAAAGGCTATAGCCTGGACCACATTGGCAAAAATCAGGGCTCCAATCATGAGTCGGTCATTAGAAATAAAAGAAATCAGCAGACAAAGTCCAGCACAAATCAAGTCCGTTACCATCAGCACCTTCCGTCTGGAAAAGCGATCCGTAATGGCCCCACCCAAAGGATTGAATAAGATAGAAGTGACTAGTTCCGATATCTAATAAATGCCCAAGACCGTCTGTCCTAGAGCTCCCAAAGAAGCAAGCCAGATGCTGTTTCCATAGTCATAGAGCATATTTCCAATTTTATTAATAGCAGCCCGTGTAATAAGCTGTGTTGCCTGTCGATTCATAAAAATACCTCCTTCCATTTCTGAAACTATTGTATCAGAAATAGAGGGAGGTTCTTTGTTTTTCCCATATTCGGGAAATTATACTTTCACAAACTTATCGAAATGCTCTTGATAATAGGCGACCTGCTCAGGTAGTTCCAGCACTTCAAAGATGTGCATGGCTTCCTGCATTTGCTTGATTCCCTCCTTCTTCTGTCTCTTCTGGTAAGCAGCAAAACCCTTTAGATAGAGGAATACATTGCGTTCATAGAGTTTGATGCCTTTGCCAATGATTTTCTCTACGTAAGCCTCAAAGTAACTTGCCTTATCAAAAGAACGACTTTCCAAACAATGCTGGTAACAATTGAGAGCTAGAATCAAGACCAATCTCTTATGGCGACCGATTTCTTTGTAATAGTCCTCTCGCTCCATAACTTCCTTGCCCAGACGGTAGACATAGTCCACATCATAGAAGCTATAGAGATTGCCAAAGAGAATAAGCTCATACATAGTCCAATCTTCTACTTGGAAGAGATAATCAGCCACCTTATCTAAATCCTCTTGCCTCATGTGAAACTGACTGTCCCGCTGACAAATCAAGCCCTGCATCAAAATCCAATTCAGCTCATAGTAAAGAGGCGCCTTGCTGGCCTTGGCCTTTTCCAACTGCTCCGCTTGCAAGTCCTGAAATCCCTTGATGTCATTTGAGTAGTAAAGAGGGATAATCTTCCCCATCATGGCCACGTGCTCATGCTGCTGGAAATTCCGGGCCTTATCCATAAAATTTTCAAGGGTCACATGAATATTATCCAAAAGATCTAAAAATTTCGAGAGAGTCATGTCCGACTCACCCAACTCAAAACGAGACAGCTGAGAGGTCGAGCAAACCTGACCAGCTGCTTCCTTCAAAGAATAATGCCCATTTAAACGAAAATCACGAAAAACTTTACCTAAATCTTCCATTTGTTTACCACTTCAATTCCTTTAAGTACCTTTCTAACTCTTGCAAGTACCCTTCGTCGAATCCTTGATCTTCTTTCACGGAAAAATCTAATTGTCTTAAGTAGGAAATCAGCCAATCAACCAATAAATCATACTGATGAAGAGGTAGGCGTTTCATCTGCTCTTCAACAAAAGAAATGGCCTCTTCAAAGCGCTGCTCTTGTAAGACTTGCTGAAGATAGCGAGCCCCGTTGATGAGTCTTCCTTCCTCATCCTCATACTGCCCCAAATCTAAATTCTGAATCTGTAGGCGCAAAGTTGTACCAATCATGTCGGCTACACCTTTAATCTGCTTCATAAACCAATCATTTTCAGTCGCCATCATGTTCTCCTTACGCAAATTAGAAAACTACACCTTCTCCGCTAGTTCTTCCCATTCTAGCATGGCTTCTTCTTGTTTGGCGGTCAGCTGGTCGATTTGCTGCTGGCTCTCCATGAGTTCGCCAGCATCGTTGGTGGCCTGCATGGCTTCCTGAAGCTGACTGATCTGGCTGTCCAAGTCCTCGATTTGCGCTTCCAATTGCTCTAGGCGGCGAGCCAGCCGGCGCTGTTCTTTCTGGTTTTCCTTTTGAAGCTGATAGTCATTGGCAGGGGCAGGCTTGTCAGAATCAACCTGCTCCGCCTCCTCACGCAAGGCTTCCTGCTCTGCCTTTTTCTCCAGATAGTAGTCATAATCACCCAGATAAAGGGTGGAGCCTGTTTCAGAAAGCTCAACTATCTGCGTGGCCACGCGATTGATAAAGTAGCGGTCGTGGCTGACAAAGAGCAAAGTGCCGTCAAAGTCAATTAGGGCATTTTCCAGCACTTCCTTGCTGTCAATATCTAGGTGGTTGGTCGGCTCGTCTAGGATGAGGAAGTTGTTGTTTTCCATAGACAGCTTGGCTAGAAGCAGCCGCGCCCGCTCTCCACCCGATAGCATGCCGACAGACTTCTTGACATCGTCTCCCGAGAAGAGGAAAGCACCTAAGCGATTGCGAATCTCGACCTCTGGCGTCAGCTTGAAGTCATTCCATAGCTCGTCAAGTACCGTATTGCTGGCAGTCAGTTTGCTCTGGGTCTGGTCATAGTAGCCCACTTCCACATTAGCCCCCAACTGCTCCTTGCCTCTGATGAAGGGAACTTGACCGATTAGTGATTTAATCAAGGTCGTCTTTCCAATCCCATTTGGCCCGACAATAGCTACCGCATTAAACTTGCGAATGTCTAGGTTAATCGGCTCCGACAGGACTTCCTCACCGTAGCCAATAGCCGCATCTTCCAAGGTCAGCACGACATTGCCCGAAACCTTATCGGATCTGAAGGTCATATTGGCCGAGCGACTACCAGTCTCCGGTCTGTCCAAACGCTCCATCTTTTCCAGCTGCTTACGACGGGACTGAGCCCGCTTGGTTGTGGAAGCCCGAACCAGATTGCGATTGACAAAGTCCTCCAGCGCAGCGATTTCTTTCTGTTGCTTTTCATAGTTCTTGGCTTCAGTAGCCAGCTTCTGCTCCTTTTGGACCGCAAAGCTAGAGTAATTGCCCACATAGCGATCCAAGGAATGCTTGGTCAAGTCCAGCGTGATGGTCGCAACCTTGTCTAGGAAATAGCGGTCGTGGCTGACGATGATGAGGGCGCCTTTATAATTTACCAAATAATTTTCCAGCCAAGCAATGGTCTCGATATCCAAGTGGTTAGTTGGCTCGTCTAAGACCAGCAGCTCTGGCTTTTCCAAAAGCATCTTGGCCAGAGCCAGACGGGTATTCTGCCCGCCTGAAAGCTCAGAAATCTTCATCTGCCACATGGACTGGTCAAACTTGAAGCCATTCAAAATCGCTCGAATGTCGGCCTCATAGGTAAACCCACCTTTCTGGCGAAAGTCCTCTGACAGCTGGTCGTACTGGGTCATGAGAGCCGTCAGGTCTTCCCCTGACAATTCTCCCATTTGCAGCTCCATCTGGCGTAGTCGCTTTTCCTGCTGGCGCAGGCTATCAAAGACCAGCAGCATCTCATCGTAGATGGTATTCTCCGACTCAAAGCGGCTGTCCTGAGCCAGATAGGACAGGGACAAGTCTCGTTTTTTATTGATTTGACCAGAAGTCGGATCTTCCTCGCCCACCAAAATCTTGAGCAGGGTTGACTTGCCAGCTCCGTTTTTACCGACCAGTGCAATCCGGTCACTCTCATCCACCTGCAGGTTGATATTATCAAAAAGTAGCTCCCCTGCAAAAGAGCGTTCAATCTTGTTTGCTTGTAAAATAATCATAAAACCATTATAGCAGATTTCCAAGTACAGAGCCATTGGCTGTCATAAAAAATGAAATCCAAACTGTCTGTCTCTCAAGCCAATTCAAAGGAAAATTTTAAATTTTTCCGCAAGCACTCAGACAAGCAAGTCCAGCTCAGTGATTGAGCACCAAGCTCCGCCTACCATTAAATCAGACTTCTATGGATTAGCATACCCAAAAAAGCCGAAAGAGCTCAACTCTAACGGCTTTATTTTTTATTCAATGATTTGTGTTTCGGCTAGTTTCTTATACCAGTGAGCGGATTTCTTCGGATAGCGTTCCTGGGTTTCAAAGTCTACGTAGAATAAGCCGTAGCGTTTTTCATAACCGTTAGACCAAGAAAAGACATCCATCAGAGACCAGATAAAGTAGCCCTTGACATTAGCCCCGTCCGCAATCGCATCGGATAAAACTTCCAAATGCTGCTTGACGTAGTCAATACGAGCATCGTCGTAAACTGTATTGTCCACAAATTCATCTTTATAACCCAGACCATTTTCTGTGATATAAATCTTCTTGTAGTTTGGATAATCTTTCTTAATCCGCATGATTTGATCATAAAGACCTTGCGGATAGATAATCCAATCCCAATCAGTTTTTGGTATATGGGTTGGAGATTCTCTGCGTCCTACTCCCTTAATCTGGTACTTGGAGCTTCCCTTTTCGCCTTTTCCGTTATGGATAATTTCTGTTTCACCGTCAAAGTCGCGCATCCAATCACTCATATAGTAGTTGATGCCAAGGAAGTCATTGAGGTCTTTAGCTGCTTCTAAAGCCGCAAAGTCTTCATCTCGTAGATCCAGCTGACCACCATTGACCTTAAGGATATGGTTTACTCCTGCCAGAGTTACATCTGAATAGTGCCCCAGATAAGTAGCGTCAAGGATAAATTTATTATGAATAATATCTTCTAACTCTGCTGCTCTGACATCTGCTGGATTTTCTGGATCGTAAGGATATTTTGTCGGCAGTGCATGAACGACACCAATTTCACCCTTGTATCCCTTGTCCTTATAGAGCTTAACGGCACGAGCATGAGAGACCATCATATTGTGATGGGATTGGAAAACCTTGGCCAAGTCATACTGAATACCCGGCGGGAATTTTCCGACCAAGTACTGCCCGTCACCAATGGGACCAATTTCATTGAAAGTCGTCCAATAGCGAACTTCTAGAAATTCTTCAAAACAGAAAGCCGCATAGTCTACAAAGTGCTCGATATTCTCCCGATTCAGGAAGTCTCCGTTTGAGTGGAGAGCTTCTGGCGTATCAAAATGGTGAAGGGTCACAAAGGGTTCCACATGCCGCTTGTGACATTCTGCGAAAAGATTATGGTAAAATTCCACACCTTTTGGATTGACCTCGCCATAGCCTGTCGGGAAAATCCGTGACCAAGCAATGGAAATCCGAATACCATTGACACCATACTCTTCAGCCAATTTCAGATCCACTGGGTATTTGTGGTAAAAGTCGCTGGCAGGTTCTGCCGTATACCAGTAGTTATCTTCTAGATACTTATCCCAGGCAACAGGTCCTTTTCCATCTGTGTGGGTCGCTCCCTCAGCTTGATAGGCCGCTGTTGCACCACCGAAAATAAAATCTTTAGGTAAGGTTTTTATCATCTTATTTTCCTTTCAATAACATTTGGAGAGTGGGACAAAAGTCCTAGCCTCTCAATTGTCTTTGGATTATCGAGCAAGACGCAGTGGTTGAGTGGACTCTACTACGCTGATTTCATCGCTTTTACAGCCCTACTCAACTGTGCGGAGGTGGGACGACGAAATCGAATTCTAACGAATTACCGATTTCTGTCCCACTCTCTATCAAGTTGCTTCATCTCAAATAAACAGATTTAGTTGTTAAATTGTTCCTGCACGAAGGCAAGTGCTCCTTTGCCATCACGCGTTAGTTTGATGTATTGGCCACCTTCAGTCTTAGCCAGCTTGATCCCCAACTTATCAGTTTCCGCCTTCATGTCTTCAAAGTTGGAGGCAACTTGAGGAGCCAGGATAACCAGGTCAAACTCAGGCAGCATTTCACGGTGAGCACCGTAACCACCCGCTGCTGCTTTGACAGGAACATTGTATTCAGCTGCTGCTTTATTCAAAGCGTTGGCCAGCAATCCACTAGTACCACCACCTGCACAGAGCACCAGAACATTGGTTTCTTCGCTAATATTGTTTTGCGCTGGAGCTTCTTCATCCACTCCTGCTTTTTCAAGGATAGCGTCTGCTTTAGCAGTATTAAAGTTAGCTGCTACTTTTTCTTTAAGAGCATCGTTAGCTTTGCCAGAACGTTCTTCTTCTAGGATTTGTTCGTCATAAACCTTGACAAATGGATAGTAAATAACCACATCCACTACGACAAGAAGGGCTGCTAGTACAAAGGACAGAAGCTGGAAGTTGGTACCCAGCACAATTCCCAGAGGTCCAGGGGTCACCCAAGGAAGGTTGGCTGAGAAGGAGTTCATGTTTAACGTATCAACAAAGAATTTGAAAATCCATACGTTTACGATAGGTGCAAAGATAAATGGAATGAAGAAAATTGGATTGAGTACGATTGGAGCACCAAAGAGAATAGGCTCATTGACACCAAAGAAGGTTGGGACAACAGATGCCCGTCCAATCGCACGGTTGCGCTCGGACTTACAGATCCACATGAAGAGGAATGGAACAATCAAGGTCGCACCAGTACCACCCATAGTAACGATGAACATTTGAGTACCAGAAGTGATGACTTTATCCGCATGTTGACCAGCTTGAAGCAAGGCCAAGTTGGCATCGATATTGGCATAAGTAATGGCAGCAATGGCAGGCTCAACGATAGACGGACCGTGAATTCCCACGAACCAGAAGAAAGCATAAGCACCAAAGATAAGCGTGATTCCCAGATAGCCATCAGCTGCTGAGAAGAGTGGAGCAAGAAGCGTTCCGATGGATTCAGCAACGGTTACTCCCAGACTTGCTTTAACAAGCAGTTCCAGACCGTAGAGCAGAACGACTGAAACAGTAAATGGAATCAAGTCTTTAAACACTTGCGAAATATTTGGTGGAACTTCTTCTGGCATGCGGATGGTGACATTATTTTTCACACAAACCTTGTAGACATTAACCGTAACGAAGGCTGCGATGAATGCTGTCAAAAGACCTTTGGTTCCCATGAAAGCAGTTAAGAAGCCACCTTCCTTGGCAGGCTCAGCTGCCATGAGGAGGAATCCGACCATAGAAGCCAGCATAGTAGACAAGAAGTTAATCTGGTTTGTCGCAGGCAGGTCGCGGTTGACAGAGTCTGTCAAAGCCTTGGCGGTGGTCCCACCCACAAAAAAAGCCAGAATCCCCATCGAATAGCTATAAGGAGTCATTAGGAAAGTTTCAATATCCTTAGACCAGTGGAAACCCCAAGCATTTGGCACATAGGCAATCAAGATAAAGATAGATGAGAAGAGGATGACTGGCATGCCAGCGATAAAGCCATCCCGAATAGCACGGAGATAGATATTCCGAGAAATCTTCTCAAAGAAAGGCTTCCCTTTCTCAATAAGTCCGATGAGTTTGTTCATTATTTTGCTCCTCTTTTGTATAGTTCAATCATGTGCTTCATCAAATCCTTGAGCAACAAGGTTGTCATCAGGTGGTCTTGACCATGCATCATGGTCACGCTATAGGCCAAATCCTCACCAGCAGCTTCTTTGGTCAAAAGACTGGTCTGAGCATGGTGCGCTTCGACGATACAAGCATTTGCTTCTTCCACCAAACTTTCAGCGCGGGCAAATTCTCCAGCCTGCGCTGCATTTAATGCTTCCAGCAACTTGGAACGAGCATCACCCGCGTAGGCTACGATTTCAAAACCAAGTAATGTTACTTCTTCTCTATTCATGATAGATCCTCCTTTTAATGTTCCTTATAATAATCGTTGAATATGCAAGACCAGATAAACTCGCTCACTATGATACAAGTCTATTCCAGTTTTCTGGGCAATAATCTCATAAAGACTACTTCCGATTTGATAAGCTTTGGGATAGGTCAGTTTAATCTGACTTTCCATTTCTAACAGTGAAACGTTGTCATCTCGGCTTCTGTCTAAGTAATCTAAGAAGTAATTGAGATGAATCATAAATCGGTCATAGAAGTTGCTATTCTCCGATGTTCTTTTAATTCCCTGCTTTCTCAGCTCTTCTTCTACAGCCGCTAGAATTTCCTTCCGCTGATCCAAATGACCCTGACCTGCTGGACTGGAGACCCCTTCTGCATTGATAAAGTGATAGGCGATTCTGTTTATTTCATCGTCTGGAAATGCTTCTAAGAGTCGTTCCCGATAAATAGCTACTGCTTCTTGAGCAATTTGATAAGGAGTGGGATATTTATCTGAAGCATCTGGCAGATCACTACTCTTGTACCGCCCCTGCTGAAGCGCTTGATAAGAACAGTAAATATGATCCGTCAGTGTGACATAGATATACTCCTGGACTGGGTAATGGTATTTCTTAGAAAGCGTGTCAATCACATCGTAAGTCACTGTGATAAAATCCAGTGGCACATCTTTGAGCAAGGCCACAAAGTTTTCCTTGGATTCTTCCGTTCTCAGACGAAAGACTTTCTCAATCTTACTTTCCAGAACAGGATCACCTTTTTTCTTATTGAATGCTATACCACTACCAATCAGAACAACCTCTTCACCATTTTCATGTTTGGCTAGAGCAACATTGTTGTTCATAGGCAGTATAATTCGATACATAGTTCCCTCCTCATCATTTTCTTGAGCCTTCGTGAAATAAAAATGACCGCAAACAAACGGAAAAACACAAGAGCACTTGCCTCTTCCAATTCATTTGCGGTCACGCCTAATCCAACTTAGTAACGCTCACCCTATTCAATTTATAGTTTCATTATAGCACATCAAAACGTGAATGTAAACCCTTTCTTTTGCTTTTTTTAAAAAATATTTTTTAGAAGCCTTTTTTTACTAAGCATGACCAACGCTCATCAAGCTTTTCAAACTTGAATCCTCGACTTTAGATAAAAGTAGGAGCCAAGAGCAGAAAGTGCAAGACTTCATAAAAACTTCTTGGAAAGCTTGCACTGAACTTGCCATGAAAGACTTGCTCTCGCTCAATTAAGCCTCTTCATGTCATAAGTTTTTTTTCTTCTATAAATTGCTTGTAGTTTACAGAAAACTCCCTAGAACTTCTTGATTTTGCATGACCAAGTAAATGCCCAGCAAAATAATCAAAACAAAAAGACTTAGCTTTATTATCCCTTTGACAAAACGAACAATCCATAGAATAATCATGGAACCAATCAACCACATAATGGCTGAATGCTGGAAAAATCCTTGAACTGTCTCCACATTCTCGCCAAAGAAGGCCTGAATCGGGGCTGGAACATGAGTTTCCCAAGCAGCTGTTACGCCTAGATGGTTGGCAATATCGTTGCCGCTTTTCCAAAGCCAAGCAAAAATGCCTGAGTTAAAAAGAAAGAGGAAAACTTGCTCTGGGAAGCTTCTAATAATATTAAAAATCGATTTTAGCATGCCTTTATGATTGATACAAGTCTTTTACAGCCTGGATATCTATTGGCTGAATGCTATAAAATGAGCCTGCCGACTGCATCACTGATTCCTCCTCATTATGGTCTAATCCGATAGCATGGCCCAATTCGTGAGCTGCTGTATTGACAATCCGCTCATGAGAATAACCATAGCGTCTGTCCAGCAAGTAGTAACTATTTAGGCGAACGGTCACATGGGTAAATCGTTTGGTTAGGAGATTGGTCTGCGACTCAGCCTCACCAGCTGCACTGACATTGCCGTCATTCATCTCCGTCGCAACAATATCCGCTTCTTCCTTGTCATTGACGATTTGAAAGGTGAAGGCACCTGTCTGATTCCAAGCATCGATGGCCTCCTGATAGGCAGAACGAAAAGTTTCATTAGCGGTATCGATATATACCGTAGCACTAGCCTGCGCCCAACGAGCTCCCGTCCCTGTATGCTCATCTGTCAGCTGATGGGGCTGAATTCCTTCACGAGTCTGAAGACCAGTGGAAAGTCCTTGATGCGTTAAGAATTGATCCACTTGAGTTACAGTAGTGCGAAGAGCCTGCGATAATCCCTCCGCCCCCATCTCTGTCGAAGTAGTAAAATAAAAAACACCTACAAGAACAAGGAAACTGAGTGCCACAGACCAAATAAGCCCCCAGATGAGCCGCCAAATCAAGCGAAATATAAATCTAATAGAATTGAAAATAAACTTCATGGCAAGCTCCTTTCTCATAGAATGCACGAGAAATTTAGTCTATCATCTTTCTCTTAAATAAAACTGAATTTGCATAAAGAGCAAGTATCGCAATAAATGGCTCGGATACAAAGTCCCACTTGAAAAGACGAAAAAAGAAGCTGAGAAACTCAGCCTCTTCTTAAGTAAATTACAATTCGATATCACCGAAAAGATCAGCCATTGAGAAACCAGTTTGAGTTTCTGGAAGCTCGAAGTCACGTTTTTCTTGACGACGTGGACGACGTGGACGAGATTGACGTTTTTCTTCTTTTTGGCCTTCTTCTTGAGCTGGACGCTCTTCAAGAGCCTTGATAGAAAGTGATACACGCTCAGCAGCAGCATTCACTTCAAGAACTTTAACAGTTACTTCTTGACCAACTTTAAGAGCATCTTTTGGATTTTCAACACGTTTGTGTGAAATTTGTGAGATGTGAACAAGTCCGTCGATACCTGGCAATACTTCAACGAAAGCACCGAAGTCAGTCAAACGTTTTACTGTACCTTCAACTACATCGCCAGCAGCAAGTTTTTGTTCAACACCATCCCATGGTCCAGGAGTTGTAGCTTTAAGTGAAAGTGACACACGGCCTTCTTCTTCGTTCAAATCAAGAACTTTCACTTCGATTTCGTCACCAACTGAAACAACAGATTTTGGTGAAACGTTGCGCTCATGAGAAAGTTCAGTCAAGTGAACCAAACCATCAACACCACCAAGGTCAATGAAAGCACCGAAGCTTGTGATGCGAGCAACTTTACCAGTCACAACATCACCAACATTCAATTTACCAAATACTTCTGCACGCGCTGCTGCAGCTTCTGCTTCTACAACTTCACGACGTGAAAGGATGAAGCGATTTTCTTTTGGATCTACTTCTTTGATCTTAGCATCAAATTCTTGACCTACAAAACGTTCAGTGTTGCGAACGAAACGAGTATCGAGCATTGAAGCTGGAATAAATCCACGAAGTCCTTCAAACTCAACAGAAAGTCCACCTTTAACAGCACGAGTGCCCTTAACAGTAACAACTTCTTCTTCACGACCAACCAATTTGTCCCATGCTTTGCGAGCTTCTAAACGTTTTTTAGATACTAGGTAAGTAACTGTATCTGTATCTTTACCTACTACTTGACGAAGAACAAGCAATTCAAGTGTGTCACCTGGTTTTACAAAGTCATTGATGTCAGCATCACGATCATTTGTCAACTCACGCAGAGTCAAAACCCCTTCAACACCAGTACCAGCAATGGCAACATTAGCTTGGTTAGCATCCACTGTCAATACTTCAGCAGTAACGACATCACCTGGCTCGACTTGGCTAACACTGTTTAGCAAATCTTCAAATTCATTCATCTAAAAAAATCCTCCAACAATCAAGTATACTACTTGACATACTTATAATTATTTTCCTAAGCACCCGCAAACGACATTGATTTATCTTTACCGTTTTCCACCCTATAAAGAAATAAAATATCCGACGATATTTTATCCTTTATCTGATATATTACCTAAGAACTGGGGTAGCTGGATTCGAACCAACGCATGAGGGAGTCAAAGTCCCTTGCCTTACCGCTTGGCTATACCCCAATGATGAAATGGAGAGAGAGGGATTCGAACCCCCGAACCCGAAGGAGCGGATTTACAGTCCGCCGCGTTTAGCCTCTTCGCTATCTCTCCGACAATCAACGATATCAATTATATCATTAATCTAATAAAAGCGCAAGCCCTTATTTTCCTAAATTGTAGGTTTCAATCAAAGTTTCCACTGCTTTTTCAAGCTTTTTATATAAACTTTCAACATTGCCATTTTTGATAATGGCAAATTGACCGTCAAATTCGGCAATCTCGCCAATGACCTTTTTCCCTATAGAAAGGGTGTAGCCATCAAATTGATCAGCGCCAAGCTTCACCTTACTATCTGCAATCTGAATCTCAATTTTTTTATCTTTTTTACTCATTCTTCTACCTCTTTCAAGTTTCTATTTTACACAAAAATAGCAAAGCTGGCAAGTGATTTCCTCAATAAAAAGAGCCTCAAAGGGCTCTTGGGTTATTCATCTACTTTGACAATCCAACCTTCTGGGGCTTCCACATCACCAAATTGGATACCAGTCAGCTCATCGTAGAGTCTGCGGGTCACTGGCCCGACTTCTGTCTCGCTATAGAATACATGGAAGTCATCGCCGTGCTGGATTCCTCCAATTGGTGAGATAACTGCTGCCGTACCACAAGCTCCTGCTTCAACAAAGCGATCCAAGTTATCAATTGGAACATCACCTTCAATTGGCGTCAAGCCCAAGCGGTGCTCTGCCAAGTAAAGCAAAGAATATTTGGTAATGGACGGTAGAATGGAGGGACTTAGCGGAGTCACAAATTCATTGTTTGCTGTAATCCCAAAAAAGTTGGCTGATCCGACTTCTTCAATTTTGGTATGAGTTGACGGATCTAGGTAGATAACATCTGAAAAGTTACGAGACTTAGCCATCTTACCTGGTAGGAGACTAGCTGCGTAGTTACCACCCACCTTAGCTGCACCTGTACCGTGGGGAGCTGCTCGGTCATATTCGTCTTGGATCAAAAAGTTGGTTGGAACCAAACCACCCTTGAAGTAGTTTCCGACTGGCATAGCGAAAATGGTGAAAATATACTCTTCTGCTGGTTTTACCCCGATGATATCTCCGATACCAATCAAAAGCGGACGAAGGTAAAGAGTTCCCCCTGTTCCATATGGCGGTACATATTCTTCATTGGCGCGGACAACAGCCTTACACGCTTCCACAAACATTTCAGTTGAAACTTGTGGCATCAAGAGACGATCGCATGTGCGCTGCAGGCGCTTAGCATTTTCATCTGGACGGAAAAGCTGAATACTGCCATCCTTGGTACGATAAGCCTTCAGTCCCTCAAAAGCCTGCTGGCCATAGTGAAGACTTGGTGAAGACTCAGAAATATGCAGGGTCGCATCCTCTGTCAGCTTGCCTTCCTCCCACTGACCATTCCGATAATAAGCGATATAGCGATAGGGCAATTTCATATATGAAAAGCCAAGATTTTCCCAATCAAGATTTACTGTCATAGTCTCTTTCCTCTTTTCCTTATCTTTCAATTTATAGATACTCCCTATTGTACACCTTTTTCTGAAAAATTCAATCATTATTTTCAATTTTCTGAAAATTTATTTTTTAAAAAACCAGTTCGTATGAACTGGCTTGTTGATTACTTGATATAAGCTGAGAAGACTTCTTCGTCTGAAATAGAATCAGAAATGAAGCTACCGTTGCTGGTGCGCTCAGACAGGCTGAGGTCGGCCAGATTGATTTCATAGGCCGTTCCTTTATTAGAAAGCACCTGCAAAATCTGCTCCTCACTGGCTTCAGCTTCTGTTGTAAAGAGGTCAAAGTCTGCTGCTTCGTCATAGACTGGTCCAGCCGCAAAGACTCGATGTGGCTTGGTCTTAAGCTCTCTCAGAACTTGAAGACCGCGATTTGCTCGACTAGTAACAGGAATGTCTGCGACTGCCATACGCTTGAGCGAACCGCGCTGAGTCAGGATGTAAAGCGAGTCAGTATTGGCAATAAAGGCTGCTGCTAAGACATCGTCCTTCTTGAGGTTGATAGCTTTAACCCCAGCTGCCTTAGCTCCGATCACAGGAACTTCCTCAATATTGAAGCGAAGAGCATAGCCATTCTTGGTCACGAGCATAACATCATCCAGCTTAATCGGCGCCAGAGCAATGACCTGGTCGTCTTCATTTTTTAGTTTAGCAAACTTAAGGGACTTGGACTTATAGGTCCGCCAAGGACTGAATTCCTTGCGCTCTACACGCTTGATTTGGCCCAGCTTGGTCGCTGCAAAGTAGGTCCCCTCCTCAAAGCTGTCCAGCAGCTCTGTGTAGATAACCTCTTCTTTGGTATCAAAGTTGCTGATGGTCTGGCTGAGGTGTTCTCCGATTTCTTTCCAGCGGATGTCTGACAGCTCATGAACAGGCCGGTAAATGACATTTCCTAGACTCGTAAAAATCAGCAAATGCTGGGTCGTCTTGGCTGGGCTAACAAAAATCAGTCGGTCATCGTCACGTTTGCCCATCTCCTCTAGGGTTGAAGCAGAAAAAGAACGCGGACTGGTTCGCTTGATATAACCAGAACGAGTCACGCTGACATAGGTCTCTTCCTCAACAATCAGACTAGCTGTATCAATCTCGATGGCGTTTGCTGTATCTTGCAGCTCGCTGAGACGGGGATTTCCAAACTTCTTCTTGACATCGCGGAGCTCCCGCTTCATGAGGTTATACATGGTGCGCTCATCACCGATAATGGCAGCCAGCATGGCAATCCTCTCGCGGAGCTCTGCTTCTTCCTCTTCCAGAACCACTACGTCTGTATTGGTCAAACGGTAGAGTTGGAGAGTGACGATAGCCTCAGCCTGCTCCTCGGTGAAATCATAGCTGACTTTAAGATTTTCCTTGGCGTCTGCTTTGTTTTCGGAAGCACGAATCAGGGCAATCACCTCGTCCAAGATGGAAATAACCCGAATCAATCCTTCCACGATATGGAGCCGTTTCTCAGCCTTGGCCTTGTCAAACCGGCTGCGAGCCAGAATAATCTCCTTGCGGTGGGCAATATAGCTGGTTAAGATTGGCACAATCCCCACCAAACGCGGCGTGAAATTGTCAATAGCTACCATGTTGAAGTTATAATTGACCTGCAAGTCGGTGTACTTAAAAAGGTAGTTGAGAATCAGCTCGGTATTGGCGTCTTTCTTGAGTTCGATGGCAATGCGAAGACCGTCTCGGTCAGACTCGTCCCGCACCTCAGCAATGCCAGCCACCTTATTGTTGACCCGCACATCGTCAATCTTCTTGACCAAGACCGCTTTATTAATCTCGTAAGGAATCTCGGTGATGACGATTTGCTCTTTACCGCCCTTCAGCTTTTCAATCTCAGTTCTGGAGCGCACCACGACGCGACCTTTACCAGTCTCGTAGGCTTTCTTGATCTCATCACGACCTTGGACAATAGCTCCTGTCGGGAAGTCTGGACCAGGCAGAAACTCCATGAGTTTGTCCACCTTGGCAGACGGATGATCAATCATATAGATAACCGCGTCAATGACTTCGGCTAGATTATGAGGTGGAATATCAGTCGCATAACCAGCGGAAATCCCAGTTGCTCCATTGACCAAAAGATTAGGAAAGGCTGCCGGCAGAACGGTCGGCTCCTTCTCGGTATCGTCAAAGTTCCAAGCAAAAGGAACGGTATCTTTCTCGATATCCTGCAAAAGATAGCCAGCCATCTCAGACAGCCGCGCCTCAGTATAACGCATAGCCGCCGGTGGATCACCGTCCATGGAACCGTTGTTACCGTGCATCTCAACGAGAATCTCGCGGTTTTTCCAGTCCTGAGACATACGGACCATGGCATCGTAGATGGAGCTGTCACCGTGGGGGTGGAAATTCCCCATGATGTTCCCGACAGACTTGGCAGACTTGCGGTAGCCCTTGTCAAAGGTGTTGCCGTCCTTGTTCATCGAATAAAGAATACGGCGCTGAACAGGCTTCAAGCCATCGCGAATGTCCGGCAAGGCCCGCTCTTGAATAATGTATTTGGAGTAGCGACCAAAGCGCTCTCCCATGATGTCCTCAAGGGACATGTTTTGAATGTTACTCATAAGATACAAAGGGACGTTTCGGCAAGCCGAAAATTTCTGTAGAAAAATAGGAAATCGATGCAGGGTTCGATGAACACCAAGCGATTTATCTTTTTTCCTAAGAAATCAGTCCCGTGTTCAGTTACTATAAGTAACCAAACTATCCTTTCTGTAGTTTAATGTTTTAAATTACGTTCTTTATTTAGTCAGTGATTGGGAAGTCTTGCCTCAGCATACTCAATCATCTTCTCTGCAGTTTCATTGTCATAGTGGAAGCCGGTTTTGAGAGAGAAGGCTTGTGCTTCCTTGTGGAAAAAGTGCATGGTAGCTAAGAAAGACTTGGTGAAGCTTTTCTGATCAGAAAAGTCAAGCAAGGCTGCAAATTCTTTCTCTTTCTCGGCAGGCAAATACTGAAAGAGGTACTTGTAGTTCTTGCCAACATCGACCGTCCCCTTATCTGCTGCTACTTGCCAAGCTAAAAGCTTGAGCAATTCTTGCTGACAGATTCCATACAGATGATCTGTTGCATAGACCAGGTGGTTCCGATGAATGCCCTTTACCACATAAGCTGACACCCACCAGAATTCATTGCAGGATTTGTCAAAGTCAGTCGCACTGGCTAGTGCTGTCCAATAGCGCTTGGATGTCGGTGCATAAGGAGCAAAGAGTCCCTGCGGATCATCCAGCACCGTGAAATCCGCTTCGCTATCCACCCACTCTTTGATGTGCTCCTTAGGACAAAGGGTCAAATCTATCCGATTGCCATCTTCAAAGAGCATGAGATAGAGGCGGCGATGGTCAAGCACGTTATGCTGCTCGATGATGCGCTTGCTAAACCCTTCCAACCAAGCAAGGTCGGCCACCAGACCATCCAAATCCTCCACAATGTAGACCACATCATAGTCTTGAAACTCATCCTTGGGAGCCTTTGGATTTGTCCGTGAGCCGGACATGGCGACAGCATTGACTTGTAGCACTTTTGCGGTTTGCAAAATCACATCAAACATCTCGGGTTCAGTTCTCATGGGAATACCTGCCTTTTTAGTGGAGATTCTTGATTCTGTAGAGGGTATGTCTATAAAGGGGGCTGTCTGCTGGAACTTTTTCATTATCGAATTCTTTGACAAATTCCATGCCTAGCTTTTGCATGACTTTTTGCGAAGGGAGATTGAGCAAGGATGTAAAAGAGTAAACTTCTGACAAGCCAGCTTGCTGGAAAGCGAAGTCTAGACAGGCTTGGGCAGCCTCCGTCGCATAACCACGATTCCAAAACTCTTTTCGCAGACGCCAGCCGATTTCTACAGTTTCTTTTCCAGCAAAAATCCGTAAATCCGAATGGTGCAGACCTACCAAGCCGACAAACTCCTGACTGTCCTTTTCTTCAACAGCCCAAAGACTGTATCCATAAGCCTTAACTTCATCTTGAATGCCCTGATAAAGCCGCAAGGACTCCGCTTGACTATATGGCTTTGGGAAATACTGCATGACCTCCGGATCCTGATTCATAGCGATCAAAGCCGGCAAATCAGATTCCTGCAAGTCCCGTATAATGAGACAGTCTGTTTCAAAAATAGTCATCTAAATACTCCTCTGCCAACTTTCTTACCTCATAACTCCTCAGCTTTATATAGACTATAGCCTTCATAGTAGTAACTATGGTCTACGCCCTTCATGTAGAGGTTGCGGTTATGAATGTCCTTGGTGAGGGCTAGCTTGAGGACATGCTTGATTTCTGTGTCTCGAATGGGGCTACGCTCCATAGCTAGGAGGTAATCTTCCTTGTCCACGTGTGACCAGTCCACGACTTGCCCCAGCTCAGCCTTGAGTAGGTGATCCAGCCAAAGCCTCATGCTCCTACCATTCCCCTCGCGGAAAGGGTGGGCAATATTTAGCTCCACATACTTTTCGACAATCTGATCAAAGTTCTGCTGAGGCATGCGGTCTATATTTTCCAAGGAAGCTGCTAGATACATGACAGGCGCAAAGCGAAAATTTCCTTTTGCGAGATTGACTGTCCGGATCTGACCAGCGAAGTCATAGAGCTCTTCAAACAAGAAGCCATGAATAAAGGCCAGAGTCGCATAGGTGCCAGCTGCCTTATCGTCCAGAAGCTTCTCTTCAAAAAGCTCTTTCGCTCGGGTCTTACTGATTTTTTCTTCCACCTTGGCTAGTTCAAGCGAATCTGTCAGCCCCAGTTTATTGTCAAGCGTCATAAATACAGCTCCTTTCATTTAGATAGATTTTCTAAGCCCTGTTCCCACAGGTTTAAAACCTACTGTCTGATAAAATCCATCCGCTTCTGATATTAATTCAATGCGTGTCAAAGGATGTTTTTGATGAATTTCAGCGATCAATTCCCGTCCCAATCCTTTTCCGCGATAGGATTTATCAATGATAATCTCAGCTAAAAAGGTCGTCATGACTTCATCTGTCAAGTAGCGGGCAAAACCAAGGATTTTCTGGTTCTCTTCAACTACCACGTAATGAGACAGATTTGTTGAAAATAGTGATGTCACTTTTTCCTCTGTAAAAGACATCCATTTTTCATTTTGATAAAGGGCATAAATAGCTTGACAATCTTTTGTGCTTGCAGGTCTGATTATCATTTTCTAATCCTTTCAAATCCGATGCGACCACTAACAATTTTTCAACTCAAATTTAGTTATATTCTAGTTGCTCTCCGCCACTTCTTCTTTCACCTTCTTAGCAGGTTTGCGTTTTTGGTAGCGGCTGCGGATAGCATTGAGCTGGTCACGCAGGCTGGCAAAGTAGGCTTTGTCTGGGTAGGCGTAGGCATTGATTGCTGTGAAATCAACAAGAAACTCGTACAATTCTGTCAATTCAACACGCAAAGCCTTTGCTTGGCTAGGTGTTTTCCCAGCTTGCTCAGCCAAGCGCTCCTTGTAGACCTTCTCAAATTTTGCTTGGGCAGTTTTTAAGGTTCCGATATGTTCCGTCAAATTGAGTGTTTGTATGGAGGCTTGATAGTTGCTCTGTGCCAGCTGTTTCAAGAGGTGGTTAATACTTTCGGTTTCTTTTTCATAGCTGCTTGTGGTAATGCCCTTGTATTGCTTGAAAAGCGGGTTTAATTCTTCATAGGCAGTCTGAATAGCTGGAACTTTCACGCGAGAGAAGGCTTTGATAAAGGACAACAAAGTCACTAAAGCATCATCACGCTCACGGTCTGCTTTCTCCATGTTTTCGGTGAATTTTCCTGCACGAACGTTATGCAGACTTGCTTGGAATTTTTCCAACAAAAGCTCCATTCGGGAAGCCTTGCTGATATAGACTAATTCCGTTTTATTCGCTTTTGTAAAAGCATTGACAGCCTCAAGACTATCGCTCAGCAGTTGAAAGAAACTTTTTCCTTCCAATCGAGTCATATCTAAACTTGTAATCTTATATTTCATTTTTTCCTCCTAAAATTTCATTAAATTGTTTAATTTTATTTCGGTGGAAGTCTCCCACTTGGCAGAATGGATGTCGAATTTCCCGATCTTCTCCCTGTCAGCTAGGCAGCTCATCGGAATTTCCGAAGAGCCCGCTCACACCCTAGGGAGGTCGTCGGAATTTCCGACAAGCTCCCTGCCACTTAAAATAGATTGTCGGGTTATCCGATGAGGGGGGTAAAAATCTTCTTACGCCACCTACTCAGTCTGTACCCCCGAGTAACGCGACTGAAGTTCTTCTTCCAACCTACGTTCCAGACCTTGGTTGCGATAACTTTCGGCAACAATAATTTCGGGATTGGAAGTCACCCCCTCATCATCTGTAATTTGATAAGCAAAGCCGATAACCTTATCTTCGTATTCCATCAATAGACAAATCGAATTTGGATTTGCAAGTATATTTTCTATTTTTCCTCTAGTAAAATCCGTCTGCTGCTCTGCCTGATAAAAAGCGAATAGTTTGTTGATGTCAGAATCAGAAGAAGTAGCAGGGCGGAGTTCTATTTCATTTTCTATCACTACTCTTAGCATTTTTTCATTACTTAGTATCTTATCTTTAAATTCTTCACCACCTGAAAAGTAGATCCGTTTTAACTGTTCATAATCTGGTTTCTTCTTTAACAGTTCTTCGTAAAATAAAGACCTAGTTTTCACTTCATCTTTCTGAATATGTAGTTGAGTTATTGTACTTACCACTATTCCTGCAAAGAATAATGTTGAGAGAAAAGCAAGAAATTTATTGCTTGTATTCCAACCAAAAATATATGTCACAGCAGATATTATAACCAATATATTAGAGAGTCCATCATCAATTTCCTTATATAAATATTTTGGTATTTTCAAGATAAAAACAATATAAATCCAAGTTATTATTGAAGATAGAAGAATTGCTATACCAACAATAAGATTAACACGGTTTGGGTATTTGGAATCTAACAGCCACAGCAACCCATATATAGCAGAAGGAATTAGAGAAGATGTAACTGTAAAATATTTTAATTTTTTTATTGAAAGTCCAGAAAA
This sequence comes from Streptococcus cristatus, assembly GCF_003943815.1. GTDB lineage: Bacteria > Bacillota > Bacilli > Lactobacillales > Streptococcaceae > Streptococcus > Streptococcus cristatus_F. Next base: position 93,798 of record NZ_RJNA01000003.1, on the reverse strand, counting down.
TGATATTGATACAACTCCCAATGTAATTATAGAATTGATGAAACATAATATTAAAAACAATGCCCAAAAAAAGATAATATAATCCCTTAAAACTAGTGACTCTTTTGGTGGTTCAAAACAATTAGCAGTTATAATAAATGCAAAAAAACTAAACACTAGTAATAAATAAACCCAACCTTTTTTATGGTTTATATTTTCTAATCTTATTTTCCAATCTTCCGAGTAATCAGTTATTTTTAATTTAGTTAAATTCTCTATATCCTTTTTATTTTGTTTGTATTTATCTTCAGTAATTTTCTCTATCTTATTTCCCATTAAAACACCCCGCTTTCTTCCAAAGTAAACTTGACATTATCCTCGATCCACTTGCGGCGCGGTTCGACCTTGTCGCCCATGAGGACATTGACACGGCGTTCGGCGCGGGCCAGGTCTTCGATGGTGACACGAATGAGGGTGCGGGTTTCAGGATTCATAGTGGTCTCCCAGAGCTGGTCGGCGTTCATTTCACCGAGCCCCTTGTAGCGCTGAAGCATAGCCCCCTTGCCAAACTTGCGGCGCAGGTCATCCAGCTCGCCATCGGTCCAGGCATACTCGACGACTTCGCTCTTGCCCTTGCCCTTGGACATCTTGTAGAGAGGTGGCAAGGCGATATAGACGCGGCCAGCCTCGACTAGCGGGCGCATATAGCGATAGAAAAAGGTCAGCAGCAAGGTTTGGATATGGGCACCGTCGGTGTCCGCATCAGTCATGATGATAATCTTGTCATAGTTGGCATCCTCAAGGGTAAAGTCTGTACCAACACCCGCTCCAATCGTGTAGATCATGGTGTTGATTTCTTCGTTCTTGAGAATGTCAGACATCTTAGCCTTGGCAGTATTGATAACCTTACCGCGCAGGGGCAGGATGGCTTGGAACTTACGGTCACGGCCTTGCTTGGCAGAGCCGCCGGCAGAGTCACCCTCGACCAGATAGAGTTCGTTCTTGGCTGGGTTCTTGGACTGAGCTGGAGTCAGCTTACCAGAGAGCAAGCCCTTGTCTTTCTTATTCTTCTTGCCGTTCCGGCTTTCGTCACGCGCCTTTCGAGCAGCTTCACGAGCATCACGAGCCTTGATAGCCTTGCGAATGAGATTGGACGCCAATTCGCCATTTTCCATGAGGAAGAAAGTTAATTTTTCAGCAACAATGCTATCCACAATTGGACGAGCTAGAGGACTGCCCAGCTTGTCCTTGGTCTGGCCTTCAAACTGGAGGTGTTCTTCTGGGACGAGGATGGAAAGAACTGCTGCCAGCCCTTCGCGGTAGTCCGAGCCTTCCAGATTCTTATCCTTGTCCTTGAGCAGACCGGTCTTTCTGGCATAGTCGTTCATAGCCTTGGTAATTGCGGTCTTGAGTCCCGTCTCGTGGGTACCGCCATCCTTGGTGCGGACGTTATTGACAAAGGACAGGATATTGTCCGAGTAGCCGTCGTTGTACTGCAGAGCCACCTGAACTTGGAAGCCGCTCTCCTCGCCCTCGAAATAGAGGACAGGCGTCAGGGTTTCCTTGTCTTCATTGAGATAGCTGACAAAGTCTTCAACCCCGTTTTCATAGTGAAACTCTACTTCTTCGCCAGTGCGAGCATCGGTCAGTGACAGACGGACATTCTTGAGCAGGAAGGCTGATTCCTTCAGCCGCTCTGTAATGGTGTTGTACTTAAAGTCCGTCGTTGAAAAAATCGTATCGTCCGGCATGAAGGTCACCTTGGTCCCAGACTTAGACTTAGGAGCTGTACCGATTTTCTTGAGCGTGGTGACTGGTTTTCCACCATTTTCAAAGCGCTGTTTGTAAATAGCTCCATCACGTGTGATTTCCACCTCTAGCCAGCTAGATAGGGCATTGACGACTGAGGAGCCTACACCATGGAGACCACCTGAAGTCTTATAGCCACCTTGACCAAACTTACCACCAGCATGGAGAACGGTGAAGATGACCTCTACTGTAGGTATTCCCATTGCATGCATACCAGTTGGCATTCCACGACCGTGGTCAGAAACAGTCAGACTACCATCTGCATTGATAGTCACATCGATCCGATCACCAAAGCCTGACAGGGCTTCATCGACTGCATTGTCGACAATTTCCCAAACTAGATGGTGAAGTCCAGCTCCATCGGTTGATCCGATATACATCCCTGGACGTTTGCGGACTGCATCCAACCCTTCTAATACCTGAATGGCATCATCGTTATAATTATTAATATTGATTTCCTTTTTTGACACAAGGAACCTCCTGCATGATTCATCCTTATTATCTTACAGGTTTTTGGTAAATTTTGCAAAGTTTTTTCTAAAAAATGGCCTTAAAAAGGCTGGTAGAATCTGGATTTTAAGTGATTTTGGAGAAAGGCAACCTAGCTACAAGCGTCAGACTAGACAATTCATTTAAAATATTCTTATCATAGTTCTTTGTCCAAGTTCCAAATCATGGTATAATAAAATCATGATGAACACGATAATTGGATTATTACTAGCATATTTACTGGGCTCCATCCCGACAGGTTTGTGGATTGGGCAGATTTTCTTTAAAAAGAACCTCCGCGAATACGGCAGTGGCAATACTGGCACGACCAATACTTTCCGGATTTTGGGTAAGACGGCCGGCACTGCCACCTTTGCCATTGACTTTTTCAAAGGTACACTGGCAACGTTGCTGCCACTTTTCCTACATATTGATGGGATTTCACCACTGATTTTTGGTCTCTTGGCCGTGATTGGCCATACCTTTCCAATCTTTGCTGGCTTTAAGGGTGGCAAAGCCGTAGCGACTAGTGCAGGAGCTGTTCTGGGCTTCTCACCCGCTTTCTTTGTCTATCTGATATTGGTCTTTGTGACAACCCTCTATCTGGGAAGTATGATTTCCCTCGCCAGTGTGATTTCTGCAAGCGTGGCTATCCTGTCTGTCTTGATTTTTCCTGCTTTAGGCTTTATCCTACCTAGCTATGATTTCCTCTTTACCCTGATTATCATTCTCTTAGCGGCTATTATCATCCTTCGCCATCGGGACAATATCCAGCGGATTCGAAATAAAACTGAAAACCTAATCCCTTGGGGCATTAACCTAACCAAGCAAAATCCAAAAAAATGAGAGTGGGACAGAAATCGGTAATTCGTTAGAATTCGATTTCGTCGTCCCACCTCCGCACAGTTGAGTAGGGCTGTAAATGCTGATGAAATCAGCGTAGTAGAGCCCACTCAACCACTGCGTCTTGCTCGACAATCCAAAAAAACAATTGAGAGGCTAGGACTTTTGTCCCAGCCTCATTTTTTAATCTTTTTGAGTTTTTTTCAGGCCTGCTGCACCCAGCATTCCGAATACCAAGCCAAACATAGAAAGAAGGAAAGGATTCTTGCTTCCTGTTTTCGGAAGAGTTCCTTGTTTGCTTGCTACTTCTGTCGGACGGACCTGTGCTGGAGCTTGATAAGTTGCCTTATTAGCTGCTGGCTGAGCTGTATTTGGCTTCTCAACAGAAGGTTCTTCTTGTGGTTTTGTCTCAGGCACAACCGGATGATTAGGCTGGCTTGGAACCACTGGATTGCTTGGTCTTGTTGGACCAGTTGGCGCTGTCGGATTAGTTGGATTGGTTGGATTTGCTGGGTTGCTTTGTCCAGGCTTAGAAGCGGCATCTTTTGGATCAGTACCCTGCTGGATTTCCTCGATATCTGTGTAACCATCTCCATCTGTATCCTTGCTAGCAGACATAGAAATCGTGCGAGAATTTGGATTGATTGCTGCATAAGCTGTCAAATCTGCACTTTCCAGATATTCTGCAAAGGCCACGTCCATAGATGGACCTTCCTCACGCGCACCACCTAGCATGGTATAACCATCACCACCAGCTGCTAGGAAGTCATTGGTTGTCAGGTAATAGGTCTTAGCCAAGTCAAGGGCTTCATAAGCACCTGTTTCTTTATTTTTGATTTCAATGCGAAGAATTCGTTTCTCTGCTGGCAGAGTTGTGTCATAGTAAACTTTAGCACCAGAAACTTGCAAGAAACCGCCGCTTGGCTCTAGCAATGGTTGGCCGTTTTCATCCAAGACAGGTTTCCCATCTTTTTCTTGCAGGATTGAGCCCAAAGATTTGGCAAACATATCTGCAATGTTCTGACCTGTTACCTTGATTTGTGAAATGGTATTTCCAAAAGGCAATACAGCGATGACATTTCCCTTTGTGATTGGCTTGTCTTTGGCAATGGTTTCCCGTAGGCCGCCACCGTTGGTCACAGCCAAGTCTGTTTTGTTGGCAAAGCCTGTTTGGCCGTATTTATAAAGGGCATCTGCCACCACATTTCCCAGATTGGTTTCTCGAACGCGAACATTTTCACGGTCCCCGTTAAGCTCAACAGGGCTCTTGGCTACGATTACCTTGGCATTTTCTGCATCGTATTTTTCCTTAATCTTCTTAACCATCTCTGCTACAACTGGGTCTGGACTAGCTTTTTTAGCTGTTGCAGCTGGGATTTGTTGAGGATCGCCCAGAAGTTGGTTGGCCTTAAAAGTAACTTTACCGATATTATGCAAATAACTACCAGTCTGATTGTAGGTCACATTTTCACCGTAAGTAGTGGACTCTACTGTGTGAGAATGGCCGTCAATCACTGTAACCCGCTTGCCCTTCAGCTTAGCATTTTTAGAAAGGGCCTCAGCCAAGGTAGATCCGCGCCATTCAACTGGTGTCGTAGTATCCACACCCAAGTGAGCCAGAACGACATAGTTTTTGTAAATCTTGCCTTCAGCTGCTGCACGCGCTTCAACTTCGTCAATCACCCGATTAACCTCTGTGATTGGATCCGCGAAAGTCACACCTTGAATATTTTTCGGGTGCGTTTTTGTAGCTGTCTCAGGAGTGGTCACCCCAATCACGACAAACTCATCACCTTCTACATTCTTATCCTTGTCCACAATAGTTGATGCTTGGAATACACGGGCATTGTTGGCATAGGTATTAGCGCTTAGAAGTGGGAAATTGAGGATTTCTTTGTATTTTTTGGCTTCATCCAAACCGAAGTCAAATTCATGGTTTCCGACCGCCATAGCATCATAGCCGATTTCATTGAGGATCTTCGCACGTTCTTCCCCTTTGGAGCTGTTAGAAATTGGCAGACCTTGGAAAGCATCTCCTGCATCTACGACCAGCGTTTGAGGATTTTTCGCACGTTCTTCCTTGATAACTGTTGCAAGTTTGGCATCACCGATAACACCTTTTTCTTCGACGATACGACCGTGCACATCGTTTGTATGAAGAATGGTAGCTTCAGGCAAGCTTGCGTCGGACGCTCCTGATACATCTTGAGCATTAGCTGCGATGGCCGCATTAACACTAGCTTCATCGGCAGAAACTCCACCTGCTTGCGCCAAATCCGTTTCAACCGGTTTTTGAGCTGGTTCGTTCACATTTGCCACAGCAGTTGCTGGCTGAACCTCATCCGCAGCAACTTGATGGTCCAAAAAGGCAGGTGCCAACAGAACCGTAGACAAAACAGGTAAAATAAGATGCTTCTTTTTCATAAATAAAAGCTCCAGTCTATGTTTTTTCTACTATTATACTGTTTTTATTGTAAAAAGGGAATGCCCTTTCAAAGAATCTTTCTTTTTAATACGAAAAACGTTCCAAAATAACATGGAACGTTGAATTTCTATGAATATATGCTAAGATTGGAAGACGATTTCTCCATCGCAGATTGTAAACTTCACTTGGCCTTTCAGCTTTTCACCAACGAAAGGTGAATTGCCCGCCTTGGAGGCAAAGTGATCAGTCACAAGTCTATCTGCTTTTGGGTCAAATATTGTCAAATCGGCTGGACCATCCTGAGCGATGAAGCCAGCATCAAAGCCATACAACTGAGCTGGATTGACTGTCATTTTTTCCAAAAGTTCCATCAAACTCAGATGACCAGCCTCAACAAGGTAGGTCAGACCTAGAGAAAGCGAAGTCTCAAGACCAGTCATACCAGAAGGCGCCTGCGTGATATCCGCTACATTTTTTTCGTCAGCATGATGTGGAGCATGGTCTGTCGCAATGACAGAAATGACACCAGACTTGAGCCCCTCGATAACCGCCAGACGGTCCGATTCTAAGCGCAGAGGCGGATTCATCTTAGCATTGCTGCCCTTGGTCAATAGCAGAGCTTCTGTTTTAGAGAAGTGTTGAGGTGCTGCTTCAGCGGTGACTTGAGCGCCTAGCTTCTGAGCGAATTCCACCACCTTTACACTCTCAGCCTTGGACAAATGCTGAATATGCACATGGGCCTTTGCATCATAAGCAATCATAACATCGCGGGCAACCATGCTGTACTCTGCCACACCTGTCGCGCCACAGATATGAAAATGCTCTTTAGCAATATGTTCATTGAAACCGAGGATGCCGTTGAGGTTGGGATCTTCCTCGTGCAAGCTGATAAAAGTATCGTTTTTACGTGCTTCGATCAGGGCTTGGCGGACAATGCCAGAGTTGGTCAGCGGAATACCATCATCTGAGAAGCCAACCGCACCAGCTGCCAAGAGACCTTGAAAATCTGTCAGATGCTGTCCATCAAAATTCTCTGTAATTGTTGCAACCGACTTGATATGGATATTTTCACGACTGGCTGACTCCAGCACTTCCTGCAGGGTTTCAACCGTAGAGATGGTCGGATTGGTATTGGCCATCATAACGACCGTTGTGAAGCCGCCCGCTGCTGCTGCCAAGGCTCCCGTGTGAATGTCTTCTTTATGAGTCTGGCCCGGCTCCCGGAAGTGAACGTGAATGTCGACCAGACCGGGGGCAACGACCAAACCACTAGCATCTAGGACTTGGGCATCAGCCGCTTCCAGATTTTGGCCGATTTTGACAATTTTCTTGCCCTCCACCAGCACATCGCACACTTGATCCAGACCAGACTTAGGATCCATTACACGGCCATTCTTGATTAGTAGCATTTTGTATCTCCTTTATTCGTAAAAATCGACCTGCGTGTCGAGCAGTTTATCACCATCATAAACAAATTTGGCTGAAAAGAAAGGCTTGTCTTCTAAAAGCCACTCAACAAAGGTATGATCGCCTTCCCAAGTCGGCTTTGAAAGAACTTGATCGTAAGGCACCCATTCCAGCGTCCCTTCATTGCAATCAATCAACTCTCCTTCAAACTCCGTCACCTTGAAGACATAGGTGTACCAGTCCAAGTCGGGAGTGAATTCTGGAAAAGTAATAACACCTTTTAGGACAGGCTTGGCCTTTAGTCCTGTTTCCTCTAGAATCTCGCGTGCCGCGCATTCCTGCGGGGTTTCTCCACGCTCTAGCTTGCCGCCGACACCAATCCACTTCCCAGCATGAACATCATTTGGCTTTTTGTTGCGGTGCAGCATGAGAAATTCCCGCCCATTATCAATATAACAAATCGTTGCTAACTGAACCATACTACCTCCTATGCTAACCAATCAATTGGCTCCAAGCCCTTAGCCACTAAGAAATCATTGGTCCGTGAAAAGGGTTTGCTGCCAAAGAAACCACGATACGCAGACAGCGGACTTGGGTGAGCCGACTCGATAATCAAATGTTGGGAATTGCTAATCAGGGCTTTTTTCTTGCGAGCGTAAGACCCCCATAGGATAAAGACAACTGGATCAGTCTTCTCATTGACGACCTTGATAATAGCATCTGTAAAAGGCTCCCAGATTAAGCCGGCATGCGCATTAGCCTGACCAGCAGGCACTGTCAGACCGGCATTGAGCAAAAGAACCCCTTGCTGAGCCCAGGAAGTCAGATCATGCGACTCCTTCACTCCGATATCATCCGCCAGTTCTTTGAGAATATTCTGCAAAGAAGGCGGAGCCGGAATGTCATCAGGCACCGAAAAACTCAAGCCCTGTGCCTGTCTCCGTCCGTGGTAGGGATCCTGCCCCAAAATAACCACCTTAACATCCGCTAAATCCGTCGTCTGAATCGCATTAAACACCTTTTCCCTAGGTGGATAAATGGTCCCCGAAGCATACACCTCGTCTAAAAAATGATTGATTTTTGCAAAATAACCTTCCGGCAGCTGCTCCTTAATCAAAGCGTGCCAAGCTGAATGCTGCATATATGTCTCCTTTTTATTTTACATTCCATACCTATGGGCAACTAAGCTGACAAGTCTAGTTAGACCTTCTTTTCCCAAAATTTCATACGAGTCAAGTCGAGCGGATATTGAGTCAATCCCACAGCAGACAAAATCAAAATCTGTGGCAAAAACTGAATCAGATAACGGGTCTTCCCTCCTTCGAAAATTTGCAGAAAGAGGAGACCACCGAAAACTGCCAAGATCAAGAAATTCAAGGAATCATTTGGTCGGTATTTCCAAAGGGCAAAGACCAGCCCCAAAGCCATGACAATCCAAACTGCCTGCTTGAGCAGCGAATAAAATCGAAAACTATCCTTATCAGAATTGAGGAAAAAGTCACGGATAAACTGAGCAAATGCATTGTCTTTTGTGAATTCATAAAGCGGTGAAATATAAGGCGTCTTTTCATTTTCAACACTGCGATAGAGCCAACCCAAATTCCCTTCAGCAACCGTTAAAGAGTGTTTATAATACAGGTGTTGTAGAAAGGTCAGCGGGGTGTATTCTTTCAGACGGCGCTTGATTTCTTTGATGACATTTTCCTTGGCAAACATGCCGTTATTGTAGTCAGCCCGCTTGTCAGGTTCCACGTATTGCAAAAGCCCTTCCTTCATGTCTTCCTGATCGTGACCGATATTGGTTAGGCCCAGATTGATGAAAAGCAGTGGCCCTTTGGCCAGTCCTTCACCTTGGATGATCGGCACTTCTGTCTGGTGAGCCAGACCATAATGAAGTGGAAGGTAACCCACTGAAAAGCTTAAAGTAAAGACCGCAGCAGTCAAGAAAAACTTTTGCCAGTTTTGTCTCAAAAACAAAACTCCAAAAACAGCAATCAACAAAATCATCACTGTCGGACGAATCAAAAAGGCAAGACTGGTCAGAATCCCTAATATAAGACTTCTAGCAATGATTTGGCGACTATTCCCCTTATTTTCCAACAGACTCAGAGCCAGAAAAATCTGTAGACTAATCAAAGGCAAGGGAGGGATGTCCGTGTACATAGACATATAGTAAGGCGAAAATCCGACCAAGGCCACATAAAGGCTAAAAACCGCATCTGCCGTAGCCTGCGAAAAGTATCGCTGACAGCCTTTGTAGAGGATCCAAGACGCAATATTGACGTAAAAAAGATTGAGTCCCTGCATAATCCAGAGAGCTGCTTCGCCAAAAAGGTTAAAGAAAAAACGCTCATAGAGAAAGAGGGGCAGATTATTAGGATTGCGCGTCAGGTAGCTGGAAATAGATGACTCCTTCAGGTACTTGAAAGCCCCTGTAAAAACCACCGCTGCATCCCGTCGAATCAAAAGCTCAGCCGATAGGAGCATGATGAGCTGAAAAAGGAGAGCTGCTAAAGCAATGGCAAGCTTGTGCCTCATGAGAAAATGATAAGACTCCTTGAGCTGAAGCCAATAGCGACCTGCTAGAAAAGCCAAGACTCCAAACAAAATCAGAGCCAAGCTACTTAACTGCGACACATGAAAAATAGCTGTAAACAGCCAATGAAGACTCAATACCAGCATGATTTTTTGTAGAATCAAAAAAGTGATATGATAAATCTTAGACATGGCTTTATTATAACAAAATCAGGCACTTTTTGCTATTTTAAAAAGTGGGCAGAGGCCAAGTAAATCCTAAAAAGGAGACAGGAACATGCTAGTCCCGCCTCCTCGTACCTTCTTAATTTTGCCAGTTTTCTTGATCATCTTTGAACTTCTTCAGCAAAGTCAATCCTTCTGCATTGATGTATCCTTCTTGCTCAGCCAAGTGGATAAGCTCTGTGTAGTTTGACAAGGTCACCAATTTCACACCTGCATCCGCAAAGTTCTTATCCGCCTTCGGTAATTCGTAGGTGAAAATGGCTGCAGCACCGATCACATCCGCTCCTTCACGCTTGGCTGCCGCAATAGCATCCAAAACAGAGCCACCGGTGGAAATCAAATCTTCAATTACAACCATCTTTTGACCAGGAGCTACCCGACCTTCAATTTGATTGCCCGCCCCGTGATCTTTTGGTTTACTGCGGATATAAGCAAAAGGCAGATTCATCTTGTCGGCAATGATAGCACCGTGAGGAATACCCGCTGTTGCCGTGCCCGCAATCACTTCCACATCTGGAAATTCCGCACGGATTTTTTCGACAAAGCCATTTTCAATCAAAGTCCGAGTTTCTGGGTAGGCCAAAGTTACTCGGTTATCTGTATAAATCGGTGATTTAATCCCAGAAGCCCAAGTAAAAGGCTCCTCTGGTTTCAAGTAAACCGCTTTGATTTTCAACAAGTCGCGTGCAATTTCGTTGGCTAAAGTCATTTTTCACTCCTTATAAATCTGTTATTCGTTTCATTTAAAATTCTTATTTAGCTATTCCACTGTTTCTTAATCTCGTGATAGGCATCCCAAGGATTCTCAGCCTGAATAATCGGACGACCAACCACAATATAATTGCTGCCAATCTGGTGGGCTTCCTGCGGCGTCATAACCCGCTTTTGGTCACCAATTTCAGCACCTGCTGGCCGGATACCCGGTGTCACGCAAAGAAAATCGTCCGCCGTAGCTTCCTTAATCAGCTCAACTTCCAAGGCTGAACAAACAACTCCATCCAGCCCAGCTTCCTTAGCCTTGCGGGCATAATTAACAACCGACTCCTGCACAGTTGTTTGGATATTTTGGCAGTCGCGCATATCTTCTTCACTGGTCGAAGTCAACTGGGTCACCGCTACTAGCTTCGCATTGTCACCGAGAACTTTTTTGGCCTCCCGCATCATCTCAACGCCACCAGCCGCATGAACCGTCACCATATCAACCCCAAATGTTCCCAAAACAGACATAGCTGAACGCACGGTATTAGGGATGTCGTGCAATTTCAAATCGAGGAAAATACTATGTCCCAAACCTTTCAGATAATGCACAATTTCTGGACCAATGGCATAAAAGAATTCCATGCCGATCTTGACGTACAGTTTTTCATCTTCAGGAAAATGCTCCAGAAAGTTTTTGACATCATCAAAAGATGGAAAGTCTAGGGCGATAATAGGACGTTCTTCACGCATACGGTTCTTCTCCTTGCTTTTTACTTACTATAATCGTAGAAAAAACCTTGCCCGAGAGCAAGGTTACACGAAAATGTGGCAGAATCTGCCATTTTAAACGTATGCGCCTTAGAGCCTCTCTGGACTTCTTTAAAGGTTTTATCTTAAACATTCTATAATTTACTAGGAAGTTTGTCAAGAGAAAATAGAGCTCAAAGCAAATTTTCTCTGACTTCTTTTCTCAAGCTTTCTAGGCTTTCAATGCCGTATTTATCCATAACTTGCGGCAAGTTTTCTATAATGTTAGGGCAGGCATACGGATCGGTAAAATTCGCCGTCCCGACTCCGATAGCTGATGCACCGGCGATAAACATCTCTAGCGCTGCCTCTGCCGAGTCAACTCCTCCCATGCCGATGATTGGTAGTTTGGTGAACTGAGCGACCTGACGAATCAGCTTGAGTGCTACAGGAAAGACAGCTGGACCAGACATGCCACCTGTTCCATTAGCAATGATCGGCCGCTTCGTTTTCAGATCGAAACGCATTCCCACCAAGGTATTGATCATGGTCAGACCGCTCGCACCCGCATCTTCTGCCGCCTTGGCCACTTGGGTAATGTCTGCTACACTAGGAGTCAATTTGACATAGACTGGAACTTGAGAGGCAGCAACTGCTGCTTTTACCGCTTCATAGGCTAGCTCAGGGACTTGTCCGATTAAAAGCCCCGCATTGCCATGGTCCACATTGGGGCAGGAAATATTGAGCTCAATGGCCTTGACATTGGGAGCTTGAGAGATTTTTCCAGATACATAAGCATATTCTTCGTTGGAAAAACCAGCCACATTGGCAATAATCGGCAAGTCTGGATAGTGCTGAGCCAGCCAAGGAAGTTTTTCAGCCAAAACGGCATCGACACCTGGGTTTTGGAGGCCGATAGCATTGAGCATGCCAGCTGGCGTCTCAGCCACACGGGGCGTTGGATTGCCAAAGCGAGGATGTTGCGTCGTCGCCTTGATCATGATAGAGCCCAGTAGATCCAAATCATAGTATTTGGCATATTCTTGGCCAAAGCCAAAACAGCCTGAAGCTGGAATGATTGGATTTTTCAGCTCTAATCCTGGCAAAGAAATTTTCAAACGATTTTCAGTCATTTCCTTATCCTCCTAAAGCACGATAGTCCCAGTCTCAAAAACTGGACCGTCTTCGCAAACTCGCTTATTGACCGCCTCATCCTGACCTGCTACATGAACGACGCAGGCATAGCAGGCGCCCATGCCACAAGCCATGCGAGACTCCATCGATAGATAGGCATGGGGATGATCGTGAAATTTCCGATCCACATACTGGAGCATACCGGGCGCCCCACAAGAATAGACCGCAGCAAAATCCTCAGTCAGCTCATCGACAATGCTTGATACATAGCCTTTTCGTCCATAACTGCCATCATCTGTAGTGATAAACAACTGACTACACTCACGAAATTCTTCTTCCAAAATAACCGCAGATTGATTGGCAAAGCCTAATACTGCTGTAACGTGGGCACCTTTAGCATGCAGTTCTTTGGCCGTTTGCAAGAGAGGAGGCACACCGATACCACCTCCGATAATCAAGACCTTGTCGCTCTTTGCTACTGGAGACAAATCAAAGCCATTTCCCTGAGGCCCCATAACATCAAGAAAAGACCCAACTGGAAGTTGAGAAAAAATAGCTGTCCCGCCACCTTCGACCCGATAAATAATCCGGCATATCTGTTGCTCTCGGTCAATCTCCGATATGGAAATGGGACGCCGCAACAGCTTGCTATCATCTGGCACTCGGATATGCAGGAATTGCCCGACCTGCATCTGTCTCACCATCTGGCCTCTCAGACGCATCGAAAAAATCTGAGGCGCAATTTCTACTTGCTCCAGCAGCTCCATTTGCTCCAGCATAATCTTGCCAAATCTCTTTTTACAACTGTCACTAACCATGACAACCTCACTTTCTACAAGAAAAAACCTCGCCGCAGCAAGGTTTCGCAAAAAACAAGGCAGTCAAATTGCCCCTTATACCGTTTTTCCTACCTTGCAGCCTCACTGGACTTGATTAAAGGTTGAATTTAAAATATTTTACAACTTAAACAGTGTTTTGTCAATGCTAATATGATAAAATAGACCTATGAGAATTCAACAATTACACTACATTATCAAAATCGTCGAGACCGGCAGCATGAACGAGGCTGCCAAGCAACTTTTTATCACCCAGCCTAGCTTGTCCAACGCTGTGCGAGATTTGGAAAATGAAATGGGAATCGAGATTTTCATTCGTAATCCCAAAGGAATCACCTTGACCAAGGACGGCATGGAGTTTCTTTCCTATGCCCGCCAAGTGGTGGAGCAGACTCAGCTTCTAGAAGAGCGATACAAAAATCCTGTCGCCCACCGCGAGCTTTTTAGCGTCTCTGCCCAGCACTATGCCTTTGTAGTCAACGCCTTTGTTTCCCTGCTTAAAAAAAGCGACATGGAGAAATACGAGCTCTTTCTGCGGGAAACTCGGACTTGGGAAATCATTGATGATGTGAAGAACTTCCGCAGCGAGATCGGTGTCCTCTTCCTCAATAGTTACAACCGTGATGTCCTCTCTAAAATGTTGGATGATAGCCATCTGATTGCGACTCATCTCTTCACAGCACAGCCCCATATCTTTGTCAGCAAGTCCAATCCGCTGGCCAAGAAAAAGCTGGTACAACTGTCGGACTTAGAGGATTTCCCTTATCTCAGCTATGACCAAGGTACTCACAACTCCTTCTACTTTTCTGAGGAAATTCTCTCTCAAGAGCACCATAAAAAGTCCATCGTCGTCAGCGACCGCGCGACCCTCTTTAACCTTTTGATTGGTCTGGATGGCTACACAATTGCGACCGGTATTCTCAACAGCAACCTCAATGGCGACAATATCGTCTCCATCCCTCTGGATATCGATGACCCAATCGAGCTGGTCTATATCCAGCACGAAAAAGCCAGCCTGTCCAAGATGGGCGAGCGCTTTATCGAGTATCTGATTGAGGAAGTACAGTTTGATAAGTAAAGCAAAACACCTAGAAGCAGGCAGCTTACTGCAGGATCTAGGTGTTTTTTCTATTTTTGAGACTTGGTTTTCCTATCAGGTTTATCAGATTGGGGAAGGCGTTAGGGAAGGTTGGGAGTCTATTTAATACAGCTGATTAACTCTCGATTCTTTATATCATAATAATTAAAATATTTCTGATATAAAGAGGCATCTATATCAGAATATGCGGCTATGACCAACTCTTTCAATCCTTTCACTAATTCATCCAATTCCTCTTGCTCCACTGAAATCTCAGCTAGGCCATGAGCAACTTTATTCCTTTGAGTATTTACAGCTATAATTTTTGAAATTGGAGTTTTAAATTCAGAATATTCATGATGATATTCTAGATAATCAATTGATTCAAAAATATTGAAATCCTTAATTTTTTTATCATTAAATTTTTTTATATCTGGATATTTTATTTTTATCACAGATTTTAAGACAAACTCCGCAAAGGATTTTGCCTTGACTAACACATCAGTCACTTGACCTTTACGGTTTAGAATATCAATCATCAGATAATAATTTAAAACTTTTTGAAACTCATCTGTGTTATTATATGTCAAATTAAAATCCGCTGCAAGCTCTTCAAGAACTCTCTGTTTTTGAAAAACACTAATCATGTTTTCTAATATATTTTTTGAATTTTCGTGATCTTGTTTATCAGAAATGATATCAGGATTTTTCTTTAAAATCTCTAATGCTGCCTTATATTCATACTTCAAAATGAAATCTTTATAAGTCCGCTGTAGTAAATTATTTTTGAACTTCTCTCCTTTTTCAATCCCCAACTGACGATTGTCTTTACTATCTAAGGCTTGTTTTTCCAAAAAATATTTAAAAGTATCTGTTTCAAACCAAGGAGCTCCTTGATTTGATTGATTTGTCTTCTCACTTCTTGGAGAATTCACCCGAGCAAGCCTTGTGTTATAATCCTTGACAAAATTGATAGCATACATAGCAGCCTGACACTGGGGAGTTCCACTCGTCACATTTAAAATATAATCTCCATGTGACATATCCTCTTCATCAAGGATTTCTTCCACGAATTTATACATTGTGTCGAACTCATGAACTCCTTCTTTTACATATTTATTCTGTATCTCAGGAACTTTTTTTCCATCGTAAACAGCTTTAACAGCTGCTTCAAAGTTTTCCTGTTTTACCTTCATCTCATCACTATATATCACAATAATTTTGTCAGGTAATTCATTTTTTATAATAAAAAGAGCAGCACCATCTGATATCTTTAATCCATAGCCATCTTTTTCATAATTTTCAACTGAATCTAAAGTTAATTCCTGTCCGAATTCAGGTCTAAATCTTTTTTTACGACCATCTGCATTATCTTGTTTTGTATCCACAAATTCTACACCAATCGGATCATACTGACTGATAAATGTGATTAATGTCTTCATCTTGTAGCTACCTCCGTAATCGTAAAACAGGTTTTGCCCATTTCATAGAAATTTTGAGTATTATTTATCAAACTTTTTTCACCTTTAGTAGTTTTTATAACTTGCTGGGGTGCCTTTGTCAATTTTAGAGCCCCTCGTCCAGACATTTTCTCATGTCGTTGTTGAACTTCGCCATCCGCCTGCCTAAAAACTGTTTTGGTCCAAGCACCACTTCCACCACCTAGATAGAGGGGATAGGGTTCATTGTTCTGAATTAAATGATTAGGAAATTTCTTTAGAAAGAAATCTTCGTAGCCTTCATAGGCTTCATCTTCTGTCACTCCAAAGTAAAATTTTTGTGCATATTCTCCAAGAGAAGCAACGAGCTCGCCGGCTCTTCCACCTTTAAAACCTGAAGCGGTAATGATTTCAAATTCCATCTTAGTTCCAGGTCTCAGAGCTTCACGATAGATACTTAGTGAATGCGGCTTTGTATCTTTATCTGGACTAAAATCCCACTTTTGAACAAGAATTAAATCATCATTTGTCAGAGGCTGACTATCTGAGACACGAATTTCATTAAAAATATCATCAAAAGGTTTTATTTTTTCATGTCTCTGTCGTCTAGTTGGTCCCCAAGGAATCGCTTTCTTATTTTCAACGATTTTGCCTTTTTTTTCCTGCTTAAAATTCGTTGAGTGCCAATGCGTATTCATCAAAATAGTGCGAATAGCACCTTTAAGAGAGCTGCTCGGGATATAAGGGTTACCGTAACAATCTCTCATAAATTGATGAACACCATTGATTTCTCCTGGATCTGTCGTTTCCTGATTTCGGGTTACATAGTCTCCTTTAGGTTTTTCAAGTCCTGTTGCTTTAAGTCTATAACCCCCAAAATCACGTTTTGTTATGCCATGCTCAGCTAGAAAATCACTTATTCGATTAGTTTTATTATCCGAGTCAATTAAGAATTTTTCAAATTTTTCATTAATTCCTTGTTTGATAAGTTCGTCATAAAGCAGCGTCATATCTGGAAAATAATATTCGTCCCCTTCAAGGATATACTCACGAGCGGTACGAAGCTGACCACTCCCAATATGCACTGGTCCCAATGTACACAGGGTCAACTTGAATTTCCTATATTCTGTCTTCATTTGGATTCCTCCAATATATAAAATAAGGGTTTAGCATAATGCCAGACTGGATGAGGAAACTCATTACTTGGCCTGACATCACAGATTTGACCATTATACGTTTTGGAAAAGGTTGAACCTGCCTTAAAAGTGTACAGATTCTGCTTACGATAATTAGACTCCATTGCCTCACTAAATGCAAAGCCACTTCCCTTTTTCAGTAAGTATCGCCCCTCATTCATTGCAACTTCCAAATCACTATCTACCGGCAAGGAAGTTGTCAAAGTCATGACTTTGCCTGTATGGTTAACAGTTAATTTTTCCAAAAAATCCAGTGGCTGGGCAACAGTTTTATCCAGAGTAAAACCACCGTAACCACTGCTGCGCTTTCCTCCGATACCACTGAACTGAAGACTTTCCAATAAACGATCCAACAATTCAGATTGATTGGCGATGAAAAACAGACTGCTTTTGTCAAAGTGAACTGAAGCAACTTGATAAAGATTCCCGTCTTGGAAGGGCTGGTTTTTTGTGTTAACTGATTTTGTAGCCAGATATTCACCGATGATACTATTTCCAGATAGAAAGCAGTCAAAATCCCCCAGCTTAATAAAAGCTAACTTTTTTGCTTTTTTGGCTTCTTCCCGCTGTTTGATAATATCTTCACTTCGGTTTACTTTATCTAATAATGGATATCCGATAGGCTTGGGGAGATAGGGGACTTCCTTATAGGGAAAAGCATCAGTCAGCACAAAATCCTCTTGTCGAGATAAGTCTTTAAATTCATCTAATACTCCCACCTTAATGGCTTCAAGCACTAAGGCGGAGTAAAGACGGGCTGCCGTGAAAGTCATGACCGAATCATCCAAATGACCTTCGCCAAAATGCGCAGACTTAAAATCTAATTTATAGAGTTGATAGGTCATAGCAGACCTCCTTACTTAATTTCTGAATCTGGGGTCTCTGCACTTCCTCCACCATCTGACTCATCCTTAGTATATGGTTTCAGGGCTTCTATAATCTTATCCTTATCAAATTCACCAAAGACAGTCTTAACCTCAAAGTTTTTAAAACACACTTTACCATAGCCACGACTGCCAGAACCTCCTAAGTAATCCCATTCTAACAATTCAAAACCAGCTTTGAGGATTTCCATATCCTTTTCGACCTCAGTGGGTTCTTTCTCCTGAATAGAATAAATAATCTCAAAAGCAAATTGACTTTCACGGATCGCTCTCTCAACTTGTCGAGGAGTTGCTTCAGCTGTAATGCGATTGATAGTATTTTCAAACTTAACTTCTGTGTAAGTAGATACTCTTTTACCTAGCTCTTCTTTGTTGTTTAGAAAGGCATCTCGAAAAACTAAACGGCCAATTTTACATTTTTTTGCATTCCCGAAGAGACGGCTAATTTCCTCACTATCATTGCTTAATTCATCACTTATATTGTTATTATAGACTGTTCGATAAAGCAAGCTACGCATTTTTCCTTTTAAAGTGGATCCAGGAATATAGGGAAGATTCGTAAGGGGGTCTTTGATAATGGGATTATTGGTAGCACCAATAGCTGCAAAGGCATTACTGGTCCCAATATGAAGTCCGCTTTTCAGCTCAATAATTCCTGAAATTTTTACTTTTGAATAGGTCATTGATCTCTTCCTCCGTTGAATTTAAAATATGCAATCAAAGCTTCCATATATCGACAGAAGCGCTGCAAACTCGGTATATCTTGAATTTCTTTCAATGCTTCTAACAAAGCTGCTTTTTTAACAAAATCTTCTACAGCTGGTTCTCTTCCAGATTGGTAAACAAGCTGAATCCTCAAATAGGAAATTTTTTCTCTTAAGTCCTCAATATCATTTTTTGTTTTACTTTCGTCAAAAAGATTGCTAGTCAAGGCTGCTAAATTACGAATTTGTGTACTGGTTAATTTGAATTTCATCTTGCCCTTACTTGGTCCTTTTTCGTATTTCCCTGAATTATCCAACTTACGAATAACCTTCTCCGCCTTATCAACATAATCATCCGTCAAAATAGGCGGCTCAAGCTTGAAACAGTTTTGGTCATTACTTTGATTACCATATCTATCTTGATTACGATTGTTTTGAAATTTCTTTCCACCGTTATTTCGGTTATTTTTATTTTTTTCGTACGGTGCCATCTTTTTATACCTTTCTAATCTCATATAGATAGTAGATGAGAGCTAACTCTGCTTCTCTCTGTGTTTTACTGCTACTCTTATACCAATTCCAAAAAGCATTTTTGAATTCTCTGAAATGTTCCTTCTCATCTTTGCTGGCTTCATCTTCCATTCGCGCCAGTAGGTAGGCTAAGCGGGCAACATTCATCCTTCTATCATCAGAAGATCCGTGTGACTTATACATTTCTTTATCATTAAGTTGCAAAAGTTCAACCAAGCGATAGAGAAAATTGATCCCCCTATCCTTCTGACCAGAGAAATATTTCCGAATATCCTTCAATTTCCCTTTGTAAATCTCATTAATAAAGTCATCAAACTTGAAAGTGTACCGTTCATTGAAAAGAGAAATACTATCTTTACCATTGTCCTTGGCGGCCTCTTCAAGTTGTCCAGCATCCAGAGCCATCAGATGAATCGGAGTTTTATCTGGATAAAGCCCAACACCTGCAGATAAGGTCAGCTTCCCATTTGTAAAAGCAATAAATTTCTGCCTAATATCCACCGCAAAATCTATAACATCCTGCCAGCTGCCAATCGCAAATACATCATCACCACCTGCATAGATAATCGTCAAATTCTTATCCTTTGCAAATTGGTTAATGTGAAACTTAAAGAAAATACTCATCTGCTGAGAAAATACAGCAGAGCGAGCAAGAGTATTATAACTTCCATCTTCCTGCTTAGAAAATCCAGCCATAAAAGCTGCACCTAGATTGTCTACATCCAAACGTAAAACGGCCAGTCGCTTAATTCCCTTAGCTACTCCCTCAGTTCCTTCGATTTCTTTTTGAGACAGACCTGCATAGTCTTCGATATTCGCTGCCTGACGGTCTCCTATAAAGACGTGAATAGCAGCATTATTCGTAGAAAATTTATTTTTCACATATAAGCGACTTGAGGTGGAAATATCTTCTTCATCCACAGCCAGCAATACAGCTTTAGGGCCAATCGGCAGTCCTTCTTCTCCCTCTACAATTTGAAAATAATAATAGTCTTCCTTTTCAGTATCGTCAAAAGTATGAATTTTAGCAGCAAAGCCTCTAAGCTCACGACAAATAGGACAAAGATTTTGTACATCCTCACCACCTATCCGCAACATCTCAATCTCCCCAACTGCATGGCAAATTTCACACTCCCGTTCAGACTGTTTACCACCCTTATTGAGCTCTCGCAGGATAGTTGCATCGTAGCGAGAGATTTTCTTTTCAGAAATCATCCGGCTAGTCTCTTGGTAGATCTCGCGATAGTGTTGTAGATAGCTGGCAACCGAGCCATAACGGTATTTCATAATCTGTTCTGCGGCAAATGGTGCCCAACCAAAAGCAACATAGAGACCCGTCTGAAAATGCTTCAGTAGGAAACTGTTAAAATCTATTTCAAATTGCTCCAAAGCTGCCACTGTAGTTTCTGTATTTGGTAAAACGAAATAGGCATGGCCACCACCGACATAGAGGGCACTAGCGCGTGATAGCGCCAACTTCTCCAAGAGACTATCCACAATATTTTCACTCATAAATTCCAGATAAAGACTGCGAGCCTTGAGTTGCTTAGCAGCCCCTTTGCTGGCGATATTGTAGATAAAGTCCTGAATGCCAGATAAATCAAAACTAGCTAGCAAGAAGGCTGATTCTCTATAAAATTTGGATTCATCATCTAGTAGAGTATATTGGTCTTGACTTTTCAGATAATCAAAAATCGCAGTAGCAAAAGCAACTGTTAATCGACTATGCTCTGCCAAAGAGAGATCTCCCAGCTCCTTGTCTCCAGGAAGTAAAGGTACTTTCGAAAACAACCTCCGCCAAAGATTGAAAAAGGATGGCAAGTTTTCTTCCTCTAAGGGAAGTTGTTGCAGTTTCTCTTTCAAAATATTCAGCAGTTCCTCATAGCAATCCTGACTAATATCATCTGCTTCGTGGCTGGCAATATTGAGTTCACTATCATCTGTCAGAACTTCAAATTTCTGATAACGAGAACCCTTGTCCTCTTTGAAAGCATTAAAAATATCTGCTTGAGGGTAGAAAAGTTTATCTGACATAACCTTTCTATCATCTGGTAAACCACTTGCAATACGAACTGCTAAGCTAACGATCTTTCCTGCTCTGCTGTCTTCGTACAAATCCAGCTGAGGAAGTTGTTCCTTTAACCATGCTTTTCCTAAGTCTATATCATCAGACTGGCCAAGTGAGCGACTGACAATACGGCCAAGATTGTGAAACAAGGCACAGTAAATCAAATCAATCTTTTCTTTCTTCAATTCTCATCCCTCCCATTCCTAGGCTACACTTTGTGCCGACCCCGGCATACTCACCGAATCTTAGGAGCATCTGCGCATAGGCTTTTAGTGTGGATGCTCCCTTTACCTGTATCGTCACCCTGCCTTCAAAGGCGGGGTATTTTCGTCCATGAATTGGAAAATAATGACTTTTTAGATGATAGCTGGTGATTTGGCTATGGTCTGCTAAAAACTGCAGGGTCTCCTCTTCGATTTCCGCTCTTCCTTCCACCAGTCGACTGTATTTTTGCATCAAACTTTGAAAGATCAGACGCGTGTCTGGAAATAGCACAAACTGCCCCTGACGCTTAAAGGTTGTTGGCGTATAAAAATGGACGCGTATCAGGTGGGAGGCATCATCATCTTGGTAAATATCCAGCAAGGTCTGCTGGGACAAGGAGTGGATTTCCACCTTTTTGACAAGGATTTCCTCCGCGTAGCTCTCTAGCTTGATGGTTTCCAAGTTTAATAAGGGAGTTAGCATTTGCTGTTCCGCCTCTTCTGAAAGCAAATTGACAACCCACACCGACTCATCGCGAGTGGAGCTCAGATTCATCGAGTAGGGATTGGTCTCCTGCTCATGAAGAAAGGTCGCAAAGTCTGGCGAAATGCTTGCCATCAAAAAGCCCTGAAGCTTACTGATCAATTCTTCATCTTTTAGTTTTGTCTTTGATAAATGTAACTCTACTTTCTTCACACGGTCTCCTCTCTATGCTGCAAAAGCGCCCGAAAAAGGCAAAAGAATGTTTCACCGATTTCATGGCGCCCTTTAGAACGATTATTATTTACTGAGCTTATTATATCAAGTTTTGAAAGCGTTGTCAATGTTTTTGAAGCGTTTAAAAAAGCTTAAGCAGCCAACATCCTTCTTTCTTGGCAAAGCAAGAAGCTGAGGGAAAGTAAAAAAGCCCCTATCCACTCTGTCCCCTCTCGAGGATTAGGGGGGATCTAACTAAGGCCAATACTTCTGTAGACAATGAAAAGGCGGTTTCCGTACCCTCTCGAGGATATGGAGGGTTCTAACATAGAATGTCTATACGTTTAATTCCTCAGTATCGTGTTTCCGTACCCTCTCGAGGATATGGAGGGTTCTAACGAAAAATATCCGAACTATGCAAAACAATACGGTCTGTTTCCGTACCCTCTCGAGGATTAGGTGGGTTCTAACTCATAAATAATGGGCGCATTGATGAAGTTAAAATATGGTTTCCGTACCCTCGCGAGGATTATGGGGGTTCTAACGGTTCGAGTTAGTTGGCGACAATTGTCCTATCTGGTTTCCGTACCCTAGCGAGGTTTAGGGGGGGCTAACAGATACGAGGTTTTACCTTAGTAATTTGAAAGCAGGTTTCCGTAGCCTCTCGAGGATTAGGAGAGATCTAACTAATGGAAAAAGAAGGAACTAGCCTATCAAGTTGGTTTCCGTACCCTAGCGAGGATATGGGGGTTCCAACGATGGATAGCGCTTTGCTTGCGCACTGGGCTTGTGCGTTTCCGTACCCTTGCGAGGATTAGTGTGGGTCTCACCTGAAAAAGAATTGCTATCCTGCTGTAACCTATGAGTTTCAGTACCCTCGCGAGGATTTGGTGGGTTCTAACTCAACGTTGCAGGTACTGTAGGTTTCCAATTCCGAGTTTCCGTCCCCTCTCGAGGATTAGGGGGGTTCTAACATTGGGGCTCAATTTGGTAAGAAAACCAACCCATTTGTTTCCGTCCCCTCTCGAGGATTAGGTGGGTTCTAACGCAGTGGAAGCGTTTGCCTATAAAATTTCAAAAGAGTTTCCGTCCCCTCTCGAGGTTTAGGGGGTTCTAACTGAAATTACAATTACCTGAAAAACAAACGATTTTTTGTTTCCGTACCCTCTCGAGGATTAGGGGGTTCTAACTGTCTGAGGGCTTTACCCCTGCTGTAAGTTTTATTAGGTTTCCGTCCCCTCTCGAGGATTAGGGGGTTCTAACCAACTGATACTCCTTCATTCACTATTCCATTCAGGTTTCCGTACCCTATCGAGGATTAGGGAGGTTCTAACCAAAAAAGAGTGGGAAATTATATGCTCCCAAAATTAGTTTCCGTACCCTTGCGAGGATATGGGGGGGGGCTAACAGTTGAAAAGCTATTTTGTTCTGGTTATGGTTTGTAAGTTTCCGTACCCTCGCGAGGATTTTTGGGGGTCTAACATACACTTTCGAGATTCTCGGTCGCACCTTTTCGCGTTTCCGTACCCTCTCGAGGGTTATGGGGGGCTAACGAAGTTACAATAATGTGCTTTACTCAAACAAGCAATGCGTTTCCGTTCCCTCTCGAGGATTTAGGGGGGCTAACGAATTTCTGTAGGTCGATTGGATGAAATGGGATATGAGTTTCCGTCCCCTCTCGAGGATATAGGGGGTTCTAACCAACCAATGGGGCTTCTTCGCAAAAAGAACTTTTTGTTTCCGTCCCCTCCCGAGGATTTTTGGGGGCTAATGGTCTTGGGTCAGAACATCGTGCAGCTATTTTTCCGCTTCCGTACCCTCGCGAGGATTAGGGAGTTCTAATGAAATCATCGGTAACATCTACGAAAATCCAGAGCTGTTTCCGTACCCTCTCGAGGATTTTGGGGGTTCTAACATAAACTGGTCTACATTTGAAAACATGGCTCAAGCGTTTCCGTCCCCTCGCGAGGATTTTCGGGGTTCTAACAAAATAAGCGAAGACGAACTACTATTTTTACAAAAGTTTCCGTCCCCTCTCGAGGATTTTTTGGGGTCTAACGGCATATCTTATATAAAGCCTCAGAAGACCCCTACCACATCTAGTGCCCCTTAGAAACTAGTTAAACCCTAACTTCATTATACCATGCCTAGCCCATAAATAACAGCTTAAAAGAACAGAATATCCTCTAACAACTCCGCGCCATCATAGAGAGTGGGACAGAAATCGGTAATTCGTTAGAATTCGATTTTGTCGTTCCACCTCCGCACAGTTGAGTAGGGCTGTAAATGCTGATGAAATCAGCGTAGTAGAGCCCACTCAGCCACTGCGTCTTGCTCGACAATCCAAAGACAATTGAGAGGCTAGGACTTTTGTCCCAGCCTCTTCTTCCTTGTGCCCCAGATAGATAATGATATTGTCCCCTTCCTCTGCCTGATAAAAGGCCCTCAGCTCCCTCACAAGGCAGTCAAAGTCCAGCTTATCAAGAGCCAGCTCAAAGCAGGACCGCTGAACCCTCACGCCATAGCCTTCCAAAAGCTTTGCTAGCTTCAAGCGCCGCTTATTACTGACGATATCGTAAATAACCAGACAAAATTTCGTTTTCTTTCTGGCAAACTCTTTTTCATCATCATCAAGATTAAAGAAGACCATCTTTCCCTCCTCCCGTATAGCTCGACACATACTCAGCTGGATCCAAGGCTTCAAAGCTTCGGATCAAGGATTTGATTTGCTGATCAGCCGCGTATAGAAAAGTGTAGCGGTTTTTATCCAGCTCGACATAGTGATGAATCTCCAAGATCCTCTCCCTCATAGCCCGAGAAAAGATTTCGATCCCTTCAGGCGTCAAAAAGATACCATCTTCCTTCTCAATGAAATGCTCTTCAAGAATCTCCTGACGATTGATCAGCCCCAGCACCGTATCATCCACGATCACCGGCCGCCATTCCTCCATCAAATCACTCGCCAAGACAGCATGATGCTCATGTGGCTGATGCATCACTCCAAAGCCTAAGCTCAGGCCATTTTTGCGAATCAAGCCCATAAAGCAAGAATAAAGAATAGAGTAGCCAAAGTTTAGCAGAGTATTAAACTTGTCCAGAGCTGGCCTCCGACTCCGACCAGAAAAATGAAAACCATCAATGATCAGTAAGTTCAAGAGGTAAAAGTAAGATTTAGCCAGTCTCCCTTCGATTCCCATAATTTCCGCGATGCTTCTCGCTTGCTCCAGATTCACCAGCGCATCTCCAAAACGTTTGAAATCCTCCTCGTCCAGCAAGTCATTTTCGTCAAAAGCCTGGAGCAGATTGAGCTGATTTTCGATTTAGGCCGCAGCGATTTTCCGAGCAACGCCCAAGCAAAAGTCCGAGTCAAAAGAAGCCCGAGCCTGACTGCGCTGCTTTTCAAAATCTTCCTTCCTAAAGGAATCAAAGGAAAATAGAAACTCGCCCTTGCTCGAGAAATAGAACACAAAAATGTCCCTATTAGCCAAGGCTTTCAGTAGCTGAGTAGACAGCTGAGCATTACCAAAGACCAAGATATTATCAATCAGATTAAAAGAAATTTCTTTCAAAAGGATCTGCTCCTCGTTTCTCACAAGCACACGCTGCTCCCTCACCGACAAGCTACAAGACGAATTTTGAATATATAAATCAGCCATAAAAATCCTATTTTTATTTTCTAACCAAACATTTCTAGCAAAAAACATTTTTAGTTTTACTGCCTCAACTGCGCAAACACTTCCCCAATCTTTCCTTCGATGACGAGGTCAGCTTGCTTGTCCTGCGGAATGCTGGTTTTGTTGATAACGACCAGATGCTTGCCAGCAAAGTACTGGATGAGACTGGCTGCGGGATAGACCACCAAGGAGGTGCCCCCGATGATGAGCAGGTCGGCTTGATGAATGGCCTGCGCAGCTTGCTGGAAAGTCTCCATATCCAAGGGCTCTTCATAGAGGGTCACATCGGGCTTGATCACGCCACCACAATCAGGGCAGTAGGGCACCGTTCCAGGCAGAGCTAGAAATGCCTTCAAATCGTAAAATCGCTGACAGTTTAGACAGAAATTTCTATCCGCACTGCCGTGCAACTTGAGGACATTTTTTGAACCAGCCATTTCGTGTAGGCTGTCAATATTTTGCGTCACCACAGCCTTGAGCTTGCCGGTCTTCTCCAGATGAGCCAGATAGACGTGAGCCGCATTGGGCTTGGCATCTGGATAGAGCAAGTATTTCTTATAAAAATCGAAAAACTCCTGCGGATAGCGCTCAAACATGGTATGTGAAACCAGCTGCTCTGCTGTAAAATGCCGACCTAGCTTGACACTGTAGATCCCATCCGAACTGCGAAAGTCAGGGATATTAGACTCGGTCGAGACGCCTGCCCCGCCGAAAAAGACGATATTCTGACTTTGGTCAATCATGTCTTGCAACTGCTGTATTTTATCCATTTTCCTCTCCTATCAATAAAGCTCTAACCAAGCGGTTTGCCTCATCAAAATAAAAATATTCCCGATCGTAGACAATCCCTGTGAAACGTGCCAAGTCCACCAAAATCTCCATAAAATACTGGGATGAAAAGCCAGTTGTCCGATATAATTCTGCCTCATCAAAGGGCTTAATCAGATGAGCCAGCGGATTTCGGACTGACTTCTCCAACTCCCGCAGCTGTCTGACCTCTTCCTTAACAGACTCCGGCAGATCCAAATGCAAAATCAACTCTGTCAGACTGGATGAATTGACCGTACTTTCCGCATGAAAGACCTGTAAGACAGCGTAATTCGACTCCCGCATCCGTTCAAACTTCCAGCGGTCATAGCTGGCTTCACGAGAATTATGGATAAAGTGCTCAATATCAGGAATTTCCAGTTTGATCAAGCGCATGAAAATCCGATAAATCGCTGGGCTGACCGCCCGAACGAAGTCAATAATCTGCTCATTGCGCAGCTTGGCTTCCAAATCATAGAGGTAGTTGGCCAGTTGCTCATCAGCCAAATCGGTATGACAAAAAAGCTGAAAACCGCTTTGCGTCTGCAAGGCAGTCTTCAACTCTTTATCCATGGCTGGCAGAATATTGAGCTCTCTGCGCTCTGCCAGAATAGCCAACAGGCTGGTTACAATCGAGGAACCTCCCATCAACTTCTGCGCCAGTTTATAGGCATAAGCATAGTCATAACGGGAAATCGCAAAGAGAATCTCCTCTTTTAAATCTAGATTCATGCTTAATCAATCAGGGTTTCCAAACCAACCTTCATCATATCGGTGAAGGTATTTTGGCGTTCCTCTGCTGTCGTATCTTCGTCAGGATTGACCAAACTATCAGAAATGGTCATGATAGCTAGGGCATCTACTTGGTGCTGAGCAGCCAGATAGTAAAGGGCAGCAGCTTCCATTTCAACAGCTTTCACGCCCCATTTGCCCAGCTCGATATTTTTTTCAAAATAGTTCGAATAGAAAACATCTGACGACAAGACATTCCCAACATGGGTTGTCATACCGAGATTTTTGGCAATATGATAGGCCTTATCTAGTAAATCAAAGCTGGCAATCTGAGGAAAATCATACTGAGGCCAGTCATTGCGGATAATGTTTGAGTTGGTCGCAGCCGCTTGAGCCAGAACCAATTCACGAACGTGGACATCTGCATTGAGCGAGCCAGCCGTTCCCACACGAATCAGCTTTTTCACCCCGTAGTCCACAATCAGCTCACGCGCATAGATGGAAATAGACGGCATTCCCATGCCCGTTCCCATGACAGAAACCCGCTGACCCTTGTAAGTACCAGTGTAGCCAAACATGTTCCGCACTTCGTTAAAGCAAACGGCATCTTCTAGAAAATTCTCCGCAATAAACTTGGCACGAAGCGGATCACCCGGCAAGAGAATTTTATCAGCAATCTCACCTTGTTTAGCAGCAATATGGATAGACATAAATTAAGATATAAAGGGCGACAGAGAACCAAGTAAAAATAGGAAACTGACGACGCATCGCAGATGCTAGAAAATTTATCTTTTTTACACAGTTCTCCGCCCGTATTCAGTTCAGCGAATACAGTTAGCCCTCCCTTTCTGTGTTTATTTGAAAGATAGTTTTCCGCTCGTGTTCAAATCAAAACACACGCTCTACCTTTCTTTTTTTAGATTCAGGATAGCGACAGAGGCAAAGCAAAAATAGGAAATCGAACGAAGATGCGACTGCATCTAGGTAGATTTATCTTTTTTGCACCGCCTCTAGCCCGAGTTCAATTTAACCTCGGACGCCCTTCCTTTCTGTATTTTTTTGAAAGATAGTTTTCCGCTCGTATTCAAATCAAAACACGCGCTCTACCTTTCCTTCGTTTAATATTTTATTTTCTTACAATTCAGCAAGAATGGCTTTAAGTAGTCGTTTGAAATCACCTTTGACACGCTCTGTTACTTCAACCACTTCCTCATGGTTGAGTTCTTCTTGGAACCCGGCAGCATGATTGGTAATGCATGAAATTCCGAGAACTTTCAAGCCTGAATGGGCAGCCACGATCACTTCGGGAACAGTAGACATGCCAACTGCATCTGCTCCGAGTGTCTTATAAGCACGGATTTCTGCTGGCGTTTCGTAAGTTGGACCGGTAACACCAATATAGACACCGTCATCCAGCTTAATGCCAAGCTTATCAGCGACTTGATGAGCAGTTGCACGGTATTCTGGAGTGTAAGATTTAGACATATCAGGGAAACGTGGACCAAATTCATCCAAGTTTTTACCGATCAAAGGATTTTGACCCGTCATGTTGATATGGTCTGAAATAGCCATCAAAGTACCAGGACCATATCCAATACCACCGGCAGCATTTGTCACAATAACACCTGTCGCACCAAGAGCCTTCATCACGCGCACCGGGAAAGTAACAACTTCGAGAGGATTTCCTTCGTAGAAATGGAAACGACCTTGCAGTGCCAATACTTTGCGCCCTGCCAAATCTCCATAGACTAATTTACCAGCGTGCCCAACGACAGTTGAGCGGCCCCAGTTTGGAATATCCGCATAGTCAAGACTCACGGCATTTTCGATTTCAGAAGCCAATTCTCCCAAACCAGATCCCAGGATCAAGCCGAATTCAGGCTCTGTCATACCTTTTTCTTTCAAGAAGGCGGCTGTTGCTTTGATTTTCTCAGATAATGTTGTCATAAAGTATTTTCCTCACTCTCTTATCACGCTTATACCAATTTGTCCAAGAAGCTTTCACCAATCATGGCCTTGTCGACACTGAAGTTGTCAGCGATGGTTGCTGAAATGTCCGCAAAATGCCCGACAGGCAAGTGGCCATTCCCCTTGAGGGATTTACCAAAGACCAAGAGCGGAATGTACTCACGAGTGTGGTCGGTTCCAGCATAGGTTGGATCGTTACCATGGTCAGCAGTAATCATGAGCAAGTCGTCTTCCCGCATGTTTTCAATGATTTCTGGCAAGCGAGCGTCAAATTCCTGCAGACAATCACGATAGCCATGCGGATCACGACGGTGACCATAAAGAGCATCGAAGTCTACCAAGTTGGTAAATGAGAAGCCATACTTGAAGTCCTCAGACTGGATAGCCTTAACCAGATTGTCTACACCATGATTATTGGACTGGTTGTGGCCCATGTCGTGGTTGATACCAGCACCGTTGAAGATGTCGTTAATCTTACCAACTGAATAAGTATCAATGCCTGCTTCATTGAGCTTGTCCAAAACAGTTGGCTCAAATGGAGAAACTGCATAGTCATGGCGATTGGCTGTACGAGTGAAGTTACCTGGCTCACCTACATAAGGGCGAGCGATGATACGTCCCAGAAGCGCAGGGCGTTCCAAGGTGATAGAGCGAGCGTATTCGCAGATACGATAGAGCTCTTCCAAAGGAATCACCTCTTCATGTGCCGCAATTTGCAATACTGGGTCAGCAGAAGTATAGATGATCAATTCGCCAGTTTCCATCTGACGAGGCCCGAAGTCGTCAATAACTGCCGTGCCAGAATAAGGTTTGTTCGCCTCACGAATAACTTTGCGACCAGAAAATTCTTCAATTTTAGTCAAGATTTCCTCTGGGAAGCCATTCCAGAAAGTATCAAAAGGCTCAGTAATGTTCAGACCCATGATTTCCCAGTGACCTGTCATGGTATCTTTACCTAAAGAAACTTCTTCTAATTTAGTATAGTAACCACTTGGATTTTCCTTAGCTGGTACAGTTTTCAAGGCTTGCTCACGCTCGATATTGCCCAAGCCCAGCTTAGCCATATTGGGCACGTCTAGGCCGACTGCTTTGGAAATATGTCCCAGAGTATCGGAAGCTCCATCTGGCACCCCTGCATTAACAAAATTGTTAGCATCTGGTGCCGCCCCAATTCCGACTGAGTCCATAACGACTAAGTGAATACGATTAAATTTTGACATGAAAACCTCTTTTCTAGTTGTCTGTTTCTAAAACCTTTACGCCACCTTGTCCTGCGACGATAACCTTGTTGACCATTTTGGTGAAAAGGCCGTGCTCAACAACGCCCACGATATGATCTAATTCTCGGCCAAATTCGACTGGATTTTCGATTACACCTAGATCTAGATCAATAATGAAGTTCTGCATATCCGTGATAAAACGTTGGCCATTTTTTTCACGGAAACTTGGCTTGTAGCCTGCTTGAGCAAAGCGACGGAAAACTTGCTCCGCACCATATTGCACTACTTCGACTGGTAGCTTGAAAGCACCTAGCTTTTGAACCAATTTGCTCTCATCAACCACCCAGATGTAGTCCTTGGAAGGTGTCGCGACAACTTTCTCCATCAACAGGGCCCCGCCTCCGCCTTTGATGCCGTTGAACTGAGGATCCACTTCATCAGCTCCATCAACGGTCACATCGACCTGATCCACTTCATCAATGGATTTCAGCGGAATGCCCAAGCCTTCTGCTTGCTTGCTGGTCACGCTAGAGGTTGTGACTGCAGTAATCTGCAAGCCTTCCTCTTTGATACGTCGACCAATTTCCTCGACAAAATAGTAAGCAGTCGAACCTGTTCCCAGACCGACCACCATCCCGTCTTCGACAAATTCAGCAGCCTTAGTGCCTGCTAGTTTCTTTAGAGTTTCCATAGCACCTCCTCAAATCAACTATGTTTAGTATATCACAATTCTTTGAAATTTGAAAGTGTTTTCAGCTCTTTAAACGGTTCTTCACATTTTAATAGTGCTCCATTCCACGAAAATCTCCTTAAAATCTTGCCCCTGGTCCTATTTTGCGTTACAATGAAGATAGGCAAATTACTAAAAGAAATACATATTTCAAGTAGTAAACTATAGAAAATCTGAGGAGGTTGTTATGATGCAGCAAGAAAATAAAGTTCTAGGTATTTTAGCCATTGTCTTTGGAGCAATCGCTTTACTTGGCTCCTGGATACCAATCATCAATTATCTATCTTTTTTTATCGGTACTATTGCTCTTATCCTTGCTATTATCGGTCTCATTATTAACCAAAAGAAACCGAAAACTTTGGCTATAATTGGTTCTGTCATTTCCTTTTTCTCCTTAATCATCGCACTGGTCACTCTATCATTCTATTCCCGTATGTTCAATGAAATGGGAAAAGGACTTGATGCTCTGACAAACTCTTATAGTTCCTATTTTGATTCGTCAGAAAGAAAAATAGAAAAAGAAAAAGAAGAAGAAAGTACGAAGTTTACATGGACAAAAGCAGAATTTGATGCACTCAAAGAGGGCGATATTTTGAAAAGAGGTGCAGGCGGAACAAAATACGACGACGTCATTCGCGACCACGGCAAACCAACTGACGAAACCACTTCCACTGTCAGCGGCTCTGAATTAAAAACCATCACCTACTTACCAGGAGGAAGCAAATATCAAGCCGTCATCCTAACTTTTTCAAAAAATGAAGACGGTTCTTTCCTACTGACTAGCAAGATAGGAACAGGTTTAGAGTAAAATAAATTTCCTACCCAACAGCTGTTTTTCTTTTATGAGTATTGGTAAAATCAAGGAAGAAACTCTAGCCGTCAGTCGCATTTTACTAAGGCACAAGGATTTAACTACCACTTTCTCACTATACCTATTAATTAATGCAAAACAAGGACAAAACGATGCAAAAGTCTCAAAAACTTTTTGGGTGAATTTGGGGCGAACTGGTAGGAAAAGCTTATTAAATAAGCTTTCAGAAAGGATATACATGATAACACGAGAATTTGATACCATCGCTGCTATTTCGACCCCTCTTGGGGAAGGAGCCATCGGTATCGTCAGACTAAGCGGGACGGACAGCTTTGCTATTGCACAAAAAATCTTTAAAGGCAAGGATTTAAGTAAAGTGGCCAGCCACACACTCAACTACGGCCATATCGTTGACCCTCAAAATCAGGAGGTTCTGGATGAGGTCATGATCGGTGCTATGCGCTCTCCTAAGACTTTCACCCGTGAGGATATCATCGAGATCAACACCCACGGTGGGATTGCAGTGACTAATGAAATCCTACAGCTGGCTATCCGAGAAGGGGCTAGAATGGCAGAGCCTGGCGAGTTTACCAAGCGGGCCTTTCTCAATGGGCGCGTAGATTTGACTCAGGCTGAGGCCGTTATGGACATCATCCGCGCCAAGACTGATAAAGCCATGAACAATGCTGTCAAGCAGCTGGACGGCTCTCTTTCTGACCTTATCAATAGCACCCGCCAGGAAATCCTCAACACACTGGCTCAAGTCGAGGTCAACATCGACTATCCTGAGTACGACGATGTTGAGGAAGCAACAACGGAAATCATTCGTGAAAAAACACTTGAATTCGAGCAACTTCTGACACAGCTTCTCAAAACTGCGCGACGCGGTAAGATTCTGCGCGAAGGGATTTCCACTGCTATCATCGGTCGACCTAATGTTGGTAAATCCAGCCTCCTCAACAATCTTCTGCGTGAGGACAAGGCCATTGTAACAGACATCGAGGGGACAACTCGTGATGTGATTGAGGAGTACGTCAATATCAACGGCGTACCGCTCAAGCTCATCGATACCGCAGGGATTCGGGAAACGGATGATATTGTGGAGCAGATTGGCGTTGAGCGCTCTAAAAAAGCCTTACAGGAAGCTGACTTGGTTCTCTTGGTTCTCAATGCCAGCGAGCAACTAACTGACCAAGACAAACAATTACTTGAAATCAGCCAAGATAGCAATCGCATCGTCCTGCTGAACAAGACTGACCTTGAAGAGAAGATTGAACTAGACCAGCTGCCGACTGATGCAATCAAGATATCCGTTCTAAACAATCAAAACATTGATAAAATCGAGGATCGTATCAATCAGCTCTTCTTTGAGAATGCTGGGATTGTCGAGCAAGACGCCACCTATCTGTCCAATGCCCGCCACATCTCTCTCATCGAAAAGGCTGTCGAAAGCTTGCAAGCCGTCAATCAGGGACTGAAATTAGGCATGCCAGTGGATCTCCTCCAAGTCGATCTGACCCGCACTTGGGAAATCCTCGGCGAAATCACTGGAGACGCCGCACCAGACGAACTCATCACCCAGCTCTTCAGCCAATTCTGCCTAGGAAAATAATATGGGAATCACAGAGTTTATCAAAGCAAAAAATCTAGGCGAATACCTAGAAAGTCGAAAGAATGGACAGGCCAGAGAGCGCATCCAAAAACGCAGCTGGTTGGAGGTCCTCCTCCACAAAGCCCGTACTACCAAAATAAATCCTGAAAATCACCAAAAAATGAAGAAAACGAAACACGGTTCTTGAAAAACAGAACCGTGTTTGTCTATTCAATCTAGCTGAGAATTTGCCTGATCATGAATCGTGGCACTCTCCTTGTCCCAAACTATTTTTCTGTTGGGCTACATCTTCATCGGACTTGAGTCAGCACTCCGTCTTGCATCTCATAGACCTTGTCAACCTCGTCCAGCAAGCGGGTATCATGAGTAATCATGACTACGCTCTTGTTGAATTTTTGAGTCACTTCTTTGAGCAGATGGACCACGCGCTTGGCCCGCTCCGTATCCAGACTAGCTGTCGGCTCATCAGCCAAGATAATGTCAGGGCTATTGTAAAGCGCTCTAGCGATAGCAGCCCGCTGCCGTTCCCCACCGGACAATTCTTTGGGATACTGCTTAAGCGTGTCTTTTAGATCTAGCAGCTCAATCAGACTGTCTAGATCCGTCCTTTCCTTTTTAGATAAGCGGTCAATCAGCTGGAACTGGTCTTCGATTTTCAAAAAGGGTATGAGATTGGAAGCCTGCAAAATAAAGCCAAAATCATTGAAACGTAGAGCAGCCCTTTCCTTTTCCTTGAGCTGGGAGGTATCTTTTCCACGCAGGAGAATCTGTCCTTTTGAGGGAGTTTGCAAATGCCCCAGCAAGGTCAGAAAGGTTGTTTTACCCGATCCTGACGGCCCAATAATAGCTACAAACTGCCCCGCTTCCAGTTGGAAATCAGTTGGTTTCAGGGCTTGGACTAGCGTATGCCCCTGGCCGTATTCTTTTGTAACCCCTTTTAGTTCTATGATTGACATTTACTCACCTCCAATCGCTGTGATAGGGTCAATTTTCAGAACCCGATGAATGGACAAGAGTCCGCCAGCCAGTGACATGAAAACAATGAGGACAATTAAACCAGCATAAGCTCTCCAGTCACTGTAAAAAGGCATAGAAGCCGGCAAGACTAGCTGGGTTCCCAAGAGAGCCAAGACAGCTAAGCTGATTCCCAGAGTGGACAGGATGAAAATCTGCCAAAAAATAGAAGCAATAATCTTCCCACTGGCAATTCCTTGGGCGCGCATAATACCGTAAAGATGCGTCTTTTGGATGGTAATGATGTACATGAAAATTCCCAATACCAAAAATGTAATCAGAACCATGGCCCCAATCATAAAGGAAAAAGTCAGTACCTGAGGCTGATAACCAGGGATATTTTCTATAAAATCACTCATAGAGAGCTGACTAAGTCCTGCTTCTTCAATCTTCTGACCATCCTTGACCACAAGTGCGCTGATATTCTTAACCTGACTTGAGCCGTACTTTAATTCCCTGAAATCATCTAGAGCCATAAAAATTACAGGTTGCGTAAAGAAGCTATTATCCTCTGTGAAGCCAACAACCTGATAGAGGCGCTCACTGCCATTGAGCTGGAGTTGGTCGCCTAGTTTCACACCTTTTTGCTGGAGGCGCTTATCCGCAATGACTTCATAAGCAGTCTCAGCAGGACGTCCCTCAATAATGTCAGGCGCTAGAAAACTATCCCAAGAGAGACCAAAAACTTGAGCGTTGAGTTTATCCGTCCCATCTTCATAATTGGCCACTGCTGCCGTCTGTCCCAAAGCCGCAATTGAGTCCCCTTGAAGCAGGCTATTATACTCCTCTTCCTTGAGAGTCGAAGCAACCAGATTCTTATTGGCATACTCTGACAAGACGATTGACTCAGCCTGCCATTGGTCCAGAGCCAAGCGATTAAGCCTAGCCAAACCGACAGAAAGACTAGACAAAAAGAAAACCATATAGGTAATGAGAAAGACCACAGCAACCACTAAACGATAGCGTCCACGGCTGTAGATAATCTCTTTAAAAGCTAAAAACAAAGCTGTCCTCCTTTGAGTTATTAAAGATCATTATATCATAAAGAAGCAAGCTAGAAAAACATATGAGACTAATGGTAACCAGATTCACACGAAAATCACTAAGTCGTATAGCGATTCCCTAAGTCAGAAACATTCCTTGAAAGAAATTCATAAAATAAAAAGAAACAAGGGCTTCAGTTCATCTACCGAAACCGTTCTTGTTTCTTTTTCTTTACGCTTCGCACACTCTTTTTCTGAGCAGATTGAGAAACGCTTTACTGCTTAGTAAAGGTCAGAATATCTGGATCATCATCTAGTTCGTCCACAATCAGCTGATTGCCATTTTGACGATAGCTTTTGACATCGTCACCGACAATTAGGCTCTGCTTCGCTGCATCTACTTGTACCTGTTTGATTTCCTTACTGCCATCGACCTCGGTCTCAGTCCAAGTGCCAGTCTTACCGCTGATTTCTAGGACATGCTGGTCACCATCATGGTCGGTTGCTTGGTAGCGTCCGTCTAGATTGCTGGTCTGGCCTGCATTGGATGAAGAAGTCTGTTCTTGCGCAGGCTGTGATGTTTGGCTTTGGGTATTTTGTGATGAGTTAGCATTTTCTCCCTGATTAGCATTGCCTGAGCAAGCAGTCAATAAAACTGCGACTGTTAATGATAAGATTCCAGTAAAGGCTTTTTTCGAAATAGTCATAGTGTTTCCTCCTTTTTTTCTACATTTGTAGTTTATAATTATATTCTACAATTGTCTGTTTTGTTTGTCAATCATATAGCATTTTTTATCTAAAAATAAAAAATTCCCCAGCCTTACTTGACTGGAGATGTAGAATTTCTTGCTTCTTCTAGAGGATCAAAGCTAGTCATCCTTGATGGACGAGCCTTCTGCCTCATCCCCAAATATCAAGGTCGACTGTTGCAGATAGGGATTGGGGTACTTTCTAAGCAAATCTTTCACAGCTTCTACCAAAACCTCCTGCTCCACCTGACCTGCTTGGTATCGCTCTAAAAGAAGCATAAAATTTTCTTTTTCAGCTGGGCTGGCTTTTTTCTTAAAATAGCCCCAAACATGCTGAAAGGCATTGCAGACCTGACCGCGATTTTCAGGCAGGGCTACCGCCTGATCAATCAAGTCTTGGACATGTGCCGCTTCCACCAAATCGCTTTTCAGATACTGACGGATTTCCAGATAGATCTTACTGGAATGACTGAGCACCAGATATTTATTTCTAGCCCAAAGAGTCTGACATTGGGAGATTTGGCTTACATTTTCCATGATTACTTTTCCTTCTAATCTTCACTTTCGAATTCTTCCAACCTCGTCCACATCGTTACTCGCATCCCAGTCATAAAGTTAGCAAGATAAAAAGCAATTTTATGAGACCAGTACCAAGTCCGCTTAGCTTTCTTCTGTTGTACAGTTACTTAAATCTTGAGAGTACAAAAACGAGCAAACAACCACCTAAAACCGGGCGGAGGTTGTACAGTTACTTAAATCTTGAGAGTACAAAAACAATCTTGATATGGACATTCAGAGCAGGATTGTTGTACAGTTACTTAAATCTTGAGAGTACAAAAACTCAGACGAAACTTCCTTATACCAAACGACGGTTGTACAGTTACTTAAATCTTGAGAGTACAAAAACGTGTGAGTTCGCCCTTCGACGATGGTCCCAGTTGTACAGTTACTTAAATCTTGAGAGTACAAAAACTTAAAATTGCATTAACTGTCATAGCAAATTGTTGTACAGTTACTTAAATCTTGAGAGTACAAAAACCAAGTCGAAACGTTCACGAAGTACACATTAGTTGTACAGTTACTTAAATCTTGAGAGTACAAAAACAGGCATTGAGATTGAGGAGGTGGAAGATGAGTTGTACAGTTACTTAAATCTTGAGAGTACAAAAACCCTTTAAGCTTTTGCTTGAGGTCAAAGGCAGTTGTACAGTTACTTAAATCTTGAGAGTACAAAAACTAATGAGTAGGTCTGACAACTTGGAAATAGGTTGTACAGTTACTTAAATCTTGAGAGTACAAAAACAAGAACCGGAAGCCGGGCCACTATCGACTCGTTGTACAGTTACTTAAATCTTGAGAGTACAAAAACAGCGTCCGATAGCACCACCTGAAGCTGTTTGTTGTACAGTTACTTAAATCTTGAGAGTACAAAAACATGAGCAGGGTTTTGATATCCTTGCCAAATGTTGTACAGTTACTTAAATCTTGAGAGTACAAAAACAGGGTAGCAGCACTAGCTTTAGCCTCTAGGTTGTACAGTTACTTAAATCTTGAGAGTACAAAAACTTTCTTTCTTATGTACACTGTTACGGAGGGGTTGTACAGTTACTTAAATCTTGAGAGTACAAAAACGTGCGCCCTAGGAGATAATCCGTGCTAACAGTTGTACAGTTACTTAAATCTTGAGAGTACAAAAACTTACGGTGGTTAATTTCTTAGTATTAAAATGTTGTACAGTTACTTAAATCTTGAGAGTACAAAAACCTGTTTTGGAAACAGCAGACAAAAAAGACCGTTGTACAGTTACTTAAATCTTGAGAGTACAAAAACCAGTTGGAGCTATACCTATGACGAGCTGGCGTTGTACAGTTACTTAAATCTTGAGAGTACAAAAACGGTTCTGAAACAATGGAATTTCGTAGGGAGTTGTACAGTTACTTAAATCTTGAGAGTACAAAAACTGAATAACTTCGTATAGATTGGCTGCACTGTTGTACAGTTACTTAAATCTTGAGAGTACAAAAACCTCCGCCCTAGTTTCTATCTGAGATTTGACGTTGTACAGTTACTTAAATCTTGAGAGTACAAAAACCTGTTGGACTAAAAGTCAACGCTCCTTATGAGTACAAAAACCTCCGCCCTAGTTTCTATCTGAGATTTGACGTTGTACAGTTACTTAAATCTTGAGAGTACAAAAACTCAGCTTCCGATATTAGTTGGTGAGGAGAGGTTGTACAGTTACTTAAATCTTGAGAGTACAAAAACAGATATCCTCAGCATTTCTAAATGCGTACTGTTGTACAGTTACTTAAATCTTGAGAGTACAAAAACTGGAGTAGTGACGTTCACTGGATACGATGGGTTGTACAGTTACTTAAATCTTGAGAGTACAAAAACGGCAGTTGGTCAATCAAAAGACGGCCAGCGGTTGTACAGTTACTTAAATCTTGAGAGTACAAAAACGAGGGGGTGGATTAAGAATGATCGAATTTAGTTGTACAGTTACTTAAATCTTGAGAGTACAAAAACCACGCAAGATGGCTGAGATTGAACAATTTAGTTGTACAGTTACTTAAATCTTGAGAGTACAAAAACTGTGTCTGTGTAGAGCCTTAAGCCCTCATTGTTGTACAGTTACTTAAATCTTGAGAGTACAAAAACCCGCAGTATACGGGGTTGGCCAGAATTCCTGTTGTACAGTTACTTAAATCTTGAGAGTACAAAAACCCAAGTACGAAAATTACACAGTAACGGCTGGTTGTACAGTTACTTAAATCTTGAGAGTACAAAAACGCCTTATGGATGATGATAGGCTGCCTCTGCGTTGTACAGTTACTTAAATCTTGAGAGTACAAAAACTGCCGCTTCGGGGGGTACCCTCGTTGACTTGTTGTACAGTTACTTAAATCTTGAGAGTACAAAAACCGATACTGCTCTTTAATCTGGCAGTCAGGAGTTGTACAGTTACTTAAATCTTGAGAGTACAAAAACACATTGACTTTCTTAGCACATTTCACAACAGTTGTACAGTTACTTAAATCTTGAGAGTACAAAAACGAGTTTGCTTGAACCCTATCCAAGACATCGGTTGTACAGTTACTTAAATCTTGAGAGTACAAAAACTAGGTTGAAGGTTTATAGGGCTCTTGCGTGGTTGTACAGTTACTTAAATCTTGAGAGTACAAAAACGTCATGATAATTTCTCCTTGAGATTGTTTTGTTGTACAGTTACTTAAATCTTGAGAGTACAAAAACATATTGAGACATTGACCATCAACAAAAAAGGTTGTACAGTTACTTAAATCTTGAGAGTACAAAAACGGATGAAATATTTCCTGTGGTAGATATTTGTTGTACAGTTACTTAAATCTTGAGAGTACAAAAACCGAATACCACGAACGTCATAGATGGCTGCAGTTGTACAGTTACTTAAATCTTGAGAGTACAAAAACCCGTATCGGTGAATTAGGACAGTACCTGGCGTTGTACAGTTACTTAAATCTTGAGAGTACAAAAACCATCTATATCAAAGAGAAAGACTATTTTTAGTTGTACAGTTACTTAAATCTTGAGAGTACAAAAACTGAATTATCATAAGACCCATCAGAATAACTGTTGTACAGTTACTTAAATCTTGAGAGTACAAAAACCTCAAATTAAAAATTTTTGCTTTTTGTACTCTCATACTGATTATAGATTCTCCCCAAAAGCTTGTCAAGTCTAATATTTTAAAAAATTTGTTAATAATGGATTAGCCATCTGTACTTTAAAATCAATAATTTTATCATATTGGTATAAGCTATTCATAATTTTTAAAGTGACCATATCATAAATCGAAAGACTCATATGTTCCACATCAGAGCTAAATAAATAAGGAGAAA
Source organism: Streptococcus cristatus (assembly GCF_003943815.1). Taxonomy (GTDB): domain Bacteria; phylum Bacillota; class Bacilli; order Lactobacillales; family Streptococcaceae; genus Streptococcus; species Streptococcus cristatus_F. Next base: position 53,689 of record NZ_RJNA01000003.1, on the reverse strand, counting down.
TTTTTTGCAAAGAAATTAGAAATTCTTCTTCATTAGGAATCTCATTGGATGGATAACGCTGTACAAAACTTTCATACATAAACCGAAACTCATAGTAATGCTCTATAAAACCAGAAATAATATTAACAAATTCCATATTTTCTCTGTTGATATAAAGATAGCCTTCATTTGAAGGAAAAGATATTACATAAATATTAGGAAATTTTTCTGTCATCATTTGGAGGCGTTTGCAACACTTTACAAAAGATTGGTAAGTCAGATAATCATCCATACTTCTCAAAAGCAAAATTATTTTCTGATTAGTTTTTAAAAGTGTCTCTTGCAGCATGGTCAAGAATATTAAAAACTTGGTTTCATTTTCGACAAATTCGAAGGAAATATTTTTATCTCCCATTCCAAAATATGGTAGAAAATTTTTTAAAATCAGTTGTTCTACATTCAGATAGACGCTTTCAGTATGATAATCAATATCGCCAATTTGAAAATTGAGTTGCTTATTTACTATAGCAGATATTTGATCTAGTTTATCATTAATAAAATCAATTTGTTCCATCACTTCTAGGTTATCCAGTTTAGATTTTAAAAAATCAAATGCAACTGTTCCCTTTTTATAATTCATCTGCTCAATCAAATCCTGAATATTTGAAATTGAAACAATCTTATACTCACTTCTTTTTATGATCATCTCTTCTGTACAAATTTCTGGTTCGCTTTGTTCAAAGAGTGTTAAGTCCTCTGTGTTGTATTTTTTACCACCAAAATACCAGACTAATAATTGCCAAATATAATACTTCAACTGTTGGTCTTCACCAACAACCTGCGTAAATTTTCCAAAATTAATGGCTAGGTTTTCCTTATAAGGATGCTTAAAATATAGTTTCATATGATTACCAACTTATTATCACTGACTACTTCTTCTTGCTTCGTCTTCCCACCAATAATCAGAACCATTTCAGAAAACTGTTTTTCCGTCACAGCCAGCAACCGAACATTTCCACTAGGTAAATTACTTTGTTTTAATTTCTTATAGAATTTACCAGCAAAGCTACGATTAGGGCAAGTTCGATAATATACAGAAAACTGTAGCATTTCAAAACCATTTGCAATCAATTCTTTACGAAAATTACGGTAGATTCTCTTTTCCTGATTAGTTTCCATAGGAAGATCAAAAAAACAAATCAATCTCATCGCTTCATACCTCATTTTATTTACTCCATTCCAAACTTGAGACGATCGGACAGTAAAATTTTGTTGTATCTTTATCCGCAATACATTTGATAAATCCTTTTACATATTTATCCATAGCTCCAGTTACAGTGCAATTTTCCTTACCATAACGAATCTTTGCATTTAATAAATCTGTTAAAGCTAATCGAAATTCATATTTCAAATAGTCTTCCTCTCTCAAATGATGATAAACCCATACATCAATAATCTGCCTGAAAGGTTCCATCAGATCGTCTACCAGGTTAAATTGATTGTATTCATTTTTATGAAAGATTCCAATCAAGGGATTTAATCCATAACCAGCCACAATCCTTGCCATTTGAGCTCTCATAATCGCATAACCATAATTTAAACCTGCGTTGATAACATCAGCTTCCTGTTGAGTTACGCGCACAAATTTTTTACCAAATAATTCATTGAAATATACTTTAGCTGCATGACCCTCTCGATTTGTTTTATCGCCTAACTCAATATGTTCTTTATAGTCAGCTAATAGTTGAATACAATCTAAATCCTTCTCAAACATAGCTAACACATCCTGCTGGTTATTAATTTTGAAATAAGTAACAATTTGCCACAGCTTGTCCTTTTGATCCTGCGTCCAAAGCAATTGTTCTTGTAGCCTCTTATAAGCTCGGAAATGCCCATTATGAGAATGATAGATACCCGTCGGCAGATGCTCATTATCACAAACTACTAAAGCAATATTATATTTACTTAGAGCACTTAGTAAACGAAGCGTAACAACTGTATCTCCTCCCTCTGCTACTATGATAGAAATATCACTCAAAGGAATGGTATATTCTTCTCCCATCTTTTTAATTAAGAGATTATCTAGTTTTAATCTCATTTTTTCACTTTGACATACGTGTACAATTCTCCAAGTCATAAATTTCCCCTTTACAAAACGAAAACACCCCGCCAAGAGACAGGGTGTTGATTTCGGCATGAAGCCTTATCTTTGTAGCTTCTGCAAGATTTAAGTAACTGTGTAAGGCGTCCCTTACAATTACTATTATAATATATTGCAGAGCTAATTGCAACTCTTTTTAAAGATTATTTTCAAATTCGAGTTTTGGAGCATCACCCTCTTTTTTGATAAAACGTTTATTCCCTAAAACATCTGTTTGAACTTTGTAGATGGAGATATCCGCTTTATTTAAACCTTTCAAGCATTGTCCTCCTTTAGCAACGTTCCCAAATAAAGCCATTAGGGGCTGATTCCCCTCAAATTTAGCTTTATCATAGGGTTTCAATTCAACATAGTGTTTTTTGTTTGGCATAGTTCTAGATAAAAATCTAAACATTTGTTGTTCCTTAGTTTTTGTATCCTTAATTAAAAGTAAATCATTTTTATATAAGGTAAATTTGAATTCTGATTGTTCACTTACTCCTTCTTTTTCTTTGATTTCGTAATATTTTTCTGGAGTTATAGAGTAGTTCCCAGTTCCCTTTTCAAACTGCAAATCAGCATATTTCAATCCTAATAATTCATATTTTTTAGTATCTGGATTAAAATAAACATCTGTACGCCATGGATTTAATTGACGAAGAATAACTTTATTTTTGCTATTATGAGGAGTTATATTAACAAATGATTCTGGAATATTTTTATCATAGTATTTCAGACTCTTAATTTCTGGACCTTTTCCTTTTTTACTATATTTTCGAATAGGACCATTTTCCTGTCTATATTTCTCAAAGGGATTGCAAGCAACTTCTTTTCCTTTTTCATTTATCTCCTTATCAGAATAAGTTTTTAAAATCTCCTCAATGACTTTTTCAAAAGTTAGTGGATCCTTCTGGTACATCAGGAATTTACTTTTATCCTTTTTATAGAGCTTTATGAAAGCATCATAACCTATTTGAGTATATATATCCTTAATCTTACCCAATACATAGGTTTCCTCCGACTTATCTTTACCCAACTTTGCTTTTCTTGTGGCATAAATTGTTGCATCAGAAATTTTACGATTATATTTTGAATCCACTTGATAGGAAAATAAAATACGATTTTCAAATTTTTCGCTGCTTACCGTATCAACAAAATGATCATAAGGGGCTCTAAATACTAATTCTTTGTACTCATCGTCAGTCAATGAAATAATCTCCCCCGTTTCAGAATCCACAAATTGGTTTTCCTTGTATGAAATTAGAAGATTACTCTGCTTTTTCCAAAGTCTTAATTGGCTGGAGGCCGCGATAATTAATGCATCGACTGCATGATGGTGATAAGTTTCACGTGATTTATCAATACGCCACTTTCTCCTAAGTTGAGAAGTAAATTGTCCGCGCACCACTGAAATTTTGGTATCAAAATCATTTAATTTATAAAAATCCTGAAGAGCATTTAAAACTACTCGAGAAGAATAGCGAGTATCAACTAGATTGCGCTCAATAAATTTTTGTTTGATTTCAATTTTGTTAATGTCTTCCTCATTGAGCAAGTAATCTTTCTTTTTATTACTGAGTGCCTTAGAGGCTTTGACATAGGACTTAAATTCTCGATAAGGCCATGCATCATCCATACTATCCAAAGCTTGAAATGGTGTGCGCTGTCCTTTCTCTTGATTGGCTGTTGCTAAAACTAGTACCTTATTTGCTAAACTATCATCAAATGAAAGAGATAGTGGCAAAATATGATCAATCTCATATTTATATTGATTATGAATTAAATCACTGATTGGAATATTTTTTCCAGTGTATAAACATTTTTCTCCCTGCTGATGCCAGAGTCGAATCTTTGTCGCCAATTCCTTATGCCCGTGAAAAATATTGTCTGGCAGTTCTTTTTTACCATTATATTGATGAGCTGCTTTTTCCATTGCAGCATTTTTCTCATCTTCATTGGCTTTTTGACGCTTCACATAATCTTTCTTTGCATCCTCTTCATTATTTTCACGCGCCATTTCAATAACGATATTATCAAAGACACCATATTTCTTTGTAGCAAGATTTATGATTTTAATTGCTTGTCTGACTGACTTAGCAACTACTGGATTGTAAATTTCTTCGGTCAATTCCTTCTCATCAATATACTTGGTTCGTTTAGATCTTGCCTTTGTTTTTTGTTTGCCCAATCGTGTAAGGATTGTCATTTGCTCTTCAGATGTTTCATAAAGCTCTGGAATCAACTCCATCATCAATTTGATTGAAAAATTATGCCAACCTTTTCCAAACAAGGAACTATTAGACTTTCTAAATGAGACTAATTCAGCAATCTGATCTTGTTCAAATTCTCCTTTAATAAATGATACTTTAATCGCTTCTTCGATTCCTTCACGTTCTGTATTGAGTGTGAGGATATGAGCCAACTCATCTAAAACTTCTCTGGATAGTCTATCAACATCTACCGTTTCCAATGTTTGCATTTTTCGATAAATATCAAAAGTATGCATTTCTGGTTTTTCACTTTTATCAATCCGATAGCCCTTAATATCGTCCACCGACGCGTCAATCACTTTTGCTATATACTTCAACAAAGTAGCCGCACCTAAAGTTTTAGCTTTTTTGGCATACTCAATAATCTGTCTCTTCTGCTCCTCACTAAGCTTCTTAGTTTCTGTTGGAACAATCAGATTGTTCAAATCATTGAGTAAGTTAAATTCTTGTGCCGTATAAGAAGCTTTAGCAGCTCTGTATTCCTCTGGATAAAAAGTACATTTTCCAATCAAAATACCAAAAATATTATCCAAAGTTGTTCCATCTGTTCTGAAGCGTCCATAATCCGTCCGAGACTTTTCATTCCCCGGTCCATGGTAATACTTACGTTTTCCAGTTAAAATCGTTAAATAAGCCTGAATAAATTCATCAGTGATATCTTGATTATAGTATTGCTGCTTTGTCAAGATTCGCTCTGCTTCTTTTTTATAAGCTGAAGTCGAAAACACATTAAGCAGACGGTGTTTTTCTCCATTTTCTTCAACAGTAAAATCACCTCGAACCTGTCCGTATTTCTCAAAACGTTCTAGCTGAATCTGTCCCGGTGTTTTATTTGCTAGAAGCTTTCTATTTTCTTCAACAGCCTTACCATAGTCTGAAGAAGAAAACTCACTATCTTCGTTAGCATCGTCAAGATAGCTAATCCCTCTCCTTTTTACAATATTTTTCAAAGCAATGAATAATTCTTCATTAGTTAATTTTTCATTTAATCCCTTAACGCGCAGTTCGTATGGATTTAAATTGATAGATACTTGGGAAAAGTCTGTTATAAGCCCCGCATCACTAAATAAATCGGCTAGACGCACTTTTCGATGCTTCTTTCTGCGTCCTAATCTCCGCCCTTGGCGAAATTCTCGTCTCTCGACATTACTGTCAGCAGTAGCCGCTGGGAAAATCCGAGAACTAGCATGACTAATTTCACCAGTTTCTTTGTCTAAGATTCCAACACCAACAGAAGCCACACCGATATCAAGCCCTAATATTTTTCCGTTCATATGTTCACCTCGTTGAATATTATATTAATATCATTGTAACTCTAAATGTTTAAAAACTCAAGAAATAATATAATTTTGACAATCTATAATTATAAAACTGACTTTTACTTTAACATAAAATTATCCCCAGCCAAAAGACTGGGGAATCGTTTACTACCTTACTTCTGCGCCGACATTTTCTTCCAAGGATTTTTGGATTTTTTCCATGTATCTAGCCACTTCATCATCGGTTAGACTGTCTTCTGGATTTTGGAAGGTCAGAGTGTAGGCCATAGACTTGAGACCAACACCCAGCTTTTCACCTGAGAAGATATCGAAGAGCTTGATATCCGTTAAACGTTTCACTCCGGCAGCTTGAATCGCTTCAACAACCTGTCTGTGGCTGATTTCTACTTTGAGCAACAGGGCCACATCGCGAGTAACAGCTGGGAATTTGGTGATTTCTACAAAAGGCTGTTCTGGCTCAAGACTCGCCTCAATAGCCGTCAGATTGAGCTCCGCCACATAGGTTTCTGGGATGTCATAAGCCTTGGCCGTCACTGGATGAACCTGCCCAACATAACCCACTAGTTGACCTTTAATCGAAATCAGCGCTGTCCGACCTGGGTGCAGACTCTTAAGTTTATCAGTTGCTTGATAATCAGCTTCTAATCCTAGGCGGTCAAAGAGCGCTTCAACCACTCCCTTAGCGTAGAAGAAGTCCACAGGAGTCGCTGGCGTTTGGAAATCTTTTTCACTTACCAAGCCAGTTAGGGCAAAGGCAAAGCTATTGATTTCATTAGGCAATTCTTCCTTTGGATTACCTGTTTGTTCAAAGATTTTCCCAATTTCATAAAGGGCCAAATCCTTATTTTTACGAGCAACATTGTAGCTGACAGTATCCAACATGCCTGAGAGCATATTTTGGCGAAGAACACTGCGCTCCCTTGTCATCGGCCACATAAGCTCAGTAAGATTCGTAGGATTAAGCGTAAATTCGACAGCTTTTTCTGGCGTGGTCAAGGCATAGGAAATAATCTCTGTCAGCCCTGCTCCTTCAGCCACTGTCCGAACCTTGCGACGTAGCTTCTGAGTGGCCGTCAATTCACCAGCTGTTCCAGCATCTTGAGGCAGGGAAACCGGCAAGCGGTCATAGCCATAAATACGAGCAATTTCCTCGTAAAGATCTGCTGGAATACTAATATCCCAACGACGAGCAGGCACGCTGACTGTGAACAAGTCCGCAGATCCGCTAAGACCAAAGCCTAGACGACGGAAAATATCTTCAATATCCGCATAAGTTAAATCTGTTCCCAAAACTCGGTTGACATCAGAAAGGCTAGTCGAAACCTGCTTGTCAGTCGTATCTAACTGTCCTGCTTGGACAATGCCAGCATGAACAGTTGCACCCGCCAAGTCAGCAATCATGCTTGCAGCAGCATCTAGAGCTTCGGTTACTGTTGCAAGGTTAATCCCTTTTTCAAAGCGCGAAGAAGACTCCGAACGCAAGCCCAGACGGCTGCTTGTCTTACGGATTGACTTGCCATTGAAGACAGCCGCTTCCAAAACGATACGAGTAGACTTGCCAGAGATTTCCGTCGCTGCTCCACCCATGACACCTGCAAGAGCCACTGGCTTATCTGCCACAGTGATAACTAAATCTCCAACTTCCAGCTCCCGCTCTTCGCCGTCCAGCGTCACCAGTTTTTCACCAGCACGCGCTTCTCGGACGACAATCTGGTCGCCCTCAAATGTATCCAGATCAAAGGCATGCATGGGCTGACCAAAGTAGAGCAAGATGTAGTTAGTCACGTCCACTACGTTGTTAATCGGACGGATTCCTTCGTTCATGAGGAGATTTTGCAGCCACTGAGGACTCGGAGCAATGGTCACATTGTCCAAAATACGAGCTGCATAAAACGGTGCTTTTTCGCTATCAATGACAACAGACAAGCTAGCCGCAGCCTCTTTATCCCCTTCAGTCAAAGGAAATTCTTTGAAATGAACAGGCTTATCGTAGATAGCTGCTACTTCGTGCGCCACTCCGCGCATAGACAAAGCGTCAGCCCGGTTTGGCGTGATAGAAAGCTCGATAATCTCATCGTCCAGGTCTAGATAAGGGAATACCTCATCTCCTGGTACAGCACTATCTGGCAAAATTTGGATGCCATCCGCGAATTCCTTTGGCACGACAGAATCCGAAATGCCCAGCTCACCGAGAGAGCAAATCATGCCCAGTGACTCAAAGCCACGGATTTTTCCTTTTTTAATCTTATAATTATCTGCAATGCGAGCGCCTGGTACAGCCACCATAACTTTGATCCCAGCGCGAACATTCGGTGCTCCACAGACAATCTGACGAGGCTCCTCTTCACCGACATTGACCTGACAGAGGTGCAGGTGAGTTTCAGGTACATCCTCACAGCTCAAAACTTCTCCGACAACAATTTTCGAAAGACCTTCAGCTGGCGAGCTGACTCCTTCTACTTCAATACCAGTTGTGGACATTTTCTCCGCCAGCTCGGCGCTCGTCACATCCAAATCAACCAGTTCTTTTAACCATTTATAACTAACTAACATATTTATGATTTTACGACCGAGCAGACCTAACTCTGACTTTATAGACAAAGCCAGTCTATTCAATTTTCGGTCGTATTTGATTCCTCTCTATAAATTTCTGTTTTTACTAAAAGTCCAATAAACAGCGATGTTATCGTCTTTTTAGTTTAATTTCTTCCTTAAAAGCCAGTCAATATCGACCGTATCACCAGTGATATATTCATGCTGGCTAAACCTTTCAAAGCCATATTTAAAGTAAAAGTTCTGCGCCTTGAAATTTCTTTCCCAAACACCTAGCCAAGCCCAGCTAAAACCACGTTTCTCAGCTTCTGCTAAGGCAAATTCAAACATTTCCTTGCCAAAACCGAGGCCCTGATGGGAGGCAAGCACATAAATCCGTTGAATTTCAAAGGAATCTTCCAACTCTTGCTCTGTCTGAGCCTGCCCCCAGTTACACTTGAGAAAACCAGCGATCTTTTGCTCCTTGTCCAGTACAAAATAATGCTCAGACTCAGAATTAGCCAACTCCCGCGCCAGCCTTTCACGCGCCAGCTCATGGGAAAAATAATGTTCCAAATCTTCTTGCTTGATGAAAGGACCAAAAGTTTCTTGGTAGGTCTGTACTTGTAACTCCCGCAAAATATCCAGATCTTCTGGCTGAACTCTAACTAACATAGGGCACTCCTTTCTCAGAAGCGGCTGTGAGCGATATTCCTAGCTAAAATTGTCTTATAAGCTAGTATACTGATGAGCCTCTTTCCCACGCATTTCAAGTCCGCAAACATTGCTAATCAGGCTTTTCGTGATGGGATTGTTCAAAATAAGTTCTATTCTACTGACTTCTTACTTAAACTGCTGTGAAAAACGTACATCGCCTTGGTAGAAGCCACGGATATCGTTGATACCATAGCGAAGCATAGCCACCCGTTCCTGACCGAGACCAAAGGCAAAGCCAGAATATTTCTCTGAATCAATGCCACTCATTTCCAAGACACTTGGGTGCACCATTCCAGCTCCCATGATTTCGATCCAGCCAGTCTTCTTGCAGACATTACAGCCGGCACCATCACACTTAAAGCAAGATACATCCACTTCGACAGATGGTTCTGTAAATGGGAAGTAAGATGGGCGCAGACGAATCTTACGATCCGCACCAAACATTTTTTGAATAATCAGCTGCAAGGTTCCTTGCAAATCAGCCATAGAGATATTTTCCCCTACGACCAGACCTTCAATCTGGTGAAACTGGTGAGAGTGAGTCGCATCGTCTGTATCACGACGGAAAACACGTCCCGGAGAGATCATCTTGAGTGGCCCTTGGCTAAAGTCATGGGCATCCATCGCACGAGCCTGGACAGGAGAAGTGTGAGTACGTAAGAGGATCTCTTCTGTGATGTAGAAGGTATCCTGCATATCCCGCGCAGGGTGGTCTTTAGGCAGGTTCATCCGCTCAAAGTTGTAGTAGTCTGACTCAACTTCGAAACCATCCACGACCTGATAGCCCATACCGATAAAGATATCTTCGATTTCTTCACTCGTTTGGGTCAAGATATGGCGATTTCCAGCCGGAATCTTACGTCCAGGCAGGGTTACATCCAAGGCGTCATTGGCCAGCTGGGCTGCAACTTTCTGCTCTTCCAAGATTTGAGCTGCTTCTTCAAAGGCTGCATTCAGCACATCTCGTGCTTCATTAACGTGCTTCCCGATAATAGGACGCATCTCAGCGGAAACATCCTTCATCCCTTTGAGAATCTCAGTAAGACTTCCTTTTTTCCCTAGGACAGATACTTTCAGCTCCTGCATATCCTTAGCATTTTCCAGAGTAATGGTCTGCAATTGGGCTAAAGTTTCCTCACGCAGACTCTGCAATCGTTCTTCAATTGTTGACATAGTTCCTCCAAAAATAAAAACCGCGGTCTCACTCACACCGAAGCGGAGCGTTGACACGCGGTACCATCCGTTTTTTATCTGGCAAGCCAGACCTTAATTACCAATCCTAAAGCAAGTGAATTCGCCTAGCTTTCATCTAGAGAGCTCTCAGTCGCTGGCTCCCCTCCCTGTCAAACTTCCCCTAGGTTACTGGTCTTGCGGATTGCTATTCAATTATAATTCATTCTAACAGATTTCTAAACATTTCGCAAGCTCAGTTATAGAATTTACAAGAAGAAAAAGAAGTCCGTTGAGCAACAGACTTCCTTCCTTTCTTTCTATTTAATCACTTGTCCTGCTTCTTTGAGAGCATCTTCTGGTACAGTGATACCCAGTTCTTTGGCATTTTTAGTATTGATAACAGATTTACCTTTATCAAAAATATCTACTGCAGTATCAGCAGGCTTGGCACCTTTAAGGACTTTAGCAGCCATTTTACCTGTCGCAACACCGAGGTCATACTGGTCTACAACGACAGAGGCAAGACCGCCTTCTTCTACCATGGCTGTCGCACTTGGATAAATCGGTTTCTTAGCTTCTTTATTGCTGGATACAACTGTCGCAAATGCTGACGCAATGGTATTGTCAATTGGAATCCAGATAGCATCAACCTTACCAGTCATGACATTCATGGTTGATGCAATTTCATTGGTTGAAGGAACAGAATATTCCTCTACCTTGAAGCCTGCCTCTTCAGCCAATTTTTTGAACTCTTCTACCTGAGCTTTGGAGTTGTCTTCACTACTAGAATAAAGGGCACCGATTGTTTTTACATTTGGCGTTAATTTTTTAATCAACTCTAGTTGTTGCTTAGCTGGATTGTGGTCAGAAACACCTGTGATATTACCACCTGGCTTATCCAGATTTCTCACTAGGTTTGCTCCGACTGGATCTGTGATAGCTCCCATGACGATAGGCTTGTCCTTAGTAGCCGCAGCCAAGCCTTGCGCAGACGGAGTCGCAATCCCAATCAGCACATCATTGTCATTGGACACCAGTTGCTTACTCATGGTAGAGACTTTGCTCTGATCTCCCTCGGCATTCATAAAGTCAATCTTAATCTTGTCGCCCTTGTAGCCTTCCTCAGCTAGACCGTCTTGAATCCCCTTGTAAATCAAATCAAGCGAAGGGTGGCTGACATACTGCAAGACACCAACCTTGACTGTCTTACTATCGTCGCCAGTCTTAGATCCGTTGCTCTTTCCACTCAAGCTGGAATAAGCCATCCCACCGATTACCAAAACAGCCAGAAGGCCTAAAATAGTCATTAAACGTTTATTTTTCATATTTTTTCTCCATTTCTTTATTTCATTTTTTTGCTATTCAATCCCTAGGGACGCCATCGTTTAAACATGGGCAATTCTCCTTATTTTTTTATAATAAGCAACAAAAAATCCTCACACAGGTATTCTGTGTGAGGACGTAAATCGCGGTGCCACCTCAATTATGGAAAAATAGCTAGTCTTTCTCCATATCTCTGTCTTGTCATCAAACAAGCTGCACTGTAAGGTGTGCCTACCGAATTCTTATTGTTTCAAATTCATTTTATCAATTAGCCCAATTTCGTAAAGATTTGCTGCTCATTTCCACCAACCACAAGCTCGCTAAAAACAAATTCATCTACTACTTTTCTAATTTCCTATATTGTAAATTTTTCCTGAAGGGATGTCAAGGCTTTTTTGAAAATTTTTATAAAATGTTCGCTTTTTACTTATAGCGATAATCATTGACAAAAAATAAATTTCTTTTTAATGAGACTTTAGAAGCTTTTGGCTTGGTTTTTTGTTATAATCTTCTTTAGCAACTTTCAAGGAGAAAAGCATGTCTTTCGACGGATTTTTTTTACACCACATGACAGAGGAGCTCCGCCGCGAATTGCTGGGCGGCCGCATCCAAAAGATTAATCAACCTTTTGAACAGGAGCTGGTTTTACAGATTCGCAGCAATCGCAAAAGCCACAAACTGCTCCTGTCAGCCCACTCAGTCTTTGGGCGCGTCCAGCTGACAGAGACTACTTTTGAAAATCCAGCCGTTCCCAATACCTTTATCATGGTCATGCGCAAATACCTGCAAGGCGCCGTCATTGAAGCAATCCAGCAGGTGGACAATGACCGAATTTTGGAAATCAGCGTCTCCAATAAGAACGAAATCGGCGATAGCGTGGCTGTGACTTTGATCATCGAAATCATGGGCAAGCACAGCAATATCATTCTCTTGGACAAGGCTAGCGGTAAGATTATTGAAGCCATCAAACACGTCGGATTTTCGCAGAATAGCTATCGAACTATCCTACCGGGCTCAACTTATGTCACACCGCCTCAGACAGGCAGTCTCAATCCTTTCACTGTGGGTGATGAAAAGCTCTTTGAAATCCTGCATACTGAAGACATAGAACCCAAACGCCTGCAGCAAATGTTTCAGGGCTTGGGTCGGGATACAGCTACCGAACTCAGAGGCCGTCTGACGGCCGACAAGCTCAAAACCTTCCGAGCATTTTTTGCCAGTCCAACTCAGCCTAGCCTGACCGAAAAATCCTTCTCTGCTCTGCTATTTTCCGACAGCAAGACCCAAATGTCCAGTCTATCCGAGCTTTTGGACACTTTCTATAAGGACAAGGCTGAGCGTGATCGGGTCAACCAACAGGCCAGCGAACTGATTCGCCGAGTAGAAAATGAGTTGGACAAGAACCGTAAAAAGCTGGGCAAGCAGGAGGAAGAGCTCCTAGCAACGGAGAATGCAGAGGAATTCCGTCAAAAAGGGGAACTCTTGACCACCTTTCTCCATCAGGTGCCCAACGATCGGGATCAGGTAGAGCTGGACAATTACTACACAGGTGAGAAGATTATCATCGCACTTGACAAGGCCCTGACACCAAACCAAAATGCCCAGCGCTATTTCAAACGTTACCAGAAGCTCAAGGAAGCCGTCAAACATCTGACCAGTTTGATTGAGGAGACTCGGGCTACAATTCTCTATCTAGAGAGCGTGGAAACCGCCCTTGCTCAGGCTAGTCTAACTGAAATCGCGGAAATCCGAGAGGAACTTATCCAGACTGGCTTTATCCGCCGCCGCCAGAGAGAGAAAATCCAGAAAAGGCAGAAACCGGAGAAATATCTGGCAACAGATGGTCAAACCATTATCCTAGTTGGTCGCAACAATCTACAAAATGATGAGCTGACGTTTAAGATCGCCAAGAAAGACGAGCTTTGGTTCCACGCCAAGGATATCCCAGGTAGCCATGTGGTCATCACAGGCAATCTTCAGCCTAGCGATGAAGTTAAGACAGATGCTGCCGAGCTAGCAGCCTACTTCTCCAAAGCCAGACTCTCCAATCTAGTCCAAGTGGACATGATTGAGGCTAAAAAACTCAACAAGCCCACTGGTGGCAAGCCCGGATTTGTCACCTATACAGGCCAGAAAACCCTGCGCGTCACACCAGATGAAGAAAAGATTAAAAGCATGAAAATGTAAACTAATCAGTTTCTAAAATATCGATTTGGCGGATATTGAAAAACAAAAGAGGAGCCGAGGCTCCTCAAACTTACTAAATTTAAAACTCTACTTATCTTTCAGAGGTTGGGACCGCAGATTCCTAGCCCCTTTTTTTATCAGAAGTAGACAATTGTCACAGTAATTGGCTACTCAACCTTATCCATGTCCGATCTTACTTCATCGACATTGAATTTTGCAAAGAGGAACTTACGGTCTTGAACTGGGAAACGTTGATCCAACTGATCGACAGCACCTAGCTCCACAATCCCTTCCTTGATAACAAAGTCCATAACGTGACCACCAAAGGTATGGTCGTCTGAAATAAAGTGAAGATGATAGCCGGCTACACTGACACCGTGGAAAATTTCGGGTGTCCAAAAACCAACTATGGTGCCGGAGACATTATCCGCATGGTACTCAGGCTGACTTACGGCTACTTCAGCAAACTTTTTCTCTGAGGTTGATTTTGGAATCATTCGCACATGCATGTGGGAAAATTCTCCATGAATCTTGATGGAGCGGAATAGATTTTCCCCATCGTAATAGGATTCAATTCGCTTTTCCAGCTCTTCATCTGTCATTTCGAAGCGTTGGCGGAAAATGACCTCCGCTTGATGTGGAACAACCGCAGCGTAGGGCACTGTTACATCATCTGAAACTTCAACAACTTCAGGCACATTGCCAGATCCCTTAGCCTGATAGGCCTTGCCATCAAGAACAATCAACTCCCCATCAATGGAATCCAGTGTACCAATCCCTAAATCGCCGTATTTCAGGAGCTCCCCAATCGTCATGCTCCCACCATAAAGTCCAGCCATCAAAGCTCCTAGGGTATTATACTGAAATAATTTCACTGGCTCTGCCATTTTTTCTCCTATATCAATAAACTTCTGTATTTTCTAAGATAATTAAGTATATCATATTCTGGTCGAAATTCAAAAAAATCGTTTAATAGAAGTTTGAAAAAACGCACGGTAGCCTTAAATCAGCTGGCTTTCCTCAATACCGACATCAGCGAGGATTTGAGCCACTTGGTCAAACTTCAAGCGAAAATGTTCCAGCTTGTGGCCGTCTGATCCCACTGAAAAGCGCTGACCACCAAGCTCCTTGACAAGACCAAGAGCGTAGATATAGAGATCTTCATGACCGTAGAGATACATAGACTTGCAGTTGAGTTCAAAGGCCAGATCATGATCAATCATCTTTTGAAAAAGCTGTCGCAGCTGCGATTCAAAAGTTTTCAACTCTTCTACAGTAAGCTCGAATTTGCGGAAACCGTAGTCGAAATGCGCTAGAACATCTGCTGGAACAGCCTCGATAGCCTCTTCTAGCTCTCTCAGATAGCGGGGAATCAGCTCCATCTTGTCCAGCTGCAAGACAGGCTCCTCCAGATAGTCAAAACTACCATTATGATGAACAGATAAGAGCTTGATGTCGTATTCCTTGTCGGCTAGGAAAGCTAAAATATCGTCCTTACGCGGAGCATAATAGCCAATTTCAATGCCCTTTTTGATGCGGTTGCCATATTGCTGGTTCAGCTCTGCTATTTTTGCCGAATAGGCCGCATAGTCAGGCACATCATCATGGGGCGAGGAAGCTTGGTAAGGGTAAGGATTGGACAAATCATAATGCTCCGTGGTGACAATCTCGCCCTCATAATGGTCCAGATAGTCAGAAAAATCCGCCTCAGAATCATAGGAAAAATAAGTATGAAGATGATTGTCGCGCATGCTCATCCGCCTTTCTGCTAATCTTATGTCCTTTAATAATGTCAATAGTTGGTCGAACTTTGTTTAGGTTTTACTACAGTTCTGACTTTTTAAGTTACCCTTATTCTGTGCTCTAGCTTTTCGACAGAAGGCATTTTATTTCAAAAATCCTCCTAGACCTTTACCTTTCTTTCAGCATGGCACTGGATAGGTCTAGCAGCTGCAGCGCTGTTTCAAAGTGCTCTCCCATCAGGTCATAAACAGCATCTTCGCTCAGAACACCGCAGGCCACATCCTCAGGAAAATCTGGTCGATTGGAAAATTCCAAATCGTCAAAGAAAACTTGGCTGGTGTAATAATCTCGGAGCTGGATATAATGCTTCTGGCTGGCCTCCAGCTCAGCCAAAGCTGATTGAGCTGCAGCCAGCGTCTGAGCGTATTTATTCAAATGCTCTTCCATTTCTTGGATTCGTTTCAGTTGGGACAATATCTCTACTCCTTCTTTAATCAAACTATCGTGTCAGTAAGAAAATCTTCTTCCTAATATACCCGAAAGGCAGTACAAAAGAGCTTTCTCAATAAAATTTTACAAACTTTCGTACAAATCTGCCATAGCAGTGTCATCTGGAACCAAACGCAGGTACTTACCAGCCTGTATTTTCGCTTCTTCCACACGCCCTAATTCGCGCAAGAGATAAACATATTCTTCCAAAAATTCAGGATTTTCCTGCAAGTCAACTGCCAGTTCCTGATACAGCTCCTCAGCTTTTTCCAGATTTTCCAAGGCTTGATAAGCACGCGCCAGATTCCAGCGAGTCAAGACATTGTCTAGCTCTTGTTCCTCAAAAGCTAAGACCTCGTCGTAGCGTTCCTGCTCCAGATAGAGATTGGTCAGGCGTAGAGCAATTTCCTCCAAATCATCTGCATTTTCCTGAGCTGCCAGCAAGTAGTTTTCAGATTTTTCCACATCATGCAGTTCGTAAGATAGTTGGGAAGCAAGGAGCAGAAGGCGAGTCTCGAAAGGATTTTTGGTCAAGCCTTGCTCTGCCATTGCCAAAGCTTCCTCAGTCTTATGCTCCGCATGGAGAGACTGCGCATAGGCATACTCATAGCCTTCAAAATCTGGCGAAATCGTATCCAGCTGCTTGAAGTACAAATTAGCTTTTTGGTACTCCTCTTGCTCATATAAGATAGCTGCCAATTCATAGACCGTCTCTTCATCGTATTCCAGCTCCACAGCCTTTTCCAAAAATTCTATGGCTGCTTCGATTTTCCCCAGACTGGCATAGCAAAGGCCGATACGCTGATAGGTAGATACGCCTGTCTGCTCGTAGATAGAGCGATTATCTAGCTGGGCATATTCCTTGATGGCCTGGACAAAATTTTCCAATTCAAATTCAATTTCTGCCAAACCAAAAGTCACCAAAGGTTCGTCCGATAGTTTGGTAGCTTCCAGCAATTTCTCCCGCGCCACATCTGGCAATCCCTCTAGCTGATAGAGGTCAGCCTTGGCCAAGAGAGCTGCCACATACCATTCACTTTCTGAGTCAATTTCCTCTAAATAGGCAAAAGCTTCTTCCAAGTCACCATCGTCAGCAGCAATCGTTGCCAGACTGATATAGGATTCCGGAAAGAGCGGAGCCAATTTTTCATAAATTCGCTTGGCTTGAGGGAAAAAGCCGATACTTTCTAAGTAATCGGCTAATTCTAACAACTCTTGATCGGTATCTTGGCTCAAAGCCTCTTCAAAATACTTTTCAGCCTGCCCTAAATCTTGATTTTGCAGGGCTGTTAACATTTGTTCACTCTTACTCACTGCCTTCTCCTAATTCTTGAACACTTTCTTCATACAAACCGCTGACCTTCTTGTACCACTTAAAGAGCGCTGTGATGGCAACCTTGGCTGATGCATAAGCTGGAATTCCCAGCAAGACACCCCAGATACCAAACATGGCTCCTGAAGTCAGCAAAACAAATAAAATTGTAATCGGATGGATGCTTAATTGGCTTCCCAAAATCAGCGGAGACACGAAGCGCCCCTCAATAGTCTGCTCCACAATAAAGACGATAATGACTTTCAACAGCATGATCGGACCAGCAATCAATCCAAGAACCAAAGCCGGCAACATAGCAAGGAAGCTTCCCAAATAAGGCACCAAGTTCAAAACTCCTGCCACAACCGCTAGAGTCACACCGTACCGCAAGCCGATGATCTTGAAAAAAATCATAAACATAAAGGCCACAATAATCGCTACGGTCACCTGACCACGAACATAATTGGCCAACTGGGTATTCACATCTGTCATGACCTGACCAAATGACTCGCGGAATTTCGTTGGCAAGAACTGAACCACATAGCCTTTGAGATTTTTCCCGTCGCGCAGCAAATAGAAAAGAATAAAAGGCATGATGATAATAGCCACAATGATTTGTGAAGCCGTACTAATCAAATTGCTGGCCCAATTGACTGCCTTAGATGAAAAATTACTAGCCCATGAAGTGATCTGAGTCGAAAGCTTATTCGTAACTTGCTCGATTTGTGGCTTCAAATCGTCTGAAATATGATTGGTCAAAAGATCATCAATCATTTTATTGGCTTGCTTGAGATAGGCGGGAACATTTTTTGAAAAACTCACTACCTGATGCTGCAAGTTAGGAATAGCAACCGCCAAGCCCCACACAATCAAGATACCAATTAAGACAAAGACAATTGTAATTCCAGTCACACGGTTAATCTTGTGCTTCTCCATCAGATCGACAATGGGATTAAGCAGATAGTAAAGCAGGCCAGCCAAAATCACAGGCAGCATGATCACACCAATAAACTCAATCACCGGTGTAAAAATAAAACTAATTTTACTGAGAATAAAAATGTTCAAACCGATGAGCAAAGTCACCAAAAATACGGTAATGGCCTTATTATCCAAGAACCATCTAAAAAACCAGGATAAACTAAAATCTTTTTCTTTATGTTCCATATTCAACTCCTTTGGATATTCCATTTCATTGTACCATTTTTCAAAAAAAAATTCTTCAAGCAACCATGATGAAATGCCTCATTTATTGGACTTTTTCACCGATTGAAGTTAAAGTCCTGTTTTCTCTATTCATTCTTCGAAAATAAAGAAAAATGAGGCTGGGACAAAAGTCCTAGCCTCTCAATTGTCTTTGGATTGTCGATCAAGACGCAGTGGTTGAGTGGGCTCTACTACGCTGATTTCATCAGCTTTCACAGCCCTACTCAACTGTGCGGAGGTGGGACGACGAAATCGAATTCTAACGAATTACCGATTTCTGTCCCACTCTCATTTGTTTTTTCACTATGGATGGCTGACAATTAGTTGCAAGTCGCCAGACAAGATCCATTCTGTAACATCGCTCGGTAGAATGAAATGAGAGCCTTTTTCGATTGGATACACTAATCCATCTACTGTCAACTCGCCAGCACCTTCCAAAACGCTGAACAGGCTGTAATCTACTGTCTTTTTAAATTCAACAGAACCAGCAATGTCCCACTTGTAAACAGCAAAGAAGTCATTAGCCACCAAAAGAGTAGAGGTCAAATCGTCTGCCTGAATGGTAACGGGACGGCTATTGGCTGGCTCACCGATAGTCAGAACGTCAATCGATTGCTCCAAATGCAACTCACGAAGATTGCCAGCATCGTCCTTACGATCAAAGTCATAGACCCGATAAGTTGTGTCGCTAGACTGCTGAGTCTCTAAAATCAGAATGCCTGAGCCAATAGCATGCATGGTGCCACTTGGCACATAAAAGAAGTCACCAGCCTTGACCGGAATTTTGGTCAAAAGATGATCCCAGTCCTTGCTCTCGATTTGCTGACGCAACTCTTCCTTGCTCTGGGCATTGTGACCGTAGATAATCTCTGCCCCTTCGTCTGCAGCGATGACATACCAGCATTCTGTCTTGCCAAGCTCTCCTTCGTGCTCTAATCCATAGGCATCATCTGGATGGACTTGAACGCTGAGCCAGTCATTGGCATCTAAAATCTTCGTCAAAAGCGGAAAGACTGGCTCGGGGCGATTGCCAAAAAGCTCTCGGTGCTCGGCATAGAGAACATCTAGCTTCTGACCTGCAAAGCGTCCATTCTTGACGGTTGAAACACCATTCGGATGAGCCGAAATTGCCCAATACTCGCCCACATGGTCGCTGGGGATTTCATAGCCAAAAACATCACGCAGCTTAGTGCCGCCCCAAATTTTCTCCTGCATCACAGACTCTAGAAATAACGGTTCTGACATAATAGTCTCCTTACATATTTTTCATCATCCAAAATCAGGCAATCCTTGATGATAAAAGTTTGGTACTGCTTACATTATAATATAGACTCGGGCACTTTGTCTACTCCTCAACTTACTTTACAAAGAAAAATCTGGCTCTCGCCAGACATTTATAATAAAAAGATTAAAGCTCCCCAGCAAATTCCGCAAAGGTATCCTATCACTACATCCTTTGGATAGTGCACTCCGCCAATCACGCGCACTAGAGCCAGCCCTGCTGAAAGCAAGAGGCAGATAAGCCCCGGCAGCCAGAAAAAGTAGAGCAGGCACATAGAAATCACTGTCGCCGAAAAGACATGGCGGCTGGGCATGGACTTGCCTGATGTATCCTTGGCCAGCAAGGGTTGAATAGCCCATTTCTCGTAAGGGCGTGCTTGATTCAGTCGTTTACGAATAGCTGACAAGAGACCAAATCCGATAGCTGGAAGGAGAAAAAAAGCAAGCAGCCCTTTCCAACCTTCTGTCAGAAAGGCATCAATCAAGACCAATCCATACACCAGCGGCATAAAAACAGTCATCCCCCTATTAAAATAGGTCATTCCTTTCACTATCCTAGGACAACTGCGAAAGGGAGCCGTTAATTGTTGATAAAAAATCGCGTAGTCTTTCATGCTTGCTTACCCTGCTTTTCAAAAAGTCGAATTCTCATACTTTCTCTACTATAGCATATTTCTAGATAAGATGGTAGATGGATACAAAAGAGACTGAGACCCAAGCCCCAATCTCTAATTGTTCATGTTTTCTCAGGAGTATTATTTCTCCAAGTTCCAGATTTCCTTGGCATATTGCTCAATGGTATCGTCTGAGGTGAACTTGTCAGATGTAGCGATGTTGATCAAGCTCATGCGGGCCCATTTTTCTTTGTCACGATAGAGAGCATCAATCTTCTCTTGAGCTTCTACATAGGAATGGAAATCTTCCAAGAGGAAGTATTCGTCATTATGGGTGATAAGGGCTTCGTAGATTTCAGATCCTTCTTCGCGGACGTTTGGAATGGTGCCGTTGACAAAGGTATCGACCACTCGGCGAATATCTGGATTGCTTTCATAGACACCGCGTGAGTAATAATCGTGGCGGGCATAGTGCTCATAAACTTGGTCCTTGTCCAGCCCGAAGATGACAATGTTGTCGTCACCGACCTCGTCCTTGATTTCGATATTGGCTCCGTCCAGAGTGGCTAGGGTAATGGCACCTGTCATCATGAACTTCATGTTGGAAGTACCCGAAGCTTCCTTGGAAGCCAGAGAAATCTGCTCAGATACATCTGCCGCAGGAATGATGAGCTCAGCCAGGCTGACACGGTAGTTTTCTAGAAAAACAACCTTGAGCTTGCCTTGCAGGCTTTCATCCTTGTTGACCAGATTGGCTACTTCATTAATCAGTTTGATAACCGACTTAGCAAAGTGGTAGCCTGGAGCGGCCTTGGCACCGAAGATAAAGACGCGTGGCACCATATCCTTGTCAGGATTGTCCTTGAGGTCCCAATAGAGCTTGATGATATGAAGCAGGTTGAGCAGCTGACGCTTGTAGGCGTGGAGCCGTTTGACCTGTACATCAAAGATGGCTTCTGTAGAAACTTCCACTCCTGTTGATTCCTTGATGAAGTCAGCCAGACGGGCCTTGGCTTCTTGCTTCACTCGGTAGAAATCAGCCAACACTTGCTGATTGTCTTGAAATTCCAAAAGCTTGCGCAGCTCGTGAATATCACTTCTCCAGCCCTTGCCAATCAGCTTATCAATCTTAGCTGACAGAGGCTGGTCCGCAATCTGCAGCCAGCGGCGCTGGATAATCCCATTGGTTTTGTTATTAAACTTCTCTGGATAAATACTGTAGAAATCACGCAAGGTGTCTTCTTTGAGCAGTTCTGTGTGGAGTTTGGCCACACCATTGATTGAATGACCACCGATGATAGCCAAGTGAGCCATGTGGACTTGATTGTCCTTGACAATCCGAGTGCTTTCGATGACTTGCGGATCAAGTCCACGTCCAGCCATTTCAGCCACATAGCGGTTGTCGATTTCTAGGATGATTTGATAAACCCGTGGCAGAACATTCTTGAAGAGCTCCGCATCCCATTTTTCCAAGGCTTCTGACAAAATGGTGTGGTTGGTGTAGCTCATAGTTTTTACCGTCGCATTCCAAGCATCTGCCCACTCGAGACCATAATCATCCAGCAAAAGGCGCATAAACTCAGCTGGCGCGACTGC
Organism: Streptococcus cristatus; assembly: GCF_003943815.1. Taxonomy (GTDB): domain Bacteria; phylum Bacillota; class Bacilli; order Lactobacillales; family Streptococcaceae; genus Streptococcus; species Streptococcus cristatus_F. The sequence continues at coordinate 31,850 of NZ_RJNA01000003.1, read as the reverse complement.
TGGGTGGGTATCGTTGATATGGACAGAGACCTTCTCATGAATATCCTTGAGCGGTCGACCTTGCTTGAGGTAAGACTTGATAATAGTCTGCAAACCCGCACTGGTCATGAAGTATTCCTGAATCAGGCGCAGTTCTTTTCCTTCGTAACTAAAATCGTCTGGATAGAGAATGGCAGTGATATCTTGCACCCGTCGACGGGCTTCAATGGTTGGATAGTCCAACTCATATTCTTCTGGGATTTCAACATCCCATAGACGGAGATTGTTGATATTGTCATTGCCAAAGCCAATCTGCGGCACATCGTAAGGAACGGCCCGCAGTGTTTTAGAATGCTCATAAACCGGCACAATGCGGCCTTCTTCATTGGCACGCAAGTAGACATTACCAAAGATTTTAACATCCACAATGCCGTGATCCTTACGGGTTTCCCAGACATTGCCCAGACTGCCAAACCAATCGTCTGGAATTTCCACCTGATAGCCATCTACGATTCTCTGCTTGAAAAGACCGTAGCGATAGCGAATTCCATTTCCAAATCCTGGATAGCCCGTTGTAGCTAGCGAGTCCATAAAGGCTGCGGCCAAGCGGCCAAGGCCTCCATTTCCCAGCGCCATATCGTGCTCAGCATTTTTTACATCCTCAAAGTCAACTCCTAACTCAGCAAAGCTTTCCTTGACCGTGTCGAGAATACCTAAATTGAGTAGGTTAGTTTCCAGCATACGTCCCGGCAGAAACTCAATTGAGAAATAATAGGCTGTCTTTTGCTGCTGTTCTACGAGTTTATTGCGGCGCTCCAGCCACAGTGGCGTGATATATTTACGAATAGTACTAGCGAGGGCTTGAAAAAGCTCGGCAGGCGTAGCATCCGCAATCTTAATCAGCTGTCGTTCGTGCAAAGTATCCTTGAAATCTCGGATAAACTGTTCTTTATTTAATTCCATTTTTACCAATCAACTTCCTTTCTTTTAGGGAAAAGCATCCGTCTGGATAAGATGTCAACATGAGAAAGACCACTTACCCGACAAATCCTCTCTTGTCAGAAACAAGAGAGGATTGCTGTTCTAATGCAATATTCTAGAGCAGTGACTCATATAAATCACTATATGCTCGACTGGCTGTATCCCAAGAGAAATCTCTTTCCATCGCCTGTATTTGCAGACTATGCCAAGCTTCTTGGTCATGCCAGTAAAGATTGAGGGCTTCTTTGAATGTCCATGTTAGCCAATAACCAGAGAAGTTATTGAAGCTAAAGCCTGTTCCCTGCCCATCATAGACGTTGAAAGGTTCAACCGTATCTCGCAGGCCACCAACCTCGTGAACCAGTGGCAGTGTACCGTAACGCATGGACATCATCTGCGACAGACCGCAAGGTTCAAAGCGGCTCGGCATAAGGAAAATATCACTGGCTGCATAGATCTCCTGAGCCAAAGTAACATCAAAAAGAATGTTAGCGGATAGTTTTTCAGGATAAGCCTGGCCAAACCAAGCGAAGGCCCGTTCAAATGCAGGGTCACCTGTTCCAAGTAGCACAATTTGCACATCTTCCTGAAGCAGATTATGTAACTCTTCCACCACCAAATCAAAACCTTTTTGACGTGTCAATCGAGAGACGATACCAACGACAGGAACATCATCCCGAACTGGCAAGCCTACTTTTGCTTGAAGAGCTCGTTTATTTTCCAATTTCCCAGTCAAATCATCTTTGTTAAAGTGGTAAGCCAGCAATTTATCGGTTTCTGGATTGTAGATATCTGTATCGATACCATTGACAATGCCGACCAGCTTGCCTGACTCCATCCGAAGAATCTGATCCAGACCGCAACCAAACTCAGCTGTCCGAATTTCGTTGGCATAGCTCGGTGAAACAGTTGTCACGCGATCCGCATAGAGAATGCCCGCTTTCATCCAGTTGAGGCAGTCATTCCAACGGAGAGTGCCATCCGCATAACGTTCATAGCCGACACCAAAGAGTTCCCAAAGCATACTATCCGGAAATTGTCCCTGAAACTCTAAGTTGTGAATCGTCAGCACTGTCTTGATGTTATTATAGGCCTGAATCCAGCGGTATTTTTCCTTGACCAAGAAAGGAATCATAGCTGTATGGTAATCGTGCGCATGGAGAACATCTGGAATAAAGTCAATGCGCTCCATCAGTTCGATTGCTGCTAATTGGAAGTAGGCAAAACGTTCGCCGTCATCAAAATCACCATAGACATGTCCACGGAAGAAATAATGCTGATTATCGATAAAGTAGAAGTTGACACCTTCCAACTCAATCTTTTTGACACCGACATACTCCCGACGCCAGCCGACACTGACTTCAAAAGAGAAGAGGTTTTCAACTTGATCACCAAATTTAGCATCCGTCATATCATAATAGGGCAGAATGACTCCAACCTCATGACCAGCTTTGACCAAGGATTTGGGGAGAGCGCCGATAACGTCTCCCAAGCCACCCGTCTTGGAAAAAGGTGCCCCTTCTGCTGCTACAAATAAAATTTTCATGAAACGATGTCCTCTGTAACTTTTTGACCTTTCTTCAGTACAACTGGATGTTCAGCTGTCCCTCGAACGACAACTCCTTCAGCAATCTCAACGCCCTTGTCCACAATTGCATATTCTACCACTGCATTTTTTCCAACGACAACGCGCGGGAAGAGGAGACTGTCTTTGACACTGCTACCCGCTAAAATTCTTGTATTCCGCGAAATAACAGAATTTACAACTTCACCTTCTACAATACTACCTGAGGCAAACTGAGAACGATTTACTTTTGATCCTGTTGCATAGTAAGTCGGCTCTTCATTTTTCACCTTTGTATAAATCTTGTGATTTGGCGAGAAGAGAGAGTAAAATTTCTGCCGATCAAGCATATCTTTATTGGCCTTATAGTATGATTCAACAGAGTAAATATTTGCCAGATAGCCTGTGTACTCGTAAGCAAAAGCTCCAACTTCAGCTGCCAAGTCCCGAAGAACATAGCGCAGTTTTTGTGGGAATTCTTTTTGGGCTTCTTCTTCCAATTTTTCAATCAACCAAGGCGTATCTACTACAAAAATATCTGTAGACATATTGAAGAGCTCGCCCTCGTCTCTATCACTATGCAGTTTATGTCCTAGGACATGGTCTGTTTCACTGACTTGCAGAACTGCATTCACATCTGAAATGTCCTTAGATGGCAATTTCTTGTAAACCACTGTCATCGGTTGCTGGGTTGTGTTATGTAAGTGGAAGACCTGATTTAGGTCAATGTTGATCAACACATCACAGTTCAGGGCTACAGTTTGGTTAGAGCCTGAGCGCTTCAGATAAGTCAGTAACTGTTCATAATATTCCTTACCAACTGTGCTGCTTTCTACACGAGTATTGTAAATACCTAGATAGTAGTGGCTCAAAAGTGTAGACAAGCCCCACTCACGACCTGAACGAATATGGTCAAATACAGAGCTGATATTGTCTTGCTGGAAGATACCAAAGACGCTACGAACACCAGCATTAGCAAGACTAGAAAGTGGGAAGTCAATCAAGCGGTATTTCCCACCAAATGGCAAACTGGCAACTGGACGATGTTCTGTTAAGGTTGACATGTCGTGGAAACCGACCGTATTTCCTAAAATCGCTGAATATTTATCAATCTTCATCTGTTGGTACCCCCACTTTTTCATTATATCCGACTACTTGCACTTCATCTGTTCCGTCAATCTCTACACCATCAGAAATAACAGCGCCCTCACCAATGATCGCACGTTTAATCTTAGCTCCCTGACCGATAATAGCGCCACTCATAATGACAGAATCAATAACTTCTGCACCCTCACGAACTTGAGCGCCTGTTGAAAGAATAGAATGCTTAACAGTTCCATCCACAAAACAGCCGTCAACTACCAAAGAATCTTCAACATGAGCATTTGCACCAAGGTAGTTGGGTGGTGAAATCAAGTTGCGTGAGTAAATTTTCCACTGACGATCACGACTGTCTAAAGCATTTTCTGGACTAATGTATTCCATATTAGCTTCCCAAAGTGACTCAATCGTACCAACGTCTTTCCAGTAGCCGTTAAATTCATAAGCATAAACACTTTCGCCAGATTCAAGATAGTTAGGGATAACATTCTTACCAAAGTCGGACATATCTACATTGCTCTTTTCAGCAGCAATCAACATATTGCGGAGACGTTGCCAGTCAAAGATATAGATTCCCATAGAAGCCTTGGTAGATTTAGGATTTTCTGGTTTTTCTTCAAATTCAACGATCCGATTGTTAGCGTCGGTATTCATGATACCAAAACGGCTGGCCTCCTTGAGAGGTACATCCAAGACTGCAACCGTCAAACTAGCGCTGTTATCCTTATGGGATTGGAGCATATCATCATAGTCCATCTTGTAGATATGGTCACCAGATAGGATTAAGACATATTCAGGATTGATGCTGTCGATATAGTCAATATTTTGGAAAATAGCGTGGCTAGTTCCCTCAAACCAACGATTTCCTTCACTGGCAGAGTAAGGCTGAAGAATGGATACACCTGTGTTGATACCATCCAAGCCCCAGCTTGAACCGTTCCCGATGTGACTGTTCAAAGCAAGTGGTTGGTACTGGGTAATCACACCGACATTATTAATCCCAGAGTTGGCACAGTTTGACAGCGCGAAATCAATAATACGATAACGACCACCAAACTGTACTGCTGGTTTTGCAATACTTTGTGTGAGCTTTCCAAGACGAGTTCCTTGCCCACCGGCAAGAATCAAAGCTAGCATTTCATTCTTCATATCCTACTCCTTTGTGGAATCTTTTTTAGCATTTTTACGAACATTCACACGACGCTTGATTTTCCAAATACTTGCTCCCAAAGCTGGTAGCGTAAAGGTCAAGGTCTGCGGATAATCTTTCCATAGTCCCTCTTGAGACTGAACTGTTTCGTTGTGTTCTTTCCAAACACCTCCCCATTTCTCTAATTCAGTATTCCATACTTCTTCATAAACGGCTGCCACTGGCACACCAATGGTAAAGTTTTTGCGCTCTACTGGCACCATGTTGAATACACAGACCAGCATATCTCCTTTTTCCGTCTTACGGATAAAGGAAAGGACGCTCTGATCGGTATTGTCGGCATCAATGATTTCGATGCCATCGTAGCTAAGATCAATCTCCCAAAGCGGACGATTATCTCGATAAAAGGCGTTGAGGGCCGAAGTGAAGCTCTGCATCTGCTTGTTCATCTGATCGTCCAGATTTGACCATTCCAGCTGCTCTTCTGACTTCCACTCTAGGAATTGACCAAATTCTGAACCCATAAAGAGCAATTTCTTGCCTGGATGGCAGATTTGATAGGTCAAGAGGTTGCGGAGACCAGCAAATTGATTATAGCGGTCACCCCACATCTTATGCATCATGCTCTTCTTACCGTGAACAACTTCGTCGTGAGAGAAAGGCAAGAGGAAATTTTCAGAAAAAGCATACATAAAGCTGAAGGTCACCAGATTAAAATCGTACTTGCGGTAAATCGGATCTTCTTCGTAGAACCGGAGAATATCGTTCATCCAGCCCATATTCCACTTGAAGTCAAAGCCCAAACCGCCCATTTCTCTCATACCCGTAATCTTGGTTTCGGACGAGCTCTCTTCAGCAATCATCATGACATCTGGATGAGCTAATTTGATAACCGTATTGAGGCGTTGCAGGAAGTAATAACCTTCATAGTTGCGATTACCGCCGTCCTTGTTTGGCTGCCAAGGACCACTATCGTAGTCTAGATAGAGCATGTTGCTAACTGCATCCACACGAACCCCATCTAGATGATAGAAATCAATCCAGAACTTGATACTAGAAATCAAGAAAGATTGCACTTCATTTTTTCCTAGATCAAAATTCAAGGCACCCCAGCCATAGTTATGAGCTCGGTCATGATCCTGGTACTCAAAGGTTGGTGTTCCATCATAGTAGGCCAAGGCATCGTCATTGATGGTAAAGTGACCTGGAACCCAGTCCACAATGACACCAATATTATTCAAGTGACATTCTTCGACAAAGTCTTGAAATTCCTCTGGCGTTCCATAAGTATGTTCAAAGGCAAAGTAGCCCATGAGCTGGTAGCCCCAGCTGAGTCCCAAAGGATGGGCCATGAGCGGCATGAACTCAACGTGCGTGTAGTTCATTTCGACCAGATAAGGAATCAACTCCTCCTTAAGCTGAGCCATAGAATATGGACTGCCGTCAGGATTACGTTTCCAAGATCCAGCATGCACTTCATAGATATTGACCGGTCTTGAGAAAAAGCCCCAACGCTTTCTCCGAGCCAGCCAAAGTCCATCTTGCCACTTCTTTTCTGGAATAGTCCGAACAATAGCTCCCGTACCTGGGCGCTCTTCCAAATAGATAGCCAGCGGATCAATTTTCAAGATTTCCTGACCACTACTGCGTTTGATATTGTACTTGTAAATATCTCCTTCCTTAGGCAAATCCGTGAAGACTTCCCAGACACCGCCTTCATTGCGAGTCATAGGAATCTGCTCTCCATACCAATTGGTGAAATCTCCAATCAGATGCACATTCTGCGCATTTGGAGCCCAAACTCTAAAGGTGTAGCCAGCCTTGCCATCCACCACATCCTGATGCACTCCCAAATAATGCTGCAAATGAAAGTTTTCACCTGTTGTAAAGGTTCTTAATGCTTCTTTTTTGTCCATTTAGTCACCTTTCTATTTGTAAGCGTTTTCTATGTTTCTATTTTACCCCATTTTCTTATATTTTTCAAGTAAATTTCCAAAAACTATCTCAAAAATTTCAAAAGCCCAATTTCTTTACAAGAATGAGTTGCTATATCAAGGTTCTTGTGGAAAATATCTGATAAAATACTGATTTCAAAGAGTTTGAGGCTAATATCTGTACTTAAAAATCAATCCCTGTACTAGGATTCCTAAAATAATTTATCTAGACCAATATGTAAATTTACATTTTAAAATGATAAGCAATCAAAAATATGAGCGCCTACTTATTTTTATATTGTTCGAACACTTGTTAGAATTACAAGTTCATAAAGGTAAGAAAAAAGGCCGCACAAAGCCGCCTTTCTCATTATTTCACATCAAACACGATGGATTTCACTTGTGTCATCGCTTCGATACTGTAACGAATCCCTTGCACTCCGGCTCCAGATCCCTTAACACCAAGGAATGGGAAGTTATCTGGACCACGTTGGGTCTTATTATTGATGTGTACAGTACCCACTTCCAGTTTCTCAGCAATTTCAAATGCTTTCGGGAAATCATTTGTAAAGACTGAAGATTGAAGACCAAATTCTGACTGGTTACAGATCTGGATAGCCTCTTCAACGGAAGTCACACGAATAATCGGAAGAACAGGACCAAATGGCTCTTCCCAAGCTAATTTCATATCTAGTGTCACATGGTCAAACAAGGCAGGCCAGATGAGATTTGCTTCACGTTTGATTTCTGTCAAGGCTGACGCTCCCTTTTCTTGAGCATCTTCAATCAAGCCCCAGATGAAATCTGCTGATGCATGATCAATGACTGGTGTGATATCCGCATTATCAAAGGGATCACCAATCGTCAGTTTCTCTACCTCTGCCTTAATCAGCGCCGCTAATTTATCTGCTACGCTCTCCATGACAATGACACGTTTAATAGCCGTACAGCGCTGACCGGAATAACTGTATGCCCCACCAACAATCTGCTTAGCTGCATGCTCCAAGTCAGCATCTTCCAGCACAACTGCAGCATCCTTACCACCCAATTCTAACATAATTGGACGCATGCCAGCCAACTTACCGATGCGTTCTCCGATTGGAGTCGAACCAGTAAAGTTAATGTAGTTTACTTCCTTATGCTCAATGATGTAATCCCCAATTTCTGAACCACGTCCTGTGATGGTATTGAAAACACCAGCAGGCAGACCAGCCTCAGCAAAAGCCTGAGCCAAGAGCAAACCAGAGATTGAACCTTGAGTAGGTGGCTTAAACATCACAACATTTCCGCCGATAAGGGCAGGAGCAATTTTCGAAGCTGACAGATTAACTGGGTAGTTAAATGGCGCAATGGCCAGTACAACTCCTACAGGCTCACGACGGACCACAGCCAGTTTTTTCTTGCTGGCAGCTTCAAAGCCACCACCTTCCATAACCTGGCCATGAATACGGATGCCCTCTTCAGCCGCATAGCGAATCAAGTCTGCTGTCCGAACAACTTCTCCAATCGCCGCTTTAATACCCTTGGCAACTTCTTTGGCAAGGATTTCGCCAAGCTTCTCCTGATCGCGCTCCAAAATATCCGCGGCCTTATGCAGATAAGCTGCACGTTCGACTGCTGAAAGGGCGCGCCAAGCTGGCAAAGCCGCACGAGCACTCGCCATCGCATAATCAACCTCTGCCTGACTCATGGCAGGAACAGTTCCTAAAATCTCATTATTGATAGGAGATGAGATGGTGATTTCATTTTCAGAAGCTCTCCACTCTCCATTTATATAGTTCTTATATTGTGTCACTTGTCCCCTCCAAAATGTTATTAAGTATCATTTTATCAAATTTTCTGAAAATTTCAACTAAATTTTAGAAATTTAAAGAAATTTTTCACAAATTTCATGAATTATATTCTTTTGCTCATATTAACCCTCTATATTTCTCTCTTTTTTATCAATTCTCACTTTCTACACTAGGTCCACTGGACACTGAAGAAAAGTAAAAAAGACCAGAAAAATTTTCTGATCTTAATTTTCAGATTAATCGAAGTCAAGATATTCTTTTTCAAGTTCAAGAACTTCTTCCATCGTTGCACATTCAGTCAATGCGCGTTGTGCAAGTTCTTCCATCTTCTTCGTATCCAATTTCTTCATGAGGCTACGAGTCCGAAGAACTGAAGTTGCACTCATAGAGAACTCATCCAAGCCCATACCTACAAGGAGTGGCACAGCTGTTTGGTCACCGGCCATTTCTCCACACATACCTGCCCATTTTCCTTCAGCATGAGCTGCCTTGATAACATTGTTGATCAAGCGAAGGATTGATGGGTTGTATGGTTGGTAGAGGTATGAAACTTGTTCGTTCATGCGGTCAGCAGCCATTGTGTATTGGATCAAGTCGTTCGTACCGATAGAGAAGAAATCAACTTCTTTGGCAAATTGATCAGCTAGCATTGCTGCTGCTGGAATTTCAATCATGATACCCACTTGGATATTGTCCGCTACAGCAACGCCTTCCGCTTGCAATTTCGCTTTTTCTTCTTCGTAAACTGCTTTAGCCTTGCGGAATTCTGTCAAGAGAGCAACCATCGGGAACATGATGCGCAATTGTCCATGTACAGAAGCACGCAAGAGGGCGCGGATTTGTGTACGGAACATAGTGTCACCAGTTTCAGAGATAGAAATACGCAATGCACGGAAACCAAGGAATGGGTTCATTTCATGCGGCATATCGAAGTAAGGAAGTTCCTTATCTCCACCGATATCCATTGTACGAACGACAACAGGTTTACCATTCATTCCTTCAAGTACAGCCTTGTATGCTTCGTACTGCTCGTCTTCTGTTGGGAAGTCTTGTGAATCCATGTAAAGGAATTCTGTACGGTAAAGACCTACGGCCTCAGCACCATTTGCATTGACACCTTCAACGTCTTTTGGTGTACCAATGTTAGCAGCGAGTTCAAAGTGTTTGCCATCGGCAGTCACTGTTTGAGCATCTTTCAAGAGAGCCCATTCAGCTTTTTGCTTCGCATAAGCTTCACCAGCTGCTTTGAATTCTGCTGCTTGCTCTTCAGTTGGGTTAATGATTACTTCACCAGTGATACCATTAGCTGCGATGATATCGCCGTCTTTAACGAGTTCAGTAATATTATTTGTTCCCAATACCGCTGCGATTTCAAGCGTACGCGCCATGATTGCAGAGTGGCTTGTTCGTCCACCGATGTTAGTTACAAAAGCTTTAACAAATTTCTTGTCTAATTGAGCTGTATCAGAAGGAGTCAAGTCATGTGCAATCACAACTGATTCTTCATTGATAGAAGCTGGATTTGGTAATTTCTTGCCCAAAAGGTTTGCCAAAACACGTTTCGTCACGTCACGAATGTCTGCCGCACGTTCTTGCATGTATGGATTGTCTTCCATACCTTCAAAAATAGCGATAAACATGTCTGTAACTTCTTTCAGACCAGCTTCCGCATTTACTTTCTTAGTACGGATCGTTTCTTTGATTTGACCAACCATTTCAGGGTCAGCGAGTACCATTAAGTGAGCGTCAAATACTTGAGCCGCTTCCTCACCAAGGCTATCTACTGCTTTCTCACGGATAACAGAAAGCTCGTTCTGTGAAGCTTCAAGAGCTGCATCCAAACGAGCCTCTTCTGCATTCGTATCATCGACTGAAACAGTCTCAAATGACAAATCCGGTTGAACTAATAGATATGCCTTAGCAACAGCAACACCATCAGATGCCGCAATTCCTTTAAGCATTTCTGTCATTTTCTTATGCCAATCCTTCTTTTTCCATTGTTTCTGAGATAGCAGCGATAGCATCATCCGCGTCTGCACCTTCAGCTGAGATTGTAACGTCAGCACCTTGGCCAACACCAAGACTCATAACACCCATGATTGATTTAAGGTTTACTGATTTACCTTTGTACTCAAGAGTGATATCTGAAGCAAATTTGCTAGCTGTTTGTACCAACAATGTTGCTGGACGCGCGTGAATACCTGTTTCTGCCACAATGTGGAAATCTTTAGAAGCCATAGTTAGACTCTCCTTTAAAATAATTCTTTTTGAGTTAAAGTGATAACCCTTACAAGTTGATATTATATCACTTTTTGAAATCTTTTTCAAGAATTTTATAGCCCGCTTACAAAATATTTCGTTAGACTTTGAAAATGAATTCTGTTTTAAAATAGTAGATTCAATCGTCAACTCCCTCTCTTTCCGAAATAGTTTCAAGGCTTTCTTCCTTATAATGAATTCTTCTTGGTCTAGCTTCGCTTAAAGTACAGTAAGCGCTGTGACTCCTTGTGGTTATTTCTCTTTGTTTCGATGTTTTACACACTATATATTGTATCTCAATAGTTGCTATAAGAAAATATCATACAATATTTAGTTCAAAACTGTTGACATCGAATTCGCTTTTAGATATACTAGTTTCAGATTTAAATTTAAGAAAATGAAAGTATAGAGGAATCATCTAATGGTAACTATTTACTCTAAAAACGATTGTGTTCAATGCAAGATGACCAAGCGTTTTCTTGATACCAACAATGTAGAATATCGCGAAATCAACCTTGATGAGCAACCAGAATACATCGACCATGTTAAAAGCCTCGGTTTCAATGCAGCGCCTGTTATTCAAACACCAACTGAAGCATTTTCTGGTTTCCAGCCTGGTAAACTTAAAAAATTATCATAATCTCACCAGTATTTAGAGCTTTGTTGCCGCTCCTATCATTCGTAGGAGCCGTTTATTTTGTAAAAGCAAAAGACATTTTAGAAAAAGGAAAATTATGGGACTCAAACACTTAGAAGATGTGACTTACTTCCGTCTAAATAACGAAATCAACCGTCCAGTCAATGGACAAATCATGCTTCACAAAGACAAAGAAGCCTTGGAAGCCTTCTTTAAAGAAAATGTTGAACCAAACACGATGAAGTTTGCTTCTATTACTGAAAAAATTCAATATTTAATCGAAGAGAACTACTTGGAAAAAGAATTTATCCAACTCTATTCTCCTGAATATATTGAAGAGTTGTCTGCTTTTATCCATGCTCAAGATTTCAAGTTCAAATCTTTCATGGCTGCCTATAAATTCTATAACCAGTATGCACTGAAGACAAATGATGGTGAATACTATCTGGAAAGCATGGAAGATCGGGTGCTCTTTAATGCCCTCTACTTTGCCAACGGAGATGAAGCCATTGCCAAGGATATTGCAAATGAAATCATCCACCAGCGCTATCAACCAGCTACACCAAGCTTCCTCAATGCTGGCCGGGCTCGTCGCGGTGAATTGGTTTCCTGCTTCCTCATCCAAGTAACAGATGATATGAACTCAATTGGCCGCTCCATCAACTCCGCCCTGCAGCTCTCTCGTATCGGAGGCGGGGTCGGTATTTCCCTCAGCAATCTGCGGGAAGCTGGAGCGCCCATCAAAGGTTATGAAGGAGCTGCATCTGGAGTTGTTCCTGTTATGAAACTGTTTGAAGATAGCTTCTCTTACTCTAACCAGCTGGGCCAACGTCAGGGAGCTGGAGTTGTTTACCTCAATGTCTTCCACCCAGATATCATCGCTTTCCTTTCTACCAAGAAAGAAAATGCTGATGAAAAAGTTCGAGTTAAAACTCTCTCGCTCGGTGTTGTCATTCCAGATAAATTCTACGAATTAGCGCGCAAGAATGAAGATATGTATCTCTTCAGCCCTTACTCAATCGAACGTGAATACGGCGTTCCATTTGCCTATATCGACATCACAGAGAAATACGATGAGCTAGTTGCTAATCCTAAAATCACCAAAACCAAGATCAAGGCCCGTGATTTGGAAACAGAAATTTCTAAACTGCAACAAGAGTCTGGCTATCCTTATGTCGTGAATATCGATACAGCTAACCGTGCCAATCCAATCGACGGCAAAATTATCATGAGTAACCTTTGCTCAGAAATCCTGCAAGTTCAAGAGCCTAGCCTCTTGAATGACGCACAAGAGTATCTCCACCTGGGAACAGATGTGTCATGTAACTTGGGATCTACAAACGTTGTCAACATGATGACTTCGCCTGACTTCGGAAAATCCATCCGAACCATGACACGCGCCTTGACCTTTGTCACTGACAGCTCACACATCACAGCTGTGCCTTCTATCGACAACGGTAACAGTCTGGCGCATACCTTTGGTCTGGGAGCTATGGGACTGCACAGCTATTTGGCTCAGCAGTTGATCGATTATGGATCAGCGGAAGCTGTCGAGTTCACTAGCATCTACTTTATGCTCATGAACTACTGGACTTTAGTTGAGTCTAACAATATCGCTCGCGAGCGTGGCGTGACCTTCCATAACTTTGAAAAATCTGACTATGCTAACGGCACTTACTTTGACAAATACCTGACGGGTGAATTTGTACCTAAGTCTGATCGTGTCAAAGAACTTTTCAAAGATATCTTTATCCCATCTGCAGAGGATTGGGCAGAGTTACGCGACAAGGTCAAGGCTGACGGCCTCTACCATCAAAACCGCTTAGCTGTTGCACCAAATGGCTCTATTAGCTACATCAACGATGTTTCTGCTTCAATCCATCCAATCACTCAGCGGATCGAAGAACGTCAGGAAAAGAAAATCGGTAAGATCTACTATCCTGCGGCAGGCTTGTCAACTGAGACTATCCCTTACTACACCAGCGCCTATGACATGGACATGCGCAAGGTAATTGATGTTTATGCCGCTGCAACTGAGCACGTGGACCAAGGACTTTCACTGACTCTCTTTATGCGCAGCGATATTCCTAAAGGCCTCTACGAATGGAAAAAAGAAAGCAAGCAGACAACCCGCGACCTTTCTATCCTGCGTAACTACGCCTTCAACAAGGGAATCAAGTCCATCTACTACGTCCGCACCTTCACTGACGATGGCGGCGAAGTTGGGGCAAATCAGTGTGAAAGCTGTGTGATCTAGTTTTGATTCTAAAATATCAAATTTATAACTTACTTTTAATTAGGAGAAGAATATGTTCGGATTTAGTAAAACAAAACGAGAAAATAATGAGTTAAAATTTCAGAACGCAATTTTAAAGAAGCTACGCCGACAAGATAAAAAGAAGATTTCCATTTTGGAAGAAGATAAAATAAATTTAGAAAGCAAAATTGATACAATAGCCTCTGACGGACTACGAAAAGGTAGCTCAGTAGCTGGAAAGTATTTAGTTAAGAAAAGAATTCAAAAAAACGAGAGAATATAAACATGCAAACATACTATAAAGCCATAAACTGGAATGCTATCGAAGATGTCATTGACAAATCAACTTGGGAAAAGCTGACGGAGCAATTCTGGCTCGATACACGGATTCCCTTGTCTAATGACCTGGATGACTGGAGAAAATTGTCCAACAAGGAAAAGGACTTGGTCGGCAAGGTCTTCGGAGGATTGACATTGCTGGATACCCTCCAATCTGAATCTGGTGTGGATGCTCTACGTAAGGACGTCCGTACTGCCCACGAAGAAGCCGTCTTCAACAATATCCAATTCATGGAATCCGTCCACGCAAAATCTTACTCTTCTATCTTTTCAACCTTGAATACCAAGGCTGAAATCGAAGAAATCTTTGAATGGACTAACACAAACCCATACCTACAGAGAAAAGCTGAAATTATCAATGAAATCTACCTCAATGGTAGCTCCCTTGAAAAGAAGATTGCCAGCGTTTTCCTTGAAACCTTCCTCTTCTACTCTGGTTTCTTTACACCCCTCTACTATCTTGGTAACAACAAACTAGCCAACGTTGCGGAAATCATCAAACTGATCATCCGTGATGAATCTGTTCACGGAACCTACATTGGTTACAAATTCCAACTTGGTTTCAATGAATTACCGGAAGAAGAGCAAGAGAAACTCAAAGAATGGATGTACGACCTGCTCTACACCCTCTACGAGAACGAAGAAGGCTATACGGAAAGCCTCTATGACGGTGTGGGCTGGACCGAAGAAGTCAAAACCTTCCTTCGTTACAATGCCAATAAAGCCCTTATGAACCTAGGACAAGATCCACTCTTCCCAGATTCAGCTGACGATGTCAACCCAATCGTCATGAATGGGATTTCAACAGGAACATCTAACCACGACTTCTTCTCTCAAGTCGGAAATGGTTACCTTCTTGGTGAAGTTGAAGCCATGCAAGATGATGACTACAACTACGGTTTAACCAAATAATTTTCAGACACTAGAAAACGACTAACTTGCTCATCAAGTTAGTCGTTTTTTTATCATTTATCATCAACTCGCGCTTTCGTCCTCAGCTACTTCACGATCCTCTTTCTTAGGAGCTGGCGGCTCATAGGCACGGATAATCTGCGCCACTACTGGATGGCGAACCACATCCTTAGCTGAGAAATGCACAAAATCAATCTGGGAGATGTTTTTCAATTTCTCTTGAGCATCAATGAGGCCGGACTTGACATTGCGAGGCAGGTCGATCTGACTGATATCTCCATTGACAATCATCTTAGACTGGAAGCCGAGACGTGTCAGGAACATCTTCATCTGCATGATGGTCGTATTTTGAGCTTCATCCAGAATGACAAAAGCATCATCCAGCGTCCGCCCCCGCATATAGGCTAAGGGTGCAATCTCAATGATTTCTCGCTCCATCAGGCGCGTAGTCTGGTCCTTACCCAAAATCTGATACAAAGCATCATAGACCGGACGAAGATATGGATCCACCTTTTCCTTAAGGTCACCAGGCAGAAAGCCCAAACTCTCACCAGCTTCTACCGCTGGCCTTGTCAGGATGATTCGCTTGACCTGCCCACGCTTGAGAGCAGTCACCGCCAAGGTCACCGCCAGAAAAGTCTTCCCTGTTCCGGCTGGTCCAATCCCAAAGACGATATCATGATTTTTAACACTGTCCACATAGATTTTCTGACCCAGTGTCTTGACTCGAATTGGCTTGCCATAGCTGTCCTTGATAATCTCTTCTTCGTAAAGAGCTACAAACTTATCAATTTCATCATTTTTGACCATAGTAATAGCCGTCACAACATCGGGCGTACCAATGGTCATACCACGATTGACCAAGACCAAGAGAGCCTGAATAACCTGGCGAGCCTCCTCGCAGGAAGCCTCCGTACCCAGAATCTGCACAATCTCGGTTCGGGCATGAATGGTGACCTTCAATTCCTGCTCCATTAGGCGCAGATGGCGTTCATTAGAGCCAAAGAGATGAAAGGCATCATCTGGATGGCCCAGTTTCAATTCTACTGAATGTTCCTGCAAACAAAGAACCTCTCTATTTTAATTTATTGAATGAATTACCTTTATTATATCAAAGCAAGCAGAAAATGACTATCCCTAGCCACTATCCACTTAATGGGCCTGATATTCTTCCCAAATCGCATCGAACTCGCCCAAGTTAAAGGAAAAATTTGCATGCTCTTCCAGAAAACGACTGACCTCATCAAAATCATCCGTATGCTTGGGAAAGGCAGTATCCTGAAAAACCAAGTCCGCCAAAATTGCTTTGGGCTTATTACTTTTAGGATTGCGCTCCGTCATCAGCCAACTGTAAAAAGATTTTCTCATTTAAATCAACTCCGTTCCAGTCGGATCTTGCTTGATTTTACCAGCTTTCATGAGACCGCCCAGGGCTTTTTTAAACTGGCCTTTGGAAATACCAAAAGTGGCCTTGATATCGTCTGGTGAAGATTTGTCATTCAAAGTCATGAAGCCACCGTTGCTCTCCAGATAGGTCAGAATCATCTGGGCATCGTTTTCCAGCATTTCAAAGGAGCGAGGCTTGAGGGAGAGGTTAAGGGTGCGGTCTACTTCACGGAAGCCAATTACTCGTGCGTCCAAGACCTGCCCCAGACGTGGCTCTGCATAGCGCTCGCTCGGATGGATAAAGCCCAGCATATTATTCTCTGGCAGATAGACAAAGGTGCCAGAAAGCTTGAGCCGATAAACAATGGCTGGCCAATTTTGGTTCTGCATGTTATTGTAGGCAGGGCGAGCCAGACGCTGGAAATCCTCTTGATAAGCCAGTTGACCCCAGATGCGGTCTTTCTTGTCCACATCCAGACGAATATAGAGGCGGTCGCCCTTCTTAGGCCAAAGTTCCTTGATTTCTGGCAAGATGTCTAGTGACACGACGATTTGCTTATCCGGCAGGCCGGTATCGACAAAGACGCCTAGATCCTTGCGAACCTCCGTCACTGTTCCCCAGCCAAACTGCTCTTGGGTCGCTGTGACTTCAAGAGTCGTCAGGCGAAGTTTCTGCTTCATATCGCTGTAGGCAAAGCCCTTGACAGACTGACCGAGCTCATGCGGTCCCTCTTCTTTAGAAAGCGCATAAGTTTGTCCATCCTTCTGGACAAAGTAAAAACGATCGTTTTCATCCGTGATAATCCCCACGATGAAGCTAGCAAGATTTGTATTCATATATTCCTATTTCTACCTTGCTTCTTCTACTCGCAAGGATTTTTATGTTAAAACAACTCAGTCAGCCAAGGCCAACTGAGTTTTGATTCTGTTAAAATATTAAACTTCTAGAAGTTCTTTTTCTTTAGTCGCTGTCATATCATCGATATGCTTCACTGCATCATCAGTGACTTTTTGGATATCCTTTTCAAGAACCTTCAATTCATCTTCAGTGATTTCTTTAGCCTTTTCCTGTTTCTTGGCTTCGTCCATCGCATCGCGACGGATGTTACGAATCGCAATCTTAGCATTTTCACCGACTTTTTTCACTTCTTTAGCTAATTCACGACGAGTTTCCTCTGTCAGAGCTGGAATAACCAAACGAATGACAGATCCGTCGCTAGATGGTGTGATACCTAAGTCAGATGCATTAATCGCACGCTCGATATCCTTGATAGAAGACTTATCAAAAGGTGTCACCAAAAGAACACGCGCTTCTGGAATCGTGATAGAAGAGAGTTGGTTAAGCGGTGTCTCTACTCCATAGTATTCCACATGGATGCGATCCAAAAGGCTAGCATTAGCGCGGCCTGCACGGATACTACCAAATTCACGCGCCAAACTTTGGTGCGAATGGGTCATTCTTTCTTTTGCTTTTTCTACAATTGCATTTGCCATTTTCTTTTCTCCCTGATTTTTATAAATTATTTGAGACAGTTGTCCCGATTTGCTCGCCAAAGACGACTCGTTTGATATTGCCAGGTTCATTCATATTAAAGACGACTAGGTCAATGTCATTGTCCATAGAAAGGGTAGAAGCAGTCGAGTCCATGATGCGTAAGCCTTTGTTAATAACATCACGGTGGGTCAATTCATCAAACTTAACAGCCGTCTTATCCTTGTTTGGATCGGCATTGTAGACTCCATCTACACCATTTTTAGCCATGAGGATAGCATCTGCCTCAATTTCCGCAGCCCGCAGAGCAGCTGTCGTATCTGTTGAGAAATATGGTGAACCAATACCAGCACCGAAAATAACGATCCGACCTTTTTCCAAGTGACGAAGAGCACGTCCACGAATATAAGGCTCAGCTACCTGTTGCATGGCAATTGCTGTTTGAACGCGGGTGTCAACGCCCACTTGTTGCAAGGAATCTGCCATTACAAGTGCATTCATAACTGTCCCTAACATCCCAGTATAGTCCGCTTGAACGCGATCCATGCCTGCTTCTGCTGCTGGTTCGCCTCGCCAAAGATTACCGCCACCGATAACCAAGGCAATTTGAATGCCCAGTTCATGGACTTCCTTGATTTCTTCAGCCATCTTTTGAACAGTGGCAATATTGATACCCACACCTTTTTCGCCAGCCAAAGCTTCTCCAGATAGTTTAATCAAAATACGCTTATATTTAGGTTCTACCATTTTTCCACTCCTTGTTTTATCTGTACTATTTTACCATAAATTCCACTTTTTACCTAGCCCTATTATTCAAAATATTAAATTAAAATACAAAAAGAAAACTTCACCAGATGACTCCAGTGAAGTTGTGATTTATTTATATTTTAAAGCACGTTTGAAGGTCTTCCAAGCTCCCAAATCATCCGTCTGCAGGACAAGGCTGGAGTAGATTCGCGCGATGAAAAATGTCATCATCACCGCGAAAATAGCTGTAATTCCTAGAGAAAGCCAAGCTTCCAAGCTGGTCGCATAACCATTGATAGCCCGGAAAGGCATGAAAAAGGTTGAGATGAACGGAAGGTAAGAACCAACCTTCAAAATCACATTATCTCCTGCTGCTCCCAAAGCTGAAACTCCCATGAAACCGACTAAAATGAGCATGATAACTGGCGAAAGGACTTTTCCTGTATCTTCTGCTCGTGCCACCATCGAACCAAGAAAGGCCGACAAGACGACATACATAAAGATGCTGACAGCTACAAAAGCTAGGGTATTCAAAGACACAGCTTCTCCGATATACTGCTGAATGGCTGGATTACTCTTCAAGACTTGGGATACAAGAGGAATGCTGTCCGCAAAGAGAAAGGCTGCCAGTCCACCAAGCACATAAATACCCAGATGGCTAAGAATCACTGCAAAAATCCCAATCATACGAGCATAGAAATAATCGGTTGCCTTAATACTGGAGAAGATGACTTCCATGATTTTTGTGCCCTTTTCACTGGCCACATCTTGGGCAGTAACGCTGGCATAAGTAATCAAAATCATATAGAGCATGAAGCCCAGCCCTATTGCAGCAAAGGTCTGAACCATCTTCTTGCTTTCTTTGTTTTCATCAATTTTCTCTTCAAACTGGACTGTCCGCGCAAGAATCTGACTCTGCTCATCTGATAATTCGGCCTGAGCCAAGTTTAAAGCCTGCTGGACTTGAATAAGGGAATTGGACAGAGCCATTTTCGTTGCAGCGTTCATACTGGTTTCTGCGTAATAGGTGGCATAAAGCTGTCCATCTCTTTCCTCAATCGTCAGATAGCCCGAGATTTTCTTATCTTTTACAGCCTGCTTGGCTGCAGTTTCATCTTTGTACTGAAAACTCAGCTGATCTTCAGCTCTTAATACTTCTCGTACAGAATCAAGCTGGGTCAGTACTGCTACTTTTTTTGAAGAGGCCATCGAGCTTCCTTGCAGATAGCCAATCCCCAAGCTCAGCCCAAGAAAGAGAAAAGGAGACAAGACCATAAAGACAAAACTCCAAGACTTGACATGACGCAGGTAGGTTTCTTTGATGACGATTAACATTTGTTTCATACTTCCACCCCTGATTCTAATTTGAAAATTTCATCAATTGTCGGTGCCTGCTGGTCAAAAGTTGCCACATAACTTCCCTTGGTCAAGCGATCAAACAATTCAGGACCAGCTGTTTCGTCATCCAAAATCAATTTCCAGATGCCTTGCTTGGTCTGCGTCGCCTTGACAACATGAGGCAGGGCTTCTAATTCAGCCTGAGACAGGTCACTTGAGACGAAAAGACGAGTCTTGCCATATTGGTTGCGGACTGCCTGTACATCGCCATTGAGGACCACTTGCCCGTCACGAATCATCAGGACATCATCGCACAGTTCTTCCACATTTGTCATGACATGATCCGAGAAGATAATCGTCGCTCCACGCTTCTTCTCCTCAACAATGACTTCCTTCAGGATTTCAGTATTGACAGGATCCAGACCGCTGAAAGGCTCATCTAAGATGATCAAGTCTGGCTCATGCAAGAGCGTGATAATCAGCTGAACCTTTTGCTGGTTCCCCTTGGACAAACTCTTGATTTTGTCGGTTAATTTCCCCTTGACCTGGAGCTTTTCCATCCACTGGGGCAGTTTTTCTTTGACAACAGCTGTCGGCACACCCTTTAGATTTGCCAGATAGCGCACTTGCTCAAAGACCGTCAGCTTGGGCATCAGGCTTCTTTCCTCAGGCAGATAGCCAATCCTATTATAGGTCTCCTGCTTGATAGCCTGCCCTTCGAAACGAATCTCTCCACTATAGTCTAGGAAGCGCAAAATACTGTGAAAAATCGTTGTTTTCCCAGCACCGTTTTTCCCAATCAAGCCAAGGATATGCCCCGGCTGGGCTTCAAAATCAATACCGAACAAGACTTGCTTTTGCCCAAAACTTTTTTCTAGTTTTTCTACATGAAGCATATGAAACCTCCTATTATGATACTAAGATTATTATACTACTTTGAAAGCAGATTTTCATCTTTTTGTCCTACTATACAAAACATTTTCTCTCTATTTTTCATAAATAGAAGAAGAAACCCGCTCCAGCTAATACCGCAAAAAAATGAGGCTCGAAAACCTCATTCATTTAATGTATTTTATTCATCGCTCTTTATTGACCACCCAGTTGAGGAGCTTGGTCAGAAGAGTCCAGAGAACAAAGCTAATGATGATAATATAAAGCCAAGCATTTTTATCATCTGACAAAGGCAGGGGAACATTCATACCAAAGAAGCCGGTGATAACTGCTAGGACTGCCAGAAGAACTGAAATGATGGTCAAGACAGTCAAATTATCATTCAGATTGTTGTTCAGGATGTTATTGTAGGAGCCCGAAAGCTGGCTAAGAACCTGAGCAATCAAATCCGTCATTGAAACCAGCTGACGTGCCTCAATCATGGCATCTTCAAATTGCTCGGTCTCTAGTTCATCAAACCCACGATAAACAGCATGGCTCTTGATGTGCTCTAGCAGTATGCTATTTTGCTTGGATGCTGCCACCAGATAGACCATGGAAGTTTCCAAATCCGAGAGAGCAAACAAGTGCTTTTTAGTAGTTTTCTGACGCAAAAGTCGGTTAAGCTCATCCTTGCGCTTATCCATCTGCTCAATGACCGGATAGTAGGAATTGGAGATCAACTCTAAACTGGCAAAAAGAAACTTATAGACCGATACGGGCTCATGATTCTCCGTGTAAGCCTTCATGATATCAACCACATAAGCATTGTCTTGATTGCTGATGGTGATGAGACGATCCTGCTGCACCACGAAAGTCATCGGAATGGTCTCATAGTAGTCCTTCTCTGTCGCTAGATTCAGCACATTATAGATAAAAAGAACCGTCCCATTCTCACGATTGTAGTCCATGTGAGCCCGCTCATTTTTATCCAGCGCATACTCGATGGTTTCAAGGTCGATATTGTAATCCTGATAAATCTGTCCATTCTTTTTAACATCATCTGAGTCAATGTTGATCCAGACAGATTGGTCTTTTAGTTTTCTTTCCAGAAACATAGAACTCCTTTCTGGGATCTAGAATGATTGTCTAATAACTCACGCCTAATGTCCACACTTAGCCTCATTGCCAAAGCTCCTATGTCCTGACAATAACCAAGCAAATCGGTTTCATTTGCCAAACGTAGTTAGTAAGGCAGTTAGCTAGTTCGCCAAATAGCGGCTAGCGTCCACCAATTAGGAACTTTATTTCCAATTGGTAGTACTGAATCACATCTTCTCTTCTAACTTCACATCTGGATACTTGTCTGCAAACCAGCGGAGGGCAAAGTCATTTTCAAAGAGGAAAACAGGTTGGTCGAAACGATCTTTGGCCAAGATGTTGCGGCTTGACGACATGCGCTCGTCTAGGTCCTCTGGCGAAATCCAACGAACTGTCTTTTTACCCATTGGAGTCATGACAACTTCTGCATTATACTCGCCTTCCATCCGGTGCTTGAAAACTTCAAACTGGAGTTGCCCGACAGCGCCTAGCATGTACTCACCTGTTTGGTAATTCTTATAAAGCTGGACGGCTCCTTCTTGTACCAACTGCTCCATTCCTTTATGGAAGGATTTTTGCTTCATGACGTTCTTAGCTGATACTTTCATGAAAATCTCTGGAGTAAAGGTTGGCAGGGGTTCAAATTCAAACTTGTTTTTTCCAACCGTCAAGGTATCCCCAACCTGATAGGTACCTGTATCGTAAACCCCGATGATATCACCTGCTACGGCATTGGTTACATTCTCACGACTTTCCGCCATAAACTGGGTAACATTAGACAGTTTGGCAGTCTTACCAGTACGAGGTAGGTTGACACTCATACCGCGCTCAAATTCACCCGATACGATACGGACAAAGGCAATACGGTCACGGTGACGAGGGTCCATGTTGGCTTGGATTTTAAAGACGAATCCTGAGAAATCCTTGTCATAAGGATCCACAATTTCTCCGTCTGTTTTCTTGTGTCCATGAGGTTCTGGAGCAAACTTGAGGAAGGTCTCAAGGAAGGTCTGCACCCCAAAGTTAGTCAGGGCTGAACCGAAGAAGACTGGGGTTAGCTCACCAGCTAAAATAGCTTCCTCTGAGAACTCATTCCCTGCTTCCTTCAGGAGCTCAATGTCATCCTTAACTTGCTCATAGAAAGGATTGCTGGCAAAAAGCTTGTCCCCATCTTCTAGGCTGGCAAAACGCTCATCTCCTTTATAGAGCTCCAAGCGTTGGTTATAGAGGTCATATAAGCCCTCAAAGGCTTTCCCCATCCCGATTGGCCAGTTCATTGGATAGCTAGCAATCCCCAAGACTTCTTCCAATTCTTGCAAGAGGTCCAGTGGCTCACGACCGTCACGGTCCAGCTTGTTCATAAAGGTAAAGACCGGAATTCCACGGTGTTTGACAACCTCAAAGAGCTTCTTGGTTTGAGCCTCGATACCCTTGGCAGAGTCCACGACCATGACAGCAGCATCCACCGCCATCAAGGTCCGATAGGTATCTTCTGAGAAGTCCTCGTGCCCTGGTGTGTCTAAGATGTTCACGCGTTTGCCATCGTAGTCAAATTGCATCACAGATGAAGTGACCGAAATCCCACGTTGTTTCTCGATATCCATCCAGTCAGACTTGGCAAAAGTTCCTGTTTTCTTTCCTTTTACGGTACCAGCCTCACGAATCTCGCCTCCGAAGTAGAGCAACTGCTCAGTGATGGTCGTTTTCCCCGCGTCCGGGTGGGAAATAATGGCAAAGGTGCGTCGTTTCTTAATTTCTTCTTGTAAAGTCATCTTCTTCTCTTTCTTTTCTTTTTGGATAATGGTGAATGTCAGTATTTTTATATTTTACATTGGAATATTCTAATCCTTTCAACCTACCTATTATAGCGGATTTGGCGCTTTTTTTCAATTATATAAGAAAGGTAAAAATCGCCCTTGCCAGCGATTCTATTCTTTATATTTGGCTAACTTGTCTTAAAATCTAACAATGACACTGCTAAAGAGGAAAATTGCAAAGATTAAGATTAAAATCAGATTTAAGAAAAGTCCTGCCAAATTAACTTGACAGGAGCTATAAAATGCAATATCAAACAATTTCCAGCTGCTTTTTCCAGCGTTTCTTAAATACTTCATCAAAAAGAAGCAAGGTAGCGGACAAAATAATCGATACAGCTAAATATTTTACTAAAAGATTGTGCTGATTGATAAAAGGCGGGCTTTTTAGCAGACCGTAATTTCCACCCGTCACTTGATTGACACCGACAAGAAAGGCATCGAGCACAAAAGTATAGAGCACAATCATGTATTTCTTGAGTTGGGTCTTATCGTAGTAATTCATCAGATAAATCAAGGAATTTACCAAGAGCGCATAGTGACCAATCAGGAAAGAAAAACTGGTAATGTGCGGGAAATCATAAGGATCAAAGACTGGATAACCAAGGGCAAAGACTGCTCCGCTGGCTCCTAAGAGAGCAAAATACTGCTTGCTGGGCCATTTATCTGGCAGAAAGACCACCGCAAACATGGCCAAACGGCAATGGTACAAAGGCAGACTATTTGCCAGAGGAAGCTGAAAACCCACATACCAACTATAAAGAACTGCCAGTTGGCACAACTGAAGAATTTTCATGCTTTTGATAAAGCTAGGATTCTTATGGTATTTTATCGATGCGTAGATGGATAGCAAAAGCAGTGCCATCATCAAAGAGTAGGCCAAAGCTGATACAAAGGGTGGTTCAGTTTGGTTGGTAGTCAAAAAATGATGCATCTGGTTTCCTTTCTACTTTTAAAATCTGTATGTTCAAACTCCCAGTCAGATTGAAAATCTAGGCAGAATTTTCCTAGTTGCTAGAGAAATCATTTCCTCTTCCAATCTTTATTGGGTCAATCGCTCTGCCTGTCTTTCCTTCATTTCTTTGAACAAGTAAGAAAATAGAAGCAAGGCAGCCGCTAAGACCATCGACACAATCAGATAGTTGCCAAGCATACCATGATCTCCTACCAGAGGTGGCTCCTTTAAGAAACCGTAGTTTCCTCCAAATACAATATTTCCAAGCAAGATGAGGAAATCCAAGCCAAAGGTAATTTCTACAATACGGCGATAGGACAAATTAAGTCTATCATAATGCTTCATCAGGTAGATAATCGAATTGCCTAACAGAGCCAAATGACCGATGAAAAATGAAAATAGCGTGATATGTGGAAATGGATAGGGATCCAAAATCGGATAGACAATGGCGCAAATCGGTCCAAATACTCCCAATAAGGCGAAATATTGTTTATAAGCTACAGCTACTTTATCTGGCAGTAGCAAGACAGCAAACATCGCCACTCGACAATGGTACAAGGGGAGACTCTCTGACAAAGGCTCCTGAATAGCTAAGTACCAGCCATACAAAGAGACTAATTGCACGATTTGGGCAACCCTAAAAAAAGTCTGCACTTTCTTTCGCTCAAAATAACGACTAGCAACATAGATGACGGACACTAGGCTCATCATGAGCAGAATATAAGCAAAAGGCGTCATCACAGGCGGTTCTGTTTTGTGACTAGTAAAAAAATCTAGTAAATTCATCTTTCAAATTTTNATCCTAATAAATAATTTTTAAGGACACTGGGCTTGCTCTTCCTAGCAAAGTCCTTAATTTCTTTTCAAAAATTTTTTCAGTTGTCTATCTAGCCTAGAGGAAGTATCACTTGTCTCCATGCTCCAAGGCCTCCAATAATTTATCCAACTTCATCGAATTACTACCCTTGAGCAAGATTTGGTCGGATGATTGCAACCAAGTCTTAACGGTCTTGGTCAAATCTTCAAACTGATCCTTGTCAGCATTTTTGACAAAATAATGTACCCGATTTGGTGGGTAGATTTCCCGAGCATAGACGTAGAGAGCTTCCATGTCCTCTCCATAAAGGAAAAGATCGGTGATAATCTCTGGATTGAGACTGGTAATCATGGCTCCGTGCATCAGCTTGGAGTCAGCACCCAGCTCTTTCATATCGGCTAATACTGCAGCCTTGCGACCACTCTGACTGGCTGGAATCGTTGAGAAAGTCTCAAGAATCAAGCGCATAGCTGTCGGATTAGCATTGTAGACATCTGACAGGATATCGGCCCCATTAGCCGCCTTCTTCCACTCGGTTCGATTGCGGGTCAATTCCAGCTGGGCAAAAGCCTGACGGATCGCCGACTCACTGACACCCTCCTGCAAGGCAACGTAAGAGGCGATCATAGCGTTGGTCGCATTGTATTTGCCAGTCACGGGCAAGTCAATCGCCTGCTCCAGAAAATTCGCTTCAAAGGTCAAGCTGTCTTTGCGCTCTTCCAAGCGAGTCAAGTAAATATCTGCATCGGGACCAAAGCGGACTACTTTTTGCTGGTCTGGCAGAAAATCATTGACGATCTTATCAGCTGGAGCCAAGAGCAGACCGCCTTTCTTCATGCCATCTGCAATTTGCATCTTTCCTTTAGCAATCTCCGTACGGCTTCCGAAAAATTCTAAGTGAGCTTCACCAACCAAGGTCACAATGCCCGTCTTTGGCTTGGCAATTTCAGACAGAAGGTGGATATCTCCCAAATGATCCTGTCCCATTTCTAAAACTAGCTTTTCTGTGTCATCTGTCATGTGGAGTACTGTGTAGGGCAGACCGATTTCATTATTATAGTTGCCTTGAGTTTTATAGGTTTTGTAGCTAGTAGCTAATAGCTGAGCCAGCATATCCTTGGTTGTGGTCTTCCCATTGGAGCCTGTCACAGCGAGCACATCTACACCTGTCTTTTCCAGATAGTATTGAGCCAAGCCTTGAAAGGCCGCTAGTACATCATCGACCAAAATATAAGGTCCTTCTGCTACTGGATGCTCAGACAAGGTAGCTGCAGCTCCCTGAGCGAAGGCGGTCGCGATAAAGTCATGACCGTCACGCGCGCCCTTGAGCGGGATAAAAAGATCCCCCGTCTCAATCAAACGGCTGTCAAATTCAGCATTTCTAAAAGTCACATTTTCAAACTGACTGACATCATTTTTGGCAGCCAAGACTTCTGCTATTTCATATAAATCTAATTTCATATTTTTAACTCATTTTTCCGCTTTTTCCCAAAAAAGAAGGGATTGAGGCCAGACTAAATAGTAAATATTCAGTCTGTCATCTCAGTCCCTCTATTATATCATATTTATAAAAGATGCGCTTCTCGCTGAGTAAAGGCCTCTTCAGCTAGATTTACCAATTTCTCAATCAACCCGGAATAAGGCAGTCCCATATTTTCCCAAAGCAAGGGATACATAGACCATTGGGTAAAGCCAGGCATGGTGTTGAGCTCATTGAGGAAAATGTCCCCCTCTTCGGTGTAGAAGAAATCACAGCGAGCCAATCCCTGTCCGCCCAAGGCACGAAAAGCTGTCTCAGCATTCGTACGCATGACTGCAATAACCTCGTCTGAAATTTTTGCAGGGATATCCATGGTAATCCTATTGTCAATATACTTGGATTCATAGTCGTAGAAAGCCACATCTTTGACCACTTCGCCCGGCAAGGTGCTCTTAACGTCATAATTTCCTAAGAGACCAACTTCAATCTCACGCGCATTGACTCCCTGCTCAACCAAGACACGGCTATCGTACTTGAAGGCCAAATCCAATGCTGCCCGTAGCTCCTCTTGATTCTCAGACTTGGAAATACCGACACTAGAGCCCATATTAGACGGTTTGGTAAAAATCGGATAAGTCAATTTTTCTTCGATTTCAGCAATTTTTTCTTCCAGATTTTCGCCCTCAATCACTGCTACATAAGGCACCTGCAGAATTCCAGCAGACTCCAGAATACGTTTGGTGGTGATTTTGTCCATAGCAACACTGGAAGACAAGATGTTGCAGCCCACATAAGGAAGCCGCAACACTTCAAGGAAGCCTTGAATGGAGCCATCCTCGCCCATCGGTCCATGAAGAACAGGAAAGACAACTGCATTTTCCTCATAAATATCACTCGGTTTGACTTGCTGTGAAAGATCAACCGTTGCATTGGTCATGAGCTTTTCATCTGTAGCTGGTTTTTCTGTAAATTCCTGCGTTTTGATAAAATCGCCAGCTTTTGTGATGAAATAAGTCTTGACAGAAAATTTGTCATAGTTGATAGCGCGCATGACACTCTCAGCCGACAAGACTGAAACTTCTCGCTCAGCGCTGCGGCCACCGTATAGTAAAATCAAGGTTTGTTTGACCATTATCTTATCCTAACATTTCTAGCTATAAGTTCATTTTGGGTTGCCCCATCTTCTTTTTAGACTGTTTCAGTATATCATATTTCCCAGCATTTTTGAATAGAAAAAAGACTCCCAAAGCTGTTTTTCAGCAGGAAATCTTTCTTTCATCTTACAATTCTGTCCGATTTTCAATCGCTCGGAGCAGGGTCACTTCGTCTGCGTATTCGATATCAGCGCCGACAGCCAATCCGCGGGCCAGACGGGTCACCTTGATACCAGCGGGCTTGAGAACGCGAGAAATATACATAGAAGTCGCTTCTCCGTCAGCCGTTGCATTGGTAGCCACAATCACTTCCGTCACTTGGCTGTCCATCAAGCGAGTCAAGAGACTCTTAAGGTTGATGTCATCTGGTCCTACACCGTTCATAGGGGAGATGAGGCCGTGAAGAACATGATAAAGGCCGTGGTATTCTTGTATATTTTCCATAGCAGACACATCGCGACTATCCTCAACGATCAGAATCACAGTCTGATCGCGCGTTTGATCCGTACAGATAGCACAAGGATCATCGTCCGTCAGATTGCCACAGATAGAGCAGTAGGTCAGCTCGCGTTTAGCAGCTAATAGATTTTTGGCGAACTCATTGACATCATCGTCACTCATCCCGATGGTATAAAAGGCCAGACGAGTAGCTGTCTTGATGCCGATACCCGGCAGTTTGGAAAAGCTATCAATCAATTTAGCGATAGGAGTTGGATAAAGCATAATAGTAATCGTTGAGCAGTAAAATCTTTATCTGATTCTACTGCTTTTCCTTTCTAATTCATAGGGTGCTGTTGGTTGTAAAGATTGATAATATCACGGGTAATACTGTGGCTGACCGTTGAGGAAAGGTCAGTATTGTGCGGAAAGACAACGGCTACAGCTATTTTAGGATTATCGCTTGGTGCATAGGATACAACATTGGTATTGATAGCAGATGTACCACCGTTGACAAAGGTTTCGGCAGTCCCGGTTTTTGCACTGATCGAAACCATAGCGCCCTGCGCAATCGTCCGTCCAGTTGTCAAGCCACTCCATCCATTGACCACCTGATAGAAGCCTTGTTTTATCAGAGCCATATCTTCCTCAGAAATATTGACCTGATTTAACTCTTTTGTTTCCTTCTTTTCAATCAAGTCTCCTAGGCCACCTTGGTCATTGTTGGCGTAAATGCCTTCGACTAGATGCGGAGCTACCCGTTTGCCGTTATTGGCTACCGTCGACGCATATTGAGCCAGCTGAAGTGGAGTATAGTTATCAAACTGACCAAAAGCATCCGTAATATAATTGCTAACTGTGAAGTTTTTGGGAATGTAGCCTGTAGATTCTGTCGGTAAATCAATTCCTGTCTCAGTCCCCAGACCATATTCTGCAAAAGTCGAACGGAGTTTTTTCATTGAAGCATCGACATTGTTGGTTCCTAAAGCCATATTTGGGCTATACGGAGTCCCAAGCATATTTAGGGCTACCTGAATCATATAGGTATTAGACGAATATTCCAGAGCCTCCACCGCTGTAATAGAGCGTGAGCCATAGGCCGTAAACCAAGAATTGATGGGAGCAGAACCCGCGAAAAGAATCGGCTGATCGACCAAGGATTGATTTCCTGAAATGGCTCCGTACTGCCAACCAGCGGTTAAGGTAGCCGCCTTGACGACAGAACCTGGAACGAAAACATTGGTAATGGTACCCAGCGCATCCGCCGAGATTTCGCCTGTTTCCAGATCATGCTTGACACCAGCCAGAGCCAAGATTGATCCTGTATTGGGATCCATAGCCACGGCATAGACACCTTCTGAATAGGTTGCATTGCCCTTGGCTAGCTCCATATTAAAGGCATTTCTGAGAATATCCTCGACTCCCTGCTGGAAAGTCAGATCTACGGTTAGTTTCAAGTTGTTCCCTTTGCTTCCCTCGGAAATGGTCTCAACGCTCTCCATGTTGCCATTTTTGTCCAGCCGAATTTCTTTTTCTGCTCGTTTTCCTTGTAAAACAGACTCATACTCTTTTTCCAGATAAGAAATTCCCACTCGGTCATTCAGAGAATAGCCCTTCTTGACATAGTCATCTGCTTCCTCAGCTGGCAGACCTGTTTTTTCGGTTGAAATTTGACCAACAATCGAAGCCAACGATGTTTCCAAAACTTTCCGATTCCAGCTGGTTGAAATACTAATACCCGGAAGTTCTTTTCCGATGGACGCAATCGTAGCGACCTGCTCCGTCGTCAAATCATCTGTCTGAATCGTCCCTGTTGAAAAGTTTGGAACAGCATTCATCTGGCTAAATAGAGCGATAATCCTCTTTTCCTCATCTGTATAGCCTAGCTGGCTTGGATCAATACTCTCCACTGCTGCCTTATAGATCTTGGCTTCAGGTAAACGATTGCCATCCGTATCAAATTTTTCTTCCTTAGGTAATTTTTCAACCACTTCGCGGTAAACTTTATTATCCGCCAGATAATAGTCAACTTCTTGGCGCTCGGTCACCTTTAGGTCCGACACAGACACATACTGCAGCAGTTTTTGTGCTGTTTCACGGATTTCTTCTGCTGTCAGTTTATTGTCTCGTGTAAAGGTCACCACTTGCTTGGTTGTGTTCTCCACCAGGGGCTTGCCCGAAGCGTCATAGATTTGTCCACGAACCGAACTCGACTTAATCTTTGTTTTACTGGCCTTAGCTAATTTATCAGTATAAAATTCTTGATTGACGACCTGCATATAGCCCAGACGAGCAATCAGCACCAAAAATAAGACTCCGACTATACCAAATAGAAGGTAGAGTCGGCCTGTGATAGAATGGCTATCAAATTTTCTCTTAGACATTTCTTCTCTCATCCTCGTAAAAATCTATCTTTTATTTTACCACATTTCCCCAGCAATGAAGCATGGAAATCTAAAAGGATCGAAAAAGAATTTTTCTCCAACAATGAGAAAATCTATAATTTCTGTAGTGGGTAAAACCACTGTAGGAATTATGGATCTAAAATTATAAACGCCTTAGATCTTACCTACTCAAACGCAAAGCTAGAAGCCACTAATAACCTCATCAAGGTCATCAAACGCAATGCCTTGGGTTTTCGGAACTTTGAAAATTTCAAAAAGCGGATTTTTATCGCTCTAAACATCAAAAAAGAAAGGACGAAATTTGTCCTTTCTCGAGCTTAGCTGACTTCAACCCACTACAGTTGACAAACATACTAAGATTAGTAGTGAAGAAATCTCCGACGGAAGAGAGTACTCACTACTTTTTCTTTATGTTAAAGTAGTGGTGTCTTGTAAAGTCGTAGGGCTCTATGGCGCTAGACGTCGCTTGAAAAACTGGCAAGACACCTTGTTTTAGGTGGAGTTTGATCAAAGTATGTGGGACGCTAAACGTCGCGTATTGAAAATAAAATCACTAAAACATGGAATTATTCAAGACAAAAGAGGTAATGTCATGCGTGCAGTATTTGGAATGGATGTCAGTAAAACAAGTTCTGAGGTGGCAATTTTAGTCAACGGTGAGAAGGTTCATGGCTACACCATACTCAATGATGCCATTGGATTCAATCGCCTGTTGGGGGACTTGAAAACTGTTCATAACCCTGAGATTATATTTGAGGCTACAGGCGTCTATTCTCGACGTCTTCAAGCCTTTCTTGAGGAATATAGTTACGCTTACACACGGCTAAATCCACTGGAAGCTAAGAAGCAATTGGACAGTCTGCGAGTTCGTAAAACAGATAAAATTGACGCTGAAAAGCTGGCTAAATCTTAGCTTGTGCACAATCGTAAACCAACTTACGTGCAGG
>NZ_RJNA01000002.1 GCF_003943815.1 Streptococcus cristatus | reverse complement strand
ATACAGCAAGCTATTCAAAATGAGAAATACAAAATTATTTGTATCAACGATACGGATGAAGATGGGAAATTCTCTGAATATGATCAAAAAATACATCAAGCATTTCAATCTAAATTCCCTGATAAATCAAGTTTTGAATTGTAAATTTGCAGATTAATAGAAATATGTTTAGAAGTAGAAAATAATGAAAGTTCTAAAAAATTACGCATATAATCTCTCATATCAATTATTGGTTATTATTCTACCAATAATAACCACACCTTATGTTACTAGAGTCTTTAGCTCAGATGATTTGGGGATATATGGCTATTTTAATTCTATTGTTACCTATTTCATCTTGTTAGCGACTTTAGGGGTTGCTAACTATGGGACTAAGGAGATTTCAGGTAACCGAAAGGAAATCAAAAAAAATTTCTGGGGTATATACACCCTACAATTTGGTGCAGCATTATTATCGATTCTCTTATATATTCTCTTGTGCATGGGGATCTCTACAATGCAAAATCCAGTGGCGTATATATTGGGATTGAGTTTGGTTTCTAAAGGCCTAGATATTTCATGGCTGTTTCAAGGGTTAGAAGATTTTCGTAAGATTACGGCAAGGAATATCACAGTGAAGCTTGTTGGTGTAAGTGCTATTTTCTTGTTTATAAAATCAGCGAGTGATTTATACTTGTATGTTTTTCTTCTAACAGCATTTGAATTGTTAGGTCAGTTAAGTATGTGGGTCCCAGCTCGTGAATTTATTGGAAAACCACATTTTGATTTAGGATACGCCAAACATCATTTGAAGCCTATTATTTTGCTATTCTTACCGCAGATTGCTATCTCGCTTTATGTGACTTTAGATCGTACAATGTTAGGAGCGCTAGCTTCTACAAGAGATGTGGGAATTTATGATCAAGCTTTGAAATTGGTGAATATTTTATTGACCTTAGTAACTTCACTAGGGAGTGTCATGTTGCCACGAGTATCTAGTCTATTATCAAAGGGTGATCATAAAGCTGTGAACAAGATGCATGAGCTAGCTTTCTTGATTTATAATTTAGTTATTTTTCCAATTATAGCTGGAATCTTAATTGTCAATGATGATTTTGTTCAATTTTTCCTTGGGAAGGACTTTCAAGATGCACGCTATGCAATTTCTATTATGATTTTCCGCATGTTCTTTATCGGTTGGACCAATATTATGGGAATTCAAATTTTGATTCCACACAATAAAAATAAGGAATTTATGGTTTCAACAACTGTGCCTGCGATTCTCAGTGTTGGTTTGAACTTGTTATTTCTCCCTAAGCTTGGTTATATAGGGGCAGCGATTGTCTCAGTGTTGACAGAAGCTCTTGTATGGGGAATCCAATTATTTTTCACCCGCGTATATCTAAAAGAAGTTCCTATTATTGGATCTATGACAAAAATTGTCCTAGCATCCGCTATTATGTATGGCATTTTGCTAGGTTCAAAAACATTTATACATTTTTCGCCGACTATAAATGTTCTAGCATTTGCAGTGCTTGGTGGAATCATTTATCTTTTTGAAATTTTATCTATGAAAGTAATAGATGTGAAAGAATTAAAACAAATCATAAAAAGTAATGGAGTGTAATATGTACGACTATCTAATCGTTGGAGCTGGTTTGTCTGGAGCAATCTTCGCACACGAAGCTACAAAACGTGGTAAAAAAGTAAAAGTGATTGATAAACGTGATCACATAGGTGGGAACATCTACTGTGAGAATGTTGCAGATATCAATGTTCATAAATATGGTGCCCATATCTTTCATACCTCTAATAAAGAAGTCTGGGACTATGTCAATCAATTCGCTGAGTTTAACAACTATATCAACTCACCTGTCGCAAACTACAAAGGAAGTCTTTATAATCTTCCTTTCAATATGAACACCTTCTATGCTATGTGGGGCACAAAAACTCCACAGGAAGTGAAGGATAAGATTGCTGAGCAGACAGCTGATATGAAGGATGTTGAGCCGAAAAATCTGGAAGAACAAGCTATCAAGTTGATTGGTCCGGATATCTATGAAAAGTTGATCAAGGGTTATACTGAAAAGCAGTGGGGCCGCTCAGCGACAGAACTGCCTCCATTTATCATTAAACGCCTTCCAGTTCGTCTAACATTTGATAATAACTATTTTAATGACCGTTACCAAGGAATTCCTATTGGTGGTTATAATGTGATTATTGAAAACATGCTTAAAGACGTAGAAGTTGAACTTGGAGTAGATTTCTTTGCTCACCGTGAAGAGTTGGAAGCATCTGCTAAGAAAGTTGTCTTCACAGGAATGATCGACCAATATTTTGACTACAAACACGGAGAGTTAGAATACCGTAGCCTTCGATTTGAACATGAGACTTTGGACGAGGAAAATTATCAAGGGAATGCTGTAGTGAACTATACAGAGCGTGAGATTCCTTATACTCGTATTATCGAACATAAGCATTTCGAATATGGAACGCAACCAAAGACAGTTATCACGCGTGAATATCCGGCTGACTGGAAACGTGGGGATGAACCCTACTATCCGATTAACGATGAGAAAAATAATACTATGTTTGCTAAGTACCAAGAGGAAGCTTCAAAGAATGATAAGGTTATCTTCTGTGGACGTTTAGCGGACTATAAATATTATGATATGCATGTGGTTATTGAGCGAGCACTTAATGTAGTAGAAAAAGAGTTTGGTAGCTAAAGATTTGATGTTAAAATGAGGAAATACTTCTTTTCCTCATTTTATTAATCTTAATAGGAGATAGAGAAAGAAATGAATGCTTATAGTCAACAGAATCCTAAACGTATCGAATGGATAGATTTTGGGAAAGGTTTAACAGTTTTAATGGTTGTCTTTGGACATGTTGTTTTAGGGTTATTTGAATCTAAACGATTTGAGGATAGCAATCAATGGTTATTATTTGTGACGCAGGTTTTTTATTTGTTCCATATTCCGGTATTCTATGCCTTGTCAGGATTTTTCTTTAAACCAGTTGCGGACTTGAAGAGCTATGTGAAATTTGTAAAACAAAAAACAATTATCTTAGGAATTCCGTATTTGTTTTATTCAATTGTACAGTTTATCCTTCAAAAAATAGGTGGTGCAACGGTAAGAAATGCAGCTTCTTTTTGGGATTTAGTAAATATCTATCAAACACCACTTGGTGTATCCTGGTATCTCTATGTTCTTTGGTGGATTTACCTAGTCGTTGCCTTCCTTTCTATTTGGATAAAATCCTACCGTCATTTATTTATCATTAGCATTGTTGCTTATTTTATTTCTATTTTTACACCTGTAAATATCTATGTGGTGCAGAAAATTTTACTCTGGGCTTTCTTCTTTTTATTAGGTTCTTGGCTTAAACACTCGGGTATTTGGAAGCGGCTAGTAAATAGATGGAAATTGGTTAGCTGTATTACAATTATTTCTATTGCGGTGTTCTTAATATGTTGGCAATTAACTTCTCCGACTTTCTATGTTTCTTATGACAGACCAGGGGTTAAAGGGTTTATTTTTCCATTTTCTGTAATTTTAGCTATGGCTTCTTATCCGATTTTGAATACGGTAAAAGGTTTTGGCGAATATTTCCGAAAGATAGGAAAAGATAGTTTAGTAATTTATCTGTTACATGCCCCAATAGTTTCTGTAACTAGAATAACTTTATTGAAGTTAGGTGTTGGGAATGTCTTCCTTCATGTAATTTTGGGACTCTTAATGGGTTGGTTTGGTTCGATTATCATACTTTATGTAGCTAAAAAAATACCTTATGGAGATTTTGTATTTTACCCAATGAAATATTTAAAAAAACAAAAATAGAGAATAATGTAGTGTAATATAGATTCTATCAATAATTTTGCGTAAACACTTAAGTAGAGCTGAGGAATGTTAATTAATAGGCTTTCCAGCGTGCCAGAACATTGCCCAATTCCTCTATATATTCGATATTCGTTAACTTTGCCTGAATTGTAATCTTCAAACAAGGTCACCAAATAATGCTCCAGAGTTTTCTCATTAGGGGAAAATCTTCTTCGTTTGGTATTTGATTTCCTTGTTGAGTGATTCAATGAGATTGGTTGAGTAGATACTAAACCAAATCTGATGGGGCAACTGATAAAGAGTTAAAAGAACGTCCATTAACTCTAGATTCTCCCTTGCTTTCCCGTATTTGGGTTTCCATTCGATGATAAAGGTATCTAGGGCTTATTCTGCCTCTTTCGGCGTATTCAAACGATAAATCCTCTTATACTGTATCAGAATAACTGCTTTATCGGTTCGTTTCACTTTACTAGCTAGATTGCGACTGACATGAATCAACCGATACTGTTACTTGGCTAATGGATAGGCCTTCCTATAATCTGGTCAAGTCCCTTAAATCCATTTATCGCCACAGGGGAAACTAGCTAGCTCCCGTATTTGTGAATCTTATCCAGAAGATCTGACTAAGAAGCATTGTTTTTATTTGGGGCAATCTCGTAACCTAGAATAGTTTTCGGTCCTTATGGTGTGGTTACAAGTGCCATCTTTACTGATATTTTCTCGTCTTAATGGAAGGTAAGTTCCGTCAAGAAATAAGACAGATAATTAGCTTCTAATGTTCGGTCATGAAAAACAGCCACATTCTCCTTAGTTGCTTTTGAGATGTTGGAAATCGTGGTTGGACTATAGTGATGACCGTACATGCGCTTTAGGATATCGCTGATCTCCCAAGTCGTTATCCCTATCTGATAAAATTTAATAATTATATTTTATAAATAATCATCAGGCTGTCCATAAGCTGGTATTAAAGCTGGACTAAAATTCCCATTTCGATCTCTAGGGATGGTCAGATGAATCTTGCCATATTTAGTTTTAAAATTTTTTTGAATAAGCTCCATTGCGACTGCTACCGATATTATAAACTTCTCATCATAAAGTTCATATCTCAAAAGGTGGATGATTCTGCTTGAAGTAGATCATTCATAGCTGTTTCAATGGAAGAACAGAAAAATTCGCTGATATTTTGTTTTTGGGCTAGGGAGTGAAGCGACCCTGTGGTAAACGGGGACATAGGAATAAATTTCTTTCTAGTAATATTTCACTATAACGGATTTATTCCTTTTTACCCTATTGTACTATATGAAT
Source organism: Streptococcus cristatus (assembly GCF_003943815.1). Classification (GTDB taxonomy): domain Bacteria; phylum Bacillota; class Bacilli; order Lactobacillales; family Streptococcaceae; genus Streptococcus; species Streptococcus cristatus_F. Next base: position 208,738 of record NZ_RJNA01000002.1, on the reverse strand, counting down.
AAATAAGTTGAAAAGAATCAAAAAAATGATATAATTAATATTGATTATACATAAAATTTCTAGGAGACTATAAACTAATGGATAAGAAAATTAAAACAGCATTGGTGTCAACTACGGCGGCTTTAATGGCATTCTCTGCTCACCAAGTAAGTGCGGCTGAAACAAGCAATCAACTAGTTGGTAACGAGGCTACAGAATCAGAATCTTTTAAGCCAGTTACTGATAAGCAAGTTTCAGATGCTGAGAAAAAAGTAACAGAGACTAAAGAAATAATCGAGCAAAAAGAAATTAGCTTAAAGCAGGCAGAAGCTGATGCAAAACAAGCGATAGAGAATGAAAAAGCTGCGGCGGAGATAGCAAAAGAAGCAACTCCAGCAAACATCCAAAAAGCTAAAGTTGATGCTACGAAAGCTAGTATTGATACTGATATCGCTAAGGCTGATATAAATGCAAAAAAAGCTACTCGAGATGCTCTTGCTAAAGATGTAGCAACAAAACAATCAGAAATCGAAAAAGCGAATGCAGGTGTACAAGCTGCTACTAAAAAAGTACAAGACTTAGAAAATGGAGTTCCTTCTCTAGTTGCAGCTGAAGAGGCTAAAGCAAAAGCTGCTATTGAAAGAGCAAAAGCTGAAAAAGCAAAAGAAGTTGCGGAGAAAGCAAAAGATACAGCTAAAGCAGCTGATGAAGCTGCAGCTAAGAATCTGGCTGTTAAAGAAAACGATTTAACTATAAAAAAACAAACTTTAGCAGATAAAGAAAAAGCGCTTAAAGATCTTGGAGAAAAGCCACAAGCATACAATTTCTCTGATGTTAAATTTAACTTAGGAGCTGATTTTGCAGCTGCATTAAATAAACGTGCTGAATTAATGGGTGAAAATGATCCAAATAACACTGGTGATGGACGTGCCAACGAACTTAGCACAAGAAACCAAGCTGAAGTAACTGCTAATGCTGAAAAATTAAAACAATTAGCAAAAACTAATATGGCTAAAAATACCTACACTAATACAACTGACACACGTAAAGTTGATATTTGGAACTTAACAGCTGATCAGAAGAGAGAAATTAACTTATTCGGTCTTCACATTGTTAACCAAATCCGTGAACAACTAGGAAACCCTAAAGTTAAAACAACTGTAGGTATGGAAAAATTCGCTAACGAAGCTGCTGATGCTCGTAACAAAAAATATGCAAAAGTAAAAGAAACTTATGCTAAACCTGACTACGCTGGAATTAATGCTGCAGCAAAAGCAAATGGTTTGTCGTACAAAACTGGTGAGAATCAAAACCAAAGTGATATAATTTTTGCAAATGCTAAAACATGGCAAAATACGGAAGATAATAAAACATTAATTCCTGCTACTAAAGGTCAAATACCTAAGTCTATCGAAGAAGTTATGAAAGAAAACACTCGTAGACCTATTATGACAATGGGACAATTAAAAGAGTATATCTTCGAGGCATATAATAGTAAAATGTTCACTAACAACGAAGATTATACTGGTGCAAATTCTCACCGTGCATGGGAAAATGCACTATCTATTGGTGGAAGTATCGCTTTCCGTAAAGATGGGACAGGAAACAAACTAGGGCGTAAAGCTTCTGAATACAATGCAACAAGTGTTACTGCATCTGTTAAATTTAATCCAAATCCTGTTTATAGTAATGGATATAAGGCTTATAGATACTTTAACAACCTTGAAATCTTTGTCCACAACTTCCAAACAGCTGGAGAAAATAAAGAACCTGGACAAGATACAAATAGTATTGTAACTGATCCAACTAAATTCAATGCAACTGAAATCAAAAATGATCCAACAGCTGCAAAAGAATATAGTGCGAAAAAGCAAGCAGCTGAAAAAGCAGTTAATGATGCTAAAGCTGATGTTACTAAAGCACAAAACAACTTAGAGACTGCGAAGCAATACAAGGCACAATTACCAGCTGCTGAAAAAGCTCTTACTGATGCAACTAATAAACTTACAGTTGCTGAAAAAGCTCTTACTGACGCTGAAGCTAAATTAAACAACTTACGTCAAGATGCGACTAATAGAGCTGACGAGCTTAATAAGGCTAAAGCAGCGTTAGCAACTGCTAAGCAGGCTGCTGAAAAAGCGAAGGCGACTCTTACTGTTGCTCAAACTAAATTAGCTAAAGCTGAAAAAGATGTTCAGGCTACTGCTTCTCTAGTGATGACTAAAGTAGCTGCTAAAGATCAAGCAGAAGAATTAGTACGTTCTCTTGAAAATGCAGCAAAAGCATTGGAACTTGCTAAAGTAGCTAAAAAAAATGCGGATGCCAAGGTTGAAGAACTTCATAAATCCTTAGCTGAGAAACAAACTGAGCTAGTTAAATTTGAAGAAGAGTATAAAAAACTTCTAAAACAATATATTTCTACTTTGACTCAACCTGAAAATCCTGAATTAAATTTTTATGAAGAAGTTAAAGAAGAAGACATCAAGTTTAATATTGTGGAAGAATTAGACTCATCACTTAAAGAAGGCGAGCGTGTTGTTAAACTTAAAGGTATAAATGGTCGTAAAAAAGTTAAGACTATAGTCTTTAAATCTTCTGGAGAAGAAGTTGGTCGTATAGTTGATAGTGAAGAGGTATTAGAGAAACCTGTTGACGAAATCATTCTGGTAGGTACCAAGAAAGAGAATTTACCAGTTCAACCAGTTGTTCCTAGAGATGATATTAAAGGCAAAACTAATCAAGCAGTTTCAAAATCTCAAGTAGTTTATATGGCACCGAAAGTAAATCAACTGGCTGTTAATAAAGGGAGCAACCAAAAACTTCCTACGACAGGTATGAAAAATTCAAAATTATCAATTGTATTTGCGATTATTGCAGCAACTACTTCTTTAGGATTAATAGCAAGAAAAAAAGAAGAAAAATGATTTTTGTGGCTCTTTGTCAACTGTAGTGGGTTGAAGTCAGCTAAGCTCGAGAAAGGACAAATTTCGTCCTTTCTTTTTTGATGTTTAGAGCGATAAAAATACGCTTTTTGAAATTTTCAAAGTTCCGAAAACCCAAGGCATTGCGTTTGATGAGTTTAATGAGATTATTGGTTGCTTCTAGTTTGGCGTTGGAAAGGGCGTTGATAATTTTATCTTTGTTCTTAAGAAAAGTCTTAAAAACAGTTTGAAAGATAGGATTTATACAAGAAATTGTATCTTCAATGAGTCCAAAGAAATGTTCAGATTGTTTCTCTTGAAAATGAAAAAGCAAGAGTTGGTAGATTTCATAATGTTCTCTGAATTCTTGAGAGTAAGAGAGCAGCTTTTCCAGAATCTCTTTGTTTGTCAAATGCGTACGAAAAGTCGGACGATAAAAGCGTTTATGACTTAGTTTGCGACTATCTTGTTGGATGAGTTTCCAGTAGCGTTTCAGTGCCTTATACTCGTGCGATTTTCGATCCAATTGATTCATGATTTGAACACGAACACGGCTCATAGCACGGCTGAGATGTTGTTGAAAAGGCAACAGTTTGCTGTACAAAATTTATAAAGTGTATTGATTTAACTCATTAACCTCATTGTCATGGGTGTTTGATAATTAAGATTGTCATGAAACCGGTGAATATTTCACTAGTGGACATAATTTCTTGTCTTAATTAATAGTTAATTATTTTTAAGCTTGAATACTCTCTTGATTGAGTAATTCAAGCTTGAAAGCATGTTAAGTACTTGCAGCTAAAGCATTGTCGTAGGGACAATCAGATTGGTTCAGTGAATGAGCAATATTGAAAGATTGAAGTATTTCATCAATTGAAGCATTGTCAAACTCTTTTGTCCTACCAGAATTAAAGAGATAGACCTCAGTTAAAGCATAAGGAATGCTCCGTAAAGCTTCTTTGATTAAGTCATTTGTCTTGGGCTAGCCATCGGATAACTCTATAATTTCTAGGTTATAGAGATAGATGATAAAATAGACATAGATTCAACGTATCCCAACTCGGACATAAGTCAAATCAGTTACCAACACTTCTAAGGACTTGTAGTTGTCGAATTCTCTGTCTACATGATTGGAGCTGGAGTTTCATTTTTTCTTTTTTAATGGGTGTTGAAACTTGCTTTCTGATACGCTTAGATCAAGTTTAATCTCTTCATGATTCGATGGATTAGACGTCGTGAAAGCTAAATTTCTTGTTTTTTAGGAATCTACACATGGTAGAAATGCTGTATCATCCTTGTTAGCAGTTATTTTTCTCCTTTTTGCCAACATCACTGTTGCTTGTTTTTAGGATATCAATCTGCATTTTAAGTTCTTTATTACCCTTTCTATGAGTAATGAATTCTCACTGTTCATCCGTAAAATTATTAATAGTTTTAAATGAATTAGTAGTTCTGGCTTGTTTGACTCAATTATAGAAAGTTAAAGGGGTAAGATCATATTCCATAATAACGTTACTATCCTTTTTCCCAGTAGTATAAAGGGAAATGATCTATTGTTTGAAGTCATCTGCAAAAATGCGACGTGGTTTTCTAAACATAAAATTTTCTTATTCCTTTAATGTAGAACCCTTTATAATTTTTGTTTAGTTTAGTGTAAACTATTCAAGTTGAGTTTTAAATTTAGAGTATTAAATCGTAAANGATTATCAAAGGCTTACCCCCTAACCCCCAAATGTCAAAAATATTCCCTGAAATGTCATTTTCTAGTGACTACCCCTACCTTTTAGCTCTTAAATGAGACAAGTTAAGATTCTTGCCCCTAATCCTCTTCTTTTTGCGTTAAACTAGTGTTAAAGCAAAAAGATTGGAGCTATAATGGAAATTCAAGAAATTTATAAACGATTCAGCGATTACTATGGAGAGCTTGAGGCTGAGTATGCTCATTGTCAAAAGGCTAGCACGGAGTGGGAAAGCCTGCATCTGCGCTATCTGATTTACTATTTGATGCGCTATGATATCGGGGAGATGAAGTTTTTTAATGCCTATCATTATCGGGCGGCTTACCGCTGGTATTTGCAGTCCTTGATGCTGAGCTCGGCCTGATATTTAGAGAGTGGGACAGAAATCGGTAATTCGTTAGAATTCGATTTCGTCGTCCCACCTCTGCACAGTTGAGTAGGGCTGTAAAAGCTGATGAAATCAGCGTAGTAGAGCCCACTCAACCACTGCGTCTTGCTCGACATTCCAAAGACAATTGAGAGGCTAGGACTTTTGTCCCAGACTCTTTTTTATTCCCTTGGGAGGATAATTTATGATAAAATATAAGTAATATGGAGGTTGGCAAAATGGAGAAAAGATCTGAAATCAAGCGACAAGCAGCAGTAAGTAATCGTACTTTTATCCTTGTCTTGCTGGGAGCGGTATTTGTATCAGCGGCAGCAATTTTATTCTTCCAAAGCATTATGGGGATGCCTAAGGGAAGCGGTAGGAATGCTGCTAAAGATGCTCCCAAGTCCTCTTCGGTTGCAGGAAAGAAGGATGACTCGAAAACGGTTCGCATTATGGCTAATGGCGACCTTTTGTACCACGATGGGCTTTATATGAGCGCTCAAAAGGCCGATGGTAGCTATGATTTTTCGGAAAATTTCACCTATGTCAAGGACTGGCTCCAGCAAGGTGACTTGGTCTTAGGGGATTTTGAAGGAACCATTCGCTCGGACTATCCTTTGGGAGGCTATCCGCTTTTCAATGCTCCGGAGGCTGTTGTCCCCGCCATCAAAGATGCTGGCTACCAAGTGGTGGACCTGGCCCATAATCACATCCTAGACTCAGGGCTTGAGGGAGTCTTTACGACTGCCAAAGCCTTTGAAAATCACGGGATTAGCCCAGTCGGCGTCTATACTCACAAAAATAGGGATAAAGCGCCCATTCTGATCAAAGAGGTAAAAGGTATCAAGATTGCTATTTTGGCTTATTCTTATGGCTTTAATGGCTTGGAGTCCAATCTCAGTCAGAAGGAGATGGATCATCACCTATCCACCTTTGATGAGGATAAGATGAAGGCGGAGATTAAGCAGGCGGAGAAAGAAGCGGACATCACAGTAGTCATGCCACAGACGGGGATCGAATATCAGCTGGAGCCAAATGAGGAGCAGGTTGAGCTTTATCATAAGATGGTGGACTGGGGAGCGGACATCATTTTTGGTGGGCATCCGCACGTGGTGCAACCTTCAGAAATTCTTGAAAAAGATGGGCAGAAGAAGTTGATTATCTATTCCATGGGGAATTTTATCTCCAATCAGCGGATTGAAACCATGGCTGGTGTGGATACGGCTGAGTGGACCGAGCGTGGAGTCTTGATGGATGTGACCATTGAAAAGACGGATAAGGGGACCATTATCAAAAAAGCTCAGGCACATCCAAGCTGGGTCAGCCGTGTGGAAAAGGGAACTTATTCACCAGAGGGTTATCCGCTTTATACTTATCAAACCCTTATCTTAGAAGACTTCATTGAGGGGGGAAAATATCGCAATCAGCTGGATCAGGCGACCAAAGATCGGATTGATACGGCCTATAAGGAAATGAAAGAGCATGTGCATCTGAATTGGAATTAAGCACAGAAAAGGACACTTCCTTTTGTTTCTTTGCTTTTTTTTGTTGAAAAACGAACTATTATAGAGCCTACGAGCAAAATAGTTTCATTATCAAAGAATTTTATATATAATATAGGATACAAAAGGGGACAGGTATGTACAGCGTAATAGAAATGTATGGCGATTATGAGCCCTGGTGGTTTTTAGATGGTTGGGAGGATGATATCATTGAAAAAAGGTATTTCGATGATTATTACACCGCTCTCAAATACTATAAACACCGCTGGTTAGAGATGTCTGAAGCATCGCCACTTTATAAAAGTCGCAGTGATCTGATGACGATTTTCTGGGATCCGACCGATCAACGTTGGTGTGAGGAGTGCAATGAAGATATTCAGCAATACCACTCCCTGCTTTTGTTAGAAAATGAAAGTAAGGTCCCCAAGAGCAAGTATCGTCCAGGCTACCGTAAGCAAAATGCTACTGAAAAACACCGTATTTGCAAAATTAAAGTGCGGGCTAGGTAGGATAAAAGTCAAAGAATGGAGAAAATTTCTTCATTCTTTTTTTATTTTTCCTCATTTTGTGCGAATAGTAAGGTGAGGAGGACTTATGGTTCAAAAAATTGCAAAGGAAATGATTCAATTGGCCAGGCAGGAAGCGGCCCAAGATATCTATCTGATTCCCAAGAGCTCCTGCTATGAGCTTTATATGCGGGTGGGAGATGAGCGGCGCTTCATTCAGACCTATGACTTTGATTTATTATCGGCAGTCATCAGCCATTTTAAGTTTGTCTCAGGCATGAATGTCGGGGAGAAGAGGCGCAGCCAGCTAGGTTCCTGCGATTATGATTGTGGAGATGTGACGGTCTCGCTCCGTCTGTCAACCGTCGGCGATTACCGTGGCTATGAGAGCTTGGTGATTCGACTTTTACACGATGAGGAGCGTGAGCTGCGTTTCTGGTTTGACAATCTGCCTGATCTTCGTAAAAAAGTAAATTCTCGCGGCCTTTATCTCTTTTCAGGACCAGTTGGTAGTGGAAAGACGACGCTGATGCACCAGCTGGCTCAGATGAGATTTGGCCAACAACAGGTCATGTCTATCGAAGACCCTGTGGAAATCAAGCAGGAAAACATGCTCCAGCTTCAGCTGAATGAAACGATCGGGATGACCTATGACAGCCTCATCAAGCTGTCTCTGCGCCACAGGCCGGATCTCTTGATTATCGGGGAAATCCGCGACCAAGAAACGGCCCGAGCGGTGGTAAGGGCTAGTTTGACAGGGGCTACGGTCTTTTCAACTATTCATGCTAAGAGCATTCGCGGAGTGTATGAGCGCCTGCTAGAGCTGGGTGTCAGTGAGGATGAGCTGCGCATGGTGTTACAGGGCGTTTGTTATCAGCGCTTAATCGGGGGAGGAGGTGTGATCGACTTTGTCAACCAAGACTATCAACAGCACGAAGCCAGTCTCTGGAACCAGCAGATTGACCAGCTTTTTGCAGATGGACATATCACAGCTGATCAAAGGCAGGCGGAAAAAATTATCTACGCCTAAGCAAAAGAAGATTATCGAGCTGTTCCGCAACCTCTTTACCAGCGGTTTTCATCTGGCGGAGATTGTTGATTTCCTACGGCGGAGTGCCCTTTTAGAGGAGGCCTATGTCGCGGAAATGCGTTCGGGTCTGGCTGCGGGTCAGTCATTTTCCCAGATTATGAAGCGTTTGGGCTTTTCCGATAATGTGGTCACCCAGCTATCTTTGTCTGAGTTGCACGGAAATCTAAATCTTAGTTTGGGTAAAATCGAAGATTATCTGGAAAATCTATCCAAGGTCCGTAAGAAATTGATTGAGGTGGGGACTTATCCCTTGATGCTGCTTGGGTTTTTAGTACTGATTATGCTAGGCTTGCGCAGCTACCTTCTGCCTCAGCTGGACAGTCAAAATATGGCCACTCAGTTCATTCATTATCTACCGCAGATCTTTCTGGGAGGCGTTCTGGTGAATTGTTTGCTGATTTGCGGTGGCTGGTTCTATTATCGCAAGAGCTCTAAGATGAGATTTTTCAGCCGTTTGGCTAAGTTTCCTTTTGTTGGCGCCTTAGTGCGGGCCTATCTGACGGCCTACTATGCGCGTGAATGGGGCAATATGATTGGGCAAGGGCTGGAATTAAGCCAGATCTTTCTCATCATGCAGGACCAACCTTCTCAGCTCTTTCAGGAGCTAGGACGAGACTTGGAGACGGCTCTAGGCGCAGGTCAGGGCTATGCCGAGAAGGTTGGCACCTACCCCTTCTTTAAGAAAGAGCTGGCCTTAATCATTGAATACGGCGAGGTCAAGTCTAAGTTGGGTGACGAATTGGAGCTGTATGCTGAAAAGACTTGGGAAGAGTTTTTCCTGAGAATCAATCGTGCCATGAATTTGATTCAGCCTCTCGTCTTTGTCTTTGTCGCCCTTGTTATCGTTTTACTTTATGCAGCCATGTTGCTGCCAATTTATCAGAATATGGAGATTCAATTATGAAAAAATTAAAAACTTTGAAGGTTAAAGCCTTTACTTTGGTGGAAATGTTAGTCGTCCTTCTCATCATCAGCGTCTTGATGCTCTTGTTTGTCCCGAATTTGACTAAGCAGAAGGATGCTGTTTCAGATACGGGCAATGCGGCCGTAGTCAAGGTCGTAGAAAGTCAGGCTGAGCTTTATGAATTGAAGAATGTTAATGAAAAAGCCACTCTAGGGAAATTGGTTGCTGATGGTCGGATTACCGAGAAGCAGGTGGCATCCTATAAGGCTTACTATGGAAAAAACAGCAGTGAAGCTCGTGCAGTTGCGGATTAAGGCTTTTACACTACTGGAAAGTCTCCTGGCTTTATTTGTGGTCAGTTTCATTTTATTAGGTTTATCTGGCTCTGTTCAGGCTGGTTTCAATCAAGTGCAGGAGCAGCTGTTTTTCCTAGAATTTGAGCATCTTTATCAGGAGAGTCAAAAGCTAAGTGTGGCTGGACATGAAAAGATTAAATTGACCATTTCGGAGCGCAATATCTCCAACGGCTACCAGCAAGTAGAATTTCCCAAGACCTTGCAGGAACATGCTCCTCAGACCATTCAGTTTGATCAGGCTGGCGGGAATTCTTCGCTCAGCAAAATTGTTTTTCAAACGGAGGATAAAAAGGTTGTTTACCAGCTTTATATGGGCAATGGAAAATTTAAAAAGACGACGAATGGAGGCTAGCATTTTGCTGGAGGCTCTGGTGGCAATGGCGGTTTTTGCGGCTATTGCCAGCCTCCTGCTTGGCCAGATTAGTCAGTCGCGGCAGGAGCAGACTCGTTTATTGCAGGAGGAGGAAGTCCTACGGGTTGCTCGGATGGCCATGCAGACGGGACAGGAAAATCTGACAGTCAACGGCATCACAGTCCGCCAGATCAAGACCGACCAGCAATTAACCATCTACCACCAAGAGGAGAAGGTGCTCAGTGTTAAAAAACGTTAAAATCAAAGCTTTTACACTTTTGGAGACTCTAGTCGCCCTGCTGGTCTTGAGCGGTGGCATATTAGTCTTTCAGTCGATGACCAAGCTTCTGGCTTTTGAACTGCGACATCAACAGGAAAATAAGCAGCAGGAATGGCTCTTATTTGTCGATCAGTTGGAGACGGAGCTATCGCGCAGCCAATTTGATCGAGTCGAAAACGATAAAATCTATGTCAAACAGGATGGCAAACATATAGCTTTGGGCAAATCTCGGAGTGATGATTTTCGCAAGACGGATGCTTCGGGACGTGGCTATCAACCCATGATCTATGGACTTAAAGCTGCTCCGATCAGTCGGGAGGGAGACCTTGTTCGCTTTCGCTTCCGGTTTGAAAATAATTTAGAAAGAGAGTACATCTATCGTGTTCAAGATAAAAGTTAAGGCAGGCATCTTGCTTTATGCCCTCTTTATGGCAGCTGTCTTTAGCTTGCTCTTGCAGTTTTATCTGAATCGGCAGGTGGCCAATCAGCGTCTCTTTCAAGCCAATCGGGAGCGGGCAGAAGCCTATGCCTTGGCTGTTTTGACCAAGGAGACTGCCACAGAGGAGAACGGGCAGTTAGCCTTTGACAAAGGGAGCACCCATTATCGCAGGCAGGGAAATATGCTGGAAGTCAGCAGCCAACTTGCCAATCAGAAGAGTTATTCTTTCTATTTTGAGAGCAAAAAGGAGCCAGAGAAGAAGGACAAAGAAGCTAAAGACTCCAAAGATACTAAAAAAAGTAAAGCGCCCTCTCCTTCAACTGACAAGAGAAGCGACTAATATAAATGTAAAAGATTTGTAATCCGATAGCCCTTGGAAAGAGGGCTTCTTTTTGGTATCATAAGACAACGGAGGATGCCATGAAATTTGAAAAAATAGAACGAGCTTTTCATCTACTTTTAGAAAACGTGCAAAATATCCAAAATGTGCTGGGAACTAATTTCTATGATGCCTTGATTGAGCAGAATGGGATTTATCTGGACGGAGATACAGAATTACAAGAAATTCTGAAAAATAATGAGAAACTCCGTGCCCTGCATTTGACCAAGGAAGAGTGGCGTCGGGCTTATCAGTTTATTTTTATGAAGGCTTCTCAGACAGAGCCGCTACAAGCCAATCATCAGTTCACACCTGATTCGGTCGGCTTCTTGCTGAGTTTTTTGATCGACCAGTTGGCCCAAGACGAGAGAGTTGATTTGCTGGAGATCGGCAGTGGAACAGGCAATTTGGCGGAGACTCTGCTTAACCACACACAAAAAAACATGGATTATCTGGGTCTAGAAATTGACGATTTGCTGATTGATTTGTCTGCCAGCATTGCCGAAGTTATGAATTCTAAGGCACACTTTGCTCAAGGAGATGCGGTGCGACCTCAGGTTCTGAAAGAAAGCGACTTGATTGTCAGTGATTTGCCAGTGGGCTATTATCCAGATGATGCCGTGGCGGCTCGTTATGAGGTTGCCAGTCCAGAGGAGCATACTTATGCTCATCATCTCTTGATGGAACAATCGTTAAAATATTTAAAACCGGGGGGCTATGCTATCTTTCTCGCCCCAAATAATCTGCTGACGAGCCCACAAAGTCACCTGCTGAAAAAATGGCTACTGTCTAGCGCTCAGCTCTTGGCAATGATTTCCCTGCCAGAAAAGATTTTCGCGAGCCGGCAGAATGCTAAGACGATATTTGTCCTGAGAAAACAAGGCGAATCAGACATTCAGCCGTTTATCTACCCTTTGCAGGACTTGCAAAGTCAGGATGAAATCTTAAAGTTTCGTGAAAGTTTTCAAAACTGGGTCAAAGTTAGTGAAATTCGAACAAATTTCTGATATAATAGTTTGAAAACGCTTAAAGAGGTGACGAGATGTCAAAAACTATTTCTATCAATGCTGGAAGTTCGAGTGTAAAATGGCAACTTTATTCAATGCCAGAAGAAAAGGTGCTGGCTAAAGGTTTGATTGAGCGGATTGGTCTCAAGGACTCAATCTCTACGGTTAAATTTGATGGTCGTTCTGAACGCCAAACCTTAGATATTGCTGATCATACACAAGCTGTGAAAATTTTATTGGATGATTTGAAACGGTTTGAAATTATTCAATCTTACGATGAAATCACAGGTGTTGGGCACCGTGTCGTAGCTGGAGGCGAGTATTTCAAAGAATCAGCTCTTGTGACTGACGATGTGTTGGAAAAGATTGAAGAGTTGTCTCTATTGGCTCCTTTGCACAATCCTGCCAATGCTGACGGTATCCGTGCTTTCAAGCAACTTCTTCCAGACATTACCAGTGTGGCTGTTTTTGATACATCATTCCACACAACTATGCCAGAAAAGGCTTATCGCTATCCATTGCCAACCAAGTATTACACTGAAAATAAGGTTCGTAAATACGGAGCACATGGAACCAGCCATGAGTATGTGGCTCACGAAGCTGCGAAACTTTTGGGTAAACCGATTGAAGAATTGAAACTCATCACTTGCCATATCGGAAACGGTGCTTCTATTACAGCAGTTGATAAGGGGCGCTCAGTGGATACTTCTATGGGCTTCACTCCTCTTGGTGGGGTTATGATGGGAACACGTACAGGTGACATCGATCCAGCGATTATTCCATACTTGATGCAACATACAGATGACTTTAACACGCCAGAAGATATCAGTCGAATTCTGAACCGTGAATCTGGACTGTTGGGCGTTTCTGAGAAATCAAGTGATATGCGCGATATTCACGAAGCTATGCGTGCAGGTGATGAAAAGGCACAATTGGCAAATGAAATTTTTGTGGATCGCATTCAAAAATACATTGGTCAGTATTTAGCTGTTTTAAATGGAGCAGACGCCATTATCTTTACAGCTGGTATCGGTGAAAACTCTGTGACTATCCGTCGCATGGTTATCGAAGGAATTTCTTGGTTTGGCTGCGATGTCGATCCAGAGAAGAATTTCTTTGGTGCTACAGGAGATATTTCAACAGAAGCTGCTAAAGTCAGAGTTCTGGTTATCCCGACAGATGAAGAGTTAGTCATTGCGCGTGATGTAGAACGTTTTAAAAATCAATAATCAAAAGCTCGGCTAGGCTGAGCTTTTTCTTGTGGCTTTGTGATTATTCTCTGGTCAGATAGGATGATTCAAAACGAGGTGGAGGTGCTAGTAGTCAAAGATGGACTGGGGAGCAATTTGGCATAAGGCAGATGACCTATCAAGATAAGATTGCTGCTTGTTGATATCTGGCATGCTAAGTTGCTAGATAGAGGAGAAGAAAAAGACGATGTCCGGTAGGGAATCGTCTTTTTGGGGAAAATCTGTTTTTTGAAAGAATTGTGGCTAGTTGTCGATGTGGAGTGCTAGCCTTGGAGCCTCGGAAATCAGGCAAGCTATCCTTTTTTAGTCTTGCTTTTGTGCCGTTTGATTTCTGCTTCAAAACTCTCTGATGGTGCTTCTACGCTGATGGTTTCTAGGGTGAATGGATGAGTCAATGTCAAGCGGTGGGCATGGAGCATGAGGCGACCTTGGGGCTGAGGATGGTAGAGGGGGTCACCGACGATAGGATGGCCGTGATGGGCGAGATGGACGCGGATTTGATGAGTCCGTCCGGTTTTCAATTGACATTTGACCAGAGTCGTGTTGCCAAAGTCCTTGAGTCGGGTCACATGAGTTTCAGCGTAGAGGCCCTTTTTCGGATCAACGAGTCGTTTCCTTCGGTCATGGCGATCGCGTCCGATTTTATCTTTATAGACGATAGTTTTGCTGGGAAATTTTCCTTGAGCAAGGGCCCAATATTCGCGGGCGATTTCTTTGTTTTCCAAGAGTCGGTTGAGAATGGGGAGGACAAAGGGATTTTTAGCAAACAGGATGGCGCCGCTTGTTTCTTTATCCAGTCGGTGGACGACATAGCAGGTCTGTCCGACATAGCTTGACACATGGTTGAGCAGAGCGACCTCTGTCGGTTCATTTCCGTGACTTTTCATGCCGTTTGGCTTGTTGACGATGATGAGATGCTCGTCCTGGTAGAGCTCCTCGACCAGATGAGGCTGACCAGCGGGGAGTTCTTTTTCTGGATAATCCTCTTTGTCAAAGGTCAGTTGAATGCTGTCACCAGGCTTGACCAAAGTTTGCCAATGGATGGACTCACCGTTGACCAAAATGTGTTTCTTGGTTCGGAGAAAGTGACGAATCTTTCGTGGGATGAGCAGCTGCTCTTCTAGCAGTTCTTTGACAGTCATCGGAGGCAGGCTTGTGGGGATGGTAATAGTAAATTTCATGTTTTCATTGTAGCAAAAACTAGCCCATTTGGAAATGCTTCGTTGGAAAGAGGAAAGCAGATCTGTTATTTCCTTAAAGAAAGCTAAAAGGAGTAGAAAGTAGCGGAGTCGTGCCTTGTGTCTGCATGGATAAGGTGATAAAATATGTTTTATGAAGAAATTAAATGATATATTTGAAAAATTAGTCAATATGTTTAAAATGGATCATCCTCAGAAGAAGGTTGCTGAGGAGCTGGAGGGCGAGACGCCTGAACCTAGATACAGTCGCTCAGGCAAGAGTCGGAAGAAGCCCCTGTCTCAACATCCTTTCCGTCGCTTTTGGCGCAGGTTTCATCTGACCAAGATATTCTTGATTCTCGGCTTGACCTTTGGTCTGGTAGTTGGTGGCTATCTTTTTTATGTAGCTAAGACGACCAATGTCAAAGACTTGCAGAATGCTCTTAAAGCCACGACCTTGATCTATGATAAGGATGGAAATGAAGCGGGCAGCTTGTCTGGGCAAAAGGGAACCTATGTCGAATTGGATGCGATTAGTCAGGACTTGCAGAACGCTGTGATTGCGACAGAAGACCGATCCTTTTATAAGAATGGCGGGATTAACTATAGTCGCTTCTTTCTAGCCATTTTGACTGCGGGGCGTTCGGGTGGTGGTTCGACCATCACGCAGCAGCTGGCCAAGAATGCCTATCTCTCTCAAGATCAGACAATTGAGCGGAAGGCTAAGGAATTTTTCCTAGCTTTAGAAATTAACAAAAAATACAGCAAGCAGGAAATCCTGACCATGTACCTCAATAACTCTTATTTTGGAAATGGCGTTTGGGGAGTGGAAGATGCCAGCAAGAAATATTTTGGTGTATCTGCCAGCCAGCTCAGTTTAGATCAATCAGCGGTTCTAGCTGGTATGCTCAAAGGACCAGAGCTATATAATCCCCTGTATTCGATTGAGAATGCGACCAACCGTCGTAACACCGTTCTTCAAAATATGGTGGCGGCAGGTTACATTGATCAGGCGACGGCGGATCAGGCTGCGACGGTTGGCATTGGAGGCCAGCTAGTCGATGCCTACGAAGGCAAGTCAGAAGACTATCGCTACCCGTCTTATTTTGATGCGGTGATCAATGAAGCGGTCAATGATTACGGTCTGACGGAAGAAGAAATCGTCAACAACGGCTATCGGATTTACACCGAATTGGACCAAAATTACCAAGCCAGCATGCAGGTTATTTATAGCAATGTCGATCTCTTCCCACTGGCTGAAGACGGGACGCGGGCCGAGTCAGGAAGCGTAGCGCTAGATCCTAAGACGGGTGGTGTTCGGGCTCTGGTTGGCCGTGTCAACAGTGCTGATGGCTCTGCTTTTCGGACTTTCAACTACGCGACTCAGTCTGCTCGCAGTCCAGGATCGACCATCAAGCCTTTGGTGGCCTACAGCCCAGCAATAGCAGCCGGTTGGTCAACGGATAAGGAACTAGATAATAGTCGGACAGTTTTTGGTGATTATAAAGTTAATAACTATGGCAATATCCAAAGTTCACCGACGGTTCCAATGTATCAAGCCTTGGCTGAATCCCTCAATATTCCCGCGGTTTCAACAGTGGATGAATTAGGCGTGAACAAGGCCTTTGAGTACGGCAAAAAGTTTGGTCTTAATATGGATAAGGTAGAACAGAATCTAGGTGTGGCTTTGGGAAGCGGCGTGACGACCAATCCACTTCAGATGGCCCAAGCCTATTCAGTCTTTGCGAATGATGGAGTTATGAATGACGCCCATCTTATCACCAAGATAGAAAATGCTAGTGGTCAGGTTGTCAAAACCCACCGGCAGACTTCTACCCGCGTTCTCAATCGCTCAACCACAGAAAAGATGACCAGCATGATGCTGGGAACTTTCTCAAACGGAACGGGAGTCTATGCAGCTCCGTATGGCTATACAATGGCTGGAAAGACAGGAACAACAGAGACTGACTTTAACCCTGATCTGTCAGGAGACCAGTGGGTCATCGGCTACACACCAGATGTGGTTATCAGCCAATGGCTGGGCTTCCCTAAGACGGATGAGACTCACTATCTGACTGGTACAAGTGCCAATGAAGCTTCGGCTATTTTCCGCAATGTCGCCAACACCATCCTGCCTTATACAGAAGGAACGTCCTTCTCTGGTGAGAAAAATGCTTATGCTGAAAATGGAATTTCCCCAGTCGATACCTACGGTACTGGTCAAACGAATACGACTAGCGAAAATAAAGACTTCCTGAAAGATGTCCAGGAGCGTGCCCAAAACCTGGTAGATGATGCCAAGAAAGCTATCGATGAGTCTGGAATTACTGAGAAAGCCAAAAATCTATGGGATACCATTACTGGCTGGTTCCATTAATCATCCAAACAGCTTGTCAAAGAAGTAGAAAACTGCTATAATAAGGGGAATGGAGGCGTCATGGCATTAAAAAAAGCGAGTCTAGCGTGTACAGTTTGTGGGTCACGAAACTACTCAATCAAACTTAGTAGCACTCCAAAACCTACGCGTCTAGAAGTGAATAAATATTGTAAACACTGCAGTAAATATACGCTGCATAAAGAAACCAGATAGGAGATAGTTGTGAAATTCATTAAAGATGTTTTCGTTTTGCTACGAGATACAACTTGGCCTACCCGTAAAGAAAGATGGACTGATTTCCTTTCCGTCATGGAATACACAGCATTCTTTGCTGTTGTCATCTATATTTTTGATAAGGTAGTTGCCAGCGGTCTCTTCCGCATAATCAACATGTTTTCATAAGAAAGATGAGGCTGGGACAAAAGTCCTAGCCTCTCAATTGTCTTTGGATTGTCGAGCAAGACGCAGTGGTTGAGTGGGCNCTACTACGCTGATTTCATCAGCTTTTACAGCCCTACTCAACTGTGCGGAGGTGGGACGACGAAATCGAATTCTAACAAATTACCGATTTCTGTCCCACTCTCATTTGTCTGTAAAATATTTACCAAAATGCTTTGTAATTTTAGATTTTATGGTATAATAAGGCTAGATATCAAGCAGAAGCCCTAGGCTTTTTTATTTAGGAAAGGACAAAACATGGACAGTTTTGATAAAGGCTGGTTTGTACTGCAAACCTACTCAGGCTATGAAAATAAGGTAAAGGAAAATCTCTTGCAACGTGCTCAGACCTATAATATGCTGGAAAATATCCTGCGCGTGGAAATTCCTACTCAGACCGTACAAGTAGAGAAAAACGGCAAGAGCAAGGAAGTAGAAGAAAACCGTTTCCCAGGTTATGTATTGGTTGAGATGGTCATGACGGACGAAGCTTGGTTTGTCGTGCGGAATACACCAAACGTAACTGGATTTGTAGGTTCACACGGAAATCGTTCGAAACCAACTCCGCTCTTGGAAGAAGAAATCCGCAGCATTCTGATTTCTATGGGACAAACGGTTCAAGAATTTGACTTGGATGTCAAGGTGGGCGATACAGTTCGCATCATTGACGGTGCCTTTGCTAACTATACTGGCAAAATCACGGAAATTGACAATAATAAGGTCAAGATGATTATCTCTATGTTTGGAAATGACACGGTTGCAGAAGTCAACCTCAGCCAAATTGCTGAATTATAATTTTTGAATGCATGAAAAGGAGTCGGAAAGCATTTTCCTCTCTTCTTTTGTTAGCAGCGCTGAGATTTTAGATAAAAGCTGGTCATTCTGGTCTCATTGAAATTCATTAAACTTGACCAATGACGTAAAAAAGACAAACAAAAAAGAGAGTGGGACAGAAATCGGTAATTCGTTAGAATTCGATTTCGTCGTCCCACCTCCGCACAGTTGAGTAGGGTTGTAAAAGCTGATGAAATCAGCGTAGTAGNGCCCACTCAACCACTGCGTCTTGCTCGACAATCCAAAGACAATTGAGAGGCTAGGACTTTTGTCCCAGCCTCTTGGTTAGTATAAAGTCGGATTTAAACCGATAAAAAAGGCGGTAGACGGATTTGAACCGACGATCAAGCTTTTGCAGAGCCGTGCCTTACCACTTGGCTATACCGCCACAACTCTTACTATTCTACCTTAAAACGGCCTGTTCGTCAAGAGCCTGACCCGACTTAAGTGAGAATTTCTTGAAGGATAGCTAGCAGATGGGCTGAATCAAAGCGAGAAAATAGTGTCTAAAGACTTGTCAAAAGCTAGAAAATTTGATATGATTGTAGATGCCGTTTAAACGGCAGAAATACTCATTCTAGATGAATTGTGGAGCCGTTGCCGATTGGTAGCTCTGCGAGCTGAAATCTAAAAGAGGAAAAAACAAAAAGGAGAATTTACTCATGGCAGTAATTTCAATGAAACAACTTCTTGAGGCTGGTGTTCACTTTGGTCACCAAACTCGTCGCTGGAACCCTAAGATGGCTAAGTACATCTTCACTGAGCGTAACGGTATCCACGTTATCGACCTTCAACAAACTGTAAAATACGCAGATCAAGCTTATGACTTCATGCGTGATGCAGCTGCAAACGATGCAGTTATCTTGTTTGTTGGTACTAAAAAGCAAGCTGCTGAAGCTGTAAAAGAAGAAGCAGAACGAGCTGGTCAATACTACATCAACCACCGTTGGTTGGGTGGAACTCTTACAAACTGGACAACTATCCAAAAACGTGTTGCTCGTTTGAAAGAAATCAAGCGTATGGAAGAAGAAGGAATCTTCGAAGTTCTTCCTAAGAAAGAAGTAGCACTTTTGAACAAACAACGTGCTCGTCTTGAAAAATTCTTGGGTGGTATCGAAGATATGCCTCGCATCCCAGATGTAATGTACATCGTTGACCCTCATAAAGAGCAAATCGCTGTTAAGGAAGCTAAGAAACTTGGTATTCCAGTAGTTGCGATGGTTGACACAAACACTGATCCAGACGATATCGATGTGATTATCCCTGCTAACGACGACGCTATCCGTGCCGTTAAATTGATCACTGCGAAAATGGCTGACGCTGTTATCGAAGGTCGTCAAGGTGAGGACGCTGTAGCGACTGTTGAAGCAGAATTTGCTGCAACTGAAACTCAAGCAGACTCAATCGAAGAAATCGTTGAAGTTGTAGAAGGCGACAACGCATAATTTTCATAAGTCAATTAACCTAAAGGGGCGGGGCTCAGCCCGGCCCCTTTATTTAAAAATAGTAAACATAGGAGAAGAAAAATGGCAGAAATTACAGCTAAGCTTGTAAAAGAATTGCGCGAAAAATCTGGTGCTGGTGTCATGGACGCTAAGAAAGCATTGGTTGAAACAGATGGTGACATCGAAAAAGCGATTGAATTGCTTCGCGAAAAAGGTATGGCAAAAGCAGCTAAGAAAGCTGATCGTGTTGCCGCTGAAGGTTTAACAGGCGTTTACGTAGATGGTAACGTTGCAGCTATCGTTGAAGTCAACGCTGAAACTGACTTTGTTGCGAAAAACGCTCAATTCGTTGAATTGGTAAATGCTGCTGCAAAAGTTATCGCAGAAGGCAAGCCAGCTAACAACGAAGAAGCATTTGCATTGACAATGCCTTCAGGTGAAACTCTTGAAGCTGCATACGTATCTGCAACTGCGACTATCGGAGAAAAAATCTCATTCCGTCGTTTTGCTTTGATTGAAAAGACTGATGCTCAACACTTCGGCGCATACCAACACAATGGTGGCCGTATTGGTGTTGTTTCAGTGATTGACGGTGGCGATGACGCTCTTGCGAAACAAATTTCTATGCATATCGCAGCGATGAAACCAACTGTTCTTTCATACAAAGAATTGGATGAGCAATTTGTTAAAGATGAATTGGCACAATTGAACCACGCTATCGATCAAGACAATGAAAGCCGCGCTATGGTTGACAAGCCAGCACTTCCACACTTGAAATATGGTTCAAAAGCTCAGTTGACTGACGAAGTGATTGCACAAGCTGAAGCTGACATCAAAGCTGAGTTGGCTGCTGAAGGCAAACCAGAAAAGATCTGGGACAAGATCATCCCAGGTAAAATGGATCGCTTCTTGCTTGACAACACTAAAGTTGACCAAGCTTACACACTTCTTGCACAAGTTTACATCATGGATGACAGCAAGACAGTTGAAGCCTACCTTGATTCAGTGAATGCTTCAGTAGTTGAGTTTGTTCGCTTTGAAGTTGGTGAAGGTATTGAAAAAGCAGCTAACGACTTCGAATCAGAAGTTGCAGCAACAATGGCAGCTGCTCTTGGCCAAAACTAATCTAAGTTTATAACAAAAAAAGATTGAAGAGAAATCATTTCTTTTCAATCTTTTTATTATGCTGGCCTGAATAGTTTTTCTTTTAAATTGAGAAGAACTGGCCTACGAGATAGGTGACAGTCATGGTCAAAAATCCGATAGTGAAGTTACGGATCATGGCATTTTTAATGGGTGCCTGTCTCAATTTTGCACTAGTATAGCCAGTTCCCAAGAGGGAAAGAGCTACAACAAGGACGGTCGCTGGAATCCGATAGGTAGCCGGAAGCAGAACGATGGTCAGCATAGGGGAAATTGCACCTATGGCAAAGGCTAGAAAGTTGGATATGGCTGCATGCCAAGGATTGGTGAATTCTTCGACCTCAATGCCGTACTTTTCCTCCACCAAGGCCTTGAGCGGATCCTGCAAGAAGGCGCGATTGGTCAAGAGTTGGGCAGAAGTCTCGCACTCACCATTTTGGACGTAGGAGGCGTAGAGGGACTGTCTGGCGATATCGGTTTTCTAAGAGTTCTCGCTCTCTAGCCACTGCAGCCTCCTCAGTGTCTTTCTGAGTGGAGACGGATACGTACTCCCCGCCAGCCATAGAAAAGGCGCCTGCAAAGACAGCAGCCAGACCAGACAGAAAGATAATCCAAACATCTTCCGTCGCACTGGCCACCCCGATGACCACCCCTGCGATAGAAATAATACCGTCGTTGGCCCCCAAAACTCCAGCCCGCAAAATATTCAGGCGTCCGCTAAAATTTTTGTCAATCTCATGTTCTTCCATTCTGAAACTTTTCTCTTTTCTCTTTATTTATAATAATTATAAATAAAAAGAATGAGGATAGCAAGTGAAAGTGGGAAAATGAGAAAAGTCCGATGATTTAAGGGAAAATTCCTATTAAAAAAGAGAGTGGGACAGAAATCGGTAATTCGTTAGAATTCGATTTCGTCGTCCCACCTCCGCACAGTTGCGTAGGGCTGTAAAAGCTGATGAAATCAGCCTAGTAGAGCCCACTCGACCACTGCGACTTGCTCGACAATCCAAAGACAATAGAGAGGCTAGGATTTTTGTCCCAGCCTCTTTTTTTATAATTACTATAATGCTAAATCAAACTAATTATTTCACTACAATATTAACCAGTTTATTCGGCACAGTGATGACTTTCACAACTTCTTTACCAGCGATTCCAGACTTGATTTTCTCATCTGCTAGAGCGATTTCCTGCAGCTCCTCACGGCTCAGGTCTTTGGCTACGACAAGCTTAGCACGAACTTTACCCTTGATTTGAACGACGATTTCGACCTCTGCCTCAACCAGCTTGCTTTCGTCATAAGTTGGCCAAGCTACGTAGGAAATGCTCTTGCCAGTTTGAGCTACTGCCTGCCAGAGTTCTTCAGCCAAGTGCGGTGCAAAAGGCGCCAGCAATTGAATGAAACCTTTAGCATATTCGACATAGAGTTTTTCTTCCTTGTTGGCCGCATTGACAAAGATCATGAGCTGGGCAATAGCTGTGTTAAACTTGAGCTCCTCAATCTGCTCTGTGACAGACTTGACTGTTTCGTTGTATACCTTGTCGAGAGCACCATTGTTATCCGAAGCGATTTCCTTGCTTGTAATCAAACGGTAGACACGATCTAGGAACTTGCGGCTACCTTCCAGACCTTCTTCTGACCAAGCGATGGATGCATCCAGCGGCCCCATGAACATTTCATAGACACGAAGCGTATCAGCACCATATTGCTCTACCACATCGTCTGGGTTGACCACATTCTTCAGAGATTTAGACATCTTGGCTGGTGCTTGCTCCAGTTCTTCTCCCGTTTCGATGTTGAAGAAAGAACCATCACGTTTTTCCACCTTATCTGTCGCCACAAGAGCTCCGCGGTGATCACGGTAGCTAGTACCCAGAATCATCCCTTGGTTAAAGAGCTTTTGGAAAGGCTCCTTGGTCGGCACCACTCCGATATCATAGAGGAATTTATGCCAGAAACGAGCGTAGAGGAGGTGGAGCACCGCGTGCTCCGCGCCACCGATATAAATATCAACTGGCAACCAAGCCTTGAGCAGATCTTCGTCTGCTAATTTCTCATTGTTGTGGGGGTCAATGTAACGCAGGTAATACCAGCTAGAACCAGCCCATTGAGGCATGGTATTGGTTTCGCGGCGTCCTTTGAGACCGTCTTCGCGAGTCACTTCCAGCCAGTCAGTCAGATTGGCCAGAGGGCTTTCACCAGTACCAGAAGGGCGGATATCCTTGGTTACAGGCAAGACTAGCGGCAATTCATTTTCAGGAACAGCCGTTGAAGTACCATCTTCCCAATGAATGATTGGAATTGGCTCACCCCAGTAGCGCTGACGGCTAAAGAGCCAGTCGCGCAGGCGATAGGTGACTTTCTCATTTCCGACACCTTCTGCTTCCAGCCAAGCTACCATCTTCTCAATAGCAGCAGCCTTGTCCAAGCCATCTAGGAAGCCAGAGTTAATGTGCGGCCCGTCTTCTGTATAAGCAGCTTCAGCAACATTGCCGCCCTCTAGAACTGGAATAATCTCCAAATCAAACTGCTTAGCAAACTCCCAGTCGCGCTCATCGTGTGCAGGAACGGCCATGATAGCTCCTGTTCCGTAGCTTGCAAGCACATAGTCGGCAATCCAGATTGGGATTTCCTTGCCATTGACAGGATTTATGGCATAAGCTCCTGTCCAGACACCAGTTTTCTCCTTAGCCAAATCAGTCCGAGCTAGGTCTGATTTGAGGCTGGCTGCGTGTTTGTAGTCTGCAACTGCTTGGGCTTGTTCGGCACTTGTAATGGCATCAACGAGCGCATGCTCTGGAGCCAAAACAGCATAGGTTGCACCAAAAAGGGTGTCCGGACGAGTGGTAAAGACGGTGAAGTCCTTGTCTGTGTCCTTAATCTTGAAGGTTACATTGGCACCGGTTGATTTGCCGATCCAGTTGCGCTGCATGTCCTTGATAGACTCAGGCCAATCCAGCTCCTCTAAGTCATTGAGCAAACGTTCTGCATAGGCTGTGATTTTCAGCATCCACTGACGCATGGGCTTGCGGACGACTGGATAGCCACCGCGCTCAGATGTGCCGTCTGGCAGAACTTCCTCATTAGCGATAGCCGTTCCCAGCTCTTCAACCCAGTTTACTGGCACTTCAGCTTCATAAGCCAGGCCTTTTTCGTAAAGCTTGGTAAAAATCCACTGAGTCCACTTGTAGTAGTTGGGGTCAGTGGTATTGACTTCCCGATCCCAGTCGTAAGAAAAACCAAGCGCATTGATTTGACGTTTGAAGTTAGCAATGTTCTCCGCTGTAAAGTCAGCTGGGTCATTGCCTGTATCCATAGCGTATTGCTCAGCCGGCAAACCAAAGGCATCCCAGCCCATAGGATGAAGGACGTTATAGCCCTGAGCTCGCTTGTAGCGGCTGAGGATATCTGTCGCTGTGTAGCCTTCAGGGTGTCCTACGTGCAAACCAGCTCCTGATGGGTAAGGAAACATGTCCAGCGCATAAAAGTTAGGCTTGCCCTTGTCCGTACCTGTCTTGAATGTGTGATGCTCAGCCCAGTATTTCTGCCACTTGGGCTCGATTTCTTTGTGATTGTAAGTTGCCATAATCATTTACTCTCCAACGATCTTTTCCGTGTTCTAGACACGTTTCTATCTATTATACCATTTTCAAGGGATTTTGAAAGCAACCGACGAAGGAGAATGAGGAAAATCTTTGCGGCTTGACCTTGACTTATTTAAAAAACAGATAGAATTAAAGCAAGTTTAAAAAAGTGAGGTTGAGGATGACAAGGAAGACTTTATTTCAGATTATTGAGCCCCATCAAAAGGGAAATGCGATTGAAAAAGCTTATGATGTCTTTATGTTCCCGACTATTATTGTCAGCTTGATCCCCCTGACCACAAAAAGTCACACAGGAATCTTCATGTGGTTGGATTTTGTGTCAACGGTTATTTTTATTATTGACTACGTTCTTCGACTTCTAACGGCCGATTATAAATTGGAAAAAGGTAAGCTTTCTTTTCTACTTTATCCTTTCACCTTTATGGCGCTAGCTGATCTGCTCTGCATTTTGCCTTCTCTCTTTTTGTTAAATAATAGTTTGCGGCTCTTTAAGATTTTGCGCATGCTTCGTATCTTGCGGGTCTTTAAGTTTATTCGCTATTCTAAAAATGTTCAAATATTGACCAATGTCTTAAAAAAGCAGAAGGACAGTTTGATTATCGTGGGTCTTTTGGCTCTTGGCTATATCTTCATCTCTGCCCTTATCATTTTTAATGTCGAGCCCAGTACATTTCCTAATTTTTTTGACGCCCTCTACTGGGCAACCATTTCCCTGACGACAGTTGGTTATGGTGATATTTATGCAGTTTCAACGACTGGAAAAATTATTACTATGATTTCCTCCTTTTTAGGAATCGCCATTGTGGCTCTGCCCGCTGGTATCATCACGGCCGGCTATATGAAAGAAATCAAAGAACTATAAAAACCTGTTCGGGAAGGCTCTAATGCCCTTCCTGAGCAGGTTTTTTGTGATTGATTAAATGTTATTGAAGTCCTTTACCAAATCACCACGCGCTCTTCTGGACTCCGCCACATACCGTCTCCTTCTTGGACATCAAAGGTCGTAAAGAAGTCGTCAAAGTTAGGCAGCTGGACATTGGTCCGAAGTTTAGCGGGTGCATGGACATCCACGCTGGCCAAGAGCTTCATGTACTCTTCGCGTCCCTTCATCCGCCAGATACGGGCAAAGTTGGTGAAGAATTCCTCCGCAGAGAAGTCAGTTTCTTTCTTGGCTGCTTCGAGAGCCGCTGCAATACCGCCCAAGTCCGCTACGTTTTCTGAAACGGTCAGCTTGCCATTGACCTTGGCACCGTAGGAATCTAGACCTTCGAACTGGTCAATGACTTTCTGAGTCCGCTCGGTAAAGGCTTGGTAGTCATGCTCTGTCCACCAGTTGTTGAGGCTGCCGTTTTCATCAAAGGAAGCGCCGTTGGTATCAAAAGCATGAGAAATTTCATGAGCAATAACCGCTCCGATACCGCCATAATTGGCTGAAGAGGACTGGTGCAGGTCATAGAATGGTGCCTGCAAGATAGCCGCTGGAAAGACAATCAGGTTTTTCTGAGGATTGTAGTAGGCATTGACCATATGGGCAGGCATTCCCCATTCTTTGTAATCCACTGGCTGGTTCCACTTGCTCCAACCATACTTAATTTCTACTTGTCGAAGCTTTTGAGCATTTTCGAAGAGGCTGAGATTTTCATCCACAAGCTTGTCCGCGTAGCGCTCAGGTAGCTCCTCTGGGTAGCCGATATAAGGCTTGATGACATTGAGTTTGACAATAGCCTTGTCCCGTGTTTCTGGTGTCAGCCAGTCATTGCTTGCGAGGCGTTCCTTGTAGACTTGGATCATGTTGGCTACTTTTTGCTCGACATCGGCCTTGGCTTCTGGGGAGAATTTTTGTCCAGCATACCAGAGCCCGATGGCTTGATTGAAAGGCGCTTGAGCTAGGTAAAAGGCAGCTTTTTTCTTGTCTTGAGCTTGAGGTGTTCCAGATAGGGCACGACGATAAGCGCCTGCTAGGACACGGATTTCGTCAGTCAAGTAGGCTTCAGCTGACGCGATAGCGTTAAAGATAAGCACGGCCTTGAGCAGAGGCCAAGTCTCTTCACAGTAGAATTTGTCGGCAGCCTGCCAGAAACGCTCCTCTGGTACGATAATCTGGTCAGGAATTTGCCCGATGAGTTGGGTGAAGATAGCATCTAAAGGTAGATTCGGTGCTAAGGCTTTGAAGTCTTCCCACTTGTAAGGGTGGTAAAGCTTGGCATATTCTGAGCTTTCCTCCCGTGACAGAACAACTTTGGCAATTCGAGCATCCAGTTCTAAAACCTTATCCAGCAAATCTTGGATTTCTTCTGCTGAAAATTCGAATTTTTGTAGTAAAGCTTCGGAAGATTCGCGCCATTTCTTCAAGAGCTTATCCTTTTGAGGCTGGCCTTCGGCATAGTAGGTTGTGTCTGGGAGAATAGTACCTGGCGCATCTGCCCAAAGGACATTGATACGGGCGTCCATAAAGTCAGGTGCCACACCGAAAGGAAAGAAATTGGGCTTGCCAGCCAGCTCAAACTCGGCAATTTTTGTGGTAAATTCTGCAAAGGAGTTGAGTGCTTGGTATTCCGCAATCAAAGGCAAAACAGGCTTGACACCGAGTTCTTCCCGCTTGTCATAGTCAGCAGCTAAACGATGGTACTTGATAAAGTTTTGCAAAATAGTATCATCAGGAACTTCCTCACCCCGCAGCCATTGATCAGTAGTGGAGAGCATCAGCTTTTCAATCTCATCTGACAGATCTGTAAAACCACCAGTTACAGGCTTATCATCTGGGATAACCGCTGTTTTGGCCCATTCACCGTTAATGGCATCATAAAAATCATCTTGTAAACGTGTCATCTTATTCTCGCTTTCATGCTTTTGATATAACCTTATCAAAATTAGTTCCTTTTTTCAAATATTTCCTATATTGATTTTAAGGATTTTTTAAAAATTAACTTGACTTAATTTTCATTTTAATGTATATTAAAACAAAAGAGGTGTAACAATGATTGAAATGAAAAATTTAAGTGTCAGTTATCAAGGCCAGCTGGCCTTAGAACCAACTTCTTTAACCATAAAAGGGCCGACTATCACAGGGATTATCGGACCAAACGGGGCTGGAAAGTCAACTCTCATAAAAGGTATGTTAGGAATTGTTGAGAGTGAGGGGCAGACCTTTCTAGACAGAAAACCCATGAAGCAAGAATTAAGCGAGATTGCTTATGTAGAGCAAAAAATTCACATTGATTATAATTTTCCTATCAAGGTCAAGGAGTGTGTGTCTCTGGGTTTGTATCCTAAGATCAAGCTCTTTCAACGCCTCAAAGCGTCTGACTGGGAAAAGGTTGCTCGGGCTTTGAAAATCGTTGGTTTAGAAGATTTTGCTGAGCGGCAGATTAGCCAGTTGTCTGGTGGGCAATTCCAACGGGTCCTGATTGCCCGTTGCTTGGTTCAGGAGGCGGACTATATTTTCCTAGATGAGCCTTTTGTTGGGATTGACTCGGTCAGCGAAGAGATTATCATGGCGACTCTCCGCCAGCTAAGAAAAGACGGGAAGACGATTTTGATTGTCCACCATGACTTGAGCAAGGTGGTCGCTTATTTTGATCAGGTCTTGCTACTTAATAAAAGAGTCGTCGCTTTCGGATCAACTGAGAGCACCTTCACCAAAGAAAATATGCAGAAGACCTACGGCTCTCAGCTCTTTATGAATGGAGGTGCCTAGGATGATTCAGGAATTTATTCAAGGCTTACATGACTTTCATTTCCTGCAAAATGCTTTGATTACAGCTGTTGTGATTGGAGTGGTGGCCGGTGCCGTTGGATGCTTTATCATTCTGCGGGGCATGTCACTCATGGGGGATGCCATCTCTCACGCGGTGCTGCCCGGTGTGGCTCTGTCTTATATTTTGGGGATTAATTTCTTCATCGGTGCCATTACCTTTGGTTTACTAGCTTCCATCATTATCACCTACATCAAGGGCAATTCTATTATAAAAAGTGACACGGCTATCGGGATTACTTTTTCTTCCTTCCTGGCTCTGGGGATCATTTTGATTAGCGTTGCCAAGAGTTCGACCGACCTCTTCCATATTCTCTTTGGGAATATCTTGGCGGTACAGGACCTTGATATGTGGATTAGTATTGGCGTGGGTATTTTAGTGCTACTGCTCATTAGTATTTTCTTCAAGCAACTTTTGCTGACCTCCTTTGACCCGCTCTTAGCCCAAGCTATGGGAATGAAGGTGAATTTTTACCACTATTTACTGATGATTCTCTTGACTCTGGTATCTGTCACAGCCATGCAAAGTGTCGGAACGATTCTGATTGTGGCCATGCTGATTACACCAGCTGCGACAGCCTATCTCTATGCCAAGAGTCTCAAGACCATGATTTTATTGTCATCTGCCTTGGGGGCTGGTGCATCTGTTTTAGGTCTCTTCATCGGTTATAGTTTTAATGTTGCAGCAGGTTCTAGTATCGTTCTAACCTCTGCCCTGATCTTTTTGGTTTCATTTTTTATCGCACCAAAGCAGCGGTATTTAAAAAGAAAAGTAAAATAATATATTTATGGAGGATTTCCAATGAAAAAATGTCGTTTCTTAGTTCTGCTTTTGCTGGCTTTTGTCGGCCTAGCAGCCTGCTCTAGTCAAAAAAGCAGTACCGAGACTGGTTCTTCAAAATTGAATGTTGTTGCGACCAACTCGATTATTGCGGATATTACAAAGAATATCGCTGGCGATAAGATCAATTTGCACAGTATCGTGCCTGTCGGTCAAGACCCACATGAATACGAGCCTCTGCCTGAAGATGTCAAAAAGACTTCCCAAGCGGATCTGATCTTCTACAATGGGATCAACCTAGAAACAGGTGGTAATGCTTGGTTCACAAAATTAGTAGAAAATGCTAAGAAGAAAGAAAACAAGGACTATTATGCTGTCAGCGAAGGCGTGGACGTGATTTACTTGGAAGGCCAAAGTGAAAAAGGGAAGGAAGACCCTCATGCTTGGCTCAACTTGGAAAATGGTATCATCTATGCTCAAAATATTGCCAAACGTTTGAGCGAAAAAGACCCAGCTAATAAAGAAACTTATGAGAAAAATCTTAAAGCTTATGTGGAAAAACTAAGTAATTTGGACAAGGAAGCCAAAGAGAAATTCAACAACATTCCTGAAGAAAAGAAAATGATTGTAACCAGCGAAGGCTGCTTCAAGTACTTCTCTAAGGCCTACAATGTGCCATCAGCCTACATTTGGGAAATCAACACTGAAGAAGAAGGGACTCCAGACCAAATTAAAAGCTTGGTTGAAAAATTGCGCAAGACGAAAGTGCCATCTCTCTTTGTGGAATCAAGTGTAGACGACCGTCCGATGAAGACAGTTTCCAAAGACACTAACATCCCAATCTACGCTAAAATCTTTACTGACTCTGTTGCAGAAAAAGGAGAAGAAGGAGATAGCTACTACAGCATGATGAAATACAACTTAGAAAAGATCGCAGAAGGTCTGTCTAAATAATAATAAGAGGTTGGGAAGATAAAATCCTAACCTCTTTATTTCTGAAGAACAAGTTTCACATGGAGTCGATCTCAAATTTTCGGTCAAATTATTCGAAAAAAGTCACAATTCGCAGTACAATGGAGCTATCAAACATGAATGGAGACTTTTAATGACAACCTTTCTCGGAAATCCTGTAACTTTTACAGGTCAGCAACTTCAAGTCGGCGATACGGCCCACGATTTTAGCCTGACAGCTACTGACCTTTCAAAGAAAACTCTGGCTGACTTTGCTGGCAAAAAGAAAGTCCTCAGCATCGTACCGTCTATCGATACTGGTGTCTGCTCAACTCAGACTCGCCGTTTCAATCAAGAACTCGCTGATTTGGACAATACTGTTGTAATCACGGTTTCAGTTGATTTGCCTTTCGCTCAAGGAAAATGGTGTGCTGCTGAAGGCATCGAAAATGCCGTTATGCTATCAGACTACTTTGACCATTCTTTCGGTCGCGACTATGCCGTCCTCATCAATGAATGGCACCTTTTAGCCCGCGCAGTTCTAGTTCTGGATGAAGATAACACTGTGACCTACGCTGAATATGTGGACAATATCAATACCGAGCCAGATTATGATGCAGCCATTGCAGCAGTCAAAAGTCTGTAAAGAAATATACTTTTTCAAAAAATGCACTTAATTCTTCATAAGAGTTGAGTGTATTTTTGTCTTCTTGACTAAAAAATTTGGAGAATATAAAAAGACAAACATCAGTTTTGACGTTTGTCTACGAGTTGAAAGAGCCTGGATGGCTCTTTGGCTTATTCTGAAGTTAATTCTTTCTGGGCTTCCTTGCCTTGATCCAGCAGGGCTTGGATAATCTTTTGATCACGCAGTTTGACAGAGTTGTTGATAGTTTCTGCAGACTGGATAACGGTAGCTTCTAGCAGAGCACGTTTTTCTCGTCCTTTATCAATGGCTTCGATAATACCTTGGTTTTGAGCGACGAGGCTTTCTGCCAGCTTAGTGACAGACTCAACAGCGATAGTAGGGCTTTGGGAAATCCGCTCCAGCTGAGGAATGACTTCCTTGCTGGTTTCAGCGAGCATTTGCAGGGCAGCGTTGTTGGCATTTGAAATAGCGTCAGCTACCTGACCAGACTTCATGGATTGCTGGAGGATGCCTAACTGGGCGATAGACAGTTTCATAGTTGGAATGGTATTGCGGCGGAGCATTCCGAGCTTTTGGCGCATATCAGAGGAAACCTTGACCAGATTACGCATTTGAGGAGTGGTTGCCCAAGCCACATAGAGACGGCTGACATATTCAGTGTGTTGCTGCTCTAGGGTATTGACCACCTCTGTCATTCGGGCTAATTCTTGCGATTTGACTTGGTAGTCAACAGTTGTCATATCTAACTGGGCCACTTCATCCTGCAGTTTGAGCGCTCGATTACCAGCTTCTCGCTGAGACGCTTCGATAAAGGAAATAACTCCGACTAGGTTTTCAATCGATTTGGTATTATC
Organism: Streptococcus cristatus; assembly: GCF_003943815.1. Taxonomy (GTDB): domain Bacteria; phylum Bacillota; class Bacilli; order Lactobacillales; family Streptococcaceae; genus Streptococcus; species Streptococcus cristatus_F. Next base: position 177,657 of record NZ_RJNA01000002.1, on the reverse strand, counting down.
CTCAATCAGCATTTCAGCAGAAACGATGTTGCGAGCCAGAACATCTTCTTGTTTGACGACGGTTGCGGCCATGCCGTCCATTTTCTGCTCAATATTTTGTGAGTCAAAATAGAATTCTTGAAGAGTGTTTTTGCTCTGTTTGAAGAGTTTTTCCAGGAAATTAGGCTTCTTGTCTAGTTCCGCTACTTGAGCATCCTTGTATTTTGCGACAAAGCCATTGAGTTCTTTGTTGGTGTTTTTTAAGAGCTCATCTACCTGAGGAATTTGTAATTTTTTCTGCTCGGCTAAGATACGATTGACGGTGCTATTGACTTCTTCGACAGCAGATTGGCCAAAGTCCAGCAAGGCATTCTGGTCTGATACGAAATTATCGACAAGCTGCGGGGCTTTAGCCGTAATCGCACTCTGTTGCTCAGGAGTCAGCTTTTCCAGAAAAGTTAGCTGACCATTTCCTTGAGTCGTGTTGGCCTCGATGATTTCCGTTGTTTTGTCGCTTTTGCTAATGGCATTGTTGGCAATTTTATCAATGTCAAAATTAAATTCTTGGCTCATAGTTTCTCCTTTGGTTTATCTAGCTTAAAAGCCAGTGTCTGTTTGCTTTTCTTTGTCTAAGATACGCAGGCTAATGTCAAAATCCCTCAAATCAGCTTCGTTTAACTGGCGCAGCGCTTCGTCTAGGTCCAAGTCAAACTGCTCGATGGCTGCTTTGGCCTTGGCTAGCCGCTCCTCAGCATTGTAAAAATCTTTGGGAGAAGCTTTGATTTTGAGGTAGCCTTCTAAAATATCTTCGTAGTGCTCCATCTGGGACTGATGAATGGCAGTCAGCTCTTCCTTATTGTTGCTTTCGGATTGAGAGATTTTTTGCAGAATGGCCTCGTGGTCAATCTGAATATTGCGAACCGTAGCGACCAATTCTGGAGCTAGCTCTTCTAGGCTAGTTTTCTTCGGCTGTGCTTCTTTTTGTCTTTTCTCTTGTTCAATCTTTTGCAGTTGTTTATCAATTTCCTCGGTTACAGTAGTAATTTTAGTCTGAATGCGCTGATAGACAGAGGCAGGGATTTCCCCTTGAAGGTTGTCGGCAACACTTTTGATATAGGAGAGCTGGGGAAGAATTTGCAGAGCTAAAGTCTGATAGGCCTCCTTCTTGCCGTATTCTTGGTAGCTTTCCAATTCTCTAATACGGCGGTCAGCCTGACCAATCTCTGCCTTTAAATCTTCAATGCGGCCGATGCTGGCTTGCTTAGCTTCAATACGAACTTTTTTCTGCTTTTGGTAGCGATAGATTCCGTAGCCAATACCTCCCAAAATAGCAATGGGGATCAGGTAGCTGGCTACCACTCCAGAACCAAAAATAATTGCAAGTATCCAAATCCAGCTAAACCATTCCGGCTGCTGCTTCGAATTATTCCTTCTTCTCGACATGGACTTTCTCTTTCTTCTCAATGTGATATTTCTATTTTAACATAAAAGCTGATTTTTGAAGGATAAAGAGTGCAATGATTTTCTATATTCAGATATGTTTTTAGATTTATTGAGAATGCTTGCCTCATCAAGAAAGAACTTTGCTTTCTTTTCTGAAAGCGATCCTTGTTTGGAAAGCGAAAGATTCTTTGTTTATAGCAAGTAGACAAGCAAAAATCGCAGGGTGTTCCTTGCGATTCTCGTTTTATCAGTCCATTTCTGGGAAAAGTTTGGCCAGTATTTTCGGGGTGATGCTTTGTCCCGGCCCCTCAGCACAATAGGTGTGCATATACATAGAGGGGTTGAAGTTGAGCTCAATGCAGGTGCAGTTGGGATTTTTCTTGGTGGAAATAGCAGAGCTGTCAGGGATGATTAGATCAACGCCACAGGCCCAAGCTCCCATAGCTCGTGCCATGTTCGCAGCGAGTTCCTTATAAGATGGGTGCATACTTTCAGTCACATCAATCGAGTCGCCGCCAGTAGAAATGTTGGAATTGCGCCGCAAGTCAACCTTGACTCCAGCAGGCAGGATATCATCTGGTCCATAGCCTTGTTGGTCCAGCATGAGCAGTTCAATGTCGCCCAGTTCAATGATTTCAAGCGGTGACCGATGATCTCGGCCACGCAGGGGATTGTCATTTTTGATGGCAACCAATTCTCTCACGGTATGCTGGCCGTCTCCGACCACATTAGCGGCCACGCGCAAGAGAACCGCCTCACATTGACCGTCTAAGACAAAGAAGCGGTATTCCGTTCCAGCGATAAATTCCTCTACTAAGACGGCGGCGTCTTCTGAAAAAGCAATCTCCAAGGCTTTGTGGTAGGCTTCCAGACTAGCTGGTTCTTGAAAGATAGAGATGCCCAGTCCGAAGTTGGTTGACTTGGGTTTGACGACAATTTGTCGGTCCTTAATCAAAGGGTAATAGGCCAGTCCATCCTCCAGGGAAGAAAACTCTGCTCCAGCCGGAACGGGAAAATCAGCTGTGGCCAAAATCTTTTTGGTGACTGTTTTATTGGCCATAGCCAGAGGGATGACATAGTTATCCTTGGAGGTCATATTGCCGTTTTTGACATACTCCACATGGTGATCATGCCAGAGCTTGAGAAATTGGTCATTTTCATCTAGTATTTCGAGATGGAGGCCTTTCTGGAGAGCGTCAAACATCAGCATTTGAGTGGAAAGCTCCATCTTTTCATAGCCCTTGAGGGCGTAGGGTGCAGTCCAGGCGTAATCTCGATATTTCCGTGCTTTTGCCAGTCCAAATGTTGAGAGGGAATTTTTTTCAATATGAGGCAATAATTGCCCTGCCAGAGTCAGCTTGGGTTCAGCCAGCGTAGCTCTGACTTGCGCTAGCAATTGACGGTAGGCGTCAGGGAGATTGAAATGCTGGATCACATTTTCCATAGCTTGGAGAATAGCAGAGCTGTCGGCCTCTGGAGATAGAGGCGTCAAGGGGTGAGCCAGAGCAACGGCATCGTTGAGAGCATGAGCCGCTTGTAGCTGCGCATCACTATCTGTCACATCATCCAGCCACAATAGAGCCAAGAGAAAGAGATGGACTGTGTCCAAGGTTTTTTGACTGATGCCCAGAACGTCGAAAGGATTGAGATCGAAACAGCGCAGTTCCAAGTAAGTAATGCCTTGTTCTAGGTAATCTCGATTTCGTTTTTGCCCGCGAAAGCGTACGGGCGAGTAAAATTCCTTTTCCGCACTTAAGTCGCCAGACTCGACATAGGCCTCGATATCTGAGACATAGCTTTCCAGCGAGCTAAATGACACATGGACATGCTCGTCATTGACGTAGCCATGATGGCTATTGCGGAGTGAACGGACAGGAGCCTCAACCGCCTCATCGTAAAAGCCAGCTTCTGCCAGTGGAGCTGCACCATAAAGATAGGTCAAGAACCAGCGGAAACGGAGGAAATTACGAGCCAATTTGAGATAGAGAGCATTTTTGAAATCCTTGAAGGAAGAAAAGTCGCTAGCCTCAAAGAGAGCCGTCATCAAATCTTTTCCTAACTCGATATTGTAATGAATGCCGGAAATGGTCTGGAGCCGTTTGCCGTATTTTTCTGCTAAACCTTGCCGATAATGGAGTTCGTAGGCATTTTCGAGGTGGGCAATTTCAATCTCGTCTTCTCGGAGCTGGGGAGGCATGGACAAGGGCCACATGAGTTCATCTTGGGGAATGGAGCGCCCAGCTACATCGGTGATGGCACCCAGTAGGCGACGGGCCTCCTGAGTTGAAGAGGCGATGGGCGTAATTAATTCGAGCTGTTGCTCGCTAAAATCCGTCTGGATATAGGGATGAAAACTCCGAGAACCCAGAGAACTGGGATGGGGAGTTGAAGCCAGTGTACCTGCCTCTGTCACGCGCAGGGATTCTCTCTCCAGTCCAAAAGTCGCCTGTAAGATCGGGCTTGCAGGGTCTAGCTTTTCAAGTAAACGATCAATAGTCATCATGTTTTTCCGTCCTTAGTATAGTACTTTCAGTCTATTATAAAAAAGGCCAGAAAACAACTATTCACTACGTTTTTTATGAATTCCCGAACTTTTATCGCCATTTGTTGGATATATTTCGTGAAAATAGAAAATTTCAAAAAGAATTATTCGCTTTCAAAAGTGAAAATCCAAATTTAAAAGACACCTGATCTTGAAAAAAATTCAAAATTTTCTTATAATAAGGTGTAAGATACGTTTGCAGGTGAAACTCCTGCCTTGTAGATTAAGAAAGGAAGAGCTCTTGTAGCTCAGACGAAATTATGACATCAGTTGTTGTTGTAGGAACCCAGTGGGGAGATGAAGGAAAAGGGAAAATTACGGATTTCCTTTCGGCCAATGCTGAAGTGATTGCCCGCTACCAAGGCGGTGACAATGCTGGACATACGATTGTGATTGACGGGAAAAAATATAAATTGCACTTGATTCCGTCAGGAATTTTCTTCCCAGAAAAAATCTCAGTGATCGGAAATGGGATGGTGGTCAATCCTAAATCTCTGGTCAAGGAGTTGGCTTATCTGCACCAAGAAGGTGTTACCACAGATAATTTACGCATTTCAGACCGTGCCCATGTCATTCTGCCTTACCATATCGAGCTGGATCGCCTGCAAGAGGAAGCTAAAGGCGACAATAAAATCGGAACGACGATCAAGGGAATCGGTCCTGCCTACATGGACAAGGCTGCGCGTGTTGGTATCCGTATCGCTGACCTCTTGGATAAAGACATTTTCAGAGAGCGCTTGGAACGGAATCTTGCTGAGAAAAACCGCCTCTTTGAGAAATTGTACGATAGCCAAGCGATGAGCGTTGACGATATTTTTGAAGAATATTATGAATACGGTCAGCAAATCAAGCAGTATGTGACTGACACATCTGTTATCCTCAATGACGCTCTGGATCAAGGCAAGCGTGTCCTTTTTGAAGGGGCACAAGGTGTCATGCTGGATATTGACCAAGGTACCTATCCATTTGTAACTTCGTCTAACCCAGTTGCCGGCGGGGTGACGATCGGTTCAGGTGTTGGTCCAAGCAAGATTGACAAGGTAGTTGGTGTCTGCAAGGCCTATACGAGCCGTGTCGGTGATGGACCATTCCCAACTGAATTGTTTGATGAAGTGGGCGAGCGTATCCGCGAAGTGGGCCATGAATACGGTACAACGACGGGCCGTCCGCGTCGTGTGGGCTGGTTTGACTCCGTTGTGATGCGCCACAGCCGCCGCGTATCAGGAATTACCAACCTTTCTCTCAATTCTATTGACGTCTTGAGTGGTCTAGATACAGTCAAAATCTGTGTAGCCTACGATTTGGATGGAGAGCGAATCGACCATTACCCAGCAAGTCTGGAGCAGCTCAAACGTTGCAAGCCAATCTATGAGGAATTGCCAGGTTGGTCAGAAGACATCACAGGTGTCCGCAGCCTAGAAGACCTGCCAGAAAATGCCCGCAATTATGTTCGCCGTGTCAGCGAACTGGTTGGAGTCCGCATTTCAACCTTCTCAGTCGGACCAGGTCGCGAGCAGACCAATATCTTGGAAAGCGTTTGGTCAAGTTTATAAGCAAGTGAAGACAAGAGAGTGGGACAGAAATCGGTAATTCGTTAGAATTCGATTTCGTCGTCCCACCTCCGCACAGTTGAGTAGGGCTGTAAAAGCTGATGAAATCAGCGTAGTAGAGCCCACTCAACCACTGCGTCTTGCTCGACAATCCAAAGACAATTGAGAGGCTAGGACTTTTGTCCCAGCCTCTTTTTGAAAGCAGAAAGAGGAAAAAATGTATCAAACGATTTTATTTGACCTAGACGGTACCTTGACCAATTCAGAACTAGGGATTACCAACTCAGTGGCCTATGCCTTAGGAAAATATGGGATCGAAGTGCCAGACAAGAAAGCATTAAGAGTCTTCATCGGTCCGCCCTTGCAGGAGTCTTTTGAGCGCTTTTATGGATTTTCTAAGGAAGAATGTTTAAAGGCCATTGACTACTATCATGAGTACTTTTCCGAAAAAGGTCTTTATGAAAATGAGGTCTATCCAGGCATCCCTGACTTGCTGGCTTCTCTCAAGCAGGCTGGCAAACAGTTGATTGTAGCTACGTCAAAACCTGAAGAATTTTCCATTCAAATTCTCAAGCATTTTGGTTTGTATGACTATTTTGATTTTGTCGCTGGTGCAACCATGGATAGAAAACGTAGTAAAAAATGCGATGTTATCCAGTATGCCTTAGAGCAAAATCAGATTACAGATTTGGCGCATACCATCATGATTGGAGACAGGGAGCACGATGTGCTTGGCGCTCAAGCGCAAAAGCTTGATTCTATCGGCGTCCTTTATGGCTTTGGTAGCAGGGAAGAATTGGAAGAAGCCGGAGCCACTTATATTGCCCAAGAAGTTAGCGATATTGCTAAAATCATCAATATTCAAAAAGCTTAAGCTTTATTTAAGATAGGCCAGCTATACTAGAAGCATAAACAAAGACCTCCTAACTTTGTTTAAACCTCCTAAACTTTTTCATAATAATCTCCCATAAGAGTCGCCCAATCAGCGGCTTTTTTTGGTGAGTCCTAAGCTGCCTATGGTATAATGAACAAAGAAACTAAAAGGAAGAGGGAAGAGATGGACTACACGATAGAGGAAAAAGAAATGTTTATGAGGGAGGCGCTGAAGGAGGCAGAAATTGCCCTCGCCAATGATGAAATACCGATTGGTTGTGTCTTGGTCAAGGATGGCCAGATTATCGGACGCGGGCATAATGCGCGTGAGGAGCTGCAGCGGGCGGTCATGCATGCGGAAATCATGGCGCTCGAGGAGGCCAATCAGCGGGAAAATAGCTGGCGCTTGCTAGATACGACGCTTTTTGTCACGATTGAGCCCTGCGTCATGTGTAGCGGAGCTATCGGTCTGGCTCGCATTCCCAAGGTGATCTATGGGGCGAAAAACCAGAAATTCGGTGCTGGGGGTAGTCTCTACGATATTCTGACGGATGAGCGGTTGAATCATCGCGTAGAGGTTGAAAGCGGCCTTTTAGAAGAAGAATGTGCGGCGATTATGCAGAACTTTTTCAGAAATCGCAGGAAAAAGTAAAGAAAATTAGCCAAAAAAGAAAGTTTGTGTTATACTAATTAATGGAGCAACAGTTCTGCGTGAAGCGGGTCAGGGGAGGAATCCAGCAGCCCTAAGCGATTTGAACTGTGTGCTCTTTTCTATTGCCCTTGATGAATCAAGCCTAAAAGGCGCAGATGAATATTGGAGCAGTGAATCTAGTTTGAACGGACCTGAAATGAATTCAGCTGACATCCAATCTTAAGAAGCATATTGGTTTTCTTGTCAATCAAAACTGTTCTTCTCAATAGGCCTAAGATTTGTTGACTTGCGCAAACGATTGCTATCAGTTATGTCCTAGGGTTAGCTTATTTAGAAAAATAGTATAGAATAAAAAATGTAAACGTTTTAAAATAGTAAAAGTACTTGCTTATTTTTTCTTAAAGCGTTATCATAAAAGAAAAGAACAATTGGAGGATAAACATGACACATATTAAATTTGACTATTCAAAGGTACTGGATAAGTTTGTAGCACCACATGAATTAGATTATATGCAGCCTCAAGTGACTGCAGCAGATAATGCTCTACGAAACGGAACAGGTCCTGGAGCAGAAATGACAGGCTGGTTGAATTTGCCTGAAGAATATGATAAAGATGAATTTGCTCGTATTCAAAAGGCGGCTGCTAAAATCCAATCTGATAGTGAAGTGTTAATCGTCATCGGTATTGGAGGATCTTATTTAGGGGCACGTGCAGCGATTGATTTCTTGAATAATTCTTTTGTAAATCTACAAAGCAAGGAAGAACGTAAGGCACCTCAAATCCTCTATGCTGGTAATTCTATCTCTTCAAGCTATTTGGCTGATTTGGTAGATTATGTATCAGACAAAGATTTCTCTGTCAACGTTATTTCTAAGTCAGGAACAACTACAGAGCCTGCTATTGCTTTCCGTGTCTTCAAAGAACTCTTGGTTAAGAAGTATGGTCAGGAAGAAGCAAATAAACGGATTTATGCAACTACAGACCGCGCTAAAGGTGCAGTTAAGGTTGAAGCAGATGCTAATGGCTGGGATACTTTTGTAGTGCCTGATAGTGTTGGTGGTCGTTTTACAGTATTGACAGCAGTGGGACTCTTGCCAATCGCAGCTGCAGGGGCTGATATCAGCAAGTTGATGGAAGGAGCAAATGCTGCTCGCAAGGCTTATGCTTCTGATAAGTTGGCTGAAAATGAAGCATATCAATATGCAGTTGTACGCAATATCTTGTACCGTAAAGGTTATCTGACAGAAGTTCTAGCTAACTACGAACCATCTTTGCAATACTTCTCAGAATGGTGGAAGCAACTGGCTGGTGAGTCAGAAGGTAAAGACCAAAAAGGTATCTACCCAACTTCAGCCAACTTCTCAACAGACCTGCACTCTTTGGGGCAATTTATTCAAGAAGGAACTCGTATCCTCTTTGAAACAGTTATTCGTGTAGATAAGCCTCGCAAAAATGTGTTGATTCCTGAATTAGCAGAAGACTTGGATGGCCTTGGCTATCTGCAAGGAAAAGATGTTGACTTTGTCAATAAGAAAGCAACAGATGGAGTGCTGTTAGCTCACACAGACGGCGGAGTGCCAAATATGTTTGTGACCCTGCCTGAGCAAGATGAGTTCACTTTGGGCTATACTATTTACTTCTTTGAGTTAGCTATTGCTCTTTCTGGCTACCTGAATGGTATCAATCCATTTGATCAGCCTGGAGTTGAGGCTTATAAGAAAAACATGTTTGCTCTTCTTGGGAAACCAGGCTTTGAAGAGCTGGGTGCTGAGTTGAATGCACGCCTTTGATTCTCATATGCTTTGAGTTCATTCAGGATATAAAAAGATCCACAGGTTCATTTCTTGTGGATTTTTTAGTACAAGCCTCTTAATTAGTTTATTATTTTTTTGAACAGTGTAAAAAAGAGTGTCTTAATTCTTTTATGAAAGCGCTGTATAATTGCCTTGTAAATAAAATTTGAGAGGTATCAAAATGAATGATTGGTTAGACATTAAAGGCAAAACAGTTCTTGTGACGGGTGCGTCATCTGGGATTGGTAAGGCAATCGTCGAAGAATTGTTGGAATTAGGAGTCAATGTAGCGAATTTTGATCTTAGCGACAACGATTTACGTCACCCGAATCTATTATTTGTAAAAGTTGATGTAACTTCTCGCTCTGAAGTAGAAGAGGGTGTTGCCAAAATAGTTGAAAGATTTGGCAATATTGATGCGGTAGTCAATAATGCAGGGATTAATGTTCCTAGATTATTAATTGATGCAGAAAATCCTAAAGGTCCTTACGAGTTAGACGATGAAACGTTTGAAAAAGTAACAATGATTAACCAAAAAGGTCTGTATTTGGTTAGTCAGGCAGTAGGCCGGATTCTGGTTCAAAACGGAAAAGGTGTAATTGTGAACATGGCTTCAGAAGCAGGCTTGGAAGGTTCTGAAGGACAAAGTGCCTATGCTGCAACGAAAGCGGCAGTCTATAGTTACACTCGTTCATGGGCGAAAGAGCTTGGTAAACATGGTGTACGTGTGGTTGGAATTGCTCCAGGAATTATGGAAGCTACGGGACTTCGAACTCTTTCTTATGAGGAAGCTCTTGCTTATACTCGTGGAAAGACGGTAGAAGATATTCGAGCTGGTTATGCTTCAACTTCAACGACTCCATTGGGACGGAGTGGGAAACTACGGGAAGTAGCTGATCTTGTAGCGTTCTATATTTCAGACCGTTCTAGCTATATAACAGGTGTCACTACAAATATTGCCGGAGGTAAAACTCGCGGTTAAAACAATGAAGGTAGGGAAGAGAGTTGACCTTAGTAAATCGGTGGTATAATATTTTAGATAAAATGGTCTCGCAGCCAACTTATTCCTTGGTAGATATGCGCTCAGAACTGGATATTAGCTTGCAAACCTTGCAAAAGAGTATCCAACAATTAAATGATGTTTTGGCTCCTAATATCCAGATTATCGCACAAGATGATCAGTTAATGTTAGAAGTATATGACTATACAGAGTTGGAAAGGATTTTATCTGGTAGTTTAAAACAGGAGAGTGACTTCAATTCTTCCAGTAAAAGAATTGCCTATTTGCTAAAACGTTTAATTGAGTCAACCTCCCCTCTTCTTATTGACGACTTGGCTGAGGAAGTAGGTGTTAGTAGAAGTACCCTTAATAAGGATTTGAAACAAGTAAAATCTTTGGCAGAGAGTTACTCTATCACTATTTCAGGAAAGCCCAACCGTGGGCTGGAGGTCTTGGGGAGCGAGCTGAATTTGCGCTTGCTCTATATTCACCAAGTGGCTCCTTACTTTGAAGGAAGGACACTCACTGAGGCAACATCTTCTTTTCTGGAGACGCTAGTTCAGGACTATAAAATCCCTAAAGAAACACAGGAACTCCTTCGAAAGACCATTTCAATTATGGTGGAGCGTATTCATACATCTAGAGTGTTGAATTGTCCTATTCCTTACTATAGGAATGATTTAACAGAGACACATTTGGCTGAGAAATTAATCTATCATATTGAGATGACTTATAAGATTTCCCTCAGTCAGTTTGAGATAGACTTTTTGTGTTTTCCGTTTAATGTCCGTTTTATTGACACTTTAAGCAAGCCGTCTTATCAATCTGAACAGCTTTCAAACATTTTTCAAGGGATTGTCAAGAAAGTCAAAGAGACAATGTTGGTTCACTTTGATGATGAAGAATTATTTGAAGAAATCAAATCTCATCTAGGCCCCTTAATCAATCGACTGATTTTCCATGTGCAAGCTAATGATATATTTCATGGCGAGGTTCAAACTCAATATCCTTTTGCTTTTGAAATGGCAAAAATAGCTGGAGAAGAACTATCTGTAATTTTTGGTTCTGAATTGGAATTATCTGAAATCGGATATCTGGCTTTGTATTTTGAAATGATTTTAAGAAAGCAAAATTCTGCTGTTAAGGGTTCTCGCAAGCAGATAGCTGTAGTTTGCACAACAGGAAGAGGAACTGCTGCGATGATTATTCAGCAACTCAGGCGAGTCCTTGGAAATGATATAGACATTACCCAACATTCTGAAGAGGATTTTAATGTAGAGCTGAACCAGGAATATTTTGCAATTTTTACGACGGTGCCTCTGAAATATAAAAATTCCAAATCTCCAGTCATTCAGGTTAATCATCTTTTTGATGATCAATGGCTGCAGGAAGAATGGCAGAGGGCCAATGCTTTTCATCAAAAAAATCTAGAAACAGTCAGCTTGCGCTTTCTTCGGTTGAGCCCCCAAAAAACCTATCAGCAATACTTGCTAAATATGGTTGCAGAGTTAGAGAAGCTTCAGATGATTGATGAAGGGTTTAGAAATCGGATAATTGATAGGGAGAAAAAGCAATCAACCATTTTTGGTGGAGGAATTGCCTTCCCCCATACAATTAACCAGGGTTATGCAAAGACTATTTTAATGTTCGGAAAACTAGAAGAGCCTTATCAAAAAGAAGATGAATGGATTGAATTTATCTTTCTAGTCGCCATTCCCTCAGAAATTGAAAGAAAAATGGAAAGTGAATTGCTGGAATTGTATGACGATATTTTTCGAATTGCAGGAGAGCCTTCTCTAAAAGAAGCATTGAGGGCTGTAGAAACAGAGACAGAGTTTCTATCATTTTCTAAGAGTAAAGGAGTATTTTAATGAGTTCGCTAATAATTTTCGCTGTATTTGTCATGGCAGCTTATGTATTTCAAATGTTCCTCGGCTGGCAGCAACTTAAAGACTTCAATAAGACCTATACGATGCTCCGAAAACTGGGGCGCGTAGCGATTGGCAGGGAGTCCGGAAGAATCAAATCCGGTACGATTGTCATGTTCGCGGTTGATGAAAACGGTCGGGTTCTTAAAGCTAGCAAAATGCAAGGAGTCACAATCTTAGCACGTTTTCAAAATATGGACGATTATGTTGGAGAAGACATCCATTATTTTGACAAGTATAATCCTCTTGTGAGAAAAGAAAATAAGTTGATGCAATCAGCCATAGAAGATGCTAGAAAAGTCTATCTTTGGCATGAGGCAGGTATTGAGAAAGAGACAAGTTCATCTGATTCTTTTCTGGGATTCGGCTTTTATGCGAATTACTTACAATTATCTATTAAACAGTTATTTAAAAAAAATAAGAAAGGGAGTTCCTTATGAATCACATTACAAATTTTGCAGAGAGTTTTATGAAACTCTTCCAATTAGGTGGAGAAACCTTTATTAGCTGGATGACAAATATTGTACCGCTTGTCTTAATGCTATTGATTGCAATGAATACACTTATCGCTTTCTTGGGAGAAGAGAAGGTCAATTCCCTGGCTAAGATTTCTGCCAAAAATCCTGTTAGCCGGTATATGATTTTACCTTTCATTTCAGCCTTTATGCTGGGGAATCCGATGTCAATCAGTATGGGACGTTTCTTACCAGAATATTATAAACCTAGTTTTGTAGCAGCTCAGATGCAGTTCTGCCACACTTCAAATGGTGTATTTCCGCATATCAATCCTGGGGAATTGTTTGTATGGATGGGAATTGCAACAGGAATTCAAACTTTAGGTTTAAGTCAAATGGACTTAGCCATTCGTTACATGCTTGTTGGGCTTGTCATGAACTTTGTAGGCGGTTGGGTGACCGATTTTACAACTGCTTATGTAGCAAAACAGCAAGGTGTTACCTTGAGTAAAACATTTGATTGATAGAAAGAGTGAAATTATGTCATATAAGAGTATAAAAGTTGTTAAAGGAAATGGCGGCTTCGGAGGACCTTTGGTCATTACACCTAGTGAGGCTAAGCACAAATTTATCTATATCACTGGCGGCGGAGAAAAGCCAGATATTGTAGATAAAATTGCTGATTTGACCGGTATGGAAGCTGTTAACGGGTTTAAAACTTCTATCCCTGATGAGGAAATTGCTTTAGCAATCGTGGATTGTGGCGGTACTCTTCGCTGCGGTATTTATCCTAAAAAGGGGATCCCTACAATCAATATCGTCGCTACAGGGAAAAGTGGCCCTCTAGCTCAATATATCACTGAGGAAATCTATGTGTCAGCAGTTGGCCTTAATCAAATTTCTGCTGCTAATGAAGATGAAAAAGAGACAACTGTGGTAACAGAAAAGCCAACTTACGATACTACTAAAAAAATTACAGAGCAAAAAGCTGAAACAAGTATTGTAGCACGAATTGGGATGGGCGCTGGGAAGGTCGTTGCGACTTTCAACCAGGCTGCTCGTGAAGCCATCCAAACAATGCTCAACACAATCATTCCTTTCATGGCCTTTGTTTCCTTGCTGATTGGGGTTATTCAAGGTTCCGGTGTTGGAAATTGGCTGGCAAAATTAATGGTTCCCCTAGCAGGGAACATCTGGGGACTCATTTTGATTGGCTTTATCTGTTCCTTGCCATTCCTATCTCCTTTGTTAGGCCCCGGAGCTGTTATCAGTCAGATTATTGGAACCTTAATTGGAGTTGAAATCGGCAAAGGGAATATTCCGCCCCAAATGGCTCTGCCAGCTATATTTGCTATCAACACTCAAAACGGTTGTGATTTCATTCCTGTAGCACTCGGTCTATCTGAAGCCAAGTCTGAAACAGTTGAGGTTGGTGTCCCTTCTGTGCTTTATTCACGCTTCCTCAATGGTGTTCCGCGGGTGCTAGTAGCTTGGATAGCTAGTATTGGTCTTTATCAGTAGACCTTTGATAGATGCACGTAAACATAGCAACTATTATGTTAAACTTATCTATAAGCATAAGTTTATGACAGATTTGAGAAAGGATGAATAGGAATTAGATGAAGAAAATTTTTGAAGCTAAAGTAATTCAAGTGGGGCCTGAAGCTCAGAATATGATTCAAGATGCCAATATGCTCATTTTGTTTGGAGAAGAAGCTCCGGAAGACTTAGCAGAGTATTGTTTTAAAATCGATAACAAAAATCTTCTAGGTGCAATACTAGAAGGTGGAAAGCTAGTCGTAGATAGTCAGGAATATTCGATTACTGCCGTAGGAAATGTAGTAGAAAAAAATTTAACTGGACTGGGCCATATCACGATTTCTTTTGATGGTTCAAAAGAGGGCAGCCTGCCGGGCACTCTCCATGTTGCAGCAGACCAAGCAGTAGTAATTGAAAAGAGCTCTACCATTCAGATTTTCGAAACTGCTTGACCATAATAAAATTTCAAATCAAGCAATTTAGAAAAATAAAAGTCTAAAACTAGGCACAACCTCCCTTCTAGGAGGTTTTTTGCTATTTTAAAAAATAGATTTTATCATGTTTTGTTAGTTAGCTCTCTATCTAGCTTGTCTTTTACTTACTTATCTATTCAGCAGCAGTTTTCCTTTCCCTGATTATATGTTACAATCAGAGAAGATGCAGTAGCAATGTGATAGACTTTTATCTAGAAAGTTGAGCTGGCTGCTATTTGGACGGTTCTAGAAAAACAGAAGACCAAGATTGGAAAGGAGTCCTGATGAAGTTATTATTGGCTGAAAAAGTGAAACAAAAATAGTCATAAATAGTTATTTTCATGGGCACGGACGAGAGTTCGTGCCTTTTTGCTTGTATGCTTTCAAGCTAAGCCAGTTCAAAATATGATATACTGGAATAAAGTTATATTAGCATGACAAGTTTCATGGTGCAGACAATCGCTGGATGTTACCCCCAGTATGAATGGTATAGAAAAGAGAATAGTAGCATTCAGCGGTAGGAATTGTTAACGGTTAATAGGGTCGTCTTTTCAATGATAGAAGAGTCAATAGATGAGGAGGAGTTATGGGAAAGAGAAATCTGGAAGCTTTGAGGCAGAAACATCAATCAAAATTCAAGAAGGCCCAAACGAAAAAGCCAGCAAATAGCCAATCATCCTTTCTATCCAAATGGAAAACCAAGGAAGACCAATACATCAAACCGTCTGCTAAATTGCAAGAAGCGCAGAGAGGGGCAGAAGAAAATCAACCTCGTCCTTCAGGTTCGTCTCCATCAAAAGTGGTATTTCCAATAGAGAGCTCAAGCAATGAGCTATCTGACATTTCTTCGATAGAGGACAAAACCGGCTATGGGGCTAAACCAAGTTCTCAAGACCAGCCGGTGTTTTCTGAGCAATTAGAAGGAGCTCAGCAGGTGAAGGAGCCTCTGTCGCTTCTATCACAGAATTTGTTGGAATTAAAGCAGAGAGAGCTGAAGCGCCTTATTTCTAGCTTAGAATCACTGAAAGCTAAAAAACAAAACCAAGTCCTTCGTGGAAATCAAGCTAGCCAGCCGATGTCAGGCCTTGTAACTGAAGCAAAGCAGACCAAGCTTTCTCCGCGAATAAGCTCCAATGAGCTTGCTAGAGAGACAGATAAAGTAGAGTTTAGGAAGAAAAAACGAGGAATCTTTTCTAAGATAAGGGTGATGCTACTTTCTAGTTTGGGGATTATAGCCTCAATGTATAGCATAGTAGAGCAGTGGAAAAAGAATGATGATATAAAACGCATGGAAGAAGCTGCAGCTATTTCTCGTATGTTAGACTCATATGGAAAGGATCAAGATTTAAAATCTGATAATCGTCCAGAATGGATTGCTAAGAAAGAGGAGTATCAGTTTCATATCACCTATGATGATATCACTTCTTTATTCTCAGACTTCACTTCATCGGTTCCAAATCTGACAAAGGTCGACGAGGTGGTTGCAAAGTTAGGGAAAGCTGAGTCTGGTAGGGAAACGAACCAAGATGACCTAATCAAGACAATAGATTTAAACTATTCACAAGCAGGGACGGAAGCGAAAGTTAACCTCTCTTTTAAGAGCTATCTTGGTCCTTCTGAAACTCTTAAGTTGGAATCCCTAAAATGTACGCATCTCAGTAGTGCGCAACTGCCTAACCGAAATGCTCAGCTCACTCGTCAAGATCTTTCTGGTATAGAGAAAGGAAAGACCTATCAAGAGATTGTCAGTCAGTTGGGACTTCCAGAGCGCCTCGATTGGAATGGGGGAATCTTGGGCAATGCTACTCTATCGATTTCTTATCGTTTAGAGGATGGGCAGGAGGTCGGTTTTTCTTTTAAAAATAAAAACTCTCAAAGCTATCAATTGACAGAGAGTTCAGGTTTGGGAAGTGAAGCGGGAGATGCAGGTGCTCAGTAGCGCTTGCCTAGCAGGAGCATCAGCCGTTTGTAGAAAGGGAATGAGCAATCAAGTATTTAGTTGATAGGTGAAAAGGTGAAAGATAGAAATTTAGAAGCATTGAGACGGGAGCACAAATCCAAGTTTAAAGCTAAAAACACTTCGTCGGTCAAGAATCAGCGGGAACGGGGAGAAGTTGCCCTCGAACAGACAAAGGAAGAAGCAAGTAAAGAAAAGCGGCGAACAGAGTCAGCAGGAAAACCTAATGGCCAGCTTTTAGCAAAGTCTGTGCTATCTCGTTATGCCTCACTCTTAGTGATTGCCGCAGGTCTAGTGGGACTGATTAGCTTCTTGATGATGTATATGCGACCAACTTTTAAGTCAGAAGGAAATCAATCAGCTATATCGTCTGTTAATACTGTTCCGACAGAATCAGAAAATAAGATAGAGATCCTGACGGAGAGTAGTTCACCTTTTATTGAAGATAATCGAGAGGTAGATTTTCCATTCGAAGAGATTTTAGAATTGATTAAAACCATGAACGAACCTAATGTGTCTCCAGAGGATATCGTTGAGAAGTATGGAAAAGCCAGTTCTGGGAGTGAGGATAATAGCGTGAAGGGCAGTAAATTGATGACACTTTCCTACAATTTGGTAGGAAGAAAAGGAGTTGTTAATATGCATCTCAGGAGTGCTGGAGGAGGAATGGAGCTCTATAGTGTATCTGCCGATTTCTTCCAGAATGCTGGGGAATCAATTACGAAATCGGTCGATGATTACCGAACTCTTATTCCTCAAGATAAGCAAGAAGGAATGGAAGTAAAACAGGCCATAGCAGAACTGGGAATGCCTAAGAGGATTTATGCTTCTAAACCAGTTAAGTGGCAAGTTGATTCACTTCTTCTTGAATATTCAACCACGGACAATATGACAGTTTCTTTGTTTTTTGACGAAGTGAATGGGCTTTACCGTCTAAAAAGTATGATGACAAGCACGGTCTGAGAGCCTAGACTGAGAGCACGGAATTTTTTCTTAAACAGACAAGGATAGAAAGATGGGAAAAAGAGATTTAGAAAAATTACGAAGGGAACATAAGGGAAAATTTAGTAGAACTAGGGAACCCTTAAAACGAGAGTCTAAGGAAGGAGCTAGTTTGCTAGCTGAAACAAACCTCAAGGAAGGCACAAGACAAGAATCAAAGTCAACTTTTAAGAGAACCGCAAAGTTTAAACACAAATCACCATTTTTCAAGCTAGTGAGTGCTCTAGCCCTGATTGGCCTTGTTATCAGCCTACTTGTCTTAATCGGGAATTGGACCAATTCTTACAGAAAGAATACGTTTGTAAGAACAGAAGCAAAATATTCTTCTTCAAATGCCGAAGTTTTGGATTGGGAACCAAGGGATTTTATAAAGTATAAGATTGAAGAGGACGAGGATAAAAATATAACAGTATCCAATTTTGTTCGTCAACATGGTTTAGCTAAAAGCAGCGATGAAACGGTGATTGGCAAGAAGGATAAATTATTATCACTGATCTATGATTTGAAGGGAGGAGGCTTTGCCGTCATTCAATTCTGGGATTTTGGTTCAGGTCTACATCTTACTAGCATAGCTTATAATATTTATCAAAATAAGGATTTGACAGGGGAACGGCTTTCCTTCCTTAAGGGAATGACGTCAGATGAAGAAAATGGCATCACTGATCTAGAAGTGATAGAACATTTGGGACGTCCCAACAACTACTACAAGGCAGTGGTGAAAGGATATTATAGTATGTCTATGGGCTATAGGGCAGAGGATAAAACCTTCTTCCATTTAAACTTTGTAAAGGGCAAGGACGGACAATTTCATTTGAATAAAGTTCAAGAGTCTAAATAGCATACTAGCTGCTAATAAAGTCACAACTGCATAGCTGAATTGTGTTATAATAGAGAAATAAAAGAGATAGGAGAGGGACTATCCTCTCCCAACAAAGAATAGAAAGAACAAAGAGGTGACACCATGTCTGCTACGAAAATGAACGCTCAAGAAATTATCAAATTTATCGCTGATGCCAAGAAAAAAACTCCGGTCAAGGTGACCTTTGATGGAGAATTGCACGGTTCGATTCCTTGGTCTGTTGTGAAGTTAGGCAATGTTCTTTTTGGGGATTGGGAGGAAATCAAGCCACTCCTAGTGAACTTAGAGGAAAATAAGACCTATGTCGTAGAGCAGGATGCCCGCAACTCTGCAGTGCCGCTTTTGGATAAGCGTGACATCAATGCCCGCATTGAGCCGGGCGCTATTATTCGCGACCAAGTTGAAATTGGTGATAATGCTGTCATCATGATGGGGGCGGTTATCAATATCGGTGCAGAAATCGGTGCTGGTACCATGATTGATATGGGTGCTATTTTGGGCGGCCGAGCGATTGTCGGCAAAAACAGCCACGTCGGTGCTGGTGCAGTTCTGGCGGGAGTCATTGAGCCTGCTAGTGCTGAGCCAGTTCGGGTCGGAGATAACGTGCTGATTGGTGCCAATGCGGTTGTGATTGAAGGTGTACAAATTGGCAGTGGTTCCGTTGTTGCGGCTGGTGCGATTGTGACCCAGGATGTTCCGGAAAACGTAGTAGTTGCTGGCGTTCCAGCACGAGTTATCAAGACCATTGACGAGAAGACCCAGCAGAAGACAGCTCTGGAAGACGCTCTGCGTACTCTTTAAAAATAGCATAAATTTGAATTGATTGGGTGCGGCCCAACGCTCTGACTGGTCTGACAAGATTTTAAAGGAAAGAAAAATGCTTGATTATCTGAACATTCGCCGTGATTTACACCAGATACCAGAAATCGGTCTGGAAGAATACAAGACTCATGCCTACCTGATGCAGGTCATTGATGGCCTGACAGCTGGCCTAGACTTTGTGGAAATTCGGACTTGGCGGACGGGTATTTTGGTCTTTATCAAAGGAAGTTCACCGGATAAGACGATTGGCTGGCGGACAGATATTGATGGTCTTCCGATTGTGGAGGATACAGGACTGGACTTTGCCAGCACTCATGAAGGTCGGATGCATGCCTGTGGACACGATATGCACATGACGGTCGCTCTAGGCCTGCTGGAACAAGCTGTGAGCGCTCAGCCTACCCATAATCTGCTCTTTCTCTTTCAGCCTGCTGAGGAAAATGAAGCTGGCGGTATGCTTATGTACGAAGACGGTGCGTTTGGCGACTGGCTGCCAGATGAGTTTTACGGCCTCCATGTGCGGCCAGATCTCAAAGTTGGCGATATTGCCACTAATAGAGGAACTCTTTTTGCTGGCACCTGTGAAGTCAAGCTGACCTTTAAGGGGAAGGGAGGCCATGCGGCTTTTCCTCATGAGGCCAATGATGCTTTGGTGGCAGCTAGCTACTTTATCACCCAGGTGCAGACCATTGTCAGCCGCAATGTCGATCCTATCGAGGGGACAGTTGTGACCTTTGGTTCGCTCCATGCTGGCACGACCAACAATGTCATCGCAGAAACAGCCTTTCTGCACGGTACCATTCGGACTCTGACTCAGGAGATGAACCTCTTGAC
Organism: Streptococcus cristatus; assembly: GCF_003943815.1. GTDB lineage: Bacteria > Bacillota > Bacilli > Lactobacillales > Streptococcaceae > Streptococcus > Streptococcus cristatus_F. The sequence continues at coordinate 157,955 of NZ_RJNA01000002.1, read as the reverse complement.
TCAGAAGCGCTTGCGGGAAATAGCAGAGGGCATAGCTCAAAGTTTCGGTCTGGAATTGGACTTGGAGCTTAAACAAGGTGGTTACCTACCTGTAGAAAACCATCATGGTCTAGCAGACGAATTGATGGACTTTTTTCAGAAGGAAGAAGGAGTTCAACTGATTGATATTGCGCCGGCTATGACAGGCGAGGATTTTGGCTATCTGCTCAGCAAGGTCAAGGGCGTCATGTTCTGGCTGGGAGTGGACAGTCCCTATGCCCTCCATCATCCAAAGATGACACCGGATGAGGCAGCACTGCCCTTTGCTATTGAAAAGATTTGGAAATTCCTAGATTATAAAATCAACGAAAGATAAGAAAAAGGTGGACGACCTGCATGAAAAAAGAGCTGAGACAAACTGTACTAAAGCAAATGAAAAAACTGTCGGGAAAAGAAAAAGAGCAGGCAGATAGCTGGCTGACCCAGCACTTGCTCAGTTCAGCAGCTTATCAAGAAGCTCAGGTCATCGCTACTTATCTTTCTATGCCGCATGAAGTCTCAACTGCATCCTTTATCGAGCAGGCTCAGTTGGACGGCAAGCGGGTTTTAGTGCCCAAAACCTATGGCCAGGGTCGGATGATATTTGTGGACTATGATGAAAGTCGCCTACAAAAAAGCTCTTTTGGTCTGCTGGAGCCAATAAGTGAAGAGGCTGTGGAGAAGACGGAGATTGATCTGATTCATGTGCCGGGTGTGGTCTTTAATTCTCAAGGCTTTCGGATTGGTTACGGAGGCGGCTACTATGACCGCTATCTGGCTGATTATGAAGGAGCATCCATCAGCACTATTTATGCAGTACAACAGGCAGAATTTACACCAGCCCAACATGATGTCGCAGTAAAGGAGTTACTCATTTATGAAACAAATCTTTGATAGAGACTATCCTGTGACAAGTATCCTGCTTATCCTAACGAGCCTTGTTTTTGCCTTGATGTTTCTTTCTTACAGTTTTCAATACAGCAGTTCCGAAGCCTTGTATCATTTTGGAGCCGTGCACGGTTATACTATTCAAGCGATGCCGGAGCAGTTTTGGCGGGTTTTTGCTGCTATTTTTATCCATATTGGTTTGGAGCATTTTGTGGTCAATATGCTGACGCTCTACTTTCTTGGTCGACAGATTGAGGCTATCTTTGGCTCTTGGAAATTTTTGATACTCTACCTAATGTCAGGCGTGATGGGGAATTTATTTGTGGTCTATTTTTCACCCAATAGCCTGGCAGCCGGGGCGTCTACTGCTCTTTTCGGCCTTTTTGCTTCCGTTGTTGTGCTTCGTTTTGCTACGCGAAACTATTATCTGCAGCAGCTGGGTCAGTCCTATATGAGCCTGCTGGCTGTCAATCTGGTCATGAGTTTTTTACCGGGAATTAGTCTTGCAGGCCACTTGGGCGGTCTAGTTGGCGGAGCTTTAGGGGCTGTGATCTTACCGGTTTCGGGAGAGCGCTACGCTTTTAGCAAGTCTCAACGTTTTTTAGCACTGGCAGTCTACTTTGGATTAGCAGCTATTCTGATTTTTCTGACTTTTCAACGACCAATTTTTTAAGAAATGAACCCCAAATACCGCTTTTTAAAGTGGTATTCCAAAATGTGGCGAACCTCTATCAGCAATAGAAAAATTGCTGATAGAGGTTGATTACCATATAGTGAAAACTCTTAGAGATGTTGATGTGATATTATTTTTAAGAGTTTTTTTACTTTATCCAGCAAAAGAAAAAGATTGAAGAAATTGTCCAAAATGGACTTTTTCTTCAATCTAACACCTAGTAAATCTAGGTGTTTTCCTGTATAGTGTTAAAAGCTGTTGCATTAGCTAATCTATTGCTTATGCACTTCTATTATTTTTTCGTTTTCTTATCTAATTTTTTGCCTAAATCGATAATGTATTGCTTCAAATCATCCTTAACCTGAGGGTGTTTGAGGGCGTAATCGATAGAAGTTTTCATGAAGCCAAACTTGTCACCGACATCATAGCGGTCGCCTTTGAATTCACGGGCAAAAACGCGCTGAGTCTTGTTGAGGGTATCGATGGCATCAGTCAGTTGAATTTCATTGCCAGCGCCGGGAGTTTGTTTTTCCAAAATTTCAAAAATTTCTGGCGTTAGCAGGTAGCGTCCGATAATGGCCAAATCACTTGGTGCATCTTCTGGTGCTGGTTTTTCAACAAATTTTTCAACGCTGTAGAGGCCATTGACGCCTTCGCCTTGTGGTGCAATAACGCCGTAAGCAGAGACTTCTTCATGAGGAACTTGCATAACTGCGATTGTAGATGCGTGGGTTGCTGCATAGTCATCCATGAGTTGCTTGGTGAGTGGCACTGCCTTGTCATTGGTAATGTCCATCAAATCATCCCCCAGCATGACCACAAAAGGCTCATTTCCGACGAAGGCCTTGGCTTGAAGTACGGCGTCCCCGAGTCCACGCGGATGGCTCTGACGGATGAAATGCAAGCCAATACCAGTGGTCTCATCCACCAACTTGAGCAAGTCGTTCTTGCCCTTTTCTTTGAGGTTGTATTCTAGCTCAAAGTTGGAGTCAAAGTGGTCCTCGATGGAGCGTTTTGACTTCCCTGTGACAACCAAAATGTCTTTGATTCCAGATTTAAGAGCTTCTTCGACGATAAACTGAATAGTTGGTTTGTCAACGATTGGCAGCATTTCCTTGGCCAGTGCCTTAGTGGCTGGCAAGAAGCGGGTTCCGAGACCGGCTGCAGGGATGATTGCTTTTCTGACTTTTGACATAAATTTCTCCTTTATAAAAAATATTGTAAATTAAGACCATTCATTTTCAGCTTTGAATTCATTATTCATCATATCATGAATAGCATCTTTGATATCATGGCCGTCATAGATGACCTTGTAAATAGCTTGGGTAATTGGCATGTAGACACCGAGCTCCTGAGCCAGTTCGTAGGCTGCCTTGGTGGTAGAGATTCCTTCGATAACCATGCCCATATTAGCTTCAATATCAGCCAATTTTTCGCCACGACCCAACGCATCGCCGGCCCGCCAGTTGCGAGAGTGGACAGAAGTTCCTGTGACAATCAAGTCGCCGACACCAGAAAGACCGCTGTAAGTCAGAGGGCTGGCTCCAAGTTTGACACCAAGTCGGGTAATTTCAGCCAGCCCGCGTGTGATGATGGCTGCTTTAGCATTGTCACCATAGCCCAGTCCGTGGAGAGCTCCAGCTCCGACTGCGATGATGTTTTTCAGAGCACCTGCTGTCTCCACTCCAACGACATCGGTATTGGTGTAGAGGCGGAAATAGTGGTTACTGAAGAGTTCCTGCACATATTTAGCGGTTTCGAGGTCCTTAGATGCTGCGGTAATCAGGGTAATATCGCGGACGATAGTTTCCTCAGCATGGCTAGGTCCTGAAACAACGACAATCTCGCTACGCAAGTCTGCAGGGATTTCTTCTTCCAGAATAGTTGAAATCCGTTTGTGGGTATTGGGCTCCAGTCCCTTGGATGCATGCATGATTTTTACCTTGTGATCTAAGGTTTGCGCAACTTGTTTGGCTACCAGACGAGTCACCTTGGTCGGTACGACAAAAAGCACAGCATCGACGTTTTCTAGAGCATCGTTCAAGTCATGATAAGCCTTAATTTCCTCGCTTAGAACCACATCTTTGAAATAGCGTTTGTTTGTATGTTGGTGATTGATTTCGTCAATCTGCTCTGCAATATTGCCCCAAATTCGGACTTCATGGCCATTATCATTGAGGACTTGCGACAGAGCCGTTCCCCAAGAGCCAGGGCCAATCACAGCAATTCGTTGTTTATCCATCTTTTCTCCTTGTACGAGACCCACAAAAGGACTCAATCAATTTAGAGTTATTTATTATATTGTACCATATAATAACTGAAATTTCTTACTTGACATTGTTTTTATCTATGATATAGTAAGGAAGCTAAACAAAGTTAAAAATCTACGAGGAGGAATTATGTTCAGAAAAGCTTTATCAGCCTATAAATTATTTATCTTTTTATCTCTTCTGATGACATCGCTGATGCTGGCTAGCTCGCTGTTGCAGCCCCTGTATCTCAAAGATGTCTTGAATGCTCTTTTATCAGGAAATCGTGAAGAAATCTATCGTTTAGGGGCTTGGTTGCTGGGTTTTGGTCTAGTTGGCCTGCTTGCTGGCGGGGCAAATGTGACCCTGGCAGCCTATATTGCGCAAGGTGTGTCGTCAGATTTACGGGAAAAGACCTTTCGGAAAATCCAGACTTTCTCTTATGCCAATATTGAACAGTTCAATGCAGGGAATCTAGTCGTCCGCATGACCAACGACATCAACCAAGTACAAAATTTGGTCATGATGATGTTTCAGATTTTATTCCGCCTGCCTATTTTATTTTTAGGTTCCTTTATTTTGGCGGTGGTGACCATTCCTTCCTTGTGGTGGGTCATTGTCCTGATGGTTTTTTTGGTCTTCTTTTTGACAGGAGTGATGATGGGCTTGATGGGTCCACGCTTTGCCAAATTCCAAGTTCTCTTAGAAAAGATCAATGCGATTGCCAAAGAAAATCTGCGTGGCGTCCGTGTCGTCAAATCTTTCGTGCAGGAGAGAGAGCAGTATCAGAAGTTTACGCAAGTTTCAGATGAACTTTTGGAGCAAAATCTCTTTATTGGCTATGCCTTTTCGATCGTTCAACCGATGATGATGATCGTCGGCTACGGTGCTGTCTATCTGACTATGTGGCTCTTGTCTAGCATGATACAGATGGATCCAGGCTTGGTTAGCTCGATTGTCTCTTTCATTTCTTACCTGAATCAAATTATGTTTACCATCATCATGGTTGGCTTTCTGGGCAATACCGTTACACGTGCCATGGTATCGATTCGGCGGATCAAGGAGGTCTTGGATACAGAGCCAGCGATGACTTTCAAGAATGAAGATGAAGAAGATTTGGAAGGTAGTCTGGTCTTTGACCATGTGACCTTTACCTATCCGACAGATACAGAGCCCATGCTCAAGGATATTAGCTTTGAAGTCAAACCGGGAGAGATGATTGGTGTTGTCGGAGCGACAGGAGCGGGAAAATCAACTCTGGCCCAGCTCATTCCGCGTCTTTTTGATCCTCAGGAAGGCTCCATCAAAATTGGTGGCAAGGACTTGAGAGACATTAGTGAAGCTTCGCTGAGAAAAAATGTCTCCATCGTTCTGCAAAAAGCTATTTTATTTAAGGGGACAATTGCGGACAATCTGCGTCAAGGAAAGCAAAATGCCAGCCTGCCAGAATTAGAACAGGCGGCGCGAATTGCTCAGGCAAGCGAGTTTATCAATCGCATGGAAGATACCTACAACAGCCAAGTCGAAGAACGGGGAAATAATTTCTCTGGCGGACAAAAGCAGAGAATGTCTATCGCCCGTGGTGTCGTCAGCAATCCTAATATTCTTATCCTAGATGACTCAACTTCAGCTCTAGATGCCAAGTCCGAAAAACTGGTCCAAGAGGCGCTGAACAAGGATTTGAAGGGAACAACGACCATCATCATTGCTCAGAAGATTAGCTCCGTTGTTCATGCGGACAAGATTTTGGTGCTAGATCAAGGGCGTTTGATTGGCCAAGGTAGACACGCAGACTTGGTTGCTACAAATGATGTCTACCGAGAAATTTATGAGACTCAAAAAGGAAAGGAGGACTAAGATGAAGACAGCAAAATTTTTCTGGCAATATTTTAAACAGTATAAACTGGCCTTTTTGGTCGTCATGATTATGATTGTCATCTCGACGGTTTTACAGGTTCTCTTTCCAATTTTTACCGGTCTAGCCATTAGTGAGCTGGTGGAGTTGGGCAGTGCTTTTGCGAGTGGCAAGCTTGCTTCAGGTGATGTTTCAGCCTTTGCCGCTTTTCAAGGAATCATGTGGAATTTAGCGCTAGCTTTCATCTTCCTTTCGCTATCGAGCTTGATTTACATGCTGCTGATGAGTCGGATCATTTCCTACTCAACCAATGAAATGCGCAAGGGGCTCTTTGGAAAATTGGCTCGCTTGACCGTTTCCTTCTTTGACCGCCATCAAGACGGGGATATCTTGTCGCGTTTTACCAGCGATTTGGATAATATCTTGCAGGCTTTCAACGAGAGTCTAGTCCAAGTGATGAGCAATATCGCTCTCTACATCGGCCTGATTGTCATCATGTTTATGCGGCATGCGACCCTGGCTTGGGTGACGATTGCCAGTACGCCAGTAGCCATCATTGTCTTGGTGTCTATCGTCAAACTGGCTCGCAAGTACACAGACTTGCAGCAAAAAGAAGTCGGTCAGCTCAATGCTTATATGGATGAGACGATTTCCGGCCAGAAGGTAGTCATTGTGCAGGGAATGCAAGAAGAAGTCATCAAAGGCTTTGTCCAGCAAAATGATAAGGTTCGGTCAGCTACTTTCAAAGGACGCGCTTTTGCTGGCTTGCTCTTTCCTGTCATGAACGGAATGAGCCTGATCAATACGGCTATCGTGATTTTTGTAGGTTCAGCCATTATGCTCAATGATCCTAATGTGAAGACCTCAGTAGCCATTGGTCTGATTTCAACCTTTACACAGTTTTCTCAACAATACTATCAGCCTATCATTCAGGTTGCGGCAAGCTGGGGAAGCCTGCAGCTGGCTTTCACTGGTGCGGATCGGATTCAGGAAATGTTTGATGCGCCTGAGGAAGTGCGCCCTCAGAATGCACCAGCCTTTACCGAGCTGAAAGAAGGCGTCGAGATAAAGCATGTGGATTTCTCTTATGTAGAAGGAAAGCCGATTTTGAAAGATGTTTCCATTTCGGCTCCAAAAGGTAAAATGATTGCCGTTGTAGGACCGACAGGATCAGGAAAGACGACCATTATGAACCTGATCAATCGTTTTTACGATGTGGATAAGGGCAGTATCGAATTTGACGGGCGCGATATCCGAGACTATGACTTGGATAGCTTGCGCAGTCATGTAGGTATCGTTTTGCAAGATTCTGTCTTGTTCAGCGGAACCATTCGAGATAATATCCGATTTGGAGTGCCGGATGCCAGTCAGGAGATGGTTGAAATTGCTGCGCGTGCTACCCATATTCACGAGTATATTGAAAGCTTGCCTGATCAATACGATACAATCGTAGATGATGATCAAAACATCTTTTCAACAGGTCAAAAGCAATTGATTTCGATCGCTCGAACCCTTTTGACCGATCCTCAAGTGCTGATCTTGGATGAGGCTACCTCCAATGTTGATACGGTGACTGAGAGCAAGATCCAGAGTGCGATGGAGGCTATTGTGGCAGGCCGAACCAGCTTTGTCATTGCTCACCGCTTAAAGACTATATTGAATGCAGACCAGATTATTGTCTTAAAAGATGGGGAAGTCATTGAAAGAGGCAATCATCATGAATTGCTGCATCTAGGCGGCTTCTATTCTGAGCTCTACCACAATCAATTTGTGTTTGAATAAATATATACAGAAACGGAGATATTCCATGAGGATACCTTCGTTTTTTGTTTTTGATATTCATTTATCTTGCCCTAAAAATCAGAAGATAAAAAAGTTTGTCGTTTATCCTCTGATTGATTAGAGGATTCAAGAAACGTTTTGCTTTTTCGCTTGATTATAATATAATAAACGTAGGTGAACTGTTAATAAGTATAGGTGACTAGGAGATGGGAATGGGATTAAGTAAGGGGAAAAAGAGGATTCAGACTTGCCAGAAATGTGCTCTCTGGTCTATTTTTGTGCTGGTAATCTGTTGCCTTACTTTTATTTATTCTAAGGCTAGTATGCCCGATAGCAATCAAATGAAAATCGGGGCGACCTATATGACCATGAACAATGATTTTTATCAAACCTTGAATGCTGAATTGGAGAAAAAAACCAATCAACAGGGGAGTCGGCTCTATGTTCGTGATTCGGAGTTAGATGAGAAAAAGCAGAGCCAGCAAATTGCTTATTTTATCAAAGAGAAAGTGGATATCATCGTCATCAATCCAGTAAAGAGTGACAGCCCAGCTATTATCAAGGCTTTGAATAAAGCTAAAAAAGCGGGTATTCGCATTATCGTGGTAGATGCGCCAATGAGCAAGCAAGTAGCTGTTGACACGACTATCGTGTCAGATAACTATCAAGCGGGAGTTTTGATTGCTAAAGATATGATGAGTCGGCTTTCCGAGGCGAATATTCTCTTGCTTGAACATCAGAATGCCATCTCAGCTATGGATCGGCTACAGGGCTTTCTGGATACCATCAAGGGACATCCCGGCTATCGAATCGTTTCTCAGCTGGAGACTTTGGGACAGACCGAAGAAAGCATGCCCCAGGTCAAAAATGCCTTGGATAATGGCTTGGAATTTAACGTTGTCATGGCTCTTAATGACCGTGCAGCAATCGGTGCCTTGGCAGCAATCAAGGATCAAGGTGTAGCAGAAAAAATTTATATTTATGGAGTTGACGGTTCTCCAGATATTAAGAATTTTTTAGCCAATACGAACGACATTCAAGGAACAGTGGCCCAGTCGCCTATTCAGATGGGACGAAAGGTGGCAGAAGTGATTGAGCTGCTGCGGGAAGAGAAGTCGTGTGATAGACAGTATTTGATACCAGTCCGCTTGATAAACAAGGACAATATCAGCGAGTATATAGTTACAGGGTGGCAGTAATGAAACCAAACAAAAGCATTTTTTACAGTAAAATAGCTCTGATGGTCATCAATTTTATAGCCATTGTCTATAATGCTTCGATTTACCTCTTTGCAACCAATTATGTCGTAACAAGAGGCTTCAGTCACTCGCTTTTGGAACGTTTGGATGCCATTCCAGGATCTCCCAGTTTCATTTTTCTGATTTCCATTATCTTTTATGCCTGCCTATTGCTGGTGATGTACTATCGGGAAAAGCACCCCAATCAGCTATCCGTTTACGATAAGGTGACCATGATTGAGATTTTGCTGATGTTGGTCATCTTTACTGCCCTGCATTCGTCTTACAATGGGCTGATTCTTCTCGTCTTTGCAGATATTTTCTATGGATCTAAAGAGTTCAATGCCTCCAAGGATAAAAAATACTGGTTTTCCTTTATTATCTTGAGTTTCAGTATGTTGCTATTGTCAAACTACGACCTGCTGTCACTCTTTGTTAAACTGCCTTCGTTGGATACCTATATTCGTTTTTATCCAGAATCTATACGTTTGCTGCTGCTTTTTGGTAAGAATTTTCTTTTCTCCCTCAATATTGTAGTCTTTATGATTTCCTTGCTCTTTTATATCATGTCGGCGATTACAGAGCGGCACCGAATTGAGGAGGAGCTTCGCATGGCTTCTCAGGCCAATCGGGAGCTGAATAGCTATCTAGCTTTGTCAGAAAAAATTGCTGAAGACCGAGAAAGGAAACGAATTGCCCGTGAGATTCATGATACACTGGGCCATGCTTTGACGGGTATCTCAGCGGGAATTGATGCCATTAAGGTACTAGTGGATATTGATACCGAGCGGGCCAAGGAACAGCTCAACAATGTCTCGGTCGTCGTTCGTGACGGGATTCGGGATGTCCGAGGCTCACTCAATAAAATGCGGCCAGGTACTCTGGAGAATAATAGTCTGAAAGAGGCTTTGTTAAAGATTATCCGAGAGTATGAAGCCATTTCCAACTTGGATATCCATTTTCTCTATGAATGGGATACGATCGATTTAGATATTGCCAAAGAAGATATTGTGTTTCGCATCGTTCAGGAATCAATTACCAATTCTGTGCGTCACGGGCACGCCAAGACCGTTTGGATTGAGTTGTTAGAAAAAGAAAATTATATTATGACCATTCGAGATGATGGTGTAGGTTTTGATGAATTGCACTATGGCTATGGTCTGAAGCAAATGCAGGAACGGTTGGCTATTATCGGTGGGAAGGTTCATTTTGAAAACCGTGAAGGTTTTTATACCTACATTGAAATCCCTAAAATAGGAGGTTGGAATGATTAAAGTTTTAATTGCAGACGATCAGGCCTTGATTCGTGAGTCTCTGCAAATCATCCTGTCTGCTCATGCTGACATCGAGGTAGTCGGGACAGTTGGAGATGGCAAGGAAGTGCTGGAAAAGCTTCATCGGGTGCGTCCAGATGTGATTTTGATGGATATTCGCATGCCAGTCATGGACGGTGTGCTCTGTACCAAGGCTGTCAAGGAGCAGTATCCGGATGTTAAGATTATCATTCTGACGACCTTTGATGACGATGAATTTATCTTCTCTGCTCTCAAATACGGTGCCTCTGGCTACATTCTAAAAGGGGTCTCGACAGAAGAGCTTCACGAAGCCATTCAGACAGTCTATCGGGGCGGAGCTATGATCAATCCCAATATTGCCACCAAGGTCTTCAAAATCTTTTCACAGATGGCCCAGTCCAACTTTGCTATCACGGTGTCAGAGGAAAATGTAGAGGACATGAGCCGGACGGAGTGGAAGATTATCCAGCAGATTGGCTTTGGGATTTCTAATAAGGAGATTGCAGCCAAGCTTTATCTGTCGGAAGGAACCGTGCGCAACTACCTATCAGGGATTCTGTCTAAACTGAATCTGCGTGACCGGACTCAGCTGGCTATCTGGGCCGTGCAGACCGGAGTCACCCAGCGAGACTTTAGCAAGGGAAGTGACAAATGAAGTGGCGACTTAGACATTTGGTTGTTCTTGTTTTGGTTTTTGTTTCAGTTATTTTAAGCTTTGCACTTTGGTCGTCTAGTCATGAAAAAGTCCTACGCATCGGTGTCTATGCGGGATCGAGCTGGGATGTTCCAAATAGTCGTGAAAACAAGGCCTTGGACACCCTGATTAAAAAATTTGAAAAGACGCATCCCCATGTCAAGATCATCTACGAAAGCGGGATTCCCAAGAAGAATTATGCTGACTGGCTGGCAGAACAGGTTTTAAAAGGCGAACAGCCAGATCTTTTCATGGTGCCAGAAAATGACTTTAGCATGTTGGCTTCAGCTGGTGCCCTCAAATCCTTGGATACCCTCCTAACGGATGATGAACGGACAGCCTTTTATCCCGTCGCTTATGAAGCTGGACAATATCAGGGAGTCAGCTATGCTCTTCCAGTTGAGAGCAATCCTATCATGATGTGTGTCAATAAGGACCTGCTTGAAAAAGAAGGAATCAGCATTCCTGAGTCAGGTTGGACCCTGGCGGATTTCTATGAGATTTGCAAGAAAGTAACCAAGGATACCAATGGCGATGGCGTGGCAGATCAGTACGGTATTACAGACTATACTTGGCAGCAAGCTCTGATAGCTTACGGCGGCCATCTAACCGATAAATCCGGTATCAATGTAGACAGCCCAGAGATGCACCAAGCCTTGGCCTTTATGAGCAAGCTAGACATGCTCAGCCAGCACTATAAGGTGACTTCTCATGACTTTGATGAGGGGCGAGTGGCCTTCTATCCTATGAGTCTGGCCCAGTATCGGACCTACAAGCCTTATCCTTATCATGTTGCTAAATATTCTAGCTTTTCTTGGACCTGTATCCCGATGCCGACAGCCGATAGCAAGGTGATGGGAACGCAGGTCAAGACTTCCCTCTTTGGCATGTCTTCCAACACTAAGCAAGAAAAGCTGGCTTGGGAATTTATGCTCTTGTTGTCACAGGACAAAGAGAGCCAGCAGGACTTGTTTGAAAAATCGCAGGGAACTTCAGTCTTGCCCTCTGTCGTGAAAAGTCAGCAAACCAGAAAAATCTTGCAGGCAGATGACTTCGGCTTGGATTCTCTGACTTCTGAGAGGCTAGATAGTATGATGGAGCGTTCTATCATAGATATTGGACAAGAAGTTGATCGGCAGACCTTGGAAAGACTTGATTATTTGATTAAGGAAGCTCTGGGAAATCAAGAAATTGACAGTGCCCTCCCAAGTATTCAAAAAGAAATTGAAAGCAGATAATTTTCTGCTTTCTTTTTTATTTCTAATTAAGTCAGAAAGAAAGTAACGGATGACTAGACCAATATGACATTTGTCACATCTAAACTCACATTTGTCATCTTTTCAAAGTGACATTTGACAATAGGGAAGCGATTTCATTTTGTGTACAATAGAATCAAGAAAATAAGGAGGCAGGAAAGATGAAATATCTTGTACTGGTCAGTCATGGGGGGCTAGCTGAAGGCGTACAAAGCTCCTTGAAGATGTTTGCTGGAGATAAAACAGACCAAATCATTGCCGTGGGTCTGAAAGAGGGGAAATCAGTCGATGATTTTGCTCATGATTTCCGTCAAGCCTTGGCAGGTTTAGAAGCAGAGGATTCTGTCTTAGTTTTAGCCGATATTGTGGGAGGAAGTCCTCTGACAACAGCGGCTAGTGTCCTAGCAGAATTAGGAAAATTGGATTCGGCAGTCATTCTTGGAGGGCTGAATCTGACGATGGGGCTCACTGGCCTTGTGATGAAGGACATGCTGGAAGGCAAAGACCTTGCACAGACGATTCTTTCAGAAGCGACGGCAGCCTTGCAGGAGTTTGAAGTCTCATCAGACGATGATGATGAGGACGACGATATTTAAAAAGTTATTCATTTACTAAATTAGATAGGAGATTCAAAATGGTAGTAACATTTGTACGGATTGACGACCGCATGATCCACGGTCAAACGGTCACTCGTTGGGCTAAGGAATATCCTTGCGATGGGCTGATTGCAGTCAATGATGCAGCAGCCAGCAACAAAGTTTTGATCCAAGCCTACAAAGGGGCTTCTGACAAGAAAACTTTCGTTTGGACCAAGGAAGCCTTCAAGGAAAAATCTGGCAAGGTAACCGAATCTGACAGCCGTTATTTCTTGATTACTAAAAATCCGATTGATATGAAAGAAATCTTGGTGGACCAAGGCTTTGTGCCAGGTAATGTCAAAGAAATCATCGTCGGACCAGCCAATGACCGTCCAGGAGCTGTCAAGCTGGGCAACAATCAATCCATCACGCAAGAAGAAGCGGAAGCGATTGAAGCGATTGAAAAAGCAGGTTACAAGGTAAAATTCCAGCTGCTTCCAGACGTTTCCATCGGTTACTGGAGCGATTTCAAATCTAAATTTGGTTTTTAAATAGGAGCAGAAGTTTAAGCAGGACAAGGTTTTAAGCTTCCTATAGCCTTGCGGGGCAAGATCTGTTTGAAGGAGTTAGAACCGATCTCCTGCTACTGCTCAATCTTACTTAAAGGAGAAAGATTATGACAATTTCTTGGTTGCAAGCCGCAATACTCGGTATCTTTGCTAGTTTATCTTCTATGCCGGGTATGGGTGGCACAAGTATTGGTAACTATACACTTGGACGTCCGCTTGTCGGAGGACTCGTCTGTGGTTTGATTTTAGGAGATGTGAGCCTCGGTATTATCTGTGGGGTGGCCATGCAGTTGGTGTATATCGCGCTGGTAACGCCTGGCGGTACTGTTTCGGCCGATGTCCGTGCAATTTCTTATATCGGTATTCCTTTGGCAATGGTTGCGATCAAATCACAAGGGATTTCAGATGCTCAGCAGGCTGCTGACTTTGCAAAATCAATGGGTGTGCTGGTTGGTACGCTGGGAACCGTTCTCTTCTACGGAACAGCAACGATGAACTTGGTATGGCAACACATGGGCTGGAAAGCAGTCGAACAGGGAGAATACAAAAAATTGTATGCAGTTGACTGGTATCTGCCATGGATTTCCCACTTCCTCTTCTCTTTCTTGCCAACATTGATTCTTTGCCGTTACGGTGCTGATGCCGTTACAGCTCTGAAAGATGCCCTCCCAATGGATGGACTACCAATGAAAACCCTCTTTACAGTAGGTTCTCTCCTTCCATGTGTCGGTATTGCGATTCTCTTGAAGCAAATCGTTGAAAAGGTGACAGACTTTGTTCCATTCTTCGTTGGCTTTACCTTGGCTGCTTCACTTGGCCTCAACCTTGTGTCTAGTGCAGTTGTATCACTGATCTTTGCTCTGCTCTTCTATGAAGTACAGATGGCGAAAAATGTCAAAGTTAGTGCTGTGGCAGTAGGTGATTTTGACGATGATGACGAGGAGGATATCTAAATGGCAACTAAAAAAATATCTAAAAAAACACTGACCAAATCGTTCCACCACTGGTACTATGGTCACTTGACCTGCTTCTCTCAAGAGCACATGCAGACTTTTGGCTACTTGACCTCTATGCTACCAATCGTGGAAGAATTGTACGATACGAAAGAAGAGCAAGCGCGTTCTATGCACACTTATACAGCCTTCTTCAACACGGAACCTCAGCTGGGTACTCTGGTCGTTGGGATCACAGCTGGTTTGGAAGAAGCGCGTGCCAATGGTGCAGAAGCGGTAAATGACGAAACCATCAACGGACTTCGGGCTGGCTTGATGGGGCCGGTTGCTGGTATCGGTGACTCTCTGATCGTTGGAACCTTGATTCCAGTTATTTTGGGGATCTCAATGGGACTTTCAAATGGAGGCTCACCTGTCGGTGCTATCTTCTATATCCTAGTTTGGAATCTGCTAGCTTATTTCGGTATGCGTTTTGCTTACTTTAAAGGCTATGAATTAGGAGACAAGGCCGTTGAATTCTTAGTAGGAGAACAAGGGCAAGCTATCCGTAAATCTGTTGGGATTGTCGGCGGAATGGTTATCGGTGCTGTTGCAGCAACTTGGGTACCTATCAAAACTGCTTTCCAATTGACCAATCCAGGTGAAAAAGAGCCTTACCTTGTCCTGCAAGACAAATTAGACGGTGTTTATCCAGGCCTCTTGACAGCTGTCTTTATCGTATTTTGCTGGTGGCTCATGGCCAAGAAGAACCTTTCTCCAATCAAAGTGATGCTCATTCTTGTTGTTATTGCCTTCCTTGGTGTACTAGCTGGCTTCTTTAATCCAGGTCTCCAATATTAAGAAAAAGAGGAAACATCATGACAGAACAAGAATTGATTCAAGGCTATGAAACAGAAATTCAATACCAGAAGCATATGATTGAAAATCTCGGACGCTGGTTTAGTCTCTTCTTTACCATTGCCAGTATCGGTTTTGTCCTGATCTATCTCTTTCATCGAACCAATCTGCTTCTGTTCATCATCGGTGTTATCTTAGCTATTTTGGGCATCCTTGCCATGCTAGTTTTTGGCTATGGCATCTATAAGGGTAGACTAAATTTACAAAAGGTTCTTGATGATTTTGAAGAGAAACTGAAGTTAGCTCAATAAGGATTCCAATTAATTTTCCCCCAAAAAACTTTGTCATTTGGCAAAGTTTTTTTCTTGACTATTTCTGACCAAGTGATACAATATTAACTATAGATTAGCACTCGTGTAGATAGAGTGCTAAAATTCAATCTTTGGAGGAAAACCATGTTAAAACCATTAGGTGACCGTGTGGTCTTAAAAGTAGAAGAAAAAGAACAGAAAGTTGGTGGCTTTGTCATTGCTGGTGCAGGGCAGGACGCAACAAAAGAAGCGAAAGTCATCGCAGTCGGCCAAGGCATCCGTACGCTCAACGGAGAACTGGTCGCACCAAGTGTCAAGCCAGGTGATAAGGTTTTAGTTGAAAGCCATGCTGGCATTGAAGTCAAAGATCAGGATGAGAAATTCTTGGTTGTTGGAGAAGCAAGTATTCTTGCAATTGTGGAGTAAAAATCTAAGAAAGAGGTTTAAAAATGGCAAAAGATATTAAATTTTCATCAGATGCACGCAGTGCAATGGTTCGTGGTGTGGATATTTTAGCAGATACTGTCAAGGTAACCTTGGGCCCTAAAGGTCGCAATGTTGTTTTGGAAAAATCTTTTGGCTCACCCCTCATCACCAATGACGGTGTGACCATTGCCAAGGAAATCGAACTGGAAGACCATTTTGAAAATATGGGCGCTAAGTTGGTATCAGAAGTTGCTTCAAAAACCAATGATATTGCTGGAGACGGAACAACGACTGCTACTGTATTGACCCAGGCTATCGTCCGTGAAGGAATCAAAAACGTCACTGCTGGTGCCAATCCAATCGGTATCCGCCGCGGGATTGAAGCAGCAGTTGCGACTGCTGTCAGCGCTCTGAAAGAAACGGCGATTCCGGTTTCTAACAAGGAAGCGATTGCTCAGGTTGCTGCCGTGTCTTCTCGTAGCGAAAAAGTCGGTGAGTACATTTCTGAAGCTATGGAAAAAGTTGGCAACGATGGCGTTATCACTATCGAAGAGTCCAAAGGGATGGAAACAGAGCTGGATGTCGTAGAAGGAATGCAGTTTGACCGTGGCTACCTGTCTCAATACATGGTGACGGATAGTGAAAAAATGGTGGCTGATCTGGACAACCCTTATATCTTGATTACAGACAAGAAAATTTCTAACATTCAAGAGATTCTGCCATTGTTGGAAAGTATTTTGAAAACCAACCGTCCGCTCTTGATTATTGCGGATGATGTGGATGGTGAAGCTCTGCCAACACTGGTTCTTAACAAGATTCGTGGCACCTTCAATGTAGTGGCTGTTAAAGCACCAGGTTTCGGTGACCGTCGAAAGGCTATGTTGGAAGACATTGCAATCTTGACTGGTGGTACAGTGATTACAGAAGACCTTGGTCTGGAGCTCAAAGATGCGACCATTGAAGCGCTTGGACAAGCTTCTAAAGTAACTGTTGACAAGGATAGCACTGTGATTGTGGAAGGCTCTGGTAATCCAGAAGCTATTGCCAATCGTGTGGCCGTTATCAAATCTCAAATCGAAAGTACAACTTCTGAGTTTGATAAAGAAAAGCTACAAGAACGTCTGGCTAAATTGTCCGGTGGTGTGGCGGTGATTAAGGTCGGTGCGGCAACCGAAACCGAACTTAAAGAAATGAAACTCCGCATCGAAGATGCCCTTAACGCGACTCGTGCCGCAGTAGAAGAAGGAATCGTGTCAGGTGGTGGTACAGCCTTTGTTAGCGTATTGGATGCAGTAGCTGCTCTCGAATTAACAGGTGATGAAGCAACAGGTCGTAACATCGTCCTCCGTGCCTTGGAAGAGCCTGTCCGTCAAATCGCTTTGAATGCAGGATTTGAAGGCTCTATCATCATTGACCGCCTGAAAAACTCTGAAGCAGGTACAGGCTTTAATGCTGCGACTGGCGAATGGGTGAACATGATTGAAGCTGGAATCATTGACCCAGTTAAGGTAACGCGCTCAGCCCTGCAAAATGCCGCTTCAGTTGCTAGCTTGATTTTGACAACAGAAGCTGTTGTGGCTAATAAGCCAGAACCTGCGCCAGCAGCACCAGCTATGGACCCAAGTATGATGGGCGGCATGATGTAAGGCACATCAAAGAAAGTACAACTTTTTTGAAATCAATAAAGTAAAAAAGACTTCAAACTATTGATCAAAAACAATGGTTTGAAGCCTTTTTATTGTGCTATTAATGAGACAAAAACTTGTAAAATAATGAAAAAGCCTTAGATTCCAAGGCTTTTTAGTCATACTTTCTATGCCCCCTGCATGAATTTGTAAGAACTTTTCATATTGAAAATAAACAAAAATGTTGAAATATAGCTGATTTTAGGGAAATACTTTTAGGTATTTTCAATGTCAGGATTTAAAAATGGGGCAAAAGTGGGGCAAAAACAAATTAACGAAAAAAATATCGAGTTCGTGCATCAAGTAAATGATAAATTGCAAGAATAAGTGCAACATTTACTCGAACTCATCCTCTAGAGCTTCACTAGCAGTTCTGTAAGCTAAACATTTTCGTGGTCGGTGATTGATATCATATAAAGCCTTGGTTCCCAAAGCTTTTTTATGTTATAAACTCATTAAAAGAACCCCCAGTTAGATTTGGAATATTTTTTATTCTGTGTCACATAAAAATAAATAAAATGAATGGCTATAGCTAGAGCTAAAATGGTTGTTATACTCACTACTATTATAGGATTAGANGCAAAGATTAAAGAGAGAATCAAGGCAGCCAGATAGAGTGTCGCTTGGACACAGTAGTAACTTTTCGAATAGCGAAGATAGTGTTTGTTATAGGGCCCATTTACTAGGACAGCAGCTTGAAAGAGGCCAAATCCGATATAAGAGAAGCTGGTTGCAAAGAGAAGATTAGCTTCAGGATTCAGAAGAAAACTCATCGAAACGGTCATCATAATAAGTCCAATGAAAATAGGATAGTGACTGTAAATTAGAAATAGTCCCTTTTGATTAGATTCTTCATCAATAGCATGGTCGAATTGACCAAAATAAAACAAGAACAGAGAAAGCATAATAATGAAATAAAGAACCGAATAAATCGAGAAATTCTCGATTGTAAAGAAGTTAGCTAGCTCCATAATCATCTCTCCAAACGTAATAATGACAAGAAGGGAGATGCGCTCGATTAAATGGGGGAGATTTACCTGGTAATGCTTATCTTTACTAAGCAAGATAATTGGCATAATAAATGTTAGCAGAATACTAGCAAATAAGACAGAGACTCCAACGTAAATAGGAAGAAGAGCTGCTAGATAGACTCCTAAACTTCCTAGCCCTGTTATCCATAGAAAACCTTTGATACTTTCCCGTTCAACATTATCGGTTGATTTTCTAAAAAATTCAACCAAATATTGTAAAAATAAGGTAAAGGTTAATGTACCAACAGCCCAACAAAGATAATGAAAATATTGTTGCCAATCAGGTCCAATCATATTGGCTATAAAGAGTAAAAGTCCCATTTTGATAAACATGATTACCATGTTAAATAAAGAGTTCTTTCCATAGCGATTGGTATAAACGGTTTGAATCATCCATGAATCAGTGAGAACCAAAACAGCCATGAAAAAATCAAGGAAAGAATTCCAAGTCAAAATACCGTTATGAAGATGCTCAATTAAAGTAGTTGCTTTTGAAATTGCAAAAACAAAAACTAGGTCATAAAAAAGTTCTGAAAATTCTACACGTTTATGTTTAATAAGAGTTGTCATCTTAAGTCCTTTCTATTCTAGAAGTACAATTTATTATAACAGAAAATGGTAATGAGAGAAAAGGAGATGCTTAAATAACTTCATGTGACGCGAATTGTCAAAACCTTGGAGCACATTTACCTCATGTACCAACTCACAGGCAGAGTGTTTGATGATTGATAATGAAGAATAAGATTTTACAATAGAAAAGCGAGGATATCCTCGCTTTTTTTATTTAATCTAATAGCTCCTTATTTTCAATTAAGAGCTCTAGTGGAGATTTATCTCTTGCTTCAATAAAACCAGGTTCATATTGGGTATGAAGTGTTCTTTTCTGAGAAGTTGGATCAATATACAACTCTTTTCCATCTTCTGTGTATAGTTGGTTGCCTCTTGTTAGGTAAAGAGACGAAAAAGCTGAGAATATGATTTCCCAGCTTTTTTGAATGCGATAGAAATAGCAACTAGACTATTTACGAAAGGCCTCAATAATGTAGGTGAAGCCAGTAACTAAAAATGAAAAGGCAATGACATAAACGACAAAGACACCTGTAGCCACTGGATTGAACAGAATCACTAGACCTAGTAAAAATACAAGCAAGGCTACCCACATGATATTGCTACCAATAATAGGGAAAATCAATCCTAGACGATTGCCTTTAAAGAAAACAATAATGGCTTCTACAATTAACCAAATTCCTACAATGGTCGGAATGACGACCGGCAGGGTCACAAAGCCATAAGCAACGAGGTAAAGAGCTAAGAGAAGACTAACAAACCCTTGGAAAAGATAAACAGGTGAGCGAAGCTCTTTTGGTGCAGAGAAATAGCCTAAAATAGCTGCTATAGAAGAAACCAGTAAATCAAATGCAATCCACCAGCTGTAAGCAACAAGATTAGCTACTGGGTGTGTAAATAGGAAAAGTCCTAAAAGGACAAAAACAACTCCTGCAAGGAATAGCAGTAAACGATTAGAAAATTTCATTTCAATACACTCCTATTATATAGTATAGTTTTTTATTAAAAGTATTCTACACCCTTTTTTAGGAAATGTCAATAAACTAAATGGATAATTTGGAAGTTCAGTCTGACTTACAAAAAGAAAATCGCCCTCATACAGCAAATTATTTTCATCCAAAGAACAACAGATGACAGAAGAGAAATATTTACATACAGAAAAGGACTATCTGGATTTACTTTTAGCAGTAAAGAGAAAATTTGATTACCAACGTTCAATTGTTCCTTATATTGTCTATTTTCTATTAAAAACAGGCATGAGGTTTGGAGAGTTAATAGCGTTAACTTGGAATGAGGTTGATTTTGACAGAGGATTGTTAAAAACATACAGGAGGTATAATACTCTCTCTCATAAGTTTGTTCCACCAAAAAATAAAACGTCTATTCGGATGGTTCCAATAGACGAGGAGTGTATCAAAATTTTGCGCCTTTTACAAACGGAGCAAGAAAGGGCAAACATGGAGTTAGGAATCAAAAATCGATATCGGATGATTTTTCAACATTTTGGATATATTCATTCAGTCCCAGATATCGCAAGTGTCAATAAAGCTTTGAGTGTTCTCTTAAATGAGTTGGACATTTATCCAATTATCACGACAAAAGGAGCACGTCATACCTATGGGAGCTACCTCTGGCACAAAGGATTTGACCTTGGAGTTATCGCAAAAATTCTAGGGCATAGAGATATTTCAATGTTGGTAGAAGTGTACGGACACACTTTAGAAGAGAAAATTTTTGAAGAATTTAATCAAATAAGAGATATTTGGAAAGATTGCTCATAAAAAAATGTGGGGCAGAAAGTGGGGCAAAATGATTTCAGAGCAAGCAAAAAAGCCTACAGAGTAGGCTTTCTTAGTCATACTTTCTATGCCCCCTGCAGGGCTCGAACCTGCGACCCATAGATTAAGAGTCTACTGCTCTACCAACTGAGCTAAGGAGGCAAGAGAAAAAGCTGTATTGGTGCCGGACCTTCACGATTTGTATTGAACCCGCGCAATTAAGCAGGTGGGCAACTCGCTCTAACTGAAGCTGCTTCCGCGTGACACGGCTTGCACGCTGTTAGAAGTCTTTTGTTTCCCTAATAATACAAAAAATAGTCGGTCAACACTTAAGTGTGAAGTCGTACACCACAGCGTTTCTATAATTATAATACCATAAATTTTGAAAAATTCAAGAGAAAAATGTGATTTTTTGCAAACGATGCCATCATTTTTTTAAGTCATCAATCTTATTCTTGGTCAATCCAAGGGCTCGCTCGTATTTGCCATTTTCATTGGGAGTGAAATAATTGGCGTCTTTTATCTTATCGGGCAGGTAGTCCTGCTTGACCCAATTGCCAAGATAGGAGTGAGGGTAGAGATAGTCCTGTGCGTTGCCCAATTCTTTGCTTCCTGCGTAGTGGCCGTCTCGTAAGTGGCGTGGGATGGGCAGATTTCCATTCTTTCTGAGGTCGGCTAAAGCCTTGTCCATAGCCACATAGGCTGAGTTGGACTTGGGCGACAGAGCCAGATCAATAACAATATTGGCAATGAGGATACGGGCTTCAGGAAAGCCGATCCGCTGGGCTGCTTCCAGGGCTGTAACGGTATGGACTTGGGCGTCAGGATTTGCTAGGCCAATATCTTCGTAAGCGATAACGGTCAAGCGTCGAGCTAGGCTAGGCAAGTCTCCTGCCTCAACGAGGCGAGCTGCGTAGTGGAGGCTGGCATTGACATCGGAGCCACGGATGGACTTCTGCAGGGCAGAGAGGACATCGTAATGGCCGTCCCCGTCCTTATCCATGGTGATATAGCTCTTTTGCAGGCTGTTTTCCATGACATCGAGCGTGATGTGACGGATGCCCTTGCTATCTTCTGGGGTAGAGAGTACGGCTAGGTCCAGCGAGTTATAGGCGGAGCGCAGGTCTCCGTTGGTAGAGATAGCGATGAAGTCCAGAGCTTCCTTGTCTAGCTCCACTGGAAAATCAAATCCTCGTTCCTTATCTGTCAAGGCTAACTGAATAGCTGTCCGAATGTCGTCGTTGCTGAGGGGCTCAAGTTCAAATATCTGAACCCGGCTGCGAATAGCGGGTGTCACTGAGAAGAAAGGATTTTCCGTCGTCGCCCCAATCATAATAACCAGCCCACTTTCTAATAGTGGCAGCAGGAAATCTTGCTTGGTCTTGTCCAGACGGTGAATCTCGTCTAGCAGGAGCACCAGTCCGCCGGAAAATTTCGCTTCTTCAGCGATCTCTTGCAGGCGTTTCTTGCTATCTACGGTGGCGTTAAAGGTCCGAAAGGCAAACTTGGTTGTGCCGGCAATAGCCGAGGCGATGGAGGTTTTGCCGATGCCGGGTGGTCCATATAGAATCATCGAGGACAGGCGGTTGGCTTCAACCATGCGGCGGATGATTTTCCCGGGTCCGACCAGATGTTGCTGGCCGATGATCTGATCAATGCTGGTTGGCCGCATGCGCAGGGCGAGGTTTTCTGGCATAAGATTTCCTTTCTGCAAGTGTTTTTCTTGGCTTTTTGTGTTACTATTATAGATAGTAATATTTTATCACAATGAAAAGAGGAAATCATGGCTAAGTACGGTTTTTTAGAGATATTGGACGAGGAAATGGGGAAGAGCTTTCCTTTTGACTATGAGATAAACTGGGACAAGAAGAATCACGCAGTGGAAGTGGCCTTCCTCCTTGAGGTGCAAAATCCCGGCGGTATTGAGACGGTTGATGCTGAGGGTAATGCCTCGGCAGAAGATATTTACTTTGAGGAAGCTGTGCTTTTCTATAATCCGGTCAAGTCTCGTTTTGAGGCCGAGGACTATCTGGCTGCCCTGCCCTATGAGCCGAAGAAGGGGCTGTCAAGGGAGTTTCTGGCTTATTTCGTGGATTTCCTAACCCAAACGGCTGAGTCTGGCCTTGATGCGCTCATGGACTTTTTAGCAGATCCAGAGGCAGCAGAGTTTGAGATGGCTTGGAATGCTGAGGCTTTTGAAAATGGCAGAGCTGACTTGGCTGAGACGGAATTCTATCCTTATCCGAGATATTAGGAGTTGGTTGGAGATTTTATGAAGAAAATTGGGACGTATTTGGTTTATGTGCTAGCTTTTGCCTTTATTATGCTAGCTTTTGCTTGTGGCACTATCGCATTTGCAGAGTTGGGGTATTCCGCAGTTTTAGTCTTTACTTTTGGTTATAGCTTCGCTCTTCTAAGCATGTATTTAATCTTTATTCTTCATGAGCTGGGTCATGCTTTTTGTGGCTACTTGACAGGCTATCGGTTGGTGGCATTTGGATTAGGACATTTTCTTTTGACCAAAAAGTCAGGTAGGTTTCATCTTAGTCGAACAGCCGTTCTGAAAAATGTTGGTGCTCAGTACATTGGATTGAAAGAAGATGAAAGCGATCAAAGAATCATCTTGATGCTTTCAGGAGGTTTGCTGGTTCATCTCAGTTTGATCTTATTAGCGATATTGTTTGGATTTTTGACAAAAAGTTGGTATTTTGCTGGTACTTGGATTTTTCTGAATTTGTCTTTCTTCCTAAGCAACGCTTTGCCAGTCGGCATCACCGATGGAGCAAAAATCTGGGAATTGCGACAACACCCTGAAAATATCAAATACGCTTACTTGGTGTTAAGGCATTCTGCCCAAACTTTGCTTGCTCCTCAAGAGTATGATTTGAAAGACTTTACCATGCCTGTTCCTGAGGATGCAAGTGGGAGCTTTGCAGAAAGTATTCAAACTCTTGAGGGAGTGGTTTTCATATTGGATGATAATATAGAAGGTGCAAAAAAACGGTTTCAGTCTTTATTAGATAAAACAGATAATTCGATGTCTCAAACTCTTTCGCAATTATACCTTCTTCAAATCGCCTTGCTGGAAGGAGATAATGAGAAAGCGGAGAAATATGCAGGTATTCGAAGTGTTAAATCCTTTTTATCTCTAAAAATAGCAGATGTGCAGATGATTCAAGCCTGGTATCAATTTAAGGTAAAGAAAGATGTAGCTCAAACTCGCAAGGCTATGAAGATTGCTAGACAGAAAATGAATAGCAGCCGAATGCTACGGGACGAGAAACGCTATTATGAAAACTGGTTAGCAGAGCTGGAAAAGGCATTAGCCGAAGGAGTCTAATATGGAAATAGAAATTTCTGATTTTACAGGCTGCAAGATTGCCCTCTTTTGTGACGATAGAATTTTAACTATCTTGCGGGATGATAAGTCAAACATTCCCTGGCCCAATATGTGGGAGTTGCCCGGTGGTGGACGTGAAGGCGATGAAAGTCCTTTTGAGTGCGTGGCGCGTGAAGTTTATGAAGAACTGGGCATTCATTTGACTGAGGATTGTCTGCTTTGGAGTAAGGTTTATCCAAGCATGCTTTTTGAGGGGAAGGAATCCGTCTTTCTAGTCGGTGAGTTAACGCAGGACCAGTTTAATAGTATCGTCTTTGGCGATGAAGGACAGGGCTACAAATTGATGAGCATTGATGAGTTTCTTGGCTCAGATAAGGTTGTGCCTCAGTTGCAGGATAGGGTGAGGGATTATTTGGAGGTGCGAGCATGATTCATATTGAACGGGCGGGAGCTGAGGATTTAGAAACCATTATTGCCATTCAGCGAGCGAGTTTTAAGGCTGTTTATGAGAAATATCAGGATCAATACGACCCCTATCTGGAGGAGCGAGAGCGGATTCGCTGGAAGTTGGTTGAGCGGCCCAATAGTTTTTATTATTTTGTCAAAGACGACGAGAAGATTCTGGGCTTTATTCGCTTGAATACAAATGACGAACAGACAGCAGGCTGGATTGGGACAGTGGCGATTTTGCCAGAGCACCAGAATAAAGGATATGGCTCTGAGGGGCTCGCTCTAATAGAGGAGAAATTCTCCACCGTTATGAAATGGGATTTATGTACGGTTTTCCAAGATAAAGGTATGGTAGCTTTTTATGAGAAAAATGGCTATCATCAGACCCATACGGAGCCCGAAAAAGAGGGCATGTATATGGTTTACATGACGAAGACAATAAAATAAACAAAGAAAGGATTGTTCAGTTAAATTTCTAAACTGAACCTGCCCTAAACACTGTAGCAAAAGATAAAGTCCTCTTAGACGCAAACGTCGTTAGAGAATTTCCTATTTTGGCTTTGTGTTTTACGGGCTTGGTATTTTAATGATGGATACTTGGCAGGAATTAACGATTGAAGTGAAGCGTGAGGCGGAGGAAGCTGCCTCGAATATTCTGATTGAACTGGGCAGTCAGGGTGTGGCTATCGATGATAGCGCAGATTATCTGGGGCAGGTTGACCAGTACGGTGAGCTTTTTCCAGAAGTTGAGCAGAGCGAGCGGGTCAAGATCACCGGCTACTACCCGGATTCTGTGGATATAGAGGCCATTGCGGCCCAGGCTAATGAGCGCCTGGCTGAGCTGGATGGTTTTGGCTTGGAGACAGGAGATATTCAGCTGACTCGGCAGGAACTGGCTGAGGAAGACTGGGCGGACAATTGGAAGAAATACTTTGAGCCGGCTCGGATCACCCATGACTTGACTATTGTCCCGTCCTGGACGGAGTATGAGGCGACAGCTGATGAGAAGATTATCAAGCTGGATCCTGGCATGGCCTTTGGTACGGGTACTCACCCGACGACCAAGATGAGCCTCTTTGCTCTGGAGCAGGTCTTGCGGGGCGGAGAAACTGTGCTGGATGTGGGTACAGGTAGCGGTGTCCTCTCCATTGCTAGCTCTCTCTTGGGTGCTAAGGACATCTACGCCTATGATTTAGATGAGGTGGCGGTGCGCGTGGCCCAGGAAAATATTGAGCTTAACCCTGGTATGGAGAACATCCATGTTGCGCCGGGGGATCTTCTTCGAGGTGTAGAAATCGAAGCGGATGTCATTGTTGCCAATATTTTGGCAGATATTCTCATCCATCTGACAGAGGATGCCTACCGTCTGGTCAATGATGAGGGCTATCTGATTATGAGTGGAATCATTTCTGAGAAGTGGGAAATGGTGCGCGAGTCAGCAGAAGCAGCAGGATTTTTCCTGGAAACACATATGATTCAGGGCGAATGGAATGCCTGTGTCTTTAAGAAAACGCAGGACATTTCAGGCGTGATAGGTGGATAGATGCAGCAGTATTTTATAAAAGGAAATCCTCAGTCCCCTCTGGTGGTTACGGATAAGGACACGGCCAAACATATGTTTTCAGTCATGCGGCTCAAAGAGGGCGACCAAGTCACACTGGTCTTTGATGATGGCGTGAAACGACTGGCCCGAGTATTGGACCCCAGTCAGCAGAGCTTGGAAATCTTGGAGGAACTGGCAGACAATACCGAGTTGCCGATTCAAGTGACCATTGCTTCAGGCTTTCCTAAGGGTGATAAGTTGGAATTTATCACTCAAAAGGTAACGGAGCTAGGAGCCAGTGCTATCTGGGCCTTTCCAGCGGACTGGTCGGTGGCCAAGTGGGATGGCAAAAAGCTGGCTAAAAAGAGTGAAAAGCTAGAGAAAATTGCTCAGGGAGCAGCAGAGCAGAGCAAGCGCAATCTGATTCCTGAGGTTCGACTCTTTGATAAAAAGGCAGATTTTCTGGCCGCCTTGGCAGACTTTGACAGCATCATCGTAGCCTATGAAGAATCGGCCAAAGAAGGAGAATCTGCAGCTCTAGTGCAGGCTGTGAAAGGTTTGGCCGAGGGAGACAAACTGCTCTTCATCTTCGGACCGGAGGGTGGTCTCTCGCCAGAGGAAATAGCAGCCTTTGACCAAGTAGGCGCTGTGTCAGCAGGTCTAGGTCCACGTATCCTGCGGGCTGAAACCGCCCCGCTCTATGCCTTGACCGCAGTCAGCGTTATGCTTGAATTAGAAAAATGAAATCAGCGGACTTCTGCTGATTTTTCTTGTCTGTCGCTACTAGATTCCTTTTTGTGGAAATCTGTTCTTGACATAAAAAATTTTTATGGCCAGCTTTAAAAAATACTATTGGACGACTGAGAGGTGGAATGGTAAGATATTCTATATCAAGTTAAGGAGGGATCATCTATGTGCAGAACAATTGTTGGAGTGTCGGCTAATCTTTGTCCAGTGGATCAGGCGGGCAAAAACATTCATTCATCTGTATCCTGCAAATTTGCCGAAAGCATCAAGCTGGTCGGCGGTCTGCCTATGGTGATTCCTGTCGGGGATAAAAGTCTGGTCAAGGACTATATAGAAACCATTGATAAGCTCATTCTATCAGGTGGTCAAAATGTTCATCCGCAGTTTTATGGGGAGGAAAAGGCCATCGATAGCGATGATTACAATCTAGCTCGCGATGAGTTTGAGCTAGCACTCTTAAAGGAGGCTATTCGTCAGGGTAAGCCAGTCTTGGCTATCTGCCGCGGTCTGCAGTTGGTCAATGTTGCTTTTGGTGGCACGCTTAATCAGCAAATTGACAATCATTGGCAGGGGCAACCATTTGGAACTTCGCACTCCATTCGCACAGAGAAAGGCAGCGTCGTGGAGCGTTTATTTGGTCAAGCCAGCCAGATTAATTCTGTCCATCGCCAAAGCATCAAGGACTTGGCGCCTAATTTCCGAGCAACTGCCTTTGACCCAAGGGATAATACCATCGAAGCGATTGAAGCTGTGGACGGCAGCCGTATCATCGGCCTTCAGTGGCATCCAGAGTTTTTGATCAACGAAGAAAAGGGCAATTTAGAGCTATTTCAATATCTTTTGCAAGAATTATAAAATCTAAAATTATTTTTAGCTAATTTTAAGATAAGCTTTATATAATATAACCATCAAATGAAGACCTCCTAACTTTATTTGATGAAATCCTAAAACTTTTCTTTTTCATAATAATCTCCCTATAAGAACCGCCCAATCGGCGGTTTTTTTGCTGGAAGGGCTGAGAAATCTGGATTTTCATCAATTTGATCACTTTTATGCTATAATGAGTCACAGCGGGCCGAGCGAATCGGTCGGTAGATGGAGGAGCAGAGATGTCAAGAGCAGAACGAGTTATTTTAACAAATATGTGTATGGTTTACGATGGGGACCGCATTTTAGTGCAAAATAAAGTAAATGATGATTGGACGGGCCTCTGCTTTCCAGGTGGTCATGTTGAACATCGTGAGTCCTTTGTCAAATCAGTGATACGGGAAATCAAAGAAGAAACAGGCCTGACTATCTATGAGCCTCGCTTGTGTGGTGTCAAGCAGTTTTACACTGAAAAAGATGAGCGTTATATCGTTTTTCTTTACAAGACCAATCGTTTTGAGGGAGAACTGGTCTCATCCGAAGAAGGCGAGGTATTCTGGATTGACCGCAAAGACCTTGACAGCTACTCGCTGGCTGTGAGCTTTCAGGAAATGTATCAGGTTTTCACATCAGATTTGACGGAGCAGTTTACCTATCTAGAGGATGGAGAGGTTGTCAGAGATTTATACTAGGGAGAACCGCCCAATCAGCGGTTCTTTTGCTTGTTTTTTGCGAATTTAGTATAATAGGGACAGCAAAAATAGAAAAGAGAACTGTATGAAAATTCGTGGATTCGAGCTGGTTTCCAGCTTTCCAAATGAAGATTTGCTGCCCAAGAGAGAGACGGCTCACGCAGCGGGCTATGACTTGAAAGTAGCAGAGCGCACCATCATTGCGCCAGGGGAGATTAAGCTGGTTCCGACTGGTGTCAAGGCCTATATGCAGCCGGGCGAGGTGCTTTATCTTTACGACCGCTCGTCCAATCCTCGTAAAAAAGGCCTGGTTTTGATTAACTCCGTTGGGGTTATTGACGGCGACTACTACGGCAATCCTGAAAATGAAGGCCATATCTTTGCTCAGATGCAAAATATCACAGACCAAGAGGTTGTACTGGAAGTGGGTGACCGCATTGTGCAAGCTGTCTTTGCACCATTTTTGATTGCGGATGGGGATGTAGCCGACGGCGTGCGGACTGGCGGCTTTGGATCGACGGGGCATTGAGATGAAAGTGATTTTTGTGCGCCATGGTGAGCCTGATTACCATGAGTTAGAGGAGCGTTCTTATACTGGCTTTGGTCTGGATTTGGCGCCTTTATGTGAGCAGGGAAGACGGCAGGCTCAGGAACTTTGCCAGCATCCTTTACTGCGTTCAGCTGATTTGCTGGTGTCTTCTGCAATGACGCGAGCTTTAGAAACGGCATCTTATGTGGCTTGTGCCACTGGCCTTCCTTTGAGAGTGGAGCCTTTGCTACACGAATGGCAGGTTTATCAAACGGGAAGAGGGAACTTTGAAAAAGCTCGAAGCCTGTTTTTAGAAAATAATGGTGCCTTGCTCCCCAGTAGTCCTATTCAGTATGAGACGGCTGAGGAGATGAAGGCTCGTTTTGTAGACTGTATGGCAAAGTATCGAGATTACCAGACAGTAGTCCTTGTAGCCCATCGCATGCTGATCCGTCAGTTTGTGCCAAATGAGCAAATTGATTTTTGCCAAGTGATTGAGTGTGAGATAGAAATATAGAAAGAGGTTTATCATCGCTAAGAAAAAGACGACCTTTGTCTGTCAAAATTGTGAATACCATTCGCCCAAATACCTAGGCCGCTGTCCCAACTGCGGCTCTTGGTCTTCTTTTGTTGAGGAAGTAGAGGCTGCGGAAGTCAAGCATGCCCGAGTTTCCTTGACAGGTGAAAAGACTCGGCCAATGAAGCTGGCTGAGGTCACTTCGATTGATGTCAATCGGACCAAGACGGAAATGGACGAGTTCAATCGTGTGTTGGGTGGTGGCGTAGTGCCTGGCAGTTTGGTCCTGATTGGCGGGGATCCCGGCATCGGGAAGTCTACCTTGCTTCTGCAGGTGTCCACTCAGCTTTCTCATCAGGGCACCGTCCTTTATGTCAGTGGGGAGGAATCAGCTGAGCAGATTAAGCTGCGGGCGGAGCGCCTCGGTGATATTGACAGTGAATTTTATCTCTACGCCGAGACCAATATGCAAAACATCCGCACGGAGATTGAGAAAATCAAGCCAGATTTTCTGATTATCGACTCTATACAGACGGTGATGTCGCCGGAAATTTCCAGTGTTCAAGGCTCTGTCTCTCAGGTCCGAGAGGTGACAGCTGAGCTCATGCAGCTGGCCAAGACCAATAATATCGCGACCTTTATCGTTGGTCACATGACCAAGGAAGGAACCTTGGCCGGCCCTCGAACGCTAGAGCACATGGTGGACACCGTGCTTTATTTTGAGGGCGAACGTCAGCACACGTTCCGTATTTTGCGGGCAGTTAAAAATCGCTTTGGTTCAACCAATGAAATCGGCATTTTTGAAATGCAGTCTGGTGGGCTAGTTGAGGTTATCAACCCCAGCCAAGTCTTTCTGGAAGAGTGTTTGGATGGTGCGACAGGCTCATCCATCGTCGTGACCATGGAAGGAACGCGGCCGATTTTAGCTGAGGTGCAGGCCTTGGTGACACCGACCATGTTCGGCAATGCCAAGCGGACCACGACTGGACTGGACTTTAACCGAGCCAGCCTCATTATGGCGGTTCTAGAAAAACGGGCGGGGCTCCTCCTGCAAAATCAAGATGCCTACCTCAAGTCAGCTGGAGGTGTCAAACTAGATGAGCCAGCGATTGATTTGGCGGTGGCGGTAGCCATTGCTTCCAGTTACAAGGATCTGCCGACCAACCCCCAAGAGTGCTTTATCGGTGAAATTGGCCTGACTGGTGAAATCCGCCGGGTCAATCGTATCGAGCAGCGCATCAACGAAGCAGCAAAGCTGGGCTTCACCAAAGTCTACGCTCCTAAAAACTCTCTGAACGGCCTCAAGGTGCCAGACAATATCCAAGTCATCGGTGTGACAACAATTGGGGAAGTCTTGAAAAAAGTCTTTGCTGGATGATTTTCTTTGTTTTAGATTGCAAAAATATTTTATTATTGCTATAATTTTCTTAAAAAACAAGGAGGGAACTCTTATGCAATTTTCCATGGATAGCAACATGCAATTTCCACTCGTTGACCTCTACCTCAATCAAGGAGAGACGGTCTTTATCCAGCGTGGCAGTATGGTCTATCACACCCCTAATGTGACCTTGAACACTCAGCTCAATGCTAACGGTTCAGGTTTGGGACGCTTTGTCAAGGCAGTCGGCCGTTCTATGGTGTCTGGTGAAAGTACCTTCATTACCCAAGCTGTTGCCCAGTCCGATAACGGTTTCCTAGCTTTAGCACCAGAAGTTCCCGGCCAAGTTATTCCTCTCTATCTGGGAGAAAAGCAGTACCGGCTCAATGACGGTGCCTTTCTGGCTCTGGACGGTACAGCTTACTATACCATGGAGCGCCAATCTGTTGGCAAGGCGATATTTGGCGGTCAAGGTGGCCTCTTCGTCATGACGACTCAAGGTCAGGGCACTCTCTTGGCCAATGCCTACGGATCGATTAGGAAAATTGAACTAAATAACCAAGAAGTAACCATTGACAATGCTCATGTCGTAGCTTGGAGTCAGTCCTTGGATTATAATATCCATCTGGAAAATGGTTTCTGGCAGTCGATCGGAACGGGAGAAGGAGTTGTCAACACCTTCCGAGGCACTGGGGAAATCTATGTTCAAAGTCTCAATCTTCAAAGCTTTGCGGGCTCACTCAGCCGCTATATCGCAAAAGGTTCATAGAAAGGTGTGGATGAATTTCCGCATCTTTTTTAAAATTTCATTTCATTTGTTCATAAAAAACGGACATTTTTGCTTTATCTAGATCTGAAAACTGACAAAATACCCAAAAGATGATAAGATGGTAGGAAATGGTTTGACTATCAAATAAATTCTAGTAAGGGGAAAGAATGTCCTATTTTGAAAATTTTATGAAGGCCAACCAAGCCTATGTGGACCTGCATGGAACCTCCCACCTGCCGATTAAACCCAAGACCAAGGTGGCAATCGTGACCTGCATGGACTCTAGGCTCCACGTGGCTCAGGCTCTGGGCTTGGCGCTGGGAGATGCTCATATCTTGCGCAATGCTGGCGGTCGAGTGACGGAGGACATGATTCGCTCGCTGGTTATTTCGCAGCAGCAGCTGGGCACGCGGGAAATCGTAGTCCTGCACCATACGGATTGTGGAGCACAGACTTTCAAAAATGAAGAATTTACTGCTTTTCTCAATCAAGAGCTAGGCGTTGATGTCAACGGTCAGGATTTTCTTCCATTTACAGATGTGGAGGAAAGTGTGCGGGAAGACGTGGAGCTTCTCCGCCAATCCCCCCTAATCCCAGATGATGTAGAGATCTCAGGAGCAGTGTATGACGTTGCTACAGGGCGAATGACCGTCGTTCAGTAATTAGCTAGGAAAGCCAATTTATCTGTCGGTATTTCGGCATTGAAATTGGCTGCTTTTTTGTGTTAAAATAGAATACGATTTTAATTTAGTTAGGACAATAAGATGATTCTTTCCATTATTTCACAAGGTCTGGTCTGGGCCATTTTAGGTTTGGGGATTTTCATGACTTTTCGGATTTTAAATTTTCCAGATATGACGACTGAGGGCTCCTTCCCTCTAGGTGGGGCGGTAGCTGTCACCTTGATTACCAAGGGGGTTAACCCTTTCTTGGCAACGGCAGCTGCGGTATTGGCGGGCTGTCTGGCAGGTTTGGCGACTGGGCTTCTCTATACCAAGGGCAAGATTCCGACCCTGCTGTCAGGGATTTTGGTCATGACCTCTTGCCATTCCATCATGCTCATGATCATGGGGCGGGCTAATCTAGGTTTGCTGGGAACTCGACAGATTCAGGACTTTTTGCCCTTCTCTGGGGAAATCAATAATCTCCTGACAGGCTTAATTTTTGTCAGTCTGGTTATTGTCGCTCTGCTCTTTTTCCTAGATACCAAGCTGGGGCAGGCTTACATCGCAACTGGGGATAATCCTGATATGGCGCGTAGTTTCGGTATCAATACTGGCCGCATGGAATTGATGGGCATGATCTTGTCTAATGGCGTCATTGCCTTGTCTGGTGCTCTGATTGCCCAGCAGGAAGGCTATGCGGATGTGTCCCGCGGGATTGGGGTTATCGTCGTCGGCTTGGCCAGTCTGATTATCGGAGAAGTGCTTTTTAGGGGTCTGACCTTGGCTGAACGCCTGATTACCATTGTGGTTGGTGCCATTGCCTACCAGTTTCTGATTTGGGGCGTCATTGCTCTTGGCTTCAACACGAGCTATCTCCGTCTCTACAGTGCGGTTATCTTGGCGATCTGCCTCATGATTCCAACCTTGAAAAATACATTCTTTAAAGGAGCTAAGTTAAGCAAATGACAGCGATTGTAGAATTAAAAAATGCCAGCAAGCGGGTCAATAACGGCTTTGATGAAGAAAAGGTCATCCTAAACGATGTGTCGCTGGAGATTCATGAGCATGATTTTATCACGATTTTGGGTGGTAATGGAGCAGGGAAGTCAACTCTTTTTAATGTGATTGCCGGCACGCTCTCTCTGAGCAGCGGTAGCATTCACATCCTGGGCGAAAATGTGACCAACTTTTCACCTGAAAAGAGAGCCAAATATCTGTCGCGGGTCTTTCAAGATCCCAAGATGGGAACGGCTCCTCGGATGACAGTGGCGGAAAACCTGCTGATTGCCAAGTTTCGTGGCGAATCGCGCGGTCTAGTCCCTCGTCGGCTGAATAGCTATCGGCAGGAGTTTCAGGAGACCATTGATAAGATTGGCAATGGTCTGGAAAAACATCTGGATACGCCGATTGAGTTTCTCTCTGGTGGTCAGAGACAGGCTTTGAGTCTGCTCATGGCGACCCTCAAGCGTCCGGAACTGCTTCTTTTGGACGAGCATACAGCAGCACTGGATCCCAAGACTAGTGTGGCTCTCATGGAGTTGACTGACGACTTTGTCCGCAGAGACCAGCTGACGGCCCTCATGATTACCCATCACATGGAGGATGCTCTCAAATACGGCAACCGGCTGATTGTCATGAAGGAAGGGCAAATCATCCAAGACCTCAAGCAGGAAGAAAAAGCCAAGATGACCATAGCGGACTATTATGGCTTGTTTGAATAGGCTTGCCCATTTTTTTGGAATGCTAAAAAATGAATAAGCAGTAAATAATTATTAAACGGATATATCTCTGTCTTCACAGGGGTGTATCCGTTTTTCAAAAATTTGCTCAGATAAATGAATAAAAACCGCTAGATTGCGGTTTTTTGTTATCAAAATAGTCTAAATCACTCATCTAAGCGAATAAACATCATCGCGTTAAGCAGGGAGATGAGCGCGACTGTATTAATATTATTGGAATAGATCAGTCTCTTGTTCTCAATGGGTGGAATAATAAAATTAGAAATGATGATATCGTAAGGTGATTCTTTTAAAGAATCGATTGATAATTCTAATTTATTCCAAACTTCAAGTTCAAAATTATTACTGCAATAATAAGAAAGTGTCTCTGCTACTGATTTTGCATGATACTGATCAAAATTACTCATGACTAAAACCTTTAATTTAGGCTGATTTTGTAAAAGATTCAGCACTAAATGTTTGCTGTGAGTGATAAAGGTATAGGATAGATGGTTGACTTTCATTGGTGTGCTATGGATATCCAAAGTCTCTAGGTAATGTTCAATCCCTTTTTTAATATCTGAAACAAATTGAGGGAAAATATTTTGAAAGTTCTTGATTGTATTTCCTTTTTGATCAAACAGAATAAACTCTGTAGATAGTTCCTGACGGTGCAGATGTGCTGTATTATGCAAATGCCAAATAAGATTATCATTATTGTCAATTTTAAGATTATATTTGCTTTCTATCTGAACAATTAAATCACTTAATAATTGATACGAATTTTTTACATAACTATCTGTTTTTGCGCAGCTCATAAATAGATTTTCATCAATGAAAAACATTTTTTGAAAATAGGAGACAAATAGTTGACCGATCACTTCTTTATTCAAAGAGATATGATATTCAGAATCAAAGCTCGCTACAATGTCTTCAATTCCTTCTGCTTGCATGAAGGATTCTAACAATTGATTGTTAAAAGAATTTTTCTCAACTTCCAAGAAATGGCCAAACTTGATTCGATATAAATTCGTAACGAGGAGCAATTTTAACATTCGTTGAGTTGCGAAATTGACAGGAAATGCAGTTTCTTTGTAGACCAGTGCTAACAGCTTACACAAAGGTTCTACTGAAAAATCTGTAAAGGGCCATTCAAGAAAATAATATTTTTCCGAAAAATATTGTGCAAAAAAATAACGGATATCAATCTCATCTCCAATGATTCGAGCAGGATTGAGACTAATTTTAAAATTATATTGTTTTTTTATGATTTTGTTAATATGACTGATTATACGATAGAGTGAGGAAGAGCTTATATAAAAATCTTTACAAATATTCTCAGTTTCATATCCTTCGTTAAAGAAGATGAATTCTAAAATTGAAAAATGAGTTGAATGCTTAAAGAAATGATGATAGACCATCTCAATATCACTATCATCAGTATTAATGATACGTATGCCATTAGTGGACGAGTGAAAAATCAATTGAGGAAAAGAGGACTTAACATGGGATAAATCATCTTTTACTGAACGTTCTGTACAATTTAATAGTTCAGCCAGTTCAGAAATATGAAACCAGCGTTTGTTTTTAAATAGTAGTTCTAATAGTTCTAATTGCCTGTGACTCTTTTTAGACAGTAATTCTCGCATTAAAATATTATCTTTCTTTATATAGTGTTTTTATTATCAGGAAATTATACCATATTTTTATACATTTAATCTCGTTTAATAACTCTGAAATATATCTAAAAATGCTTGTAAAAGCCTGTAGAACAAGGAATTCTTATCTTTTTGTATCTATAGTACAGATAAACGGTAAGAAAACCAAGCTGAATTATTATGTTTCCAATTTGGAAAATTATATAATTATATTAATCAAAAAATAATATAAAAATATTATTAAGACATTTTGATTCAGAAAAATTAGAAAGGAGAATCACTATGTTGTGGTCAATTATTATCGGTGGGCTTATTGGTCTGGTTGCTGGATCAATAACAAAAAAAGGCGGTTCTATGGGAATTGTCGCCAACGTTGTTGCAGGTTTAGTTGGTTCAGCTGTTGGTCAGTCTCTTTTAGGAACTTGGGGACCTAGTTTGGCTGGCATGGCTTTGATTCCTTCTATCATCGGCGCAGTTATTGTAGTTGCAGTTGTATCGTTTTTTGTAGGAAAGAAAGCATAGAATTGCTTTTTGTACAAATATAATTTAATGATGAAAGGATTCAATATGTCAAAATCAAGAAAAATACTTTCCCTTATTTTCTGTATTTTAATCTTGACGATTTTGATTCCTGTTTTACTAGATTTTCATAAAGTTAGCGGTTTAGGCCTCCAGTTATTCACTTGGAAAAAGATTCCGTTTGTAGGGTACTATCTATCTAGATATGTTTTCTGGGGGACACTGGTTTTAGCAAGCTTAATATTGTTGCTGATGTTAGTGATACTTTTTTATCCTAAGAGACGTTTGGAAATTCAGTTAGCTGATGCGGATGGTAAACTAATGCTGAAAAATTCAGCGATAGAAGGATTTGTTCGTAGTCTGGTGACAGACCATGATTTTATTAAAGATCCTACAGTTTCCGTAAATAGCCGGAAAAACAAATGTCTGGTTTCTGTTAAAGGAGCAATTGTTCCGTCAGAAAACATCATCAAAAGAAGTCAGTTGATTCAGGATGAAATTGCTACTGGATTAACAGAATTCTTCGGTCTCAATCATGATGTCAAGCTTGAAATCTCTGTATCAGATTTCAAACCAAAATCGCAGGCTAAAAAAAATACTAGTCGTGTAAAGTAAGGAAGTACCAAAATGGAATGGTTTAAAAAATATCAATATCTAATCCTATCTGGATTAGCGGGCGGTGTTCTAGCCTGCTTTATCCTATCCTTTGGCTTCTTTAAGACACTATTTGTCTTGATTTGCGCTGCCATAGGAGCAGGAATCGGATATTATATACAACAAAAAAATATATTAAATAAATAATAAGGAGTTTCTTATGTCAAATACAAATAAAGATTTTAAAGATGTTGCTAAAAAAGAAGTTGCGCAAGCAACTCATGAAGTAAAAGGTGAATTGACTTACGAAGATAAAGTCATTCAAAAAATCATTGGTCTCTCTTTAGAGAAAGTTTCAGGTTTGCTAGCTGTTGATGGTGGCTTCTTCTCTAATTTAGCAGATAAATTGATTAACACTGATAACGTAACGAATGGTGTTAATGTTGAAGTTGGGAAAGAACAAGTGGCTGTTGACTTGAACGTAGTAGTGGAATATCAAAAGAATGTTCCTGCCTTGTACAAGGAAATTAAAGATGTTGTTGTGGCGGAAGTTTCTAAGATGACTGATTTGGAAGTTGTTGAAGTAAATGTCAATGTTGTTGATATTAAAACGAAAGAACAACATGAAGCTGACTCAGTTAGCCTTCAAGATCGAGTGACAGATGTTGCTGAATCAACAGGAGAATTTGCTTCAGAGCAATTCGAAAAAGCAAAATCTGGTCTTAGCGGTGGTTTTTCAGCCGTTCAAGAAAAAGTTGGTGAAGGTGTAGAAGCTGTTAAAGATGCTGCTTCATCAAGTGAAAAAGCTCGCGTACATTAATTAGAAACAAAAAGAAATAAAGGAGGACATAGTTATGTCAACAGAAGAAAAATTCAACCAAGCTAAAGGCGCTGTCAAAGAAGGTGTTGGGAAAGTAATCGGTGACGAAAAACTTGAAAAAGAAGGAGCAGCTGAAAAAGTTGTTTCTAAAGTCAAAGAAGTTGCTGAAGATGCAAAAGATGCAGTTGAAGGCGCTATTGAAGGTGTTAAAAACATGCTTCATAAAGACGACGAGAAATAAGGTTATGCTATATTATATATAGTAGCTGATAGAAATCAACTACAGTCTAAAGGAGGCCTCATTTTAGGGTCTCCTTTACTTTTTTCTGTTCATTCTTTTTAGTTAAATTTTTCCAAACTTCATAGCGTAAACGCTTGCAATATTTTGGTAGGAGGAGTATAATATAAGTAAAGATAGGGAAAGGAAAAACTTAATTTCGCATTCGATTTGCTTTGCTGATATATTTATTTGTAACATATAAGTCGTTGCTTTACTGGACTATTGGTTAAATCATTGGGTAGGCCTGCTTAGCCTATCTGATTATGACAGTGGGATAGAAAGTAGAAGCTTTTAGATGGTTTTCAGTCTTCGAGATGTTAACCGATAGTTGCTTTGTGATCAATATTTCTAATGCTAAGATAAAAGAAAATCATTAGCGCTTAAAGGAATTAAAAATTTAATAATCAACAATTATTGTTAGTCAGTTCCAAATGGAATAAACTGATTGCTCCCATATCAGCAAGGTGAATCAGACCTCTAGCCGAGTCACGCTAGAGGTCATTTTGATGGATTCAGCGGGTGTTGCTGGAGTCTGCCCTCAGCTAGTGAGGACTAAGAAAGCAGCTTTTAAAAAGCGATGAGGTAGGGCTTGCTGGGAAAGAAAATTGTCACGCAACTCTTTTACCTTCCCTTAGGCTAGGTCTCTGAAAAGTGATATAATATAGTTAGCAAAACACAAGGAGAAAAGCAATGAAATCAGCAGTTTATCTCAAGGTTGGTCAAGTTGGACTAGTAGAAATGGATCATCCACAAATTCTAGATCCAGATGATGCCATTATCCGCATTGTTCGGACCTGTGTCTGTGGCTCTGATCTATGGCGCTATCGCAGTCCAGATATCGAAAAGGGACATCCAAATAGCGGTCACGAGGCGATCGGTATTGTCGAGGAAGTCGGTGAAGCAGTAACGACTGTGAAAGCAGGTGATTTTGTCATTGCTCCCTTTACTCATGGATGTGGGGACTGTGATGCCTGCCGTGCAGGATATGACGGGACTTGTGACCGCCATATTGGCAATAACTGGTCAGATGGGGTGCAAGCGGAATATATTCGCTTCGAGTATGCCAACTGGGCTTTGGTGAAAATTCCGGGTCAGCCGTCAGATTATTCAGAAGGGATGCTTAAGTCCTTCTTGTCGCTGGCCGATGTCATGCCAACAGGCTACCATGCAGCGCGTGTGGCGGATGTTAAACCAGGCGACAAGGTAGTTGTCATTGGGGATGGCGCTGTTGGACAATGTGCTGTTATCGCGGCTAAGATGCGGGGAGCTTCCCAAATCGTCCTCATGAGCCGTCACGAAGACCGACAAAAGATGGCGCTTGAATCAGGAGCAACAGAAGTGGTTGCTGAACGTGGCGAAGAAGGCATTGCTAAGGTGCGCGAACTCCTCGGTGGCGGAGCCGACGCTGCGCTTGAATGTGTCGGAACAGAAGCGGCTGTTGACCAAGCCCTTGGTGTCCTCCATAATGGTGGTCGATTAGGTTTTGTTGGTGTTCCCCACTATAATAATCGTGCCCTTGGTTCCACCTTTGCACAAAACATCACAGTGGCAGGTGGTGCAGCCTCTGTCACCACCTACGACAAGCAAGTCTTGCTGAAAGCAGTTCTTGATGGGGACATTAATCCGGGACGTGTCTTCACTTCAAGTTATAAACTTGAAGAGATTGACCAAGCCTATAAAGATATGGACGAACGGAAGACCATTAAAGCCATGATTGTGATTGACTAAGGTTTGTCAAGATTATTATGTTAGGGGATGTTAAAGGCACTCAAAGGAATTTGAAATTCTGAGAGATCAGTAAAAGGATTTGCAAGGACTAGGTCAGGATTTTCAGTCTTCCACAAATTATAGAAGAAAGAGTGGCTTTTTAGGAAGTCGAAAAGGAGGCGTTGCTAGCGTCTTCTTTTTTTGCTATAGTGGAGCTAGAGAAGAGATTGACTAGAGCGTAGCTGCACTTTTAATCAGGAAGGAAGAAGTGGCCAGAAACTTGCTGTATCAAATACCTATTTTTAGATTTCTAGCTTGCTCTATGAGTTTCCTTTGTTTTGAAAAAAACGTGAAAAAATGCTATAATGACTAAGATGTGCAAACTTTGTTTGCAAAACTGTAATTCGACTTGGCTTGCCAAGGACCGTTAGTAATAAAATCAAGGAATCTTTGATACATGAGATTCTAAAATCGAATAGGAGTAAAAATGAGTAAAAGCACGATTAAGCTGATTACTTTGGGTGGCGTTCGTGAGAATGGGAAAAATCTCTATGTCGCCGAAGTGGATGATTCCATTTTTGTATTGGATGCTGGGCTCAAGTACCCAGAAAATGAGCAGTTGGGAGTAGATGTAGTCATTCCCAACATGGATTATTTGTTTGAAAATAAAGACCGAATTGCGGGTGTCTTTCTGACTCACGGTCATGCGGATGCCATCGGTGCACTGCCCTATCTTTTGGCAGAAGCTAAGGTACCAGTCTTTGGTTCGGAATTGACGATTGAGCTAGCTAAGCTCTTTGTCAAAAACAATGATGTTGTTAAGAAGTTCAATGATTTTCATGTTATCGATGAAAATACAGAAATTGAATTTGGCGAAACGGTTGTCTCTTTCTTCCGGACGACGCACTCGATTCCAGAGAGCTTGGGAATCGTTGTCAAGACGCGTGAAGGCAATATTGTTTATACAGGAGATTTCAAGTTTGACCAATCTGCCAGCGAATCTTATGCGACAGATTTCGGCCGTTTGGCTGAGATCGGCCGTGAGGGCGTTTTAGCTTTGCTGAGTGATTCAGCCAACGCTGACAGCACTGTGCAAGTGGCTAGTGAAAGCGAGGTTGGCCGTGAGATTACGGACACGATTTCGGATTGGGATGGGCGTGTCATCGTGGCAGCGGTTGCCAGCAACTTGTCTCGGATCCAACAGGTTTTTGAAGCTGCGGCAGAAACAGGTCGTCGTGTCGTTTTGACAGGCTTTGATATTGAAAATATCGTCCGTACGGCTATCCGCCTCAAGAAATTATCCTTGGCGGATGAGCGCCTTTTGATCAAACCTAAGGAAATGTCTAAGTTTGAGGACCACGAGCTGATTATCTTGGAGACGGGTCGGATGGGCGAGCCTATTAATGGTCTACGCAAGATGTCCATTGGTCGTCACCGCTATGTAGAAATTAAAGACGGGGACTTGGTTTATATCGTTACAACGCCATCTATTGCCAAGGAAGCAGTCGTAGCGCGTGTGGAAAATATGATTTACCAAGCTGGTGGCGTGGTTAAGCTGATTACTCAAAACTTGCGTGTATCTGGCCATGCCAATGCGCGTGACTTGCAGCTCATGCTCAACTTATTGCAACCCAAGTACCTCTTCCCGATTCAGGGAGAATACCGTGGGCTGGATGCCCATGCTAAGGCAGCCATGGAAGTCGGGATTTTACCAGAAAATATCTTGATACCGAAGCGTGGTAGCGTCATGTCCTACGAAAATGGCGACTTTGTGCCAGCTGGAGCAGTGTCAGCAGGCGATGTCATGATTGATGGAAATGCCATCGGTGATGTGGGCAATATCGTCCTGCGTGATCGTAAGGTTCTCTCTGAAGACGGTATCTTTATCGTGGCACTTACAGTCAATCGCAAGGAAAAGAAAATCATTTCCAAAGCCAAGGTTCATACTCGTGGATTTGTCTATGTTAAGAAGAGCCGTGATATCTTGCGGGAGAGCACTGACTTGATCAATAAGACAGTGGAAGACTATCTGGCTCAGGATAACTTTGACTGGGGTGAGCTTAAGGGAACCGTCCGTGATAGTTTGGCCAAGTTCCTCTTCGAGCAAACCAAACGCCGGCCGGCTATTCTTCCGGTTGTCATGGAAGTTCGCTAGATTATTCGTGGGAACAGCTTTCCCAGTATTTTGCAGAGAGAAAGTCGAATATCGGCTTTTTCTTATCTTTTGGCGGTCGCAGAACAGGATTTGATTTCAGAGAGTGGCTAGCGGTGACGCCTAGCTAAGAACAGTAGTTTTTACAAGAGGAGAAAAAAGATGGCAGTGATGCAGATAGAATATTATTCAGAAGCCTTGGAGATGGAGTGGGGAGTCAATGTCCTTTATCCAGATGCGTCGCGCGTGGACGAACCAGATGATCCGGATATTCCTGTCTTGTATCTGCTTCATGGTATGAACGGTAATCACAATAGCTGGCTCAAGCGCTCAAATATCGAACGTCTGGTTCGCTCTACTAACTTGATTGTTGTGATGCCAAATACCAACAATGGCTGGTACACCGATACCCAGTATGGCTATCCTTACTATGAAGCTATCGCTGAGGAGCTGCCACGGGTGCTCAAACGCTTTTTCCCCAATATGTCTGATAAGCGGGAGAAAAACTTTATTGCTGGCTTGTCCATGGGTGGCTATGGATCTTTTATGCTGGCGCTTAAGACTAATCGTTTTTCTTATGCAGCTAGTTTGTCTGGGGCACTCAGCTTTCACAATCAGCATCCAGATGATACTGACCTAGCCAAGCCGGCATACTGGCGTGGTATTTTTGGTGATTTGGAGGACTGGACCAGCAGCCCTTATTCGCTGGAAACTTTGGCCAAGCAGTCGGATGGAAAAACCAAGTTTTGGGCTTGGTGCGGCGAGGAGGATTTCCTCTATGCGGCCAATAACCATGCCGTGGAAAATTTGAAAAAACTAGGACTGGATATTAGCTACAGCCACAGTCCTGGTAAGCACGAATGGTACTACTGGGAAAAGCAATTGGAGAAGGTTTTAGCTTGGCTGCCGATTGATTTTGTCCTCGAAGAAAGACTGTCTTAAAAAATCATACGATTCAGCAGATTCTGGGTCGAGAATGTGATATAATAATAACGTTTGAATACGAAAGCAGGGGCAAGACACTCCTGCTATTCCCAAATAGGAGATCGAAAATTGACAAAAGATATTCGAGTGCGTTATGCACCAAGTCCAACAGGACTTTTACACATCGGAAATGCGCGTACGGCGCTCTTTAACTACCTTTACGCACGCCATCATGGTGGAACTTTTATCATCCGTATTGAAGATACAGACCGCAAACGCCATGTCGAAGATGGGGAGCGTTCACAGCTTGAAAACCTTCGTTGGTTGGGTATGGACTGGGATGAAAGTCCAGAAACTCATGAAAACTACCGCCAATCAGAGCGTTTGGAATTGTATCAGAAATACATCGACCAACTACTAGCTAAAGGCAAGGCTTACAAATCTTACGTTACAGAAGAAGAATTGGCTGCTGAGCGCGAGCGCCAAGAAGCGGCTGGTGAAACACCTCGCTACATCAACGAATACCTTGGCATGAGCGAAGATGAAAAAGCAGCTTACATCGCAGAACGCGAAGCAGCAGGCATCATTCCAACGGTTCGTCTGGCTGTCAATGAAGCTGGTATCTACAAGTGGACGGACATGGTCAAGGGCGACATCGAGTTTGAAGGTGGCAATATTGGTGGTGACTGGGTGATCCAAAAGAAAGATGGTTACCCAACTTACAACTTTGCCGTTGTCATCGATGATCACGACATGCAAATTTCCCATGTTATTCGTGGAGACGACCACATTGCCAACACTCCAAAACAGCTTATGGTTTATGAAGCGCTTGGTTGGGAAGCGCCAGAGTTCGGTCACATGACCCTGATTATCAACTCTGAAACGGGTAAAAAGTTGTCTAAACGCGACACTAACACTCTCCAGTTTATCGAGGATTACCGCAAGAAAGGCTACCTGCCAGAAGCAGTCTTTAACTTTATCGCTCTTCTCGGTTGGAATCCTGGTGGGGAAGACGAAATCTTCTCTCGTGAAGAACTCATCAAACTCTTTGATGAAAATCGCCTCAGCAAATCTCCAGCGGCCTTTGACCAGAAAAAAATGGACTGGATGAGCAATGAGTACATCAAGAATGCGGATTTTGAGACAATCTTTGAAATGGCAAAACCATTCTTGGAGGAAGCAGGACGCTTGACCGACAAGGCTGAAAAAATGGTAGAACTCTACAAACCACAAATGAAGTCAGTAGATGAGATTGTGCCATTGACAGACCTCTTCTTCTCAGACTTCCCAGAGTTGACGGAAGCTGAGAAAGAAGTGATGGCTGGTGAAACTGTTCCTGTGGTGCTGGAAGCCTTCAAAGCAAAACTGGAAGCTATGACAGATGAAGAATTTGTGACAGAAAACATCTTCCCACAAATCAAAGCAGTCCAAAAAGAAACAGGTATCAAGGGTAAAAACCTCTTTATGCCAATCCGTATCGCTGTTTCTGGCGAAATGCACGGTCCAGAATTGCCAGATACCATCTATCTATTAGGCCGCGAAAAATCCATCCAGCATATCGACAATATATTGAAAAAAATTCAATAAAATAAACCAGCTTTCGAGCTGGTTTTTGCTTTCTAAAAAGCTGTATTTATGTTACAATAATGTTACAAGAACAGGAAAATATTGCGAGGTGCTAAAGATGAAAAAATGGATGATTCTCTTGGCTGGAACTCTGGTAGCATCATCTATGTTAGTGGCCTGCGGTCAAAAGAAAGACCAGCCGACTTCGCCTTCTAGTAGTTCCAAAGTTAGCTCGACCTCGACCAGCTCAGCTTCTTCCAAAAAGTCTGAGACGAGCAAAAGTTCGACAGAGCTGTCTACTTAAACAAGTAGTTCGGACACTTCTATCTCTAGCAGTCAGGAGCCTTCGGAGCCAGCAACTAAGGAGTCTTCTGCTAAGTCAGAAAGCAAGGGGGAAAGAGAGCCTGCCGCTACCTCTAGTTTAGATATGCAGGCCATTGCTTCTGGGGACTTTTCTAGCATGGCTGGTACTTGGCGGGATGCCAATGGCGTCACTTATACCTTTGATGCCAAGGGACTTGTATCAGATGTTGCCAAGTTGGAGCTGGTTTACGCTGGTCTGGATGAAAATGGAATGTATCGTACAAATATTCGTTGGCATAATCTTACAGGTGCTGCCTTGTCTATTATTCCAGCGGAGAAAAAGTTGCCAGCAGGAGAGACTGTTAGCGGACAGGATCCGACTGATAGTAGTCGAGATCGCTTCATCATTGCCCAAGGCATCTCAGAGCACCCAGACGTTTTTTACCGTG
Source organism: Streptococcus cristatus (assembly GCF_003943815.1). Taxonomy (GTDB): domain Bacteria; phylum Bacillota; class Bacilli; order Lactobacillales; family Streptococcaceae; genus Streptococcus; species Streptococcus cristatus_F. The sequence goes on along the minus strand of NZ_RJNA01000002.1, from coordinate 113,085 downwards.
TAAAATGAGAGTGGGACAGAAATCGGTAATTCGTTAGAATTCGATTTCGTCGTCCCACCTCTGCACAGTTGAGTAGGGCTGTAAAAGCTGATGAAATCAGCGTAGTAGAGCCCACTCAACCACTGCGTCTTGCTCGACAATCCAAATACAATTGAGAGGCTAGGACTTTTGTCCCAGACTCTTTTTTGGAGCTGAGCGGCCGGTTTCTTCTCTCCAAACTACTTCTTTCATTCGGTAAAACTATTCAAAAAGAGGGCTCGTCTTGCACCTAGCCCTTATTGGCTTTTTAGGAAAATATGGTATAATAGAGTTAATTTTGGTGGATGGAGTTGAGTTTTGAGAAAAAACTATCGCGTCAAGAGCGAAAAAGATTTCAAGGCGATTTTTAAAGCTGGGCAGAATTTTGCCAATCGAAAGTTTGTCGTTTATAAATTAGAAAAAGAACAGCGCCATTTTCGAGTGGGGATTTCAGTCAGTAAAAAGCTGGGCAATGCAGTTGTCCGTAATAGTATCAAAAGAAAGATTCGTCATGTCTTGATTCAGCATCGGGCAGACTTGACCAAGGATGACTTTGTTGTTATTGCTCGTAAGGGAGTTGAAACTCTAGACTACCATCAAGTGGAACAAAATTTATTGCATGTCTTAAAAGTTGCAAGAATTTATCAGGAAGGATTTGTTTGTGAAAAAGAAGAGTAAGATAGGATTTCTTTTAGCGGCTTCGCTGCTTATTCTGACGGCTTGTGGCACCAGCGAAGTGACCGCTAATTCAAGTGATTTTTGGGAGAAATTAGTTTATTTCTTTGCGGAGATGATTCAATTCTTGTCCTTCAATGGAAGTACAGGAATCGGGATTATTCTTTTTACCTTGATTATTCGGACAGTCTTGTTGCCAGTCTTTCAATTTCAGACGACCTCATCCAGAAAGATGCAGGAAGTTCAGCCTCATATCAAGAAGCTTCAGGAAAAATATCCGGGCAAAGATATGGATAGTAGAGCAGCTTTGGCAGAGGAAACCAGCAAGCTTTATAAAGAAATGGGAGTCAATCCCTATGCTGCATTCCTTCCGCTCTTTATCCAAATGCCAGTGCTTGTAGCACTTTTTCAAGCTCTGACACGGGTTGAATTTTTGAAAACAGGTCACTTCCTCTGGCTTAATCTAGGAACAACAGATCCGACCTTTATCCTACCTATTCTCGCTGCTCTCTTTACTTTCTTTAGCACTTGGCTATCTAATAAGGCTTTGCCAGAGAAAAATGGTGGGACGGCAGTGATGACCTACCTAATGCCGGTATTGATTTTCTTCTTTGCGGTGTATGCAGCCAGCGGGGTCGCTCTTTACTGGACAGTTTCTAACGCTTATCAAGTCGGTCAGACCCTACTTTTGAGCAATCCTTTTAAGATTATTGCTGAACGTGAAGCAAAGGCAAAGGCAGAGCGCCAATTGGAAATGAAGAAAAAACGTGCCCTTCAAAAAGCACAGAAAAAGAAAAAGTAAAAAGGAGGACTCTTGCAGATGGTTATTTTTACAGGAGCAAGTGTTGAAGAAGCGATTCAAAATGGACTAAAAACGCTGGATATCCCACGAATGAGAGCACATATTACCGTTGTTTCGCGTGAAAAGCAAGGTTTTCTCGGTTTATTTGGTAAGAAGCCTGCGCAGGTAGATGTGGAACCGATTGCTGAAACGACTGTGGCCAAGGCCAACCAACAGGCGGTAAAAGGAGTTCCTGAGGAAATCAATGCACAAAACGAGCCGGTACAGAGTGTTAGTGAAGCAACAGTCGACTTAGGGCGAGTGGTGACGGCTATCAAGAAGGCCGAAGACGAAGGTGAAGCTGTTTCAGAAAAAATCAAGGCTGAAATTCTTAAAAACGATAAAGACGCCAGTACCATTCTGGAAGAAACAGGTGCAATTGATTTCTTAAAGACCAGTCAAGCGATTGATGAAGTACAAACTTTGAAAGACTCAGAGGAAGATAGCTCTTTAGCAGAAGTGGCAGCTAGTCAGCAAGAGACAGCTGAGTCGTCCTTCTTTGACTTGGGGATCCAGGTTGAGGATGATTGTAATATTGAAGAAGTTGTCGCAAGTGTGACCGCATATGTGCAAAAGATTGTGGATGAAATGGATGTTGAAGCGACTCTTTCTAGCAGCCACAATCGCCGAACGATTAATATGCAAATTGATACCAATGAGCCAGGGCGCGTGATTGGTTACCACGGTAAAGTCTTGAAAGCTTTGCAGCTGTTGGCTCAGAATTATCTTTATAATCAATATTCTAAGAGCTTCTACATTTCTATCAATGTAAATGACTATGTGGAGCATCGGGCAGAAGTTTTGCAAAGCTATGCGCAAAAATTGGCTCAGCGTGCTCTAGAAGACCGTCGCAGCCAGCATACGGATCCTATGTCTAATAGTGAACGTAAAATCATCCACCGGATTATCTCAAGAATTGATGGTGTGACTAGCTATTCAGAAGGCGATGAGCCTAACCGCTATGTTGTTGTAGATATTGATTCGGAATAAATCTTAACCAGCTGCTTAGCTGGTTTTTAGATACAGAAAGGAGAAAATTCTATGTCACTTTTTCCAGCTATTGAGTCATTTTTGACTGTTCAAGGAAGTAAATACATTTCACCAGACAAGGCAGGAGAACTGCGAGAGACAATGTTGGATTTGAAAGCTAGAGGTCAGGCCGCTCGGCAGGAGTTTGCGAACTTGGTCCGAGACTTTCAGGCTCTCTATCCCAAGCTGAGTCTGGAGCGGACCAGCAATTGGCTGAATCAGGCTCAGATTTTACGCCCACATTTTTGGAATTATCTAAAAGGCTATGGGGACATCACAGAGCCTATGTTCGCCCTGCGCTTGTATGGGACTGCAGAAGATTTTGGGGTCTCGCTAGAGGTGAGCTTCATGGAGCGCAAGAAAGACGAGCACAGTCTCAGCAAGCAAAATCGGATACTGAATCTGCCTATTCAACCGCCAGCTTACTATTTTGCCCAGATAGATGGTGTGAGTCAACGCTTCGAAGCTACGGAGGTAAATAGACAGTATCTAAGCCAGCAGGTGGCTACAGGATTAGTCCGCAAGGTTTTAATCAAATATGATGTCAATCTTTCCGAGGCTACGAGCAAGCAACAAGTTCTGTCGGAGCTTGAGCAGGCTATGACAGCCTTGATTCCCTTCTATGAAGCGACACGATTTGAATGATTTCGCTTCCAAAAGGAAACAATTCTTCCAATACTATTGACAAACAGGAGAGAATCAGATAGAATAGTAAAGTATGTTTAGTAACTGATCACTTTATAGCCGGCTAAACGAATACAAAATCTATGAGGAGGTATTCATCGTGAAACGTACTTATCAACCAAGTAAACTTCGTCGTGCGCGCAAACACGGATTCCGTAACCGTATGTCAACTAAAAACGGTCGTCGCGTATTGGCAGCTCGTCGTCGTAAAGGACGCAAAGTTTTGGCTGCATAATCCAAACGATTACCATAAAGAAACCAGTGGAGACTCGAGACCGCTGGTTTTTCTATTGCTTTTGATAGAATAGGCTTCTATGCTTTAAGGATAGCTAGTATTGCTATGAAAGAGTCTGTGCAGGATAGGAACTTTGCTTGAAAGGGTAAGCAAGGGGGCTTGGTCTAGGTGGGGTTTTCGCGTGTCTATTAGCTAGTTTGAATAAAAGAAAAGAGAGTGGGACAGAAATCGGAAATTCGTTAGAATTCGATTTCGTCGTCCCACCTCCGCACAGTTGAGTAGGGCTGTAAAAGCTGATGAAATCAGCGTAGTAGAGCCCACTCAACCACTGCGTCTTGCTCGACAATCCAAAGACAATTGAGAGGCTAGGACTTTCGTCCCAGCCTCTTTTTGATGATTATTTGGAATGTAAGTACGCTCTCTATCAAGCAGCTAAGAGCAGGGGATAGAGATAGCAGAGCAACGTGAAACTAATAAGGGCGTAGAAGATACCGATTCGGGTTGCTTGGATGGGCTTGTAGAAGCGAATCAGGGTCAGAATACACCAGACCAGTAGAACGAGGATAAACCAAGCGGAGATCAGGCGCAATGGTGTTGGACCGTAGAGATAGATGTAGATGCCAAAAAGTTTCCAGCCGGCAAGCAAGGCCAATAAAAAGGCGAAAATAAAGAGGACAGTGCTGGCTAGACGAGTACCTTTCTGGTCCCAGAGAGGTTTTTGGGCCAGCAAATAAAAGGCGGCTAGCACAGCGAAATTTAGAAGTGATACACGAACGAGTTGCCAGAAGCCAGCAACAGCAACGGTTGAGGCATTTTGTGGAGAAATGGTTTGGAGGCTAGTACCAGCACTAAGGAGTTCGCTTAATTCTCCTAAACCAACGAGGAAAAAGAGAGCGTAGGTCAGGCAGAGGCTGCCGATGATGATATAGGCTGTAAAAGCAGGAAACATCCGCAGTGGCTGAATTTTATTTTGGAAACTTTGGTAGGTAACTTTGATATTTTTTTGATTCAGTAAGCTGCCAACAATCAGACTGTAGAGATAGAGGCCAATAGGTAGAGCCAAAAAGAGGCGAAGGGCGATGGCGTCTGTATCCAGATTTGCAAAAATCAAGTCAAAGATAGACTGCAGAACCTCAGCTGTAATACTAAAGAAAAGAGCAAATCGATCAGAGACTTGGCTAAGTTGTGACCAAACGAAGAAGACAAGCATACCAGCAATAAGAAGGCTACTTGCGATCATCGTGCTTTGGACTGCTTTTTTAGAAGAATCGCCGTCTTCAGCAGTCGCATCTGAAGTCTTGCCAGTCCGAGCAAAGACTTGAAGACCAGCGAAAAAGTTTCTAAAAGGTAGAATGACAAAGGCCTGAATGCTATCGTACCAAACCATGATTCCCAAGCGACCTTGATTGAGCCAACCCGTCCGTGATAGGATATAAAAAGAAAAGGAGATGTGAAGAGTCAAAGCTTGAAAAATCTCTAATTGCGGGTGAAAGCCCCAGATACTGAGAGCCAGTGCCTGAGTCAGGCTGAGAATCAGGAAAAGATTGGACTCGAGTCCAGCAGAGGCATCCCTTTCGATTTGAGGCAAGCTTTTCGGCGTTTTTCTTACTAACCACTCGGTCAAGCTAATCAAACCAATCGCAATAGGAAAAAAGTAAATGCTCTTGTTACCGTCAATAGCAACTGTATAAAAGTAGGCTAAAAAATAGAGAATGAGGGAGCTGATTCTAAAATTCTTCAGTTCCTTTATGTTTAAAGCTGAGAAGATGCTTTTTCGCTCTTCGTCTTTTTCAAAAGGAAGGTAGGGTTGCCCCGTCATCTGTCCTTGTGATGGTGTTTCCATGTTTATTCCTCCTCGGTTTCATCTGTGATATATTCAAGAATATCGCCGGGCTGGCAGTCCAATTCCCGACAAAGGGCATTAAGTGTTGAAAAGCGTATTGCCTTGGCTCGGTTATTTTTCAAGATGGACAAGTTGGCAGGGGTGAGGTCAATCAATTCTGCTAAGCGTCCAGCACTAATCCGTTTTTGAGCCATGACAAGGTCTAAATTTATCTGAATCATAGTCCCTCCTAAATCGTGTAGTCTACTTCTTCTTGCAGCTCAATTGCCTTGCCAAAAGCATTGCGGATAACCCGAATAATCAAGGTTAAAATGCAGCAAGAAACGGCTACGAGGAGCATGGGCATATAGACTGTCAAGCCCATAAAGAAAGAAATGAGGGAGACCATTCCGACTTCCCAGCCCAGATAGCGCATATACTGTACATTCTGTCTGATAAAGACCTGATTTTTCCCGATGCGGCTGAGGAGCCGATAGAGATGTACGATACAGGTCAGAGCCAGGCAGCCCAAGACATAGCCTAGAAGCAACAATATCCAATAGCGACTTTCTCCCTGAAAGAAAGGAGAGGGAAATTCGATGACTAGGCTGACTACCCAAGGTCCGATGGCTATCAGGACAATGGAAGCAATAAATAAAATGCTGAGGCTGATTTTTGTAAGCACAATGCTTATATCTTCAGCTGTTTTTTGTCTTGTCTTTGACATGGATTCCTCCAAATAATTTCTATTTTTATTTACTATATCACAAAATATATCGATAATCAATAATAAAATATCGAAAAATAATAAAAAATTATCAAGAAACAGTAAAATTATTTTTTATAGGCGTTGAAAAAATAGTAAATACCCGCTGGAATAGATGGAGAGAAAGTAAAGCTCTTGCCCCTTTAACTGACTTTTTTGGTATAATGAAAGGCAGGAAATACAAGGAAGTAAAGCATGAAAATTTTTGATACACACACGCATTTAAATGTGGAAGAATTTGCTGGTCGAGAGGCAGAGGAGCTCCAGCTAGCTGCAGAAATGGGTGTCAGCAATATGAATGTTGTCGGTTTTGACCGGCCGACCATTGAGCGCGCCTTGGAGTTGGTCGACAATTATGAGCAGATTTACGCTACGATTGGCTGGCATCCGACTGAGGCTGGGACTTATGATGAGGCGGTGGAAGCCTATCTGCTGGACAAGCTTGCTCATCCAAAAGTAGTGGCTTTGGGCGAGATTGGTCTGGATTATCACTGGATGACAGCGCCCAAGGAAGTGCAAGAGCAAGTATTTCGCCGACAAATCCAGCTGTCCAAAGAGTTAGACCTGCCTTTTGTCGTCCACACGCGCGACGCTTTAGAGGACACCTATGAGATTATCAAAAGTGAGGGTGTAGGCCCTCGTGGCGGTATCATGCACTCTTATTCGGGTTCTTTGGAAATGGCAGAGCGCTTTATCGAGCTGGGGATGATGATTTCCTTTTCTGGAGTCGTCACCTTTAAAAAAGCAACGGATATTCAGGAGGCTGCGCAGAATCTGCCTTTGGACAAAATCCTCGTCGAGACGGATGCACCTTACTTGGCGCCTGTTCCCAAACGCGGCCGAGAAAACAAAACAGCCTATACTCGCTATGTTGTGGAGAAAATTGCTGAACTGCGTGGGTTGGCGGTCGAAGAAGTAGCGCAGGCGACCTATGAAAATGCAAAGAAGGTGTTTGGGCTTGACTGAAAAGATAAAAATCCCGCAAGTGGTCGTTGTGGAAGGGCGTGATGACACAGCCAATCTCAAGCGCTATTTTGATGTTGAGACTTATGAAACGAGAGGCTCCGCTATCAGCGATGCCGATATCGAACGGATTCGTCGCTTGCAGGACTTACATGGTGTCATTGTCTTTACAGACCCTGATTTCAATGGCGAGCGGATTCGCCGTCTGATTATGACGGAAATTCCTACTGTCCAACATGCCTTTCTCAAACGTGACGAAGCAGCTCCTAAGTCCAAGACCAAAGGGCGCTCATTAGGCATTGAGCATGCGAGTTTTGAAGACTTAAAAACAGCCCTCACTGGGGTGACCAGCCATTTTGAGTCAAGCAGTGATTTTGATGTAACAAAGAATGACCTTATGCGGCTGGGATTGCTCCTAGGAAGCGACAGCCGTCAGCGTCGAGAGTATCTAGGAGAAGAGCTTCGTATCGGTTATTCTAACGGCAAGCAGCTACTCAAGCGGCTGGAACTGTTTGGCGTGACCTTGGCGGAAGTGGAAGAAACCATGCTTAAATATTCATTCTAACGGAGTCAGAAATGAAAAAAGTAATTATTACGGGCGGCAATAGCGGTATTGGCTATCAGGCTGCGAAACAGTTGGCTGAAAAGGATTGGTCAGTGACTTTGTTTTGTCGGCGAAAAGAAGCTGCTGAGCAAGCCTGTGAAAAAATCCGTCAACAAACAGGAAATCCGCATGTAGATTACATCTTGGTTGATTTATCTGATATGAAGAGCGTCAGGAAAGCAGTAGAACAGTACATCCAAAAAGAACAGACTTTAGATGTTTTCATTAACAATGCGGCCGATTTTGACTTATCAATCAAAAAGCCGATTCTGACCAAAGACGGTTTGGAGAAGCAGTTTGCAACCAATGTGGTAGCTCCCTTCTTGCTTTCTACCTTGTTGAGAGGCTTGTTGGAAAAGTCAGAAAGTGGTCGGATTATTAATATTTCTTCCCAAGGGCTGGTGCTTTATCCTTTCATGAAGCTTGATTTTGAAAATTTATCCGGTCAAAAACATTATAGTCCCGCTAAGACCTATTATCAGAATAAACTGGCCTTGTTGATGCTGTCGCTTTATATGCGGAAACATTGGAAAGGTATCAAGGTTCAGGCGGTCCGTGTGACCAATGTCAAAGTAGATATGCGCCGCTATGATCGCCTCAGCGTTTTTATGAAAAATCTGTATAAAATTAAGTCAAGATTTTCGATGAGTCCTGAAGAAATGGCGAAAGTCTATACAGCATTATCTATAGAAGATGGCTATGAGGGATTTTTGTATGACGAGAAATGCAAAGAAGTTAAGGCTAATGCATTTGCTTACGAGGAAGAAGGACAGAAAAAACTTTACACCTTACTTGAGCAAATGACCTCCTTAAAAGATAACGAATAACGAATTAGCAAGCATCTGTATTGGTAATGGTGGAAACAGAGGCGACTCAAGCGTTTGGAACTGTTTGGTGTGACTTTAACGGAAATTTAAACTTTAATAAAAAATTGTGAAGGGAGATGACATGGCAAATAGAAGCTATATTTATTTAAAAAACGGCGATGAGGCACGTATTCTAACGGAGGGCGTTTACACAATTCCTTTTTTTGGCAATTATTTTGGGATGAAAAAGATTTGCGAATGCCTAGTATTCTATGGAAAAAATTTAACATCTTACTTCCTATTGAAAAATTCCAGAAAAATTCCCTCAAAAATCGGACCTTTTTAGAAAAGAATGCCCCTCAGGCCTTGCAACTATATGATGATTTTGTTCGCTATATTCTTGCAAATGTCAAAGATGGTGACATGCTAGGATTTGATATTTTAGAAGTTGCTTCTATGGACGGATTGTCTATAGCTTCGCGTAAGCTTTTAAAAAACATCCGAGCAATTCAGGGAAATCAACCCCAAGAATTGGATTTTTCTTTAACAGGTACGAACTTGATTGGGCTTGCCATGGGGTTTCCTGATTATTATGCCTCAAAATTGTTGCCAGAAGACAATATTCTAGACTCGGTTGCATACCAAGATGAGTTGAAGAAAATGCAACGCCCAAAAGATAAACAAGTGCAAGTCCAAGAAGCTGAGCAAGTCCAAGTTCAAGAAGATAAGCTAGTACAACGTCAAGAAGCTAAACCTAAACAAGAGCAAGTCCAAGAAGATGATCAAGTGCTTGATGAGACTGGGGTCGAAGCAAAAGAGAACAAGCGAGGTAATGGGGTCATATATTTGTTTTTATTGGCACTAGTAATTCGGTTGATTTTTTATATGATGGCTAAGAGATAGGAAAGAGAGAAAATGAGAATTGCAGACTATAGTGTGACCCGTGCCATTCTGGAGCGTCACGGTTTCACCTTTAAAAAATCGTTCGGTCAGAATTTCCTGACGGATACCAACATCCTCCAGAAGATTGTGGATACAGCCGAGATTGATAAAAAGGTCAATGTTATCGAAATTGGTCCCGGAATTGGTGCTTTGACAGAATTTTTGGCGGAAAGTGCTGCAGAGGTTATGGCCTTTGAGATTGATGACCGTCTGGTGCCGATTTTGGCGGATACTCTGCGCGATTTTGACAATGTGACAGTGGTCAATCAGGATATTCTCAAGGTTGATCTGGCTCAGTACATAGCAGAGTTTAAGAATCCAGACCTGCCTATCAAGGTAGTGGCAAATTTGCCCTACTACATCACGACGCCGATTCTCATGCATTTGATTGAAAGCGGAATTCCTTTTAGTGAATTCGTCGTTATGATGCAAAAAGAAGTGGCAGATCGGATATCAGCTCAGCCGAATACCAAGGCCTACGGCAGTTTGTCGATTGCGGTGCAGTATTACATGACGGCCAAGGTTGCCTTTATCGTGCCGCGGACAGTCTTTGTGCCAGCACCAAATGTGGATTCGGCTATTCTCAAGATGGTGCGCAGAGACCAGCCTGCAGTTGCGGTACAGGACGAGAAATTCTTTTTCAAGGTCTCCAAGGCCAGTTTTGTCCACCGTCGGAAGACTCTCTGGAATAACCTGACCAGTTATTTTGGGAAGTCAGAGGAGACTAAAGGCAAACTGACAGCAGCTTTAGAACGAGCTGACTTATCTCCAAGTGTTCGGGGAGAAGCCTTGACTTTGGCAGACTTTGCCCGTCTGGCGGATGCTTTGAAGGCGCAAGGTCTATAAGATATTGAAAACCAGCCCTTTTTTGAAAATGGCTGGTTTTTCTGAAATAAATTGCAAGGTGCTTTTGTGAATTTTTAAAAGAAAAACTCTTGTCAACTTGGACAAGAGTTCCTGTTCGATGCGGAGGAAGGGATTTGAACCCTCACACCCGTACGGGCACATGCGCCTGAAGCATGCGTGTCTGCCGTTCCACCACCTCCGCTTGCTTTTTATTATAACATATTTTTTGAAAATGCCAATAGTAAAAGCCAAATATATGTTTTTTTGATATAATAATTGTATTAACTTTAAAGGAGCAGTCTTGCAAGGAATAATTATCAAAGCCTTGGCTGGCTTTTATTATGTAGAGTCAGATGGGCAGGTGTATCAGACCAGAGCGCGTGGGAATTTCCGCAAAAAAGGACAAACGCCTTATGTTGGCGATCATGTTGAGTTTTCAGCGGACAAGGATTCCGAAGGCTACATTTTAAAAATAGCCGAGCGTAAAAATAGTTTGGTGCGGCCACCCATTGTCAACATTGATCAGGCAGTTGTCATCATGAGTGCCAAGGAGCCAGACTTCAATGACAATCTCTTGGATCGTTTTCTGGTGCTTCTGGAGCACAAGGGCATCCACCCTCTCATCTATCTGAGTAAGTTGGATCTGTTGGAGGATGAAGCCAGCTTGGATACTTATGTTCAGGCCTATCAGCGGATTGGCTATCAGGTGGTCCGGTCTGTCGAGGATTTATTGCCACTGCTGACGGGGAAAATTACAGTTTTCATGGGTCAGACTGGTGTTGGGAAGTCCACTCTGCTCAATAAAATTGCACCAGATTTGCAATTAGAGACAGGAGAGATTTCTGAAAGTCTGGGGCGGGGTCGCCATACGACACGGGCGGTCAGCTTTTATAACCTAAATGGTGGAAAGATTGCGGACACTCCGGGCTTTTCTTCCTTAGACTATGAAGTAGACAAGGCAGAAGACCTGAATGCCGCCTTTCCAGAAATTGCCGAAATCAGCCGGGACTGCAAGTTCCGCACTTGTACCCATACACATGAACCGGCTTGTGCCGTCAAACCAGCCGTAGAAGCCCGGCAAATTGCTGCTTTTCGTTTCGAAAATTACCTGCAATTTCTCAGTGAAATCGAGAATCGCCGTGAAACCTATAAAAAGACAGCTAAAAAACTTCCTAAATAGAGAAAGGAACTATCATGAAAACATTTAAAATTGCTCCCTCTGTTTTGAGTGCGGATTATGCTAATTTTGAGACTGAGTTGAAAAAGCTAGAAGCTAGCGGGGCGGAGTATGCCCATTTGGATGTCATGGATGGCCATTTTGTCCCTAATATCAGCTTTGGTGCCGGTGTTGTAGCAAGTATGCGTCCCCACAGCAAGATGGTTTTTGATTGTCATCTCATGGTGTCCAATCCTGAGCATCATATCGAGGAATTCGCTCGGGCGGGTGCAGATATTATCAGCATCCATGTTGAAGCGACTCCGCATATTCATGGGGCTTTGCAGAAGATTCGTGCAGCAGGTGTCAAGCCTAGCGTTGTTATCAATCCAGGAACGCCAGTTGAAGCGATTAAAAATGTCTTGAATCTAGTGGATCAGGTCCTAGTCATGACAGTCAATCCAGGCTTTGGTGGTCAGGCTTTTCTGCCAGAAACCATGGATAAGATTCGTGAACTGGTCGCTTTGCGAGAGGCCAATCAGCTGAACTTTGATATTGAGGTTGACGGAGGGATTGACGATAAGACGATTCAGCTGGCTAGAGAAGCTGGCGCCAATATTTTTGTGGCCGGTAGCTATGTCTTCAAAGGTGATGTCAGTCATCAAGTTCAGACCTTGAGGGATGCGTTAGATGCCTAGGATTGCTCTGTTTGCTGGCGGTGATTTGACTGAGCTCAATAGGGATTTTGATATCTTTGTCGGAGTTGATCGTGGCGCCTTTTATTTGCTAAAGCAGGGATTGCCTCTGGACTTAGCGGTTGGTGATTTTGATTCTGTATCTGAAGAAGAATTGCTGCGCATAAAAGCTGGTGCCAAGGAAGTAATTCAGGCTCAGCCTGAAAAGGATGATACGGACTTGGAATTGGCCGTTCTGGCTTGTCTTGAGCGCTATCCAGATGCTTATCTGACGATTTTCGGCGCTTTTGGCGGTCGTCTAGACCATGCTCTGGCCAACATTTTCTTACCCAGCAACGATAAGATCGCTCCCTATATGGAGCAGCTGATCTTAGTTGATGCCCAGAATTGCATCCGCTATGTGCCTTCTGGCCGTCATGAAATCAAGCCAGTGGAAGGGATGGACTATCTAGCCTTTATGCCGACAGAGGATGTTCCTTTGACCATTGAAGGAGCTAAATATCCTTTAAATGAAAGGAATTTTTTCTTTAAAAAAGTCTATGCTTCTAACGAATTTATAGATAGACCTGTATTTTTATCCTTTGACAAGGGTTATACGGTTGTTATTTACAGTAAAGATAGGAGTTGATATGGAATATATCATCATCATCCTGCTTATCATCAATCTGGTCTTTCTCTATTTCTTCTGGCAGAGACAGGGGCAGCAGGAGCAGGCAATCAAAGTCTTGCTAGAAGAGCAGGAAGATCATCTGTCCGACCAGCTGGACTATCGCTTTGAGCAGGAAAGGCAGCAGGAAGCTCTTCGGCAAAAAGAGCTAGAACTGGTTCTGGGCGATCGGCTAGCAGAAGTTCGAACAGATTTGCATCTCCATTTGACGGATTTGCGAACCGAAATGGCGGATAGTTTCAGCAAAAATCGAGACAAAACCGATGAGCGGATGCGTCAGATTCAGGAGTCCAATGACCTGCGGCTGGAGCAGATGCGCCAGACCGTTGAGGAAAAATTGGAGAAGACTCTGAAGAGTCGCCTACAGACCTCCTTTGAGACGGTGTCCAAGCAGCTAGAATCTGTCAATCGTGGTTTAGGAGAGATGCAGACAGTGGCTCGGGATGTTGGCAGTCTCAATAAGGTTCTTTCCAATACCAAGACCCGCGGTATTATGGGCGAGCTCCAGCTGGGACAAATTATCGAAGACATCATGACACCCAGCCAGTATGAGCGAGAATTTGCCACAGTGGCAGGTTCTAGTGAGCGCGTGGAGTATGCCATCAAATTGCCGGGACAGACGGATCAGGACTATGTCTACCTGCCCATCGATTCCAAATTTCCTCTGGCGGATTATTACCGCTTGGAAGAGGCTTATGAATCGAGCAACAAGGAAGAGATTGAACTTTATCGCAAGTCGCTGTTGGCTAGCGTCAAGCGTTTTGCCAAGGACATCAACAGTAAATATCTAGCTCCGCCAGCTACGACTAATTTTGGGATTATGTTTTTGCCAACGGAAGGTCTCTATTCTGAAGTAGTTCGCAATCCAGAGTTTTTCGACGGTTTGCGGCGAGATGAGCAGATTGTCGTAGCTGGACCGTCTACCTTGTCAGCCCTGCTCAACTCTCTCTCAGTTGGCTTTAAAACCCTAAACATCCAACGTAGCGCAGATGACATCAGCAAGGTTCTGGGCAGTGTCAAGCTGGAATTCAATAAGTTTGGCGGTATTCTAGCCAAGGCTCAGAAACATCTGAAGAACGCTTCTGGCAGCATTGATGAGCTACTGACTCGACGAACCAATGCCATTGAAAGAACGCTGCGGCATATTGAATTGTCTGACCAAGACCTTCATTTACACTTGCTCGATATTCCAGATGAAAGGGAAGACTATGAAAATTAATCAAATGAAAAAAGATGAGATGTTTGAAGGCTTTTATCTGATTAAGTCAGCAGAAGTCCGACAGACTAGAGCTGGGAAGAATTACCTCGCCTTCACTTTCCAAGATGACACTGGAGTGATTGAGGGGAAATTATGGGATGCCCAGCCCCATAATGTGGCGGAATTTACAGCGGGGAAAGTCGTTCACATGCAAGGACGCCGCGAGGTCTACAATAACACCCCTCAGGTTAATCAGCTGACTTTACGTCTGCCAAAGGCCGGCGAGCCTAATAATCCTGCTGATTTCAAAGAAAAACCACCTGTTGATCAAAAAGAACTGCGGGAATATCTGGCGCAAATGATTTTCAAGATTGAAAATCAAGTCTGGCAGCGCGTGGTGCGCTCCCTTTACAGCAAATACGATAAGGAATTCTATTCTTACCCAGCAGCGAAAACCAATCACCATGCTTTTGAATCAGGACTCGCTTTTCATACAGCTACCATGGTCAAGCTAGCAGATGCGATTGGTGACATCTATCCTCAGCTTAATAAGAGCCTTCTTTTTGCGGGGATTATGTTGCACGACTTAGCCAAAGTCATTGAGTTGAGCGGTCCAGAAAATACGGAATACACCGTGCGAGGCAATCTGATTGGCCATATTGCGCTGATTGACGAAGAATTGACCAAAACCTTGGCAGAGCTGAAAATTGATGATACCAAGGAAGATGTCATTGTTTTGCGCCACGTCCTCCTCAGTCATCACGGTCTCCTCGAATACGGCAGTCCCGTTCGTCCAAAGATTATGGAAGCAGAAATCCTACACATGATTGACAATCTGGATGCGGAAATGATGATGATGACCACGGCTCTGTCTCTCGTTGCTCCGGGAGAAATGACCAATAAAATATTCGCATTGGAAAATCGTTCCTTCTATAAACCAAAAATTGATAAGTGAAATACGAAAAATGGGCATTATATTTAGTATAATGTTCGTTTTTTTGATATAGTATGATATAATGAAAAAAATAAAATAAATATTCATAGAAATCACTCCAAACTTTGAATTGAAAGAGCTGATATACTGCTCTATGCGAGAAGAGCTAGGTTCTCAGATTAGTTTGTGGCTGATTTTGATGGAGTCGAATTGGTGAAAAAATGAAATTAAGAAGAAGTGAGCGCATGGTGGTTATTTCCAATTACTTGATTAACCATCCTTACCAATTAACAAGTTTAAACACATTTGCAGAAAAATATGAGTCTGCCAAGTCTTCCATTTCAGAAGACATCGTGATTATCAAACGTGCCTTTGAAGAAATCGAAATTGGTACGATTGAGACAATTACCGGTGCTGGAGGAGGTGTCGTCTTCACTCCTTCCATTTCAGAAAAGGAGGCCAAGGCTATCGTTCAAGACCTCCGCGATCAGCTGTCTGAGAGTAATCGAATCCTTCCTGGCGGCTATATCTACTTATCAGATTTGCTCAGTACGCCATCTATCCTCAATAATATTGGCCGCATCATTGCCAAAGCTTTTAAAGATCAAAAGATTGATGCCGTTATGACAGTGGCGACCAAGGGGGTTCCCTTGGCCAATGCTGTCGCTAATGTCTTGAATGTTCCCTTTGTCATTGTCCGTCGCGATTTGAAAATCACCGAGGGATCTACGGTCAGTGTCAACTATGTCTCTGGCTCTAGCGGAGATCGGATTGAGAAAATGTTCCTCTCAAAACGTAGCCTAAAAGCTGGCAGTCGGGTACTGATTGTTGATGACTTTCTCAAGGGAGGCGGAACGGTTAATGGGATGATTAGCCTTCTGTCTGAGTTTGATTCGGAGTTGGCAGGAGTAGCGGTCTTTGCAGACAATGCGCAAGCCAATCGCGATCATCTAGAATACAAATCACTGTTAAAGGTGACCAATATCGACGTTAAATCAAATACGATTGATGTTGAGATTGGGAATATATTTGATTAACTTTAGGAAAAAATTATGAGAAATATTTTTGATAAATTAGAGAGAGCTTCTAACCTTGTTCGTTTAGGGATCCTGGCAATAATGCTGCTTATCTTGGTTTCTGGACTTATATTTTTAAAACCAGCTCAGAAGAATACGGGCTCCGCCAAAACAGTTAGTTACAGTAGACGTTCAAGCTCCAGTAAAGCTAGTTCTACTAAGAAAACATCGTCAGAAGATAATACGATTCAGGATGCTGAAGTAGCTGTTAAAAAGTTAGAAGAAGAGCGTACCGATGAAAGTGTGACTCAAGCACAAGCAGCGGTTGACAAGGTAAAAGATGAGGAAGCCAAAGCTAAGTTCCAAGGTCGAATTCAAGCCGTAAAAGATGCAATGAAGACACCTGAGGAATCCACTGAACCTGATTCAGACCAGCAGCAGTCGTTCTCTCCTACGCCTGTTGCGCCAGTTTATCGAACACCTGCCATCTCCATCGAACCACGAATACAGCCACAAGAAAGTTCGACTCCTGCACCATCCTCTAGTCCAGAAGTTACCCCAAGTCCATCTTCGGAGATACCAAGCCCGTCTTCAGATACTTCGGGCGCCTCTTCAAATACGGTGGTTCCTTCCCAGACTTCAAGTGAAAAATAGAATTGAATACATATTTTGATTAGTATTTAAGTGTTTATCAACAATCTGTTGTAGCATATTTTCAGATCTTTAAGATGATAATAATCAAGCAAAAGGTTGATTAAGAAGTGAAGATAAGTCAAAAATTAAGAAAACCTATTGACGAGGATATGCTTCTGTGTTACAATGATAAACGGTACTTTTTACTTTTGGTCTCTCAAAAGTGTACAGAGACGTGCTGACAAATGTTGCAAAAGTACACACAGATGGTAGCTGTCACCAAGTGTATCATCACCAAAATTAAAAAAATACAGGAGAATGTAGATGCCTACAATTAACCAATTGGTTCGCAAACCGCGTAAATCAAAAGTAGAAAAATCTAAATCACCAGCTTTGAACGTTGGTTACAACAGCCACAAAAAAGTTCAAACAAACGTATCTTCACCACAAAAACGTGGTGTTGCAACTCGTGTCGGAACTATGACACCTAAGAAGCCTAACTCAGCCCTTCGTAAATTTGCCCGTGTACGTTTGAGCAACTTGATCGAAGTTACAGCTTACATCCCAGGTATCGGACACAACTTGCAAGAGCACAGCGTAGTGCTTCTTCGTGGTGGACGTGTAAAAGACCTTCCAGGGGTACGTTACCATATCGTTCGTGGTGCACTTGATACAGCAGGTGTTACTGACCGTAAGCAAGGCCGTTCTAAATACGGTACTAAGCGTCCAAAAGCATAAAGAAAGGGGATAAAGATAAATGAGTCGTAAAAACCGTGCGCCTAAGCGCGAAGTATTGCCAGATCCGCTTTACAATTCACAATTAGTTACTCGTCTTATCAACCGCGTTATGCTTGATGGTAAGCGTGGTACAGCAGCTTCTATCGTTTACGGAGCTTTTGAGCAAATCAAAGAAGCTACTGGAAATGATGCACTTGAAGTATTTGAAACAGCGATGGAAAACATCATGCCTGTTCTTGAAGTACGTGCACGCCGTGTCGGTGGTTCAAACTACCAAGTACCGGTTGAAGTTCGTCCAGAACGTCGTACTACACTTGGACTTCGTTGGTTGGTAACAATTTCACGTGGTCGTGGTGAACATACTATGCAAGATCGTCTTGCAAAAGAAATCATGGATGCTGCTAACAACACTGGTGCAGCAGTTAAGAAACGCGAAGATACTCACCGTATGGCTGAAGCTAACCGTGCCTTCGCACACTTCCGTTGGTAAGATCATGATACCAAGGGCGCTAAAGGCACAAGGCAAAAATAGGAAACTGATGCAGTGTTTGAAGAACACAAAGCAGTTTGTCTTTTTTGCGCAGGGCCTCGCTCGGGTTCAAATTAGCTAAAAATATTATTCTGAGCTATAATTCAACTGATCGTCTTGTAAGTTGAAACCAACAAAAAACAAGATAAACATTGAGAACGGGTAGGTCCTGCCTATCCGTTTTTTCTAAATAATGTTATAATAGATTGTAAAATAAAAAAATAGGAGAAACTAACCTCATGGCACGCGAATTTTCACTTGAAAAAACTCGTAATATCGGTATCATGGCTCACGTCGATGCTGGTAAGACAACTACAACTGAGCGTATCCTTTACTATACTGGTAAAATCCACAAAATCGGTGAAACTCACGAAGGTGCGTCACAAATGGACTGGATGGAGCAAGAGCAAGAACGTGGTATCACTATCACATCTGCTGCGACAACAGCTCAATGGAACAACCACCGCGTAAACATCATCGACACACCAGGACACGTGGACTTCACAATCGAAGTACAACGCTCTCTTCGTGTATTGGATGGTGCGGTTACCGTTCTTGATTCACAATCAGGTGTTGAGCCTCAAACTGAAACAGTTTGGCGCCAAGCAACTGAGTACGGAGTTCCACGTATCGTATTTGCTAACAAAATGGACAAAATCGGTGCTGACTTCCTTTACTCAGTAAGCACTCTTCACGACCGTCTTCAAGCAAATGCTCATCCAATTCAATTGCCAATCGGTGCTGAAGATGACTTCCGTGGTATCATCGACTTGATCAAGATGAAAGCTGAAATCTATACCAACGACCTTGGTACAGATATTCTTGAAGAAGATATTCCAGCTGAGTACCTTGACCAAGCTCAAGAATATCGTGAAAAATTGGTGGAAGCAGTTGCTGAAACTGATGAAGAATTGATGATGAAGTACCTTGAGGGTGAAGAAATCACTAACGAAGAATTGAAAGCTGGTATCCGTAAAGCAACAATCAATGTTGAATTCTTCCCAGTATTGTGTGGTTCTGCCTTCAAGAACAAGGGTGTTCAATTGATGCTTGATGCGGTTATCGATTACCTTCCAAGCCCACTTGACATCCCAGCGATCAAAGGTATCAACCCAGATACAGACGAAGAAGAAACTCGTCCTGCATCTGATGAAGAGCCATTCGCAGCTCTTGCCTTCAAGATCATGACTGACCCATTCGTAGGTCGTTTGACATTCTTCCGTGTTTACTCAGGTGTACTTCAATCAGGTTCTTACGTAATGAACACTTCGAAAGGTAAACGTGAGCGCATCGGACGTCTTGTGCAATTACATGCCAATAGTCGCCAAGAAATCGAAACCGTTTATGCTGGTGATATTGCAGCTGCTATTGGTTTGAAGGATACAACTACTGGTGATTCATTGACAGATGAAAAAGCTAAAATCATCCTTGAGTCAATCAACGTTCCAGAACCAGTGATCCAATTGATGGTTGAGCCAAAATCTAAAGCAGACCAAGACAAGATGGGTATTGCCCTTCAAAAATTGGCTGAAGAAGATCCAACATTCCGCGTTGAAACAAACGTTGAAACTGGTGAAACAGTTATCTCTGGTATGGGTGAGCTTCACTTGGATGTCCTTGTTGACCGTATGCGTCGTGAGTTCAAGGTTGAAGCAAACGTAGGTGCTCCTCAAGTATCTTACCGTGAAACATTCCGCGCTTCTACTCAAGCACGTGGATTCTTCAAACGCCAGTCTGGTGGTAAAGGTCAATTCGGTGATGTATGGATTGAATTTACTCCAAACGAAGAAGGAAAAGGCTTCGAGTTTGAAAATGCTATCGTCGGTGGTGTGGTTCCTCGTGAATTCATCCCAGCGGTTGAAAAAGGTTTGATTGAGTCAATGGCGAATGGTGTCCTTGCTGGCTACCCAATCGTTGACGTGAAAGCTAAACTTTACGATGGTTCATACCACGATGTCGACTCATCTGAAACAGCCTTCAAGGTTGCGGCTTCACTTGCTTTGAAAGAAGCTGCTAAGACTGCACAACCAGCTATCCTTGAGCCAATGATGCTTGTAACCATCACTGTTCCCGAAGAAAACCTTGGTGATGTTATGGGTCACGTAACAGCTCGTCGTGGACGTGTTGACGGTATGGAAGCACATGGTAACAGCCAAATCGTTCGTGCTTATGTTCCACTTGCTGAAATGTTTGGTTATGCGACTGTTCTTCGTTCTGCAACACAAGGACGTGGTACCTTCATGATGGTATTTGACCACTACGAAGATGTACCTAAATCAGTACAAGAAGAAATCATTAAGAAACACCGTGGTGAATAATTCACTACATGACGCTCGCTTCTAGCGGGCGTTTTTTCTTTATGGAATCAAAATATGGAATTTATGAAAAATATCGAAAATACATGAAAGAAAATTTGTTACTTGTTAATAATAATGAAATCAGTTGCAATTTTGCTCAATAAGGTATATAATAGATATGTTGAAAGGTGATTTGTAGTGATTCAAGTTACTCTTTTCACATAAAATTTTTTTTGATTTTCATAAGGAGGAAATCACTAATGGTAGTTAAAGTTGGTATTAACGGTTTCGGTCGTATCGGTCGTCTTGCTTTCCGTCGTATCCAAAACGTAGAAGGTGTTGAAGTTACTCGCATCAACGACCTTACAGATCCAGTTATGCTTGCACACTTGTTGAAATACGACACAACTCAAGGTCGTTTCGATGGTACTGTTGAAGTTAAAGAAGGTGGATTCGAAGTTAACGGTAAGTTCGTTAAAGTTTCTGCTGAACGTGATCCAGAACAAATTGATTGGGCTACTGACGGTGTAGAAATCGTTCTTGAAGCAACTGGTTTCTTTGCTAAGAAAGACGCTGCTGAAAAACACCTTAAAGGTGGAGCTAAGAAAGTTGTTATCACTGCTCCTGGTGGAAACGATGTTAAAACAATCGTATTTAACACTAACCACGACGTTCTTGATGGTACTGAAACAGTTATCTCAGGTGCTTCATGTACTACAAACTGTTTGGCTCCAATGGCTAAAGCACTTCAAGACAAATTTGGTGTTGTAGAAGGATTGATGACTACTATCCACGCTTACACTGGTGACCAAATGATCCTTGACGGACCACACCGTGGTGGTGACCTTCGTCGTGCTCGCGCTGGTGCTGCTAACATCGTTCCTAACTCAACTGGTGCTGCTAAGGCTATCGGTCTTGTAATCCCAGAATTGAACGGTAAACTTGATGGTTCTGCACAACGCGTTCCAACACCAACTGGATCAGTTACTGAGTTGGTAGCAGTTCTTGAAAAGAACGTTACTGTTGATGAAGTAAATGCAGCTATGAAAGCAGCAGCTAACGAATCATACGGTTACACAGAAGATCCAATCGTATCTTCAGATATCGTAGGTATGTCTTACGGTTCATTGTTCGACGCAACTCAAACTAAAGTTCTTGACGTTGACGGTAAACAATTGGTTAAAGTTGTATCATGGTACGACAACGAAATGTCTTACACTGCACAACTTGTACGTACTCTTGAATACTTTGCAAAAATCGCTAAATAATTCAATTGTATGTAGAAGAGATCCGAATGGATCTCTTTTTTGTTTTACAGAACAGCTTGAAGGAGTGGCTATTGGAAATCACCCTGCTCATGCAACATCATTAGCATTTATCAGAAAAATGTGAATCGTGTAGTCTTTCATCTATCTTTGATTGGAGAAAAGGAAAAGCCATGAATTTTTACTATCACTTTTGTAGATTTTGTGATATAATTAACACGTATAAAAAAAGAAGGAGTCATATCTAATGGCAAAATTGACTGTTAAAGACGTTGACTTGAAAGGGAAAAAAGTTCTCGTTCGTGTTGATTTCAACGTTCCTGTAAAAGATGGCGTGATTACTAACGACAACCGTATCACTGCAGCACTTCCAACTATCAAGTACATCCTTGAACAAGGTGGACGTGCTATCCTCTTCTCTCACCTTGGACGTGTAAAAGAAGAAGCAGATAAAGAAGGTAAATCACTTGCTCCTGTAGCTGCTGATTTGGCTACTAAATTGGGTCAAGAAGTTAAATTTATCCCAGGCGTTACACGTGGTGCTGAATTGGAAGCAGCTGTTAACGCTCTTGAAGATGGACAAGTTCTCTTGGTTGAAAACACTCGTTTCGAAGATGTTGATGGCAAGAAAGAATCTAAAAATGATCCTGAACTTGGTAAATACTGGGCATCACTTGGAGATGGTATCTTCGTAAACGATGCATTCGGTACAGCTCACCGTGCACACGCATCTAATGTTGGTATCTCAGCAAACGTTGAAAAAGCTGTTGCTGGATTCCTTCTTGAAAACGAAATTGCCTACATCCAAGAAGCAGTTGAAGCTCCAGAACGCCCATTCGTAGCCATTCTTGGTGGTTCAAAAGTTTCAGACAAGATCGGTGTTATCGAAAACTTGCTTGAAAAAGCTGATAAAGTCCTTATCGGTGGTGGTATGACTTACACATTCTACAAAGCGCAAGGTATCGAAATCGGTAACTCACTTGTAGAAGAAGACAAATTGGATGTTGCTAAAGCTCTTCTTGAAAAAGCAAACGGCAAATTGATCTTACCAGTTGACTCAAAAGAAGCAAACGCATTTGCAGACTACACTGAAGTGAAAGATACTGAAGGTGAAGCAGTAGATCCAGGCTTCCTTGGTTTGGATATCGGTCCTAAATCTATCGCTAAATTTGACGAAGCCTTGACTGATGCGAAAACAGTTGTATGGAACGGACCAATGGGTGTGTTTGAAAACCCTGACTTCCAAGCTGGTACAATCGGTGTGATGGACGCTATCGTGAAACAACCAGGCGTGAAATCAATCATCGGTGGTGGTGACTCAGCTGCCGCAGCCATCAACCTTGGTCGTGCAGACAAGTTCTCATGGATTAGTACGGGCGGAGGCGCTTCTATGGAGCTTCTTGAAGGTAAAGTATTGCCAGGTTTGGCTGCACTTACAGAAAAATAATTTCAGCCCGTTAGTCTCTACAAAATCCTGATTTTGTAGAAAAAGGAACAAAACTGAAACGTTAACGAAAAGGTGGCTATGTCACCTTTTTGTGTAGTGGAGGTATTTGTGACGCGGTGGTGGTGCCTCAATGGAACTCCTTGAAGGTAAAGTTCTTCCAGGGCTTGCAGCTTTGACTGAAAAATAATCTTTGAAACGGAAAGAGTTGGGTAACCAACTCTTTTTCTTTTGTCCTTGTAGGCTTCTGAGGAAATGGATTTTTGGCTTCTATTTTCCTAATGAGTAATCAATAATGGGAAATATAGTTAGAAATACAGTAGAAGCTGGCTATGCATCCTTGTAGGATATAGACAATAAACTCGATGGACAGAGCCTTTTTGTTAGAAAATATGTTAGAATAAAGATAGTTTACTTTTAAAAAGGAAAAAGCATGAGCTATTTTAGTAAGTATAAATTCGATAAATCAAAATTTCGCTTGGGTATGAGGACGATGAAAACAGGGATAGCAGTCTTTATTGTCCTACTTATTTTTGGTATGTTTGGCTGGAAGGGGCTCCAAATTGGGGCTTTGACAGCGGTGTTTAGCCTGCGAGAAGATTTTGATAAAAGTGTTCATTTCGGAACTTCTCGTATTTTAGGAAATAGTGTCGGGGGCTTTTATGCCTTGCTATTCTATCTGTTGGGAAATTTATTGAACGGCCAATTTTGGGTGACCTTAGTATTTGTGCCAATCTGTACGATGCTGACGATCATGACCAATGTTGCTATGAACAATAAGGCTGGGGTGATTGGTGGTGTTTCAGCTATGCTGATTATCACTCTCTCCATTAGTCCGGAAGATACTATTTTATACGTTTTTGCTAGAGTTTTTGAAACCTTTATGGGGGTCTTTGTCGCGATAGTGGTAAATTCGGATGTGGATAGAATTAAGAATTTCTTTAAGTCTATAAATTAAAATGTGTAAGAAAATCTCACATTGATTGTTGACATACAAAAAAAATTAGTTATAATAGTGCATAGAGAGGAAAAAAATGAAGGAAAAAGAGTTTCGCCGAAATATGGCAGTCTTTCCCATAGGTAGCGTTATGAAGTTGACGGACTTATCTGCCCGTCAGATTCGATATTATGAGGAGCAAAACCTCAT
Source organism: Streptococcus cristatus (assembly GCF_003943815.1). GTDB lineage: Bacteria > Bacillota > Bacilli > Lactobacillales > Streptococcaceae > Streptococcus > Streptococcus cristatus_F. Next base: position 89,135 of record NZ_RJNA01000002.1, on the reverse strand, counting down.
CACTCCCCTTCGGAATGAGGGCAATCGCCGAATGTATTCCCTGAATGATATGGACCGCCTTTTGGAAATTAAGGATTATATTTCTGAAGGTTATAATATCGCTGCTATCAAAAAGAAATATGCTGAGCGTGAAGCTAAATCCCACAAAACGATTAGCGAAAAGGAAGTCCGTCGAGCTCTCCACAATGATATTTTACAGCAAGGTCGTTTTGGCTCTTCTCTGCCAACCTTTGGTCACATGCGTCGACCATAAACTATTTTTTAAAACTATAAGGAGTTACCCATGCCCATTACAGCAGCTGATATTCGTCGCGAAGTAAAAGAAAAAAACGTCACTTTCATCCGTCTGATGTTCTCTGATATTTTGGGAACCATGAAAAACGTTGAAATTCCAGCAACGGATGAGCAGCTTGAAAAGGTCTTATCAAATAAGGCTATGTTTGACGGTTCGTCCATTGAGGGATTTGTTCGGATCAATGAATCTGACATGTATCTTTATCCTGATTTGGATACTTGGACAGTTTTTCCTTGGGGAGATGAAAATGGCAGTGTAGCAGGCTTGATCTGTGATGTTTATACGACAGAACATGTTCCCTTTGCAGGAGATCCTCGTAGTAACCTTAAGCGAGCTCTCAAACATATGGAAGCACTGGGCTTCAAGTCTTTTAATCTTGGTCCTGAGCCAGAATTTTTCCTTTTCAAATTGGATGAAAATGGTGATCCGACACTGGAAGTGAATGACAAGGGTGGCTACTTTGACTTGGCGCCGACAGACTTGGCAGACAATACTCGTCGGGAAATTGTCAATGTTTTGACTAAGATGGGATTTGAAGTGGAAGCTAGTCACCATGAGGTGGCAGTCGGTCAGCACGAGATTGACTTTAAGTATGATGAAGTGCTTCGTGCTTGTGATAAGATTCAGATTTTCAAGTTGGTGGTGAAAACCATCGCTCGTAAGCACGGCCTCTATGCGACCTTTATGGCTAAGCCCAAGTTTGGTATTGCTGGTTCTGGTATGCACTGCAATATGTCCCTCTTTGACCAAGATGGAAATAATGCGTTTTATGATCCAGAGGATCCAAAAGGAATGCAGTTGTCTGAGACAGCCTACTATTTCTTGGGCGGTTTGATTAAGCATGCCTATAACTATACAGCTATCATGAATCCGACTGTCAACTCTTATAAACGTTTGGTGCCTGGCTTTGAAGCGCCAGTTTACATCGCTTGGGCTGGGCAAAATCGCTCACCTTTGGTTCGAGTACCGGCATCGCGCGGTATGGGAACTCGCTTGGAGTTGCGTTCAGTAGACCCTATGGCCAATCCTTATATCGCTATGGCGGTGCTCTTAGAAGTGGGACTGCATGGAGTGGAAAATAAAATCGAAGCGCCAGCTCCAATCGAGGAAAATATCTATGTGATGACAGCTGAGGAGCGCAAGGAAGCTGGTATTACAGACCTGCCGTCTACTCTCCACAATGCCCTTAAGGCTTTAACTGAAGATGAGGTAGTCAAGGCAGCTTTAGGAAACCATATTTACACTAGCTTTGTTGAAGCCAAGCGGATTGAATGGGCTAGCTATGCGACCTTCGTTTCCCAATGGGAAATTGATAATTATTTGGACTTATATTAATGAATTCTAGAACAGGGCTTGAAAAAGTCCTGTTTTTGTATGGAAACAAGATATTTCCAGTTTTTAAATGTTGTATTTCCAATCTTTTTCATGCTTTTGTATCCAGAATGTACGGGGAAAACTTGTAAAATATATTTAAAAGTGATACACTTAAAGCATAAAAACACGAAAGGCGAATAATAAAATGTCAAACAAGTTGTTATATTCGGGAAAAGCAAAGGATATTTTTGCGACAGAAGATGAGCAGGTGATTTTGTCCCGCTACAAGGATCAGGCGACTGCTTTTAACGGTGTCAAGAAGGAGCAGATTGCGGGCAAGGGAGTGTTAAATAATCAGATTTCAGCCTTTATCTTTGAAAAGTTGAACGCTGCCGGTGTAGCAACGCATTTTATCGAGAAAATCTCAGATACAGATCAGCTTAATAAAAAAGTTGACATTATTCCCTTGGAAGTCGTACTTCGCAACTACACAGCTGGTTCCTTTTCAAAACGTTTTGGTGTGGAAGAAGGAATCGAGCTGGAAGAGCCGATCGTTGAATTTTACTATAAAAATGATGATTTGGATGATCCGTTCATCAATGATGAGCATGTGAAATTCCTTAAAATTGCGGATGACCAGCAGATTGCCTACTTGAAGGAAGAAACGCGTCGTATCAATGAATTTTTGAAAGCCTGGTTTGCTGAGATTGGTCTCAAATTGATTGACTTTAAGCTAGAGTTCGGTTTTGACAAGGATGGCAAGATTATCTTGGCAGACGAATTTTCGCCAGATAATTGCCGCTTGTGGGACGCAGATGGCAACCACATGGACAAGGATGTTTTCCGCCGTGGCTTGGGTGAATTGACAGACGTTTATGAGATTGTCTGGGAAAAATTGCAGGAGTTGAAATAACAACCTCAAGGTCGTTAGAGACATTGTAAGAGCTGAAATAAAGGAATAAGAATTGATGGATAAACGTATTTTTGTTGAAAAAAAGGCTGATTTTCAGGTCAAGTCAGAGAGTTTGGTAAGAGAGCTCCAGCATAACTTGGGACTTTCAACTTTAAAAAGTATTCGCATTGTGCAGGTTTATGATGTCTTTGATTTGGCAGAGGACTTGTTTGCGCCTGCAGAGAAGCACATTTTCTCTGAGCAGGTGACAGACCATGTCTTGGATGAAGCGGCTGTGCAGGCGGATCTTGCCAACTATGCTTTCTTTGCTATTGAAAGCCTGCCAGGGCAGTTTGACCAACGTGCGGCTTCTTCGCAAGAAGCCTTGCTTTTGCTGGGAAGCTCTAGTGATGTGACAGTCAATACAGCCCAACTTTACTTGGTGAATAAAGATATTGATGCAAATGAGTTGGAAGCGGTCAAGAACTACCTGCTCAATCCAGTTGATTCTCGATTCAAGGACATCACGACAGGGATTGCCAAGCAGGAATTTTCAGAGTCAGACAAGACCATTCCTAAATTGACTTTCTTTGAAAGCTATACAGCAGAAGACTTTGCCCGTTACAAGGCCGAACAAGGGATGGCCATGGAAGTGGATGATTTGCTCTTTATCCAAGACTATTTTAAGTCAATCGGACGCGTGCCGACGGAAACAGAGCTCAAGGTTTTGGACACTTACTGGTCTGACCACTGCCGTCACACGACTTTTGAGACCGAGTTGAAAAATATCGACTTTTCAGCTTCAAAATTCCAAAAGCAATTGCAGGCGACCTATGACAAGTATATTGCCATGCGTGAGGAGTTGGGGCGTTCGGAGAAACCACAAACCTTAATGGATATGGCGACTATTTTCGGTCGTTATGAGCGTGCCAATGGGCGTTTGGACGATATGGAAGTGTCAGACGAGATTAACGCTTGCTCAGTCGAAATCGAAGTGGACGTTGATGGTGTCAAGGAACCTTGGCTCCTTATGTTCAAAAACGAAACCCACAACCACCCAACGGAAATTGAACCATTTGGTGGAGCGGCTACCTGTATCGGTGGAGCCATTCGTGACCCATTGTCAGGTCGTTCCTACGTTTACCAAGCCATGCGTATCTCTGGTGCGGGTGATATTACAGCTCCGATTTCAGAAACGCGTGCTGGGAAATTGCCACAACAAGTCATTTCTAAAACAGCGGCTCACGGTTACTCTTCTTATGGGAACCAGATTGGTCTTGCGACGACCTACGTTCGTGAGTATTTCCACCCAGGCTTTGTAGCCAAACGCATGGAGTTGGGTGCTGTTGTTGGTGCTGCTCCCAAGGGCAATGTAGTCCGTGAAAAACCTGAAGCGGGCGATGTGATTATCTTGCTCGGTGGTAAGACTGGACGTGATGGTGTCGGTGGTGCGACAGGATCTTCTAAGGTTCAAACAGTTGAGTCTGTAGAGACTGCTGGAGCTGAGGTTCAAAAAGGGAATGCCATCGAAGAACGCAAGATTCAACGTCTTTTCTGTAATGGAGATGTCACTCGTCTCATCAAGAAGTCCAATGACTTTGGTGCTGGTGGTGTCTGTGTGGCTATCGGTGAATTGGCAGACGGTCTTGAAATCGACCTCAACAAGGTTCCTCTTAAATACCAAGGATTGAACGGTACAGAAATTGCCATCTCTGAATCACAAGAACGGATGGCAGTTGTGGTGCGTCCTGAAGACGTAGATGCCTTCGTTGCTGAATGTAATAAAGAAAATATTGACGCTGTTGTGGTGGCGACAGTAACTGAAAAACCAAATCTTGTCATGCACTGGAATGGCGAAACGATTGTCGACTTGGAACGTCGTTTCCTTGATACAAACGGTGTGCGTGTGGTCGTTGATGTCAAGGTTGTAGACAAGGATGTCGAACTTCCAGAAGAACGCACAACAAGCGTTGACACGTTTGAATCAGATACCCTTGCGGTCTTGTCTGACCTCAACCATGCGAGTCAAAAAGGTCTGCAAACTATCTTTGACTGCTCGGTCGGTCGTTCAACGGTCAATCACCCACTTGGCGGTCGCTACCAACTCACACCAACTGAGGCTTCTGTGCAGAAATTGCCAGTTCAACATGGTGTGACTCATACTGCATCAGTCATGGCGCAAGGATTTAACCCTTATGTGGCAGAATGGTCTCCATACCATGGTGCTGCTTATGCGGTTATCGAAGCAACTGCTCGTTTAGTGGCTGCTGGTGCAAACTGGTCCAAGGCTCGTTTCTCATACCAAGAATATTTCGAGCGGATGGACAAACAAGCTGAGCGTTTTGGTCAGCCAGTAGCAGCTCTCCTAGGTTCTATCGAAGCACAAATCCAGCTTGGCTTGCCATCTATCGGTGGGAAGGACTCCATGTCTGGTACCTTTGAAGAATTAACCGTACCACCAACCTTGGTTGCCTTTGGGGTGACGACGGCAGATAGCCGGAAGGTGCTTTCTCCTGAGTTCAAGGCTGCTGGTGAAAACATCTACTACATCCCAGGTCAAGCTCTCTCTACAGAGATTGATTTTGACTTGATTAAGCAAAACTTTGCTCAATTTGAAGCCATCCAAGCTGATCACAAAGTAACATCTGCATCAGCTGTTAAATATGGTGGTGTCGTTGAAAGTTTGGCACTTGCTACCTTTGGGAACCATATTGGTGCAGAGGTAACCTTGTCTGAACTTGCAAGTTCTTTGACAGCTCAATTAGGCGGATTTGTCTTCACCTCTCCTCAAGAAATCGCTGGAGTAGAGAAAATCGGTCAAACGCAACCAGACTTTACACTAACTGTCAACGGTGTGAATCTGGATGGACACAAGCTTGACAGTGCTTTCCAAGGAAAACTGGAAGAAGTCTATCCAACTGAATTTGCACAGGCTAAAGAATTGGATGAAGTTCCAGCTGTCGCTTCTAACGCAGTCATCAAAGCTAAAGAAACTATTGAAAAACCAGTGGTTTACATCCCAGTCTTCCCAGGAACCAACTCGGAATATGACTCAGCAAAAGCTTTCGAAAAAGAAGGTGCAGAGGTCAACTTGGTGCCATTCGTGACCTTGAACGAAGAAGCTATTGTCAAGTCAGTTGAAACCATGGTTGATAATATTAGCAAGGCCAATATCCTCTTCTTTGCAGGTGGCTTCTCAGCTGCGGATGAGCCGGATGGATCAGCTAAGTTTATCGTCAATATCCTTCTTAATGAAAAAGTGCGTGCAGCCATTGATAGCTTTATCGCTCGTGGTGGCTTGATTATTGGTATCTGTAATGGGTTCCAAGCCTTGGTCAAATCAGGTCTTCTTCCATATGGAAACTTTGAAGATGCTAACAGTACTAGTCCAACCCTCTTCTACAATGATGCCAACCAGCACGTGGCCAAGATGGTGGAAACTCGAATTGCCAATACCAACTCACCATGGTTGGCTGGTGTACAAGTGGGCGATATCCATGCCATTCCAGTATCGCACGGCGAAGGGAAGTTTGTTGTGACGGCTGAGGAATTTGCAGAGCTCCGTGACAATGGTCAAATCTTTAGCCAATACGTTGACTTTGAGGGCAAACCAAGCATGGATTCTAAGTATAATCCTAATGGTTCTGTCAATGCCATCGAAGGAATTACCAGTAAGAACGGACAAATCATCGGTAAGATGGGCCACTCAGAACGTTATGAAGACGGTCTCTTCCAAAATATCCCAGGAAATAAAGACCAGCACCTGTTTGCGTCAGCTGTGCGTTATTTCACAGGGAAATAAAAGGTATAAAAAATGACATACGAAGTAAAATCTCTTAATGAAGAATGTGGTGTTTTCGGTATCTGGGGACATCCGGATGCTGCTAAAATGACCTATTTTGGGCTCCACAGTCTTCAGCACCGTGGTCAGGAGGGGGCAGGGATCCTCTCCAATGACCAAGGGAAATTGAAGCGCCATCGTGATATGGGGCTTCTATCAGAAGTTTTCAAAAATCCTACCAAATTGGATAAACTGACGGGGACTAGCGCGATTGGACATGTGCGCTATGCGACCGCAGGAGAAGCTTCTGTAGATAACATCCAGCCATTCATTTTTCGCTTTCATGATATGCAGTTCGGGCTGGCTCATAATGGGAACCTGACCAACGCATCGTCGCTCAAGAAAGAACTGGAACAAAGAGGTGCTATTTTCAGCTCGACTTCCGATTCGGAAATCTTGGCTCACCTCATTCGCCGTAGTCACAATCCAAGTCTTATGGGCAAAATCAAGGAGGCACTCAGTCTCGTCAAAGGTGGCTTTGCTTATATCTTGCTGTTTGAGGACAAGTTGATTGCGGCTCTTGATCCTAATGGCTTCCGTCCGCTTTCTATTGGGAAAATGGCAAATGGAGCGGTGGTTGTTTCCTCTGAAACTTGTGCTTTTGAAGTCATTGGTGCGGAGTGGATTCGCGATGTAAAACCAGGAGAGATTGTGATCGTGGATGACAATGGTATCCAGTACGATAGTTATACGAATGATACCCAGTTGGCGATTTGTTCTATGGAGTATATCTATTTTGCTCGCCCTGACTCTAACATCCATGGGGTCAATGTCCATACAGCTCGCAAACGTATGGGAGCTCAATTGGCGCGTGAATTCAAGCATGAAGCGGATATCGTGGTCGGTGTGCCGAATTCCTCGCTCAGCGCAGCCATGGGCTTTGCGGAGGAGTCTGGTTTGCCAAATGAAATGGGACTGATCAAAAACCAATACACGCAACGCACCTTTATCCAACCGACTCAAGAATTGCGGGAGCAAGGGGTGCGGATGAAACTGTCTGCTGTTTCAGGCGTTGTCAAAGGCAAACGTGTGGTCATGATTGATGATTCCATTGTCCGCGGGACGACCTCTCGACGTATCGTTCAGCTTTTGAAAGAAGCGGGGGCGACGGAGGTTCACGTTGCCATTGGCAGTCCAGCGCTAGCTTATCCATGTTTCTACGGTATTGATATCCAGACCCGTCAGGAGCTGATTGCTGCCAATCATACGGTCGAAGAAACCTGCCAAATCATTGGTGCGGATAGCCTGACCTATCTTTCGATTGATGGCTTGATTAACTCTATCGGGATTGAAACAGATGCGCCAAATGGTGGTCTCTGTGTCGCTTACTTTGACGGTGACTACCCAACTCCTCTCTACGACTATGAAGAAGACTATCGTAGAAGTTTGGAAGAAAAGACCAGTTTTTACAAATAAGCGATTCTTCATAAAAGAAAAGGAATGAACAAATGACAAAAAAAAATGCTTATGCGCAATCCGGTGTGGATGTTGAAGCGGGTTATGAAGTTGTTGAACGGATCAAAAAGCACGTAACTCGTACGGAGCGTGCAGGTGTCATGGGAGCTCTGGGTGGCTTTGGTGGCATGTTTGACCTTTCAAAGACTGGGGTCAAAGAGCCTGTCTTAATCTCAGGGACTGACGGTGTCGGAACCAAGCTCATGCTGGCTATCAAGTATGACAAGCACGACACCATCGGTCAAGACTGTGTGGCCATGTGTGTTAATGACATCATTGCTGCAGGTGCTGAGCCCCTCTATTTCCTCGACTACGTAGCAACTGGGAAGAATGAACCAGCTAAACTAGAACAAGTCGTCGCTGGTGTGGCAGAAGGTTGTGTACAAGCTGGTGCAGCCCTTATCGGTGGGGAAACGGCTGAAATGCCTGGTATGTACGGCGAAGATGACTATGACTTGGCTGGATTTGCGGTCGGTGTGGCTGAAAAATCTCAAATCATAGACGGTTCAAAAGTAGCTGAAGGTGATATTCTTCTCGGACTTGCTTCAAGTGGGATCCACTCAAATGGTTACTCTCTTGTCCGTCGTGTCTTTGCAGACTATACAGGTGAGGAAGTCTTGCCAGAATTGGAAGGCAAGAAACTCAAGGAAGTCCTTCTTGAGCCGACTCGTATCTATGTCAAGGCTGTCTTACCACTCATCAAGGAAGAGTTGGTCAACGGTATTGCTCACATTACAGGTGGTGGCTTTATCGAAAATGTCCCTCGTATGTTTGCGGATGACCTAGCTGCTGAGATTGAGGAAGACAAAGTCCCAGTGCTTCCGATTTTCAAAGCTCTTGAGAAATACGGTCAGATCAAGCACCAAGAAATGTTTGAAATCTTCAATATGGGTGTAGGCCTCATGCTGGCAGTCAAGCCTGAAAATGTAGGTCGTGTCAAGGAATTGCTGGATGAAGCAGTCTATGAAATTGGTCGCATCGTCAAGAAAGAAAACGAAAGTGTCATCATCAAATGAAAAAAATAGCGGTTTTTGCCTCTGGTAACGGCTCAAACTTTCAGGTGATTGCCGAAGAATTTCCCGTGGAGTTTGTCTTTTCAGACCATCGTGACGCCTATGTGCTAGAGCGTGCAGAAAAGCTCGGCGTCCTGTCCTATGCTTTTGAACTCAAGGAGTTTGAGAACAAGGCAGACTACGAAGCAGCCCTCGTCGAGCTTTTGGAAGAACACCAGATTGACTTGGTTTGTCTAGCAGGCTACATGAAAATCGTTGGGCCAACTTTATTGTCAGCTTATGAGGGCCGAATCATCAATATTCATCCAGCCTACCTGCCAGAATTTCCAGGAGCTCATGGGATTGAAGATGCTTGGAATGCTGGTGTTACTGAGAGTGGAGTGACCATTCACTGGGTGGACTCAGGTGTAGATACTGGAAAGATTATCAAGCAGGTCCGTGTACCAAGGCTAGCTGATGATACCATCGAAAGCTTTGAAGCTCGCATTCATGAAGCGGAGTACAAGCTGTATCCAGAAGTGTTGGATAGCTTGGGAGTTGCACGAAAATAAGAAGGAAATCATAGCTGATTTTGTGGCAAGGATTAAAAGTCATCTGCTAAGGAGAAATTTATGGGTTTGTTTGATTTTTTTAAGAAAAAACCTTCTAGCAAAGAGACGCCGACTAAAGATAAGGACAAGATTGTTATTAAAGTTGAAAATACAGATGATAGCGCTCCAGGATGGGAAGCGATTGATGCAGAATTTAATCGTTTATACCCTGATCAGCCTAGTCCTCTTCATTATGGAACAGTTATCAAGTATATGCTAGGCGGTCCAGATCCACTTGATGGCATCAGTGTTTACGATGCAGGAGATTTTTGGCATTTTGTTAGTTATGGCTTGTCAGAATTATATACCAAAGAAAGCGAAGATCTTGAATACAGTGGTTATGGGATTGAATTAACCTTTAAGTTAAAGAAATCAAATAATGACGAAGAAGAAATTAAAAATGGCTGTGGTTTGCTACAGTATGTGGCAAGATATATTTTTAAAACGGGTAAAGTGGTTTTGCCAGAAGAATACATCTATACCAAACCAAGCAAACGCTAGGAATTGATGCCCAACAGAAATCTAATTTGACAGGATTCTTGACTGCTGCTGATGATTTAGCTAAGCCTTTAGATACTCCACATGGAAAAGTGGAATTTGTAACCTTAATTGGTGCGACAGACGCCGAACTGCGAAGTATTTATGAAAGTGAAACAAGTAAGCTGGAGGTCAGGAAATTGTTGCAAGGACTTGGAGATCAGCTTACAGATTATAGTCGCCAGTCTTTGGTTTAAATGATGTGAAAGCACCTCTTGATACAATGAAAGGAAATAACATGACTAAACGCGCCTTAATCAGCGTCTCAGACAAAACGGGCATTGTTGAATTTGCCCAAGAACTTAAAAAACTCGGTTGGGACATCATCTCGACAGGTGGGACAAAGGTTGCCCTTGATAATGCTGGGGTGGAGACTATTGCCATCGATGATGTGACTGGTTTTCCAGAAATGATGGACGGTCGTGTCAAGACTCTTCATCCAAATATCCACGGTGGGCTCCTCGCTCGTCGTGACTTGGCTAGCCACTTAGAGGCTGCTAAGGACAATCAGATTGAACTCATCGACCTTGTAGTGGTAAACCTCTATCCTTTTAAGGAAACGATTCTCAAACCAGATGTGACCTATGCAGATGCGGTGGAAAATATTGACATTGGCGGGCCATCTATGCTTCGTTCAGCAGCTAAAAATCATGCTAGCGTGACAGTTGTGGTAGACCCTGATGACTATGCTGTGGTTTTGAACGAATTGGCAGCAAACGGCGAAACGACTTATGAAACTCGCCAACGGTTGGCAGCCAAGGTTTTTCGTCACACAGCAGCTTATGATGCCTTGATTGCAGAATATTTCACAGCTCAGGTCGGCGAAAGTAAGCCTGAAAAACTGACCTTGACTTATGATCTCAAACAAGCTATGCGCTATGGGGAAAATCCTCAACAGGATGCCGATTTCTACCAAAAAGCCTTGCCAACGGACTATTCAATTGCATCAGCGAAGCAGCTCAACGGGAAGGAATTGTCCTTTAATAATATCCGCGATGCGGATGCAGCTATCCGCATTATCCGTGATTTCAAAGATCGTCCAACCGTTGTAGCATTGAAACATATGAATCCATGTGGAATTGGTCAAGCTGACGACATCGAGACTGCTTGGGATTACGCTTATGAGTCTGATCCAGTATCAATTTTTGGTGGGATTGTCGTTCTCAACCGTGAGGTGGATGCTGAAACAGCTGAGAAGATGCACGGCGTTTTCCTTGAAATCATCATCGCACCGAGCTATACAGATGAAGCGCTAGCCATTTTGACCAACAAAAAGAAAAACTTGCGTATCCTTGCCTTGCCATTTGACGCTCAAGAAGCCAGCGAAGTGGAAGCAGAATACACAGGCGTGGTTGGTGGTCTCCTCGTTCAAAACCAAGACGTTGTCAAGGAAAGCCCAGCTGACTGGCAAGTGGTGACCAAACGCCAACCAACCGAGACAGAAGCGACAGCCCTTGAGTTCGCTTGGAAAGCTATCAAATACGTCAAATCAAACGGAATCATCGTAACCAACGACCACATGACACTTGGTGTGGGCCCTGGTCAAACCAACCGTGTGGCTTCTGTTCGTATTGCGATTGACCAAGCTAAAGACCGTCTTGACGGTGCTGTGCTTGCTTCCGATGCCTTCTTCCCATTCGCGGATAACGTGGAAGAAATCGCCAAAGCCGGCATCAAGGCCATCATTCAGCCAGGTGGCTCTGTCCGTGACCAAGAATCTATCGAAGCTGCGGATAAATACGGCTTGACCATGGTCTTCACAGGAGTGAGACATTTTAGACATTAAGAAGATTTATATTGGAGAAATGCTGAGATTTTTTCTCCAATTTTTTGCGCAAAAAAACTCCCAAAAGGATGAGTGGTTCATCTTTTGGGAGTTGATTTTTATAGGGACTTAACAGAATTAGAAAGAAAGTCCACTTTGGAAAGCGCTGAGTTTTTGTTTAGCTACTTCGTTGATTTGATCGATAGCAGCATTGATAGCTTGGCTAGTCAAATCAGACAGAGTTTCTGTATCTTCTGGATCTACGATAGCAGGCTGAAAGTCAATTTTGACAACCTTTTTATCACCAGTAAGAGTTGCTACGACTAAATCTTGGCTAGATTTTCCAATAAATTCAGTTGCCGCTAATTCTGCTTGAGCAATGTCCATCTCTTTTTTAAGTTTTTGGGCTTGCTTCATCATGTTTTGCATATTCATCATAAGATTTTCTTTCCTTTCTCTTGCAAGGGCTAAGCCCCTTAGTAATCCTCACTCTTCAATTATATCATTTTTTGGGAAAGTGGCAAGAAGAACATTACTAGAAGATTTGACAAAGATTTAGCACTTATAGTAGAATGGTCATGAATCTATATCCCAAGGAGAAGACAACTTGAAAAACAAGAAGATAAAAGGTTTGCTGTTGGTAGTGCTCTCATCCCTCTTCATCCTAATCGGTTGTAGTGGTAGCCCTAAAATTCAGGGGAAATGGAATGTGCAGGACGCTAGCGGTGAACAAACGACCATTGAAATAAAAGAGAAAACCATCATTATCAACGAAGAAGAGTATAAGTATACTCAAAATGCTGTTGGTTTTAAAAATGGGGTGAGTTATTATGGCCTGACTCGGAAAGATAATGGCAAAATATTTTCTATCGTCTTTCCTGAGAAAGATAAAAATGTTGCTATTATGCTAATTCCTGATTCAGACGATGATTATCTCACAGGCAGTATGCTCTTTGCTATGAACCGCAAGGAAAAGCCAGATTATAAAAAATATGCAGAGAAATATTTCAATCTACAATAAAAGAAAAAGGCGCTGAATTTCAGCGTCTTTTAGGTTTTATGACAGTGATGTCATGATTGGCAAGTCTAGGCTGGACTGCTCTAGATCTACCGTCAGCTGATAGTCGGTCTTATCACGGACGGTGTGTTCGAAGTCGGTGGTGTAGAGGACGAGACGCAGTTGGTCGCCTTTTTTCATCTTGTAGATAGTTGGTTGCAGCTCAAAGCTACATTCCATCCATTGGTCAGGAGTAACTTCTTCTACCGTCAGCAAGTCTGTCCGATTTTGCAGGTTGAGGAAGCCTTTGGTGATGACACGGTGTGGCGTTTCGGCAAAAGGCAACTCAAGCAGATTATCCAGCATATAGTAGCGGCCGTTGTCCATGACTCTAGGCTCAAGCGGTGTCGGAATTGGAGTGAGGCGCTTAGCTGGTCCGAAGTTCAGCAATTGAGCAGAAATCAGTCCCTTATCGGTGCTGGATTTGAGGCGCAGTTTGAGCTGGGTGGCTCCGTTGAGGAAGAGGTCGTCTTCCAAAGTCCAATCCAGAGTAATCTGGTTGACCTTGCCGTCAAAGAGTTCGTTTTTAAAGCTTTGGTAGTTTTTGGCAAAACGATTGTAGTCTTCTTCTGAATACTGGTTTTGAATCTCTTGAGTGCCTTTACCTAGATGGAAATGAGCGTAGTTCTTCTGTCCACCGAAGTCTTCCAAGGTCAGCCAGCTTTGAGCTTGGCTGTTGTCCTGCCAGATGACTGATGGCAGTTCAAAGTCTGAAGCATGCCCAAGTAATTTTTTAGATAAAAGGGCATTCATGGCTTCGCGGAAGTCGATGGACTGCCAGTTATTCATGTAAACATGGGCACCATTGTGGAAGAAGAGGTGCTTTTTGATGTGAGCTGGCAGAGCTCGGAACATATTATAAACATGGAGGGGCTTGACATTCCAATCCTGAGAGCCGTGGGTGAAGACGACTTCGGCCTTGACATTATCTGTATGGAGCAGGTAGTTGCGGTCATGCCAAAATTGATTGTAATCTCCAGTTTGCCTGTCTAGGTCTTTGCGCTGTTGCTCCAGGCTTTGCTGATAAGCATCATTATGACGCAGGTAGTCACCAGCCCTCAGGTTGCGGGAATAGGTCAGTTCAGTCAGGGATTCAAAGTCTTCTCCTGGGTAGCCGCCTGGACTTGTGACGAGGCCATTTTCGCGGTAGTAGTTGTACCAAGAAGAAATCCCAGCTTCTGCGATAATGACTTCCAACCCGTCTACACCAGTCGTAGCTAGACCGTTGGACATGGTGCCCAGATAGGAGATACCGGTCGTAGCCACTTTTCCGTTGGACCAAGTGGCCTTGATTTCCCGTTGGCGAGTGTGGTCGGTGAAGGCTCGGCAGCGGCCGTTTAGCCAATCGATAACGTTCTTATAAGCCTCGATCTGCTGATAGTCGCCGCTGGTCATCAGTCCTTCGGAGTCTTTGGTTCCCACGCCAGACACATAGAGATTGGCAAAACCGCGGGGTAGCAAGTAGTCATTGAGCGTGTAGGTGCCGATATGGCCTAATTTTTCCTCGGCTTCAGAGACTTCTTGGACAGGAGCTAGCGAATCCAGTTGGAGCAATTTGAGCTCAGGGTCTTGTACTGTGATTTGATGTGGCTCTTTTTTTACTAAGTCCACATTCATATTATGGAGAGCCTTGTCGCTGGCAGGGTCGTTGGTTCCCTGATGATAAGGAGAAGCGGTCATGACAGCAGGGATTTGCCCTTGGTAACGAGGACGGATAATGCTAACTTTGACCAGATCTGGCAGGCCATCTCCATCAGTATCAACTCGGCTTTCCACATAAACCACCTCACGGATGGCATCGTAGCTGGTAAAAGTTGCCAAACTCTTACCGTTGAAGTAGTGGTAGGTATTGTCCTCAGGGATCAAACCCTCGCTGACCAGCTTATCAACCAGCAAATTGCCGTTTTTTGTCCGAGTATTGAGCAGTTGGTAGAGGTTTTCTAGCAGATCGCCATAAACGATAGGGAAGTTGCTTTCCGTTCGGAATTTCTCAAGATCGGTGAAATCAACAAAAGGTACAAAATCCAAGAGCTGAAAGGCAGTCATGTAGAAGACCTCAGCTGTCAGTTCACGGTCTGACTCGAAGAAGGTCAATAGGTCAGTTTCGCTATCAGCTGCCCAAGCTCGAAGCAAGTAGTCAGTATCCTGATAGAGAAAGAAACAGCGTCGTAGGAAGCTTTGGAGATTGTCTTTGTCAGAAAGGTGCGGCTCATAGATGAAGCCCAACTCGGCTAATTCTTGGCGCATAGTGTCTGGATTTGTCTTGCTATAACTATACTGATTAAAGCGCATATTTTTCCCTCTTTTTCTGGTTTTTATTTAAAATGACCTTTACATTATCCATTATACTTGATAAAATATAGATTGTCTAAAAAAATTTAAAAGGAGAAATTAGATGGATTTCAGTTGGGCTATTAAATATGCCACGGAATTTTTAGGAACAGCTATCCTTATCATTTTGGGGAATGGTGCTGTTGCCAATGTTGAATTAAAAGGAACTAAAGGTCATCAAAGTGGCTGGTTGGTCATTGCTGTTGGTTACGGTATGGGGGTTATGATTCCAGCTTTGATGTTTGGAAATACCTCAGGTAACCACATCAACCCTGCCTTCACTTTAGCACTTGCGATTAGTGGTTACTTCCCATGGGCGCATGTAGCACCTTACATTCTTGCTCAAGTTTTGGGTGCTATCTTCGGACAGGCTTTGGTCGTAGCTACACACCGCCCTTACTACTTGAAAACAGAAAATCCAAACAATATCTTGGGTACTTTCTCAACCATTTCAAGTCTAGATCACGGAACACCTGAATCTCGTAAAGCAGCAACAATCAATGGCTTTATCAATGAGTTTGTTGGTTCCTTTGTTCTTTTCTTTGCAGCGATGGGCATGACTAAACTTCACTTCGGTGCGGAATTGAAGGTTCTTATTGAGAAGAATGTACAACAACAAGCTCTTCAAGCAGCTCAAGCTGGTCAGAAAGTAGCAGAATCTGATGTTCAAAGTCTTATTCACAATACATTTGCACAAGCAACAAATGGATCATCTGCTGTCGCTCACTTGGCACTTGGTTTCCTTGTCATGGCTTTGGTAACTTCACTTGGAGGTCCTACTGGACCAGGTCTTAACCCAGCCCGCGACCTCGGACCTCGTATCTTGCACTTTATCTTGCCAAAATCAATCCTTGGTGAACACAAGGGTGATTCAAAATGGTGGTATTCTTGGGTACCGGTTGTAGCACCAATTGCAGCTGGTATTGCAGCAGTAGCTTTGTTTAAAGCGATTTACGGATAATATTTATCAAAAGACTGAGAGAAATCTCGGTCTTTTTTGTTAGCTTTTGACTAATAGAAAAATTCGATTTGTTTTATATTTTTGATCTGTTAGATTAGGATAGTGGAAATGTTCTGAAAATTGTTGGTTTGCGCATAATTTCTTGTCAAAAAAATGAAAATTTATTACAATAAAATAGTTTGGAGGAAGTTATGAGTGTGAATCATGTTGCAAGAATTGTTCCAGTAATAAAAGTAAATAATCGGAACCTAAATCAAGATTTCTATAGCAAAACGCTAGGGATGAAATCCCTATTAGAAGAAGGAGCCCAGTTGTCTTTGGGCGATCAAACCAAAACAGAAAGATTGATCTTAGAAGAATCTCCAAGCATGCGCTCTCGTCGAGTGAAAGGGGCAAAGAAATTGGCTCGCTTAGTGATCAAGGTGACAAAAGCGTCAGAAATTGAGGCTTTGTTGGCTCGAGGGATTGAAGTTGACAGTTTATATCGTGGGGAGAAAGGTTATGCATTTGAAGCGACTTCCCCAGAAGGCGATCGCATCTTACTCCATGCGGAAGAGGATCTGAGTAGCTTACAACCAGTCGAAAAAACTCCTGCATTTGAAGGGCAGGACGATTTTATCGGCTTGAGTCAATTTGATGTGGAAAAGATTGAGCTTCGTGTCCCCGATTTACAGGCTGTCAAAACTTTCTATCAGCCAGTGAGCAATGTCTTGGATTTCCTAGATGTGCAGGAAGCCAAAGGAGAAGATTTGCAAGCTGATAATACGAAAACTTGGGATCTGGCTATGCTCAAATGTTTGGTGGCAGACTTTGATGTGGAAAAATTGTCATCGATTTTTGCGACACAGGAATTTTTTGTACCTAAATCTAAAAAATTCTTAGTCAGCCAAGATCGAAATAATATTGAACTATGGTTTGAGCAACTATGACCCAGCGGATTTTAGAAAAGATCGATCAGCAGCTTGCTGTGGGGCTTTATCCTGGGGCTAGTTTGTCTCTTTATCGTGATGGACACTGGCAGAGTTTTTATCTGGGCTTGGCAGACCCGGCCAATCAATCAGCAACGCGAGCCGGTCTGGTTTATGATCTGGCCAGTGTTAGTAAGGTGGTTGGCGTAGGAACCTTGGTGGTATTTTTGTTTCAGACTGGCGACTTGGATATCGATGCCCCTTTGCGGCAATACTATCCAGCCTTTCATGATGATCGGGTGACTCTGCGCCAGCTATTAACCCATACCTCTGGGCTCGATCCCTTTATTCCTAACCGGGATAGGCTCAATGCTCAAGAATTAAAGGCGGCTTTAAATAGTTTAACAGTGCTGGATGACAAAACCTTCCATTATACAGATGTTAATTTTCTCTTGCTGGGCTTTATGCTGGAGGAGCTGTACGGGGAAGCTTTGGACCGTTTATTTGAAGACAAGATTTTTAAGCCGTGGGCGATGAAGAACACTAGCTTTGGGCCAGTAGTTTCTGCGGTGCCGACTGTTCGTGGCGTTGAAGCAGGGGTGGTTCATGATCCCAAAGCGCGTGTCTTAGGCCATCATGCCGGTAGTGCTGGACTTTTTTCAAGACTTGAGGATTTGCAGATCTTTTTAGAGCATTATTTGCAGGACGAATTTGCAGAGAGATTGAGCCAAAACTTTGCTCTAGAGCCGGGCAAGACACGCAGTCTAGCTTGGAATTTAGAAGGGGAATGGCTGGATCATACTGGCTATACGGGTACTTTTATCATGTACAATCGGGCGGAACAGAAAGCCGCAATCTTTCTTTCCAATCGTACCTATGAAAAGGATGAACGTGCCCAGTGGATTTTAGACCGCAATGAACTGATGGATCTAATCAGAAGAGAGTGGTAGCCTCCTCCCTACCGAAGCCAAAGGTCAGTCACTGATGATAAAATAGGATAGAACTCCGGCTTTTGCTTGGAGTTTTTGACTGCTTAACGTGACTTTGTCAGTCAAGATAGGAAAAGATCGCTTTTTTTCCAAAAGTATATTAAAATATAGAAGATAGAAGGAAGAAATAGAGAGAAAATATGACAAAAGAGAAGGGTGTCGGCAAGGCACATAGCAAGATTATTCTGATGGGGGAGCATTCGGTGGTCTATGGCTATCCAGCCTTGGCTTTGCCTCTCAATAATATCGAAGTGACTTGTCAGGTATTTCCTTCTGAGAAGCCTTGGACTCTCTATGAGGAAGATACCTTGTCCATGGCTGTTTTTGCCTGTCTGGAGCACTTGGGGAAGCAAGGTGCTCAGATTCGTTGTCAGGTGAATTCCATGGTGCCAGAAAAGCGGGGCATGGGTTCGTCTGCAGCTGTCAGCATTGCAGCCATTCGTGCGGTTTTTGATTACTTTGAAGAATCCTTGGACCATGAAACGCTGGAAATTTTGGCTAATCGAGCAGAGATGATTGCTCATATGAATCCAAGCGGTCTGGATGCCAAGACCTGCCTTAGTGATGTAGCCATCAAGTTTATCCGCAATGTCGGATTTTCAGAGATTGAGTTAGATTTGGGCGCTCATCTGCTAATTGCGGATACGGGCATTCACGGACACACGCGGGAAGCCATCAAAAAGGTGGAAAGCTTAGGTCAGGAGGCTCTGCCCCTCTTACAGGAGCTGGGAAATCTGACAAAAATCGTTGAGAAGGCGATCCAGCTCAAGGATTTGCTAACCATGGGACAGGCCATGACCAAGGCTCACGGCAAACTAGCCCAGTTGGGAGTTTCCTGCCAGCTATCTGATGACTTGGTCGAGCTGGCACTTGAAAATGGGGCTCTAGGAGCCAAAATGAGCGGCGGCGGCCTAGGCGGCTGCGTGATTGTGCTAATCAAAGAAAAGAAAGAGGCGGAAGACCTAGCCCGTCTTTTGAGAGAGAAAGGAGCCAGCAATATATGGATAGAAAGCCTGTAAGTGTCAAGTCTTACGCCAATATTGCTATTGTCAAGTATTGGGGCAAGGCAGATGCTGAGCGGATGATTCCTTCCACTAGCAGTATTTCCTTGACTTTAGAGAATATGTACACCCAAACCCAGTTAAGTCCGCTTTCGGCTGAGGCTGCTGGCGATGAATTTTATATCGATGGGCAACTGCAAAGCCCAGAAGAGCATGCTAAGGTCAGTCGGATTATTGATCGTTTTCGGACGGAGCCAAGTGATTGGGTGCGGGTTGATACCAGTAACAATATGCCGACAGCAGCAGGTTTATCCTCTAGTTCCAGCGGTTTATCTGCTCTGGTCAAGGCTTGTGATGCTTATTTTGAAACTCATTACAATACTGAGGAGCTGGCTCAGTTGGCCAAGTTTGCTTCAGGTTCGTCAGCCCGCTCCTTTTTTGGCCCTTTGGCAGCATGGGACAAGGATAGCGGAGCGATTTATCCTGTGCAAACCGATCTTAAGCTAGCCATGATTATGTTGGTGCTTCATGATGAGAAAAAGCCGATTTCTAGTCGACTTGGCATGCAGCTCTGTGCCGAAACGTCCAAAAATTTTCAGGCTTGGATTGACCAGTCAGCTCAGGACTATCAGGATATGCTAGTCTACCTAAAGGATAATGATTTTGAGAAAGTTGGGCAGTTGACCGAGGAGAATGCCCTGCGGATGCATGCAACGACAGAGACAGCCACGCCTCCATTTACTTATCTGACGGAGGAAAGCTATGCTGCAATGGATTTTGTTCGCCAGCTCCGAGACCAGGGGCATCGTTGCTATTTCACCATGGACGCTGGCCCTAATGTTAAGGTTCTCTGTCTTGAAGAGGACTTGGAAGACTTGGTGCCCCTCTTTGCGGATCAGTACCGTCTGATTGTCTCCAAAACGAAGGAATTGCCTGATGGAAACTAAGATGCAAGTCCAGACCTGCGGAAAGCTCTATCTAGCCGGGGAATATGCTGTCCTGAGTCCTGGTCATGCGGCTTTGATTAAGAATATTCCAATTTATATGCGGGCAGAAATTGAGGCGGCAGATAGTTATGAACTGGATTCGGATCTTTTTAGCCATAAAGCCAGTCTAGCACCAGATGCGGATTATGCCTTGATTCAGGAGACCATTCAGCTGATGAACGACTATCTCAGCTTGCTGCAACATCCATCGAGCCCTTTTGCTTTGACTATCAGGGGAAAAATGGAGAAAGGCGGGCGCAAGTTTGGGCTGGGTTCCAGTGGCAGCGTTGTTGTCCTGACGATCAAGGCGATGGCCGCTTTTTATCAACTGAAACTAAGCTCTGACCTCCTCTTTAGACTAGCTGCAGTAGTGCTTCTCAAGCGGGGGGATAATGGCTCCATGGGTGATTTGGCCTGCATTGCTTATGAACAACTGGTTTATTACCGCTCTTTTGATCGGATGGCAATCCGTCAGCGATTGGTCGACACAAGTCTATTAGAAATTTTAGAGCAAGATTGGGGCTATGAAATCAAGCCTATCCATCCTGCTTTATCCTGTGATTTTCTGGTTGGTTGGACGAGAGAACCGGCTATTTCGAGTGACCTTGTCAAGCAGGTTAAATCGAGTTTAAACGAAGATTTCCTGACTCAAACCCAGCTTCAGGTGGACAGTCTGAAAGAAGCTCTTGAGTCTGCTGATAAGACAGCTGTAAAGAGTAGTCTATCGGCTGTCAGTCAGTTATTAGACAGCCTCAGTCCGCTGATTTATACGGAGAAATTACAGGCCTTAAGAGAGGCGAGTCAGGGCTTGGATTGTGTCGCTAAAAGTAGTGGGGCTGGCGGTGGAGACTGTGGCTTCGCCCTGTCTTTTGCTACTGAAGATAGCCAAACCTTGATCCAACGCTGGCAAGAAGCTGGTCTGGAATTACTCTACCAAGAAAGGATGGGTGCTCATGAGCCAAAGTCGTAAAGATGATCATATCAACTACGCCCTAGAACAGCCCCTTGGCTACAATAGCTTTGATGATATAGAATTAATCCATTGCTCTCTGCCAGCCTATGATTTGGCCGAGATTGATTTATCCACTCATTTCGCTGGGCGTGACTGGGATTTTCCCTTTTATATCAATGCCATGACAGGTGGAAGTCCAAAAGGGCGAGAAATCAATGAAAAACTGGCCAAAGTGGCGGAGGCCTGTGGCATCCTCTTTGTGACAGGTTCCTACAGTGCAGCTCTGAAAAATCCAGATGATGATTCTTATGCTGTGGCAAAGGATAAGCCTAGTCTACTCTTGGCCAGCAATATCGGTCTTGACAAACCAGTAGCAGCAGGCTTGCAGGCGGTGTCGGATTTGAAACCTTTGTTTCTCCAGCTACATGTCAATGTCATGCAAGAATTGCTAATGCCTGAGGGAGAGCGGACTTTCAGAACTTGGAAGCAGCATTTGGAAGCCTATGGAAAAGATTTTCCAGTTCCCCTTGTCCTCAAGGAAGTAGGATTTGGCATGGATCGGAAAACGATTGAGGAAGCTCAGGCACTAGGTATTTCAACCTTTGATATTTCTGGTCGTGGCGGAACGAGCTTTGCCTATATTGAAAATCGGCGGAGCGGTCAGCGAGACTATCTTAACGTTTGGGGACAGACCACAGCTCAAGCCTTACTAGCAGCGCAGGACTGGGTGGACAAGGTGGAGTTGCTGGCAAGCGGTGGCATTCGCCATCCTCTGGACATGGTTAAAGCCTTAGTTCTCGGTGCCAAGGCAGTCGGCCTTTCTCGGACTATGTTAGACTTGGTCGAAAAACACTCAGTCGAAGAGGCCATTGCTATTGTAAATGGCTGGAAAGAAGATTTACGTCTGCTGATGTGTGCCCTATCCTGCCGCAACCTTGAAGAATTAACATCCGTTCCCTATCTGCTTTACGGTCGCTTAAAAGAAGGAGCCGAACAGGTGCAATAATCACTTGCTGGTATGCTTTGTCTAGCTGATAAAATGCTTTAGCAGATCATTCAAAGAAAATCGAAATTTATTCTTGCTATTTGCAAGGAAATCTAGTATAATTATTATTTGTGAGTGAACCTCACTTACCCCTTGCAGCGTCTTGGGGTCATTAGACCAAAAGGAGGAACATATCAATGGCTAAATACGAAATTCTTTATATTATTCGTCCAAACATTGAAGAAGAAGCTAAAAACGCTTTGGTAGCACGCTTTGACTCTATCTTGACTGACAACGGTGCAACTGTTGTTGAATCAAAAGACTGGGAAAAACGTCGTCTTGCATACGAAATCCAAGATTTCCGTGAAGGACTTTACCACATCGTTAACGTTGAAGCAAACGACGATGCAGCTCTTAAAGAGTTTGACCGTCTTTCAAAAATCAACGCTGACATTCTTCGTCACATGATCGTCAAACTTGACGCTTAAGAAGGTAAATTATGATTAATAACGTTGTACTTGTGGGACGTATGACCCGTGATGCTGAACTTCGCTATACACCGCAAAACCAAGCGGTCGCAACCTTTACTCTGGCTGTTAATCGCAACTTTAAAAACCAAAGTGGTGAGCGTGAAGCGGACTTTATCAATGTTGTTATCTGGCGTCAGCAGGCAGAAAATCTTGCTAATTGGGCCAAAAAAGGCGCTTTGATCGGAATTACTGGTCGCATCCAGACTCGTAACTACGACAATCAGCAAGGCCAGCGTGTCTATGTCACAGAAGTCGTTGCAGACAACTTCCAGCTTCTGGAAAGTCGTGCAAGCCGTGAAGGGCATCCTTCAGCTGGCTTTGGTGGCGGTGGCTTCGGTGGAAATTCTGCATCAAGCTATGGTAATGCTGACTCATTCAACCAAGTACCGAACTTTTCTCGTGAAGAAAGCCCATTCGGCAATTCAAACCCGATGGATATCTCAGACGATGATTTACCATTCTAATAATGGACAAAACTAGAACTATAATATAAAGGAGAATAACATGGCTCAACAACGTCGTGGCGGATTCAAACGCCGTAAAAAAGTTGATTACATCGCAGCAAACAAGATTGAATATGTTGATTACAAAGATACTGAGCTTCTTAGCCGTTTCGTTTCAGAACGTGGGAAAATCCTTCCTCGTCGTGTAACAGGAACTTCAGCTAAAAACCAACGTAAAGTAACAACAGCTATCAAACGCGCTCGCGTAATGGCTTTGATGCCTTTCGTAAATGAAGACTAATATGAATCCCTGCTTCTAGCAGGGATTTTTGCTGTCTTGATGATAGAAAGGGACAGTGTTATAATAGAAGAAACCATCAAGATATGGGAGGTTTGCCATGACAGAAGAACTAGCCATCAGAAAGATGCTTTTTGAGGATATTGAAGGCTTATCGAATGCTTTTATCCAGCAAGGTTGGTCTGGTCGGAGAGAGATTTTAAAAAACTACTTTCTGGA
The DNA here is from genome assembly GCF_003943815.1 of Streptococcus cristatus. Taxonomy (GTDB): domain Bacteria; phylum Bacillota; class Bacilli; order Lactobacillales; family Streptococcaceae; genus Streptococcus; species Streptococcus cristatus_F. The sequence goes on along the minus strand of NZ_RJNA01000002.1, from coordinate 65,773 downwards.
GCAAGAGGCGGGTGAGCGCCAAGTTTTGGTGGCGGTTGTTGGGGAATTTTTGTCTGGCTACATTACAGTCATCCCATTGGCAAAGCATGGACCTTTTGCTGGCCTTTATCCTGAGTTAACGGATTTTAATGTTTTTGAAAGTTTCCAAAGGCGAGGAATTGGGACAGCTTTATTGGACAAAGCTGAGCAAGCAGCGCAGCATTATTCAGATGTGGTCAGCTTGGGTGTTGGGCTACATAAAGGCTATGGTCCAGCACAACGACTGTATGTGGGTCGTGGTTATATGCCAGATGGGTCAGGAGTTTGGTTTCAAAATCAGCCACTCACGTCCTATGCTTCGTGCGAGAATAACGACGACTTGGTCTTATACTTTTCAAAAAGGGCAAAATAAAAGAGGTTGCAAAACCTCTTTTTTATGCTGTTTAATATTTCGCTGGTCCCATAGTCGCACTCTTGATATTGAAGCGCTTCTTGAGGTAGAAACGGAGTGCTAGGGTGATCCCTCCGATGATGGCAACGGCGATATTTGAAAAATGTGGGTTGAGAGAGTCAGGCAGTAAGCTAGAACCAATGATTGAAAGGGTCCAAAGCCCAATGGCTGCTAGCATAATAAGGATTGATTTGAGTAGGTGTGGTCGTTGGCTACGGTCAGTGTCTGGTCCGTAAAAACGGTAAACGAAATGATAGAGGGCGTAGAAAGCGAGACCCCCGACAATACTACCAAAGACAAGTGTCGTCATGCCGTAAACAGATGGTCGAGAAGATGCCAAATTAACGATGGAAGTCAGAACGGTAAAGAAACCGAAAATGAAGAGGACAGAATCCAGCATCATCCATTTAGGATCATCATTTTGCTTGGGATGCTCGGCATCATAGCGCTCTTTGGCAGTGAGAGAAGAAGCCCAGTAAGTTGGTGCCCCATAGAGAGCACGGGCAGGGATACCCTTGGCTTGATTTTCTAAAATGTTTGGAATGATTTCCTCTAAGATTGCCTTCACTTCTTCATCGGATTTGCCATCTTTGAGGAGTTGATGAGTAGCAATGTGGAGAAATTCCTTGTTTTTCTTGGTTAGTTTGTCTGATACTATTTGTGACATAAGCGTCCTTTCTGGTGGTTAGAATAATTTTTTATGGAAGAGGTAGAGGGTTAGAGAGCCGCTCAGAGCAAAGGCGATAAACATGATAATCCAGAAGGCATTGGGCTCGCCGTTTAGAGGCAGTTCATTATCTTTGAAGTTCATCCCGTAGGCTGAGAAGAGCATGGTCGGGATAGACATAACAACGGTTACCAGAGCAAGTGTCTTCATGACATTGTTCTGGTTGTTGGAAATAATGGACGCAAAAGTATCTGTCATGCTGTGGAGGATGTTTCCATAAATATCAGCCATCTCGATGGCCTGCTGGGTCTCAATCAGGGTATCTTCCAGCAAATCCTCATCTTCCAAGTATTTCTTAATATTGCTAGTAGAGCTGGTTAGTTTTTTAATCACGCGCTCATTGGTTTTGAGGGAAGCTTTGAAATAGACGATGGTCTTTTCTAGCTCCATGAGCTCAATCAGTTCTTCGTTTCGAGTCGACTGGTGCAATTGGCTTTCGATCTGCTCGCTCTTACGGTCAATGGAACGCAGGGCCGTAAGATACAGCTCGGCATTGCGGTAGAGAATCTGAAAGATAAAACGTGACCGCATGAAAGTATAAAAGTTACGCAAGCGACGGTGGATAAAGATATCCAGCAGGGGCAGCTTTTCCAAGCAAGTTGTGATGATAGCTTCTTCTGTGATGATAATACCAAGCGGGATCGTGACATAGTAAGTCTGATTATTCCGCTCCTCGGTGATGGGTACGTCTACGATGATCAGTGTGTATTCATCCTCGATGGTGACACGAGACATTTCCTCGGCATCGAGGGGTGCTCGTAGGTCAGCTATGTCAATGCCAAAGGCGTTTGCGATTTCTAAAGATTCATTTTGGGAAGGATTGACCATATTTATCCAAGTTCCTGATTCAAGTGTATCAATTTCCTTGAACTCGGTTGTTGTTGATAAAAATACTTGCTTCATATCTCCTCCTAGAATCGTTTATAAGCACCGTCTTATTATACTACAAATTCTAGTCTTTTGGGAAAAAGTTTGCAGAAAAATTTGCTATAATAGAAGAAGTCTAAAGGTAAAGTGTGGAAGAGATGCAAGATAAAATTGTGATTCATGGAGCGCGAGCTCATAATTTAAAAAATATTGATGTAGAAATCCCCCGAGACAAGCTGGTCGTGGTGACTGGTCTGTCTGGTTCGGGCAAGTCCAGTCTGGCTTTTGACACCCTCTATGCTGAGGGGCAACGCCGCTATGTAGAGAGTCTGTCGGCCTATGCTCGGCAGTTTTTGGGCAATATGGAAAAGCCGGATGTGGACTCGATTGATGGTCTCAGCCCAGCTATTTCCATTGACCAGAAGACGACCAGTAAAAATCCGCGCTCAACAGTGGGAACTGCCACTGAAATCAATGATTACCTGCGCTTGCTCTATGCGCGTGTTGGAACGCCCTACTGTGTCAATGGACATGGAGCTATTAAGGCTTCGTCTGTTGAACAGATTGTCGACAAGGTCTTAGAATTGCCAGAGCGTCAGCGGCTGCAGGTTTTAGCGCCGGTCATTCGCAAGAAAAAGGGACAGCATAAGACCGTTTTTGATAAGATTCAGAAAGATGGTTATGTCCGGGTGCGCGTGGATGGCGATGTCTACGATGTAACAGAAGTGCCAGAGCTTTCTAAGAGCAAGCAGCATGATATTGAAGTCGTGGTGGACAGAATTGTCATCAAGGAAGGAGTGCGCAGCCGCCTCTTTGACTCGGTTGAAGCAGCTCTGCGGATTGCTGAGGGCTATGTGGTGATTGATACCATGGACGGTCAAGAACTACTCTTTTCTGAGCACTATGCCTGTCCAGTATGTGGCTTTACAGTGCCTGAGCTAGAGCCACGTCTCTTCTCTTTCAATGCGCCTTTTGGTTCTTGTCCAGACTGTGATGGTCTGGGAGTTAAACTGGAAGTGGATCTAGATGTGGTCGTGCCAGAAGCTGGCAAGACCTTGCGCGAAGGAGCGCTAGCGCCTTGGAACCCCATCTCCTCCAACTACTATCCACAGATGCTGGAGCAGGCTATGGCAGCCTTTGGCATTGATATGAACAAGCCTTTTGAGGAGCTGACTGAGGAAGAAAAGCAGTTGATTTTCTTTGGCTCAGATGGACGGGAGTTCCATTTCCATTATGAAAATGAATTTGGCGGCGTACGCGATATTGACATTCCCTTTGAGGGGGTTGTCACCAATATCAACCGTCGCTACCATGAAACCAATAGTGATTTTACTCGGACGCAGATGCGGACATATATGAATGAGCTGACTTGTGCGGCTTGCCATGGTTATCGACTCAGCCCTCAGGCTCTGTCTGTCAAGGTTGGCGGTGAAGATGGCTTGCATATCGGTGAGATTTCAGACTTGTCTATTGCAGATCATTTGGTCCAGTTGGACAAGCTTAGCTTAACTGACAATGAAGCTACGATTGCGCGGCCTATTCTTAAAGAAATTCATGACCGCCTGACCTTCCTCAATAACGTTGGTCTTAATTACCTGACTTTGTCTCGCTCGGCTGGGACTCTATCAGGAGGTGAGAGTCAGCGGATTCGCTTGGCGACTCAGATTGGTTCTAACTTGAGTGGGGTCCTCTATATCCTGGACGAGCCCTCTATTGGCTTGCACCAGCGTGACAATGACCGCCTGATTGCCAGCCTCAAGAAGATGCGCGACCTGGGCAATACCCTCATTGTGGTCGAGCACGATGAGGACACCATGCGGGAGGCGGACTGGCTGATTGATGTGGGACCAGGAGCTGGTGTTTTCGGTGGTGAAATCGTTGCAGCCGGCACTCCGACGCAAGTGGCTAAGAATAAGAAGTCTATTACTGGCCAATACTTGTCAGGTAAGCGCGAGATCCCCGTACCATTGGACCGCCGTGTAGGTAATGGCCGCTTTATTGAAGTGACAGGGGCTCAGGAGAATAACTTGCAGAATATCACGGCTAGATTCCCCTTGGGCAAATTTATCGCTGTGACAGGAGTTTCTGGATCCGGTAAGTCAACGCTGGTCAACTCTATTCTTAAAAAAGCCATTGCTCAAAAACTTAACCGCAACTCTGCCAAACCAGGTAAGTTCAAGAAAATCAGTGGCATTGAGCATGTGGACCGCTTGATTGATATTGACCAAAGCCCGATTGGCCGGACACCGCGTTCGAATCCAGCTACCTATACTGGAGTTTTTGACGATATTCGCGATCTGTTTGCCAAGACCAATGAAGCCAAGATTCGCGGCTACAAGAAGGGCCGTTTCAGCTTTAACGTCAAGGGCGGTCGCTGTGAGGCCTGCTCGGGTGATGGGATTATCAAGATTGAGATGCACTTCCTACCTGACGTCTATGTGGCCTGTGAGGTCTGCCACGGCACTCGCTATAATAGTGAGACTCTGGAAGTCCACTACAAGGAGAAGAATATCGCTCAGGTTCTGGACATGACGGTCAATGATGCGGTAGAGTTCTTTCAGCATATTCCGAAAATTGCCCGTAAACTCCAGACCATCAAGGACGTGGGACTAGGCTATGTGACTCTAGGGCAGCCAGCCACGACCTTGTCAGGTGGTGAAGCCCAGCGGATGAAGCTGGCCAGCGAACTTCACAAGCGCTCGACTGGTAAGTCCTTCTATATCTTGGATGAGCCGACGACAGGGCTTCATACAGAGGATATTGCTCGTTTGCTCAAGGTTTTAGCTCGCTTCGTGGACGATGGCAATACAGTCCTCGTCATTGAGCACAATCTGGACGTTATCAAGACAGCTGACCATATCATCGACCTAGGCCCAGAAGGCGGTGTCGGTGGTGGTACGATTATTGCGACGGGTACACCAGAAGAGGTTGCAGCCAATCCAGCCAGCTACACTGGCCGGTATTTGAAAGGTAAGCTGAAATAAGATTTTTATTGTTCTAAAACACAAATCCCTCACTAGGCTAACCTAATGAGGGATTTTAACTTATAGTTATGAGGGAAGTAGGGCATAGCTATCGCAGCAACCTACTAGATATTTTAGAATGTTTTCTCTTTGTCACGAACGACCAGTAAGTCCACTTTCGCGTGGCGAAGGATATACTCAGATGATGAGCCGACTAGGAGGCGTTCAAAGGCATTGAGACCGGTAGCTCCGACCATAATCAAATCAACCTTGTGTTCGTCAGGAATGTCAGTTGACAGGAGGGTTTTGGGATTGCCCAATTCAATGACGATATCAACGTATTTGACCCCTGCTTTTTGCGCCTTTTCCTTGTATTCTGTCATCAACTTTTGTGCTTCTTCTTGGAGGTCTTCGTAGACCTCAGCGTCAAAGGTTGAGACGCTTTGGAGAGCCCGTGTATCAATCACATGAGCAATTGTCAAACGAGAAGCATTTCTCAGCGCTACATTAACTCCTTTTTCAAAAGCGAGTTCTGCTTCGCGAGAGCCGTCAACAGCGACCATGATATTTTCATATTTTTGTTGAGTCATAAAGCTACCTCCATCTTTTGTCGAATCCTAGATTCGAGCTTCTTAATATCTTCACTTATATTGTAAACCTTTTCAGAAAAAAAGTAAAGCTGCAAATGAAATTCAGAAATCAAGTGAAATTATTGTGATGGATACGTGTATTTTCCTAAGTTATAAGATATATTTTAATTCAAACGAGCTTTCCCAAATTCTTCCTGATTGTCAATCTTTTTTTCTGGTGGTATAATAAAATCATTCAGATGAATTGAGGAAAATAGGATGAAAGAATTTAATAAGTCCAGCAAACTGGAGCATGTAGCCTATGATATTCGTGGACCGGTTTTGGATGAAGCGATGCGGATGCGGGCTAATGGAGAAAAAATTCTCCGCCTGAACACAGGAAATCCAGCCGAATTTGGTTTCACTGCTCCAGACGAGGTCATTCATGATTTGATTATGAATGCGCGTGATAGTGAGGGGTACTCTGATTCTAAGGGGATTTTCTCAGCCCGTAAGGCCATTATGCAGTATTGTCAGCTCAGAAATTTCCCTAATGTTGATATCGATGATATTTATCTTGGAAATGGAGTCAGCGAGCTGATTGTTATGTCTATGCAGGGACTCTTGGATGATGGAGATGAGGTCTTAGTACCGATGCCGGACTACCCGCTCTGGACGGCTGCAGTTAGTCTGGCTGGTGGGAATGCTGTTCACTATGTCTGTGATGAGCAGGCAGAATGGTATCCAGATATTGACGACATCAAGTCAAAAATCACCTCTAATACTAAGGCTATCATTATCATCAATCCTAACAATCCAACAGGAGCACTTTATCCTGACGACCTTTTGTTAGAGATTGTGGAAATTGCGCGCCAGAACAATCTTATTATCTTCGCGGATGAAATTTATGACCGCATGGTGATGGATGGACATGTGCATACGCCTGTAGCTAGTCTGGCTCCTGATGTTTTCTGCGTTAGTATGAATGGCTTGTCAAAATCCCACCGTATCGCTGGCTTCCGAGTTGGCTGGATGGTGCTATCTGGTCCTAAGCGGCATGTTAAAGGCTATATCGAAGGTCTTAATATGCTTTCCAATATGCGCTTGTGCTCCAACGTCTTGGCCCAGCAGGTCGTCCAAACATCGCTTGGAGGTCACCAGTCGGTGGATGAACTGCTTTTGCCAGGTGGCCGTATCTATGAACAGAGAAACTTCATTTACAATGCCATTCAAGATATTCCAGGTTTGTCTGCAGTCAAACCTAAGGCGGGTCTTTACATCTTCCCGAAGATTGATCGAGAAATGTACCGTATCGATGATGATGAGCAGTTTGTCTTGGATTTCCTCAAGCAGGAAAAAGTCCTCCTTGTCCATGGACGAGGCTTTAACTGGAAGGATCCAGATCATTTCCGAATCGTTTATCTGCCGCGGGTGGATGAGCTAGCTCAAATCCAAGAAAAAATGACGCGCTTCCTGCGCCAATACCGCAGATAAGCATAAAATACAAGTCATAAACCGTTTAAAATAAATTCGTCTAAGAATTGTTTTAAATGGTTTTTTTGATGAAGTGATTTTTTCGCAATCATTAAATTCTGAATCTTTCAGAATTGTAGCGAATTTTTTTTCAATACACAATTTTCAGATAATTATTGAAAATTTCGGTCGATTATGGTACAATCAAGGAGACTAAATACGAGGTAAATGTATGGCAAAACTATTAGAAAAAACAAGGAAGATTACTTCTATCTTGAAACGTTCAGAAGAGCAACTTCAGGAGGAACTTCCTTACAATGCGATCACTCGCCAGCTTGCTGATATTATTCATTGCAATGCCTGCATCATCAACAGCAAGGGTCGTCTCTTGGGCTATTTCATGCGCTACAAGACAAATAATGATCGTGTAGAAGCCTTTTTCCAAGACAAGACATTCCCCAAAGAATACGTCCAAGAAGCAAACATGGTGTATGAGACGGAGGCTAATCTGCCTGTAACTCACGATTTAACCATTTTCCCAGTGGAAACCAAGGATGAATTTCCAGATGGCCTGACTACCATTGCTCCCATTCATGTTTCAGGAATTCGCTTGGGCTCGCTGATTATCTGGCGCAATGATAAAGAATTTTTGGATGATGACTTGATTCTGGTTGAGATTGCCAGCACAGTGGTCGGTATCCAGCTGCTTAACTTCCAGCGGGAAGAGGACGAGAAGAACATCCGTCGCCGGACAGCTGTGACCATGGCGGTCAATACTCTGTCTTACTCAGAGCTAAGAGCTGTTTCAGCTATTCTGGGCGAGCTCAATGGCAATGAAGGGCAACTGACGGCTTCTGTCATTGCTGACCGCATCGGAATTACCCGCTCAGTGATTGTCAATGCTTTGCGCAAGCTGGAAAGTGCGGGGATTATTGAAAGCCGCTCGCTGGGGATGAAGGGAACTTATCTGAAAGTCCTGATTCCAGATGTTTTTGAGGAAATTAAAAAGAGGGATTACTAATGGCAAGAGCGCTGATTTCCATTGATTATACAGTTGATTTTGTTGCAGATGAGGGCAAGCTGACAGCAGGAGCGCCAGCTCAGGCAATTTCTGAAGCCATTGCTCAAGTAACCGAGGCAGCTTTTGATCGGGGCGACTATATCTTCTTTACTATTGATGCCCACGATGAAAATGATGCCTTTCATCCTGAGAGCAAGCTGTTTCCACCTCATAATATCAAAGGAACCAGTGGTCGTAATCTTTATGGTCCTTTGGCTGATTTTTATGAGAAGCATCAAGCAGACCCTCGGGTCTTTTGGATGGATAAACGTCATTATTCTGCTTTTTCTGGCACGGATTTAGATATCCGCCTGCGGGAAAGAAAGGTAGATACAGTTATTTTGACAGGAGTCTTGACGGATATTTGCGTCCTGCATACAGCGATTGATGCCTATAATCTTGGTTATCAGATTCAGGTTGTAGAAACGGCTGTGGCTTCGATTTCAGAGGAAAATCACAAATTTGCCTTAAACCACTTGCAAAATGTTCTGGGTTCGACTATAATAGATACAATTTAAGAGTAAAAGAGAAGCAGAGTAGGCTTGCTGACTTGCACAGAGAGTACTGATAGCTGAGAGCAGTACCAAGAAAGCAAAAACCGAAGAACATGCTTCGTGATCTTTTGTGTGATTAAGCATAAACGTCGCTCACGTTACGAGCTCAGAGGCTGCCTTTTAGGGTAGCGAATAACAGTGGTACCACGGCTTTCGTCTGTTTCAGAGACGGAGGCCCTTTTCTTTTGCCGCTATTCAAGTGAAGACGATGGAAGAACGTGGTAATATCCTGAACAACAGGGCGAAGCTACAAATTGATGTGAGAGGGAAAGTATATGAAAGAAATTTTTATCGGAAACTACGGTTTAGAGCAGGTCGGACAGACCATGACCGCAACTGGCTGGGTAGCCAATATCCGCAATCACGGCAAGCTAGCCTTTATTGAATTACGGGACCGTGAGGGCTTGCTGCAGGTCTTCGTTGGCGGTGAGATTGAAGATTTTGCTAAGCTGGAAGACATTGGCAAAGAGGATGTCATTGCAGTGACGGGGAAAGTCGTTCAGCGGGAAGAGCGTTTTGTCAATAAGTCCATCAAGTCTGGTAAGGTTGAGCTGAGGGCTGAAAAGATTGAGGTTATTGCTAGCAGTAAGCCTCTGCCTTTTGAGTTGGATCAGCATGCCCATACAGGGGAAGATCTGCGTCAGAAATACCGCTACCTGGACTTGCGCCGTGAGAAGATGACACATAACCTCAAACTGCGCCATCAGGTCACCTCAACCATTCGGGAATATTTAAACGGTTTGGACTTTTTGGAAGTGGAGACGCCTTATCTGACCAAGTCAACACCAGAAGGGGCTAGGGATTTCTTAGTTCCTAGTCGGGTCTTTAAAAATCAGTTCTACGCCTTGCCACAGAGTCCACAGATGCTCAAGCAGTTGCTGATGGGAGCTGGGCTTGAGCGTTATTATCAGATTGTTCGTTGCTTCCGCGATGAAGACTTGCGGGGCGATCGTCAGCCAGAGTTTACTCAGGTGGACTTGGAGCTGAGTTTTGCCAGCGAGGAAGAAATCCGAGCTCTGGTTGAAGCTATGCTCAAGGCTGTCGTTAAGAAAACTCATGGTTTAGAGCTGACGGAAGCTTTTCCAACTATCAGCTATGAAGAGGCTATGGGCCGCTTCGGCTCTGACAAGCCAGATACACGCTTTGGTTTAGAGCTGAAGAGTTTGACGGATTTGTGCCAGTCCAATGACTCGCTTCTCATCAAGAAAGCCTTGGATAGCCAAGAGGAAGTGATGGGAATCTGTGTGCCAGATGCAGCTAGTGCTTTTAGCAAGAAACAGCTGAGTCACTACTATCAGGAAATGAAGGAATTTGGCTGCAGTCGTTTTGCCAGTCTAAAAGTTGAAAATGGCCAGTTGGTTGGAGATTTGGCTAGCACCTTTGAGGCTGAGAGTCAGGATTTACTAGCACGTTTTGAGGCCAAGGATGGAGACTTGATTCTGCTAGTCATGGCCAAGAAGCGTCGGGCTCAGGAAGCTTTGGGACATCTGCGCATAGAAGTCGCAAAAACTTTGGATTTGATTGACCCAAGCCTACTTCATTTCCTCTGGGTTGTGGATTGGCCGCTGTTGGAGTGGAATGAAGACCAAAACCGGTATCAAGCCATGCACCATCCTTTCACACAGGGTATTTTTGAAGAAGGTCAGGAGCCAGACCAATTCCGCAGTCACGCTTATGACATCGTCTTGAATGGCTATGAAATTGGCGGTGGGAGTCTGCGGATTCATGATCGGAAGGATCAGGAAGCGATGTTTGAGCTATTGGGCATGAGCCGAGAAGACTATGAGCGGGACTTTGGTTTCTTCCTAGAAGCCTTGGAGTACGGCTTCCCACCACACGGTGGCTTGGCTCTGGGCTTAGATCGTCTAGTTATGATTTTGGCTGGGGAAGAAAATATCCGCCAGGTCATTTCCTTTCCTAAAAATGGTACTGGCTTTGACCCTATGTTGGAAAGTCCGAGTTTGGTGAACCAAAGACAGCTTAAAGAACTGTATTTGGAATTGAAGAATTAGCCGGAAATATGGTAAAATGAAATGATGTGAATTCCTGAAGAAATCAGGAAGAAGTCAAAGAAAGAGGTCGCAGCTAAGAGAGCTTAGTGCCTCTATCTTAGCAAAACAATGCGAGTTAAATACTTCGAAAACAAAGATCTTTCTTAGATTTATCGTTTTCGGTCGGTATTCATGCTCGTCTATCTTATGAAAGGAATCAGAGATGAAGATTACTCAAGAAGAAGTAAGTCACGTTGCAAAACTGTCAAAACTGGCTTTTTCACCAGAAGAGACAGCTGAGTTTGCGACAACCTTGTCTAAAATTGTCGACATGGTCGAATTGCTCAATGAAGTGGATACGGAGGGTGTGCCTTTCACTTCCAATGTGGCAGCTAACATCAACTATATGCGAGAAGATGTGGCTCAGCCAGGCTGGAACCGGGAAGAGCTTTTCCAAAATGTACCTGAAAAAGAGCGGGGCTACATCAAAGTGCCTGCCATCCTAGATGACGGAGGAGATGCCTAATGACTTTTAATCACAAGACCATTGAAGAGTTGCATGATTTGCTGGTCAAGAAAGAAATTTCTGCAGTAGAGTTAACTCAGGCGACTTTGGCAGACATCAAAGAACGTGAAGCTGCCGTGGACAGTTTCATCACTATCAGCGAAGAAGAAGCTTTGGCACAGGCTGCGGCTCTGGATGCCAAGGGCATTGATGCTGACAATCTCATGAGCGGGATTCCGCTGGCAGTTAAGGACAATATCTCAACCAAGGGAATCTTGACGACGGCTGCCTCCAAGATACTCTACAATTATAAGCCGATTTTCGATGCAACCAGTGTAGAAAAGCTCTATGGTAAGGATATGATTATCGTCGGGAAGACCAACATGGACGAGTTCGCCATGGGTGGTTCCAGCGAAAACTCTTACTTTAAGACGACTAAGAATGCTTGGGACAGTAGCAAGGTTCCTGGCGGATCATCTGGTGGTTCAGCGACAGCAGTTGCCTCTGGTCAGGTTCGTCTATCACTAGGTTCAGATACGGGTGGTTCTATTCGCCAGCCTGCTTCCTTTAACGGTGTAGTCGGCCTCAAACCAACTTACGGACGGGTTTCTCGTTTTGGTCTCATTGCTTTTGGTTCTTCTTTAGACCAGATTGGGCCTTTCTCTCAGACGGTTAAGGAAAATGCCCAGCTTTTGAATGTTATTTCTGGTAATGATCCTAAGGATTCGACATCATCACAAGAAGCAGTGCCAGACTTTACTAGCAAAATTGGCCAAGACATCAAGGGTATGAAGATTGCCTTGCCTAAGGAATACATGGGTGAGGGAATTGACAGCAAGGTCAAGGAAACAATTTTGGCAGCAGCCAAGCACTTGGAAAGTCTAGGTGCGATTGTTGAAGAAGTGAGCCTGCCCCACAGCAAGTATGGCGTGGCTGTTTACTATATCATCGCTTCCTCTGAAGCCAGCTCTAACCTGCAGCGCTTTGACGGTATTCGCTATGGCTACCGCGCAGAAGGAATTGAAAATCTAGAAGATGTCTATGTCAAATCTCGTAGCGAAGGCTTTGGTGAAGAGGTGAAACGCCGCATCATGCTGGGTACTTTCAGTTTGTCATCTGGTTACTACGATGCTTACTTCAAGAAAGCTGGTCAGGTTCGTACCTTGATTATGCAAGATTTTGCCAAGGTATTTGAAAAATATGATTTGATCTTAGGTCCAACTGCACCAACGGTTGCTTATGACTTGGGCAGCCAAAACCAGGATCCTGTGGCCATGTATTTGGCTGACCTTTTGACCATTCCAGTCAATCTGGCTGGCCTGCCGGGCATTTCAATCCCAGCTGGCTTTGCAGATGGTCTTCCTGTCGGCCTGCAGCTGATTGGGAACCACTTCGATGAAGCGACCATCTATCAGGCAGCCGCAGCATTTGAAGCGACGACTGACTATCACAAACAGCAGCCAGTTATCTTTGGAGGTGAAAAATAATGAACTTTGAAACAGTTATCGGACTGGAAGTCCATGTTGAATTGAAGACCAATTCAAAAATTTTCTCACCAGCTCCAGCTCACTTCGGTGAAGATCCTAATGCCAACACCAATATCATTGACTGGTCCTTCCCAGGTGTTCTACCTGTTATGAATAAGGGTGTCATTGACTATGGTATCAAGGCTGCTCTGGCTTTGAACATGGATATTCACCAGAAGATGCACTTTGACCGCAAGAATTACTTCTATCCGGACAATCCAAAAGCCTATCAAATTTCTCAGTTTGATGAGCCGATTGGCTACAATGGCTGGATTGAGATTGAGCTAGAAGATGGCACGACCAAGAAAATCCGTATCGAGCGGGCCCACTTGGAAGAAGATGCAGGAAAAAATACCCACGGTAGTGACGGCTATTCTTATGTGGACCTCAACCGTCAAGGGGTGCCTCTGATTGAGATTGTATCCGAAGCGGATATGCGCAGTCCAGAAGAAGCCTATGCCTATCTGACTGCCCTCAAGGAAATCATTCAGTACACGGGCATTTCGGATGTCAAGATGGAAGAGGGCTCCATGCGGGTCGATGCCAATATTTCCATCCGTCCTTACGGTCAGGAAGAATTTGGTACTAAGACTGAGCTGAAAAACCTTAATTCCTTCAACTTTGTCCGTAAGGGTCTGGCATTTGAGGAAAAACGCCAGGCAGAAATCCTACGCAGTGGCGGTCAAATCCGTCAGGAAACCCGTCGCTATGATGAAGCAACTGGCGAAACTCTGCTCATGCGGGTCAAGGAAGGTTCGGCTGACTATCGTTACTTCCCAGAGCCTGATCTGCCTATCTTTGAGATCGAAGATGCTTGGATTGAGCAAGTGCGCAGTAGCCTGCCAGCCTTTCCAAAAGAGCGCCGTGCCAAGTATGTGGGCGACTACGGTCTGTCTGACTACGATGCCAAGCAGCTGACAGCTACGAAGGCTGTGTCAGACTTCTTTGAAGCAGCTGTTGCGGCAGGTGGCGATGCTAAATCTGTCTCTAACTGGCTCCAAGGAGAAGTGGCTCAATACCTCAATGCCGAAGGCAAGACCATCTCTGAGATTGAGCTGACACCTGAGAACCTGACTGAGATGATTGCGCTGATTGCAGATGGCACAATTTCCTCTAAGATTGCCAAGAAGGTCTTTGTCCATCTGGCTAAAAATGGCGGTTCTGCTAAGGAATATGTACAAAAAGCAGGCCTGATTCAAATCTCAGACCCTGCTCAACTTCTTCCTATTATCCAGCAAGTCTTTGCGGATAATGAAAAAGCCATCAATGACTATAAGGGCGGAAACAAGAATGCGGCCAAGTCCTTGATCGGTCAATTGATGAAGGCTACCAAGGGTCAAGCCAACCCGCAAGTAGCACAAAAATTGCTCAATGAAGAGTTGGAAAAACTTTAGAAATAAGGGGAAAACCAGTCGTGAGGCTGGTTTTTACCTTTTATTTGAATGGAACTTATGGTAAAATAGATAAAAAATAAAGGAGTCCTTATGTCAGAAATTAAAGTAAAACGTGGAACAGGTTTTGTAGGGATTATTGGGAATTTTCCAATTTTAATCAATGGTCAAAAGGTTGGTACAATCCAGAATGGTGACGAGGCTGTCTTTCCTATTGAGGGAGAAGAAGCTGTTGTTCGTGTAGGAGCTGCTCCTATGAGAACCAAGCCAGTGACAGTTAAAGCAGGGCAAACCTTGTTGGTTGAAACGAATTTTACGAATTTTTCTAGCTGTCTAGGAGTTTTATTGCTCGGCCTGTTCTTTGGTGGCCTAGTGCGTGCAATTTTATTGCTTCTTGCTATGGCTTTAATGTTTCTTCTGCCTTTTTACTCAGCTAGGATTGAAGAATAAACTGAAAAGTTTTTGTTGATAGGCTGGATTGAAGTAAGGGAGTCTTTGATGTCAAAATTTACAATTACGCGTTCTACGGGTATAGTTGGAGTTGCCCAAAATGTTGCGGTATATCTAATGGTCAACTTGTGGATAAACTTGCGAATGATGAAAGTAAAACGCTGACTTTTGAGGGAGACAGTGCTGAACTACAGGTTGGACAAAGTTTTATGAAATCTCATAAGATTCAAGTGAAAGATGGCCAGAAAGTACTCGTTACAGCTTCTGGAATGCGGGCTATGCTAGGAATTATTGGGCATATCTTAGGTCTGCCTTATCTACTTCTTGAGATAGAGAATTAAACATCTTTAAGCTCAGCTAAATCATAAAAAATCAGTCGAAACAGACTGATTTTTCTTTATGGTTTATGTTATAATGATCAAAGCTAACAGAAAGAGGTTTGGGATGTCAAAAGTTTTAAGGGGAACCCTTTATACCTTGGCTGCGGGAATTGCTTGGGGCTTATCGGGAACAAGTGGTCAATATCTGATGGTGCATGGTTTTTCGGCACTGAGCTTGACCAATGTGCGCTTGTTGCTAGCGGGTTTGGTTTTGATGATGTTGGCTTATGCGACAAATAAAGATTCTTTTAAGGAGATTTGGAAAGACAAGAATTCTCTACTACACATTTTAATTTTTGCAGTCTTAGGCTTATTCATCAATCAATATGCATATTTAGCGGCCATTCATGAGACGAATGCAGGAACAGCAACGGTCTTACAATATCTCTGTCCTGTTGGTGTTTTGGCATACACTTGTATCAAAGACAGAGTAGCACCGACTGTGGCTCAGATTTGTTCAATGATTCTAGCCATAGGTGGAACCTTTCTGATTGCGACCCACGGTCAGGTCAATCAGCTCTCGATGACGCCAAAAGGCTTATTTTTAGGTGTTTTTTCGGCCTTTACATACGCGCTATATATTCTGTTGCCGATTGAGCTCATTAAAAGGTGGGGAAGCATGCTGGTCATCGGGATTGGCATGACCATTGCAGGTATCTTGCTCCTTCCTTTTAGCGGTATTTTCCAGCATCAGTGGCAAGTCCGTTCGGATATCCTTCTGGCCTTGGTCGGCATCATTGTCATTGGAACAATCTTTGCTTACACCGTCTTTTTGAAGGGAACAAGCTTGGTCGGTCCTGTCAAATCTAGCCTCCTAGCCTCGATTGAGCCAATTTCAGCGGTCTTCTTTGCCTTTGTCATTATGAATGAACGCTTTTATCTGCTTGATTTTGTAGGTATGGGCATGATTTTGCTGGCTGTCCTGTTGATATCTGTCAAAGACCTGATCTTGGAAAAGAAAAAAGGTTTATTATAAGCAAGAAAGAATAAGGAAAGACCTGGCTCCACATAGAGCTAGGTCTTTGTTGTTTATTTATTCGGTTTATTCATTGCTTTCTGAGTTGCCAAAGAATGCTTTATATAAAGCACGGATGGCTTCTTTTTCTTGGTTCTTATTGACAACAAACATGATAGAAACTTCACTGGAACCTTGTGACATCATTTGGATATTGATTTTGTTGTCAGAAAGAGCTCTAGTCGCAGTAGCAGTTACCCCGATATGACTTTTCATTTTTTCGCCGACAATCATGATGATAGAAAGATCATGCTCAATCTCAGCGTAGTCTACTTCTGCTTTTTGTACAAGCTGGCGTAGAATCTCTTCTTCTTTAATTGGAGTTAATTCACGTTCGCGAAGAATGATGGAAAGATCATCGATTCCTGTTGGCATATGCTCCCAACCGATATTTAAATCTTCCAAAATCTG
Source organism: Streptococcus cristatus (assembly GCF_003943815.1). Classification (GTDB taxonomy): domain Bacteria; phylum Bacillota; class Bacilli; order Lactobacillales; family Streptococcaceae; genus Streptococcus; species Streptococcus cristatus_F. The sequence continues at coordinate 49,461 of NZ_RJNA01000002.1, read as the reverse complement.
AAGCGCCTTTCGGCCAAATCCAACTTCTCGGTTCATGAGATACTTGGACATGTTAATACTTACGAAGCCAGAATCACCAGCGATTCCTACAACAGGAGGATGATCTTCGCTATGTTTATGGACAATGCGAGTACCAGGGTGCTCTGGATTGTTGGTATTTTTGATAACGAGTGGAATTTTTCCGCGATAGGCTGGAAGCAGAGCTTCATCGTGAAGGACAGTAAAACCTGCATAGGCTAATTCTCGCATTTCACGGTAAGTAAGCTCAGCGATAGAGCGTGGCTTATGAATAATCCCAGGGTGAGCAGCAAAGATGCCGTCTACATCAGTGAAGTTTTCATAGACATCAGCTTTGACACCAGCTGCAATAATTGACCCTGTAATATCTGAGCCACCACGAGAAAAAGTACAGATCTGTCCATCTTGAGTGACACCGAAGAAGCCAGGGATGACAAGGACTTCATCGGAATGGATTAGTTCTTCCAATTTATCATAGCTTGAAGGAAGGATCCGAGCATTACCTGGTTCGCTTGAAACCACTAGTCCAGCTTCTCTAGGATGCACGTAGCGAGCCGGAATGCCATTGTGGTTAAAGTAAGCTGCGATGAGCTTAGCATTGTTGTTTTCACCAGCTGCTAGGAAAGTATCGTAAAGAAATTCATTATTCTCAATTGGCAGAGTAGCTAGGGAGATGATGCTCTTAGAGATCTTTTCAATAATTGCAGATTTTAGACCTAGCTCAGAGACCATATCGGAGTAGCGCTTAATAATCCAATTTTGCTCCTTGGAGACATCATTTCCTGCAATGTACTGGCGATAATACTTAATCAGGGCATCGGTGACTTTTGTATCTTGGTCATCTCTTTTTCCTGGTGCGGAAACGACGACGAAACGACGCTCAGCATCAGACTTTACAATATGTAAGACTTTTTCTAATTGTGAAGCAGAAGCAAGTGAACTTCCGCCAAATTTTACAACTTTCATAGAAACTCCTAAACATGATTTAGGAAAAATTATAACAAAATTCTGAAAATTTTGCAAATCTATCAGAAGCACTGCTTTATGTAAATTTGTTTCAAAAAAAAAAGCAAAAAACGAATATAAAATCAAATTTTCCAGTTTTTGTTTTCTTTCTTACATCTTTTATGCTAGAATAAATGTAATTTGACTATCAAATTATTTAATTATGAAATAAAATGACTGTAAGTACCCAGTCTGGAATNGAGTTAGAATGACTTTTAATGGTATTCTTTATAAGGTAGTTGATGAAGTGGCGACTATTACCTTCAATCGCCCTGAAGTTTCAAATGGTTTCAATATCCCCATGTGTGAGGAGATTTTAGAAGCGATTGAGCTGGCCGCAAATGATGAGGCAGTAAAGTTTTTAGTGTTCAATGCTAATGGGAAAGTATTTTCTGTCGGTGGCGACCTAGCAGAGATGCAAAGAGCTGTCAGTGCTGACGATATTCAATCCTTGGTAAAAATTGCAGAGCTGGTCAATGACATTTCCTTTGCCATGAAACGGCTACCCAAGCCAGTTATTATGAGTGTGGATGGCCCTGTTGCTGGTGCAGCTGCCAATATGGTCGTGGCTGCCGATTTCTGCATTGCGACAGAAAAATCTCGCTTCATACAAGCTTTTGTGGGAGTTGGCTTAGCGCCAGATGCCGGTGGGCTTTATCTTCTGACTCGGGCAATTGGTGTGACTCGAGCGACTCATTTGGTCATGACAGGAGAGGCCCTGACAGCAGAGAAGGCTCTGGATTATGGTTTGCTCTATAAAGTTTGTGAAGCAGAAAAACTGGAAAAAACAACGGAACAGTTGCTGAAGAAGTTAAAACGTGGTTCGCTGAATTCTTACAGAGCTATGAAAGAAATGGTCTGGAAGAGCCTTTTCAGCGGTTGGAAAGAATATGCGGAGTTGGAGTTATCTTTACAGAAGTCTCTTGCTTTCACTGAGGACTTCAAAGAAGGTGTCCAAGCTTATACTGAGAAGCGTCGTCCACAATTTACAGGTAAGTAAGGATTTGCAGGATAAGAAAATTGTTTGAAAATCAAATAAATTTTCAAAGGGACTTGCAAATTATTTTGAGATCTGATAAAATTTGAATGTCAAAGTATTTATGAAGGAGGTGTTGGTTTGAATTATCAATTAGTCAATGATTATTTAACATCCATTTTTAATAATGTTTTGGTTATTGAAGAGTCCAGCCTCCGAGGCAGTCAATTTAAAGACGTCTCCATTAAAGAAATGCACACTATTGATGTTATTGGTACCATGCCTAATGCGACTCCAAGCGATATTTCAAAGGAATTGTTAGTCACTTTGGGGACTGTCACAACCAGCTTGAATAACTTGGAGCGTAAAGGGTATATCGAGCGTCGCCGTTCATCCATTGACCGTCGTGTAGTTCATCTGAGTTTGACTAAGAAGGGGAGGCTCTTGTATCGCCTTCATAAACGATTCCACAATCGCATGGTCATGCAAGTAGTGGAAGGAATGTCCCCAGAAGAAAAAAATGCAATGCAAAAAGGTTTGCAGAACTTGTATAATTTTTTAGAGGAGTTGAAATAATGAACTATGCAAGAATCACTCAAGTAGCTCATTATGCTCCAGAGCAGATTGTCACAAATGATGATCTGGCCAAGATGATGGATACAAGCGATGAATGGATCTCAAGTCGAACAGGTATCAAACAGCGACATTTATCTCGGACTGAGTCAACCAGTGATTTAGCTACAAAGGTTGCTGAGCAATTGCTAGAAAAGGCCCAACTGTCTGCTGATCAGCTTGATTTTATCATTATTGCGACGATCACTCCGGATTCTATGATGCCGTCAACTGCAGCTAGGGTGCAGGCCAATATTGGAGCTGCCAAGGCTTTTGCTTTTGACTTGACGGCAGCTTGCAGTGGCTTCATCTTTGCCTTATCAACTGGAGAAAAGTTCATTTCCTCTGGTCGCTATCAAAGAGGTTTGGTCATCGGTAGCGAAACGCTTTCGAAAGTCGTTGATTGGTCGGATCGTGCGACGTCAGTCTTGTTTGGTGATGGGGCTGGAGGAGTCTTGCTTGAAGCGGCAGAAAAGCAGCATTTTTGGGCTGAAAGTCAGTTTACTGATGGCTTGAGAGGTCAGAGTCTGACTTGTGGTGGACTTGGTTTGTCCTCTCCGTTTTCGGAAAAGCAAGTTGATGATCGCTATTTGAAAATGGAAGGCCGAGCAATCTTTGATTTCGCTATTCGTGATGTGGCACAGTCTATCAAAAATACCATTGAAGAGAGTCCATTTTCAGTGGAGGAGCTTGATTATCTGCTCTTGCATCAGGCTAATATCCGAATTTTAGATAAAATGGCTAAGAAACTCGGAGTTTCTCGGGAAAAACTACCTGCTAATATGATGGAATATGGCAACACTAGTGCAGCTAGCATCCCGATTTTATTATCTGAGTGTGTCCAACAGGACTTGATTAAACTGAACGGAGATCAGACTATTTTATTGTCAGGTTTCGGTGGAGGTTTGACATGGGGCACGCTTATTGTTACAATTTAGTTAATCATGTGGAAACACATAGATAAAAAATATATTTTTAAAGGAGTCTATCCATGGCAGTATTTGAAAAAGTACAAGAAATTATCGTTGAGGAACTTGGTAAAGAGCCATCAGAAGTTACACTTGAGTCAACTTTCGATGATCTTGAAGCAGATTCATTGGATTTGTTCCAAGTAATTTCAGAAATCGAAGATGCATTTGACATCCAAATCGAAACTGAAGAAGGCTTGAAAACAGTTGGTGACTTGGTTGCCTACGTAGAAGAAAAAACAAAATAATAAAGATTTGAGAGTATCGCAAGATATTCTCTCTTGTTTAGGTAATAGTTTGAATTTCAAAGTAAAAAGGTTGCTATCTAGCGGTTTGGGCTCAAGCTATTACTTAAGCAATGATTATGAGGAAGGTATTATGCAAACACGAATTACAGAATTATTAGATATTAAATATCCTATTTTCCAAGGTGGTATGGCCTGGGTTGCAGATGGTGATTTGGCTGGTGCTGTTTCAAAGGCTGGTGGTCTTGGGATCATCGGTGGCGGAAATGCTCCTAAGGAAGTGGTGAAAGCTAATATTGACAAGATTAAGTCTTTGACGGATCGTCCTTTCGGAGTCAATATCATGCTTTTGTCGCCTTTTGTAGATGACATCGTGGATTTGGTGATCGAAGAGGGTGTAAAAGTGGTAACGACTGGTGCGGGCAATCCAAGCAAGTACATGGCTCGTTTCCACGAAGCAGGTATTACTGTGATTCCTGTTGTACCAAGTGTGGCTTTGGCTAAACGGATGGAAAAAATCGGAGCAGATGCCGTTATTGCTGAAGGAATGGAAGCTGGTGGTCATATCGGTAAGTTAACGACCATGACCTTGGTTCGTCAGGTTGTAGAAGCAGTTAACATTCCAGTTATTGCGGCTGGTGGTATTGCGGATGGATCTGGTGCTGCGGCTGGTTTTATGTTGGGAGCAGAAGCGGTTCAGGTCGGCACACGCTTCGTTGTAGCTAAGGAATCAAATGCCCATCAAAATTATAAAGATATGATTTTGAAAGCTCGTGATATCGATACGACAATTTCTGCTCAACACTTCGGTCATGCGGTTCGTGCGCTCAAGAATAAGCTGACTCGCGATTTTGAAAAGGCTGAAAAAGAAGCCTTCAAGCAAGAAAATCCAGACTTGACTGTTTTTGAAAATCTAGGTGCTGGTGCCTTGGCCAATGCAGTTGTCCGTGGCGATGTGGAAAATGGTTCCGTCATGTCCGGTCAGATTGCCGGCTTAGTCAGCAAGGAAGAAACGGTCGAAGAAATCCTCAAGGATATCTATTATGGCGCTGCTGAAAAGATTCAGCAGGAAGCAAAACGTTGGGCAGGAGTAACTAGAAATGACTAAGACAGCCTTTCTATTTGCTGGTCAGGGAGCCCAATATCTGGGAATGGCTCGTGACCTCTATGAGCAGTATGATGTGGTTAAGGCGACTTTTGAGGAAGCGAGTCAAGTTCTGGGCTATGATGTTCGGGCATTGATTGACCAGGATGAGGAAAAACTCAACCAAACTCGCTATACTCAGCCAGCAATTTTGACAACTTCTCTTGCTATTTATCGCCTGTTGGCAGAAAAAGGCATCCAGCCTGATATGGTGGCTGGCCTCTCTCTAGGTGAATACTCTGCCTTGGTAGCTGCTGGCGCGCTGGACTTTAAAACAGCGGTAGCTCTAGTCGCAAAACGTGGAGCTTTCATGGAGGAAGCAGCTCCTGCTGGTTCTGGAAAGATGGTTGCGGTCCTAAATGCGGACGTGGCTCTTATCGAGGAAGCCTGTCAGACAGCTAGTCAGCTAGGAGTGGTCTCTCCTGCCAATTACAACACTCCAGGTCAAATCGTCATTGGGGGAGATGTGGCAGCGGTGGATAAAGCGGTAGAACTCCTCAAGGAAGCAGGTGTGAAACGCTTGATTCCGCTGAATGTTTCAGGTCCTTTCCATACAGCACTCTTAAAACCAGCCAGTGAGCAATTAGCTCAGGTTTTGGCTGAAACAGAATTTGCTGATTTTCAGCTTCCGCTAGTGGGCAATACAGAGGCGGATATCATGGAAACTGGCAGAATTAAGGAATTGTTAACTCGTCAGGTCATGGAGCCGGTTCGTTTCTACGATAGTATCGCTAAAATGCAGGAAGCTGGTGTGACTGAGTTTATCGAGATTGGTCCAGGGAAAGTATTGTCTGGCTTTCTGAAAAAAATTGATAAATCAGCAGTTGTTTATCATGTTGAAAGTGTGGAGACTTTAACAGCCCTACTGGAAAAATAATGGGGAATACCAATGGAATTAAAGAATAAAAATGTTTTTATTACTGGCTCTAGCCGTGGGATTGGTCTGGCTATTGCCCATAAGTTTGCAAGTGCAGGTGCCAATATTGTCTTGAACGGTCGTGGTCAAATTTCAGACGAAGTTTTGGCTGAGTTTGCTGGCTATCCGGTCAAAGTCGTGGCTATTTCAGGCGATGTGTCTGATGGTACTGATGCTAAGCGAATGATTGAAGAGGCGATTGCAGTTTTGGGTTCTGTAGATGTCTTGGTCAATAATGCTGGAATTACCCGCGATAAGATTATGCTCAAGATGACAGAGGAAGACTTCGAGCAAGTGCTGAAGGTCAATCTGACTGGAGCCTTCAATATGACGCAAGCTGTCTTGAAACCAATGACCAAGGCTCGTCAGGGAGCAATTATCAACCTATCAAGTGTTGTCGGTTTGACTGGTAATGTCGGTCAGGCCAACTATGCAGCCTCTAAAGCTGGCTTGATTGGATTTTCTAAGTCAGTTGCTCGTGAGGTGGCTGGGCGCAATATCCGTGTCAATGTGATTGCCCCAGGCTTTATCGAATCGGATATGACAGACGGGCTTTCTGAAAAAATCAAAGAAGCTTCTCTGGCTCAAATCCCAATGAAACGGTTCGGCAATACCGAAGAAGTAGCAGATGTCGCCCTATTCTTAGCAGGTCAGGAATACCTCACTGGTCAGGTCATCGCGATTGATGGCGGATTGACTATGCAGTAATTGCATGCATTTGGATTTGACAGTTTACCAATTATCATAAAGGAGTTCACTATGAAACTAAATCGAGTTGTTGTGACAGGTTATGGCTTAACCTCTCCCATCGGAAATACACCAGAAGAATTTTGGAATAGTTTAAAAGAAGGTAAGATTGGAATTGGTCCCATCACCAAGTTTGATCACAGCGATTTTGCTGTTCATAATGCGGCTGAAGTCCAAGACTTTCCATTTGATAAATACTTTATCAAGAAAGATACTAATCGTTTTGACAACTATTCTTTGTATGCCTTGTATGCAGCTCAAGAAGCGGTGACAAATGCCAATCTTGATGTAGAATCAATCGATAAAGACCGCTTTGGTGTCATCGTGGCTTCTGGTATCGGTGGTATCAAGGAAATCGAAGATCAAGTTATCCGTTTGCATGAAAAAGGTCCAAAACGCGTTAAGCCAATGACTCTGCCAAAAGCTTTGCCAAATATGGCTTCAGGAAATGTTGCTATGCGCTTCGGAGCAAACGGGATTTGTAAATCAATCAATACAGCTTGTGCCTCATCAAATGATGCGATTGGGGATGCTTTCCGCTCTATCAAGTTTGGTTTCCAAGATGTCATGTTAGTTGGTGGATCAGAAGCTTCTATCACTCCATTTGCCATTGCTGGTTTCCAAGCTCTGACAGCTCTTTCTACGACAGAAGATCCTACCCGTGCTTCTATTCCATTTGATAAAGACCGTAACGGCTTTGTCATGGGAGAGGGTTCTGGTATGTTGGTGCTTGAAAGTCTGGAACACGCTGAAAAACGTGGAGCGACTATCTTGGCTGAAGTAGTTGGCTACGGCAATACTTGTGATGCCTACCACATGACTTCTCCACATCCAGAAGGTCAAGGTGCGATTAAGGCTATTAAATTGGCTTTGGAAGAGGCAGAGATTTCTCCAGAGCAAGTGGCTTATGTCAATGCCCACGGTACTTCAACTCCTGCTAATGAAAAAGGAGAAAGTGGTGCTATCGTAGCTGTTCTTGGTAAAGAAGTACCTGTATCTTCAACCAAGTCATTCACAGGACACTTGCTTGGGGCTGCAGGAGCAGTGGAAGCAATCGCTACAATCGAAGCAATGCGCCATAACTTTGTACCAAAAACAGCTGGAACAAGTGAATTGTCAGACTATATTGAAGCGAACGTCGTTTATGGACAAGGCTTGGAGCAAGAAATTCCTTATGCGATTTCCAATACATTTGGTTTTGGCGGTCACAATGCTGTTCTGGCATTCAAGCGTTGGGAGGGCTAGATGAATATCAATGAAATTAAAGACTTGATGGCTCAGTTTGACCAATCAAGCCTGCGTGAATTTTCTTATAAAAATCAAAGTGATGAATTGACTTTCAGCAAGAATGAAAGTTCTGCCGCAGTCGCAGCAACTCCATCAGTCAGTGTAGCTCCTGTTGTAGCTCCTGTGCAGCCAGAAAGTGCACCTGTATCTGAGACAGTTTCCCAAGCAGCTCCAACTGCAGCACCTGAGGTGGCTCCAGAGGCTCCGGCACCAGCTGCTGAGGGTGATGTCGTGGAAAGTCCTTTGGTTGGCGTGGCTTACTTAGCTGCAGGTCCAGATAAACCAGCTTTTGTCAGTGTAGGAGACCAAGTTAAAAAAGGTCAAACTCTGATGATTATTGAAGCCATGAAGGTCATGAATGAAGTGCCAGCACCGAAAGATGGTCTGATTACAGAAATTCTGGTTCAGAATGAAGAAATGGTTGAGTTTGGGAAAGGGCTGGTACGTATCAAATGATTGATATCAATGCAATAAAAGAGGCGCTTCCGCACCGCTATCCTATGTTGTTGGTGGACCGTGTATTGGAAGTCAGCGAAGATGAGATTGTCGCTTTGAAAAATGTGACGATCAACGAGCCATTCTTTAACGGACATTTCCCTCAGTATCCAGTTATGCCGGGTGTCTTAATCATGGAAGCACTGGCTCAAACGGCTGGTGTGCTGGAATTGTCTAAAGAAGAAAATAAGGGCAAGCTGGTCTTCTATGCTGGCATGGACAAGGTTAAGTTCAAGAAGCAAGTTGTGCCAGGTGACCAGCTGATTATGACGGCCAAGTTTGTCAAGCGTCGCGGAACCATTGCAGTGGTAGAGGCCAAGGCCGAAGTTGACGGTAAACTTGCAGCCAGCGGAACCTTGACCTTTGCGATTGGTCAATAAGAAAGAGGAGATTTCACCATGTTTCGTAAAATTTTAATTGCTAACCGTGGGGAAATTGCGGTCAGAATTATTCGTGCAGCCCGCGAGTTGGGAATTGATACTGTCGCTGTTTATTCAACGGCTGACAAGGAAGCACTCCACACCCTACTGGCTGATGAGGCGGTTTGTATCGGGCCAGCCAAGTCTACGGATTCTTATCTGAATATGAACGCTGTCCTGTCTGCTGCTGTTCTGACAGGTGCAGAAGCCATTCACCCTGGTTTTGGTTTTTTGAGTGAAAACTCTAAATTTGCGACCATGTGCGAAGAAGTCGGCATTAAGTTTATTGGACCTTCAGGTGCTGTTATGGACTTGATGGGGGACAAAATTAATGCTCGGGCTCAGATGATTAAGGCCAAAGTGCCGGTTATCCCAGGTTCTGATGGAGAAGTTCATACCTCGGAAGAAGCCTTGGAAGTAGCCGAAAAGATTGGCTATCCAGTCATGCTCAAAGCTTCTGCTGGTGGCGGAGGCAAGGGGATTCGTAAGGTCGAAAAGCCTGAGGATTTAGTAGCGGCCTTTGAGTCTGCTTCTAGTGAAGCCAAAGCGGCCTTTGGGAATGGTGCCATGTATATGGAGCGAGTTATCTATCCAGCGCGCCATATTGAAGTGCAGATTTTGGCAGATCAGCAGGGGCATGTAGTCCACTTGGGTGAGCGGGATTGCTCTTTGCAGCGGAATAATCAGAAGGTGCTGGAAGAAAGTCCATCTGTGGCAATTGGGAAAACCCTGCGCCAGAAGATTGGGGAAGCAGCTGTTCGAGCAGCTGAGTCTGTCGACTATGAAAATGCCGGAACGATTGAGTTTCTGCTGGATGAAGCCAAGGGTGAATTCTACTTTATGGAGATGAACACTCGGGTGCAGGTAGAGCATCCAGTGACTGAGTTTGTCACCGGTGTGGATATTGTTAAAGAGCAGATTAAGATTGCGGATGGTCAAGAGCTATCCTTCAGTCAAGAAGATGTTGAAATTCGCGGTCATGCGATTGAATGTCGGATCAATGCTGAAAATCCAGCCTTTAACTTTGCACCGAGCCCAGGCAAGATTTCCAATCTTTATCTGCCAAGTGGTGGAGTGGGATTGCGCGTGGATTCGGCGGTCTATCCTGGCTACACCATTCCTCCTTACTATGACAGTATGATTGCCAAAATCATCGTTCACGGGGAAAATCGCTTTGATGCCCTGATGAAGATGCAGCGGGCTCTCTATGAGCTAGAAATCGACGGTGTCGTGACCAATAGCAGTTTCCAACTGGATCTGATTTCAGATCCTAATGTGATTGCTGGTGATTATGATACAGCCTTTCTCATGGAGAAGTTCCTTCCGGCTTATCAAGAGAAAAAATAGATGACAAGGAGTGATTTTGTTTGAAAGAAGCAGAATCACTCTAAAATTTAATGAAGGAGTAAGCAATGCCTTTGTTTTCAAAAAAGGATAAATATATTCGAATCAATCCTAATCGTTCCTCTCGTGCTTTGCCTCAGCCAAAACCAGAAGTTCCAGATGAGCTTTTTTCTAAGTGTCCAGGTTGTAAGCATATCATTTATCAAAAAGATTTGGGGGCAGAGCGTGTCTGTCCAAGCTGTGGCTACACTTTTCGAATTTCAGCTTTTGAGCGCCTGAGTTTGACGGTGGATCAAGGAAGTTTTGAGGAATTGTTCGCTGGTATTGAGACGACAGATCCCTTACATTTTCCAAATTATCAAGAAAAACTGGCAAAGATGCGGGAAAAGACTGGTCTAGATGAGGCTGTTTTGACTGGAACCGCTCTGATAAAAGACCAAAAATTAGCTCTTGGGATCATGGATTCCAACTTTATCATGGCTTCCATGGGAACGGTTGTGGGTGAAAAGATTACCCGCCTCTTTGAGTATGCGACAGAGCATAAGCTGCCAGTCGTCCTCTTTACGGCTTCTGGTGGTGCCCGCATGCAGGAAGGTATCATGAGCTTGATGCAGATGGCTAAAACTTCTGCTGCTGTACAACGTCATTCAAAGGCTGGTCTTTTTTACCTGACCGTTTTGACAGATCCGACTACAGGCGGTGTCACAGCCTCTTTTGCTATGGAAGGGGATATTATCTTGGCAGAAGCGCAGGCTCTGGTAGGCTTTGCTGGTCGTCGAGTTATTGAGTCTACTGTACGAGAAAAGTTGCCAGATGACTTTCAAAAGGCAGAATTTTTGCTGGAGCATGGCTTTGTTGATGCGATTGTCAAGCGTGGTGAATTGCGGGATCGGATTGCTACTCTCTTGAGATTTCATGGAGGTGACCAATGACAAAAATCAGTCAGATTATCAAAGCAGCGCGTGATCAGTCCCGCTTGACGGCTCTGGATTTTGCCCAAGGAATTTTTGATGATTTTGTGGAATTGCACGGAGATCGTGGTTTTCGTGATGATGGTGCTGTCATTGGCGGTATCGGAACCTTAAATGGTCAGCCAGTCACAGTGGTCGGCATTCAAAAAGGTCGCAATTTGCAGGATAATTTGCGGCGGAACTTTGGTCAGCCTCATCCAGAAGGCTATCGTAAGGCCTTGCGTCTCATGAAGCAGGCTGAAAAATTTGGCCGTCCAGTCGTGACCTTTATCAATACGGCTGGTGCCTATCCTGGCGTCGGTGCTGAGGAGCGTGGACAGGGTGAAGCCATTGCCCGTAATCTCATGGAAATGAGTGATTTGAAAGTGCCCATTATTGCCATTATCATCGGCGAGGGTGGCTCTGGTGGGGCGCTAGCCTTGGCAGTTGCTGATAAGGTCTGGATGCTGGAAAACTCTATGTATGCCATTCTCAGTCCTGAAGGCTTTGCTTCGATTTTATGGAAAGATGGCAGCCGAGCAATGGAGGCGGCTGAGATGATGAAAATCACCTCGCATGAGCTTTTGCAGATGGGTGTCGTTGATAAGGTCATCCCCGAACGCGGATTTAATAAAAATGAGCTCCTAGCTGCAGTCAAGCAAGAGATCAGTACTGAACTAGCGGGACTTTCTAAACTTTCTCTCGAGCAACTTTTGGAAGATCGCTATCAACGTTTTAGAAAATATTAGCCAGAAGCCTTAGGGCTTCTTTTTCTTGCTTGAGAGAGGTATGGAGGCAATTAAGATGGGTAATATATTTTGGTTTGATATGTAGCAATATATTCTCTTTATAGAGGTCATATAAAATATATATTATACAAGCTGTCAGACCTATGTTAAGATAGTTGCTAATCAAAAGAAATGAGGTTTCATATGTCAGAATTTACTATCCATACGATTGAGTCCGCGCCAGCTGAGGTGAAAGAGGTTTTAGAAACGGTTCAAAAAGATAACGGTGGCTACATTCCAAATCTTATCGGTCTTTTGGCCAATGCGCCAACGGCTTTGGAAACTTATCGGACGGTTGGAGCCATCAATCGTCGAAACAGCTTGACACCAACTGAGCGTGAAGTAGTGCAGATAACGGCTGCGGTCACTAATGGCTGTGCTTTCTGTGTAGCAGGCCATACAGCCTTTTCAATCAAGCAGATTCAAATGAATGATGATCTTTTGGAGGCTCTGCGCAATCGTACTCCGATTGACACCGATCCGAAGCTAGATACGCTTGCTAAGTTTACCATTGCTGTCATCAATACTAAGGGACGGGTCGGAGATGAGGCTTTGGCAGACTTCCTAGAAGCAGGCTATACACATGAGAATGCTCTGGATGTAGTTCTGGGTGTCAGCCTTGCGACCCTTTGCAATTATGCCAATAATCTGGCCAACACACCAATTAATCCGGAGTTGCAGCCTTATGCTTAGCCTTTGAGGAGGTGAAAGGGCTTTTTAGAACGACCCATTCTTTTTCATTGACTACAAGTCAAGCAAGAAACCAGTGCTGAACTAGCAGAACTTTCTAAAATTTTTCTTGACTAACTCTTGGAAGAATGTCATCAATACTTTAAGGAATGAAAAATTGTAAAATATAGTGCAATAAAAACTTACAGAACTTCAAACAGTGTAAACCATAAATAACTACATCAACAGGTAATAAAGGAGATTCTATGAGCTACTATCATCTTACCTTTGAATAAATTATCTATCTAACCTTTTGGGGTCAATAGAATATTCAAAATTTTTCATAAAACATTGACAAAAACCGAATATTATTTTAAAATAATAGAAAATTTAGAATAAACACCGAATGAAGTTTTTCAGAAATAAGCGTTTGAGCCTTATGACTGTGAAATGGACGGAACTCTGGAGAGACCATGATTGGCACCGAAGGGGCAAGGCAGGCAACTGCTCAAACTCTCAGGTAAAAGGACAGAGCAAGGGAAGGACAGGAAACGGTCATTCTCAGGCATCCAGAGTACATGTGTAAACATGTACTTTTCTTTTTCTCGGTGTGGAAAAGGAGCATAAGACTTATGTTGAAGTTGCTGAATCAAATTGATTCTTTGGTCTGGGGGCCTCCCCTCTTGATTTTATTAGTTGGAACAGGGCTTTATCTGACGCTTCGTCTGAGGTTGCTACAGATTTCGCGCCTTTCTCGCGCCTTTCGCTTAATTTTTGTATCTGGAGAGGATCATCATGGAGACGTGTCAAGCTTTGCTGCTCTTTGTACAGCTTTGGCAGCCACGGTTGGAACGGGGAATATTATCGGTGTTGCGACGGCCATAAAAGTTGGTGGACCGGGTGCCTTATTTTGGATGTGGCTAGCTGCTTTCTTTGGAATGGCAACCAAGTATGCCGAAGGTTTATTAGCGATTAAGTATCGTTCCAAGGATGCCCACGGAGCAGTTGCTGGTGGTCCCATGCACTATATTTTGTTGGGAATGGGAGAAAAATGGCGTCCGCTGGCTATCTTCTTTGCTGTAGCGGGTGTATTGGTGGCTCTTTTAGGGATTGGGACCTTTACGCAGGTGAATTCCATTACAGAAGCTATGCAGAATACCATTCAGTTGCCTCCAGCTGTGACTGCCTCTATCTTGGCTATTTTGGTGGCTCTAGTTATTTTTAGCGGTATTCAGTCGATTGCTCGAGTGTCGACCAAGATTGTGCCTTTTATGGCGGCTATTTATATCTTGGGGACTGTGACTGTATTAGCAGTCAATATAGATCGTTTGCTGCCAACTCTTCAGCTAGTCTTTAGTTCTGCCTTTAGTCAGACAGCTGCTGTTGGTGGCTTTGCTGGTGCAACCATCCAGATGGCTATTCAAAATGGGGTAGCTCGTGGCGTCTTTTCAAATGAATCTGGTCTAGGGTCAGCGCCCATTGCAGCGGCGGCAGCTAAGACTAAGGAACCTGTCGAGCAAGGCTTGATTTCGATGACGGGAACCTTTATCGATACTCTGATTATTTGTAGTCTGACAGGTCTAACAATTTTAATCACAGGAGTTTGGGATAGCAATCTCAATGGTGTATCCTTGACTCAGGCAGCCTTTGCGACTGTCTTTGCTAATTTTGGTCCAATCCTTCTATCCGTTTTTCTAGTTCTGTTTGCTTTTACCACTATTTTAGGCTGGAACTACTACGGTGAGCGCTGCTTTGAGTTCCTGTTTGGTGTTAAATATATTCGCTTGTACCGAATCATCTTTGTCGCCATGGTGCTCTTAGGAGGTTTTATTGAGCTCGAAGCAGTTTGGGTCATTGCCGATATTGTCAATGCCTTGATGGCTTTGCCAAATCTGATTGCTCTTTTGGCCTTATCTCCTGTTATTATTGCTGAGACCAAAAAGTATTTTGACAAGAAGGGCTGAGTTTCCATTTGCTGGATTTTTGAAAGAAGATTTTCTTGCTAAAGCTGCTTTGTCAGCTTTAGTTTTTTTGTGGGCGAGAAATCTCTCGTCTTTTGTTATTGGTCAAAACATGGTATAATGAAGTATTAAGATTCTAGGAGGAAATGACATGCGTTGTCCCAAATGTGGCGGAAGCAAATCAAGTGTGGTTGACAGCCGGCAGGCAGAAGATGGAAATACAATCCGTCGTCGCCGTGAATGCGAGGAATGCCAGCATCGTTTTACAACTTATGAGCGCGTGGAAGAAAGAACCCTAGTCGTTGTCAAAAAAGATGGAACGCGTGAGCAGTTTTCTCGGGATAAGATATTTAATGGAATCATCCGCTCCGCTCAGAAGCGTCCGGTATCAAGTGATGAGATCGAAGAATTGGTCAATCGGATTGAGCAAAAACTTCGCAGTCAGAGCGAAAATGAAATTGCCAGCGAATATATTGGCTCTCTAGTCATGGATGAGCTGGCCGAGCTGGATGAAATTACCTATGTCCGTTTTGCCAGTGTTTATCGGAGTTTTAAGGATGTTGGCGAGCTGGAAAGCCTTTTGAAGCAGATTACCAAGGGTTCTAAGAAGAAAAAGGAAAAATAATGGCTTATGAAACCAAATGATCATTTTTCTTTCTTGTCTAATAACCAGGTCAGTCAAGATATGAGCGGACTGACCCGTTATTACCTACCCATTGTGGGCAAGGATGCAGTCGCGCTTTATCTTTATCTAGTTTCTTTTTGGGATAATGGAGCTCAGCAGCGACTTTTCAGCCATATTTTGAATCATCTTGATTTTGGTATGGAAGTGTTGGAGAGAAGCTTGGAGCGCCTATCAGCTATTGGCTTGCTAGAGCTTTTCCAGACGGAGACGGGATTTTTCATCCGACTCTATCCAACCTTGTCCGCTGAGGACTTCTTTGCTCATCATGTGTACACTAGTCTTTTGGAGAAAAAGATTGGTCAGGCGGCAGTAGATAAGCTACGACCGGAAAATCCAGCTGGGCAAAAAATCGGTGCTTCTTTTAGCCAGATCTATGGCATGGAAGAGGTCAGTCCGATGAGAAACAGTCGCCAGAATGATTTTGACTTGACGCATTTTAAACAGAGAATGGCTCAGGATGGCTTGCGTTTTGCAGATGAAAAAGCGGACCTCTTGGACTTGTTTACCATTGCGGAGCAGAAGAAATGGACTTGGTACGAGACCTATGTCTTAGCGCGTGAAACGGCTGTGTCACATGTGATTTCAACGAAAAGGATGCAGCAAAAAATTCAGCAAAAGCTAGTTTCGGGAGACTTTTCTCCGCAAGAGCAGTCTATTATTCGTGAGGCCAAAAGCAAGCAGCCACTACTCTTTTTGGCCGAGATCAAGAAAACCCGTCAAGCGGCCATTACGCGTAGTGAACGGAAGCTGATTCAGGATTTGGCAGAGATGGGGCTTTTGGATGAAGTTATCAATATCATCCTGCTATTGACTTTTAATAAGGTGGATTCGGCCAATCTCAATGAGAAGTATGCCCTCAAGGTGGCCAATGACTTTTCTTATCAAAAGGTGACCTCGGCTGAAGAGGCGGTCCTGAAAATCCGCGAGCGCAACCAGCAGACGAATAATCGTCCTGCGCAAGTCAGCCCAGCTTCTGCTAAAAGCAATGTGCCGAACTGGAGTCAGCCGGATTACAAGAATGAAACCAGCTTAGAAAAACAAGCGGAACTAGAAGAACAAAAAAGAAGGCTTTTAGCGAGACTGGAAGAGGGAGGCGATTAAATGGAAAAAATAGGACAGGCAATGCCTCATATGAATAAAGTGAAGCAGTTTGATTATCAAAAATTGGTCCAGCAGATTTTAGCAGATCCAGATATCGCTAACTTTATCAGTCGAGAACAACTGTCTCCAACTGAAATTCAGCGGAGCATTTCTAAGTTCAATCAATACATTACCGAACGAGATCGCTTCCTGCTAGAAGATCAGAACTATATTGCCAAGGGTTATAAGCCGATTTTAGTGAAAAATGAAGGCTATGCGGATGTTGCCTATGAAGAGACGCCTGAGTTGATTGAGCAGGAGAGACAGGAAGCGATTAGAAGCCGTCTCAACCTTATCAATCTGCCAGCTAGTTTAAAAGAGGCTAGTTTGGCCAAAGTGGATTTAGATGATGTCGGTCGCTACAAAGCTTTCGAGCTCTTGACCAGTTTTGTTGCGGAATTTCCGCATTATCAGAAGGCTGTCTATCTCTACGGAGATTTCGGCGTGGGTAAGAGCTACATGATGGCTGCGCTGGCACATGATTTGTCAGAAAAACGCAGTGTGTCAACGACTCTTCTCCACTATCCGAGCTTTGTTTTGGATGTTAAGAATGCTATCAGTTCTGGCTTGGTAAAGGAAAAGATTGACCAAGTCAAGACAGCTCAAGTGCTGATTTTGGACGATATCGGTGCAGAGCAGTCTAGCCCATGGATGAGAGATGAGATTTTACAAGTTATCCTCCAGCACCGTATGCAGGAAAATCTGCCAACTTTCTTCACTTCTAACTTTAGTTTTGCGGATTTGGAGCGTCACTTTGCCAACTCTAAGAATGGCGATGAGACTTGGCAGGCTAAGCGAGTTATGGAGCGGATTAAGTTTTTAGCTCAAGAAGTACACCTAGAAGGAGAGAATCGTCGATGAATGAAACAATTAACTTGATGAAGGCTCATACGTCTGTTCGGCGCTTTACGGAAGAGCAGATCTCAGATGAAGAACTACGCGCTATGATCGATGCTGGACGTGCTGCTTCCAGCTGGAAGAATTTCCAGTCCTACTCTGTCATCGTGGTGCGCAGCAAAGAGAAAAAAGAAGCCCTCTTTGATTTGGTTCCCCAAGAAGCCATTCGGCAGTCTTCGGCCTTCCTACTTTTTGTTGGCGACCTCAATCGAGCTGAAAAGGGAGCTGCCCTACATACAGAAGATTTTTATCCTGAAGGAACAGAAAATATCCTCATTAGCTCGGTAGATGCTGCTTTGGCAGGGCAAAATACCCTCTTAGCAGCTGAAAGTCTGGGTTATGGCGGTGTTATTATTGGTTTAGTTCGCTATGAGGCTTCAAAAATAGCCCAGCTCTTTAATCTGCCAGACTATACTTATCCAGTTTTCGGCATGGCTTTAGGAAAGCCTAATCAAAACTATGCTGTCAAGCCACGCCTGCCGTATGAAGCGGTGGTCTTTGAGGAAGAATACCGTGAACAACTCAGCTCAGTCATCGAGGCCTATGACCGTGTGCAGGCTGAGTATGCTGGCGAGCGGGCACAGGATACTTGGAGCCAGCGTTTGGCAGCTCAATTTGGTCAGGAGCCAAATCAAGCGATCGACCAACTGTTCAAAGAAAAGAAATTAGAAAACTAAGGCGGAGCTCAGCTCTGTCCCAAAGAATGAAAGAGGGAAAACATGGCTTTACCAACTATTGCCATTGTCGGCCGTCCCAATGTCGGCAAGTCAACGC
Source organism: Streptococcus cristatus (assembly GCF_003943815.1). GTDB lineage: Bacteria > Bacillota > Bacilli > Lactobacillales > Streptococcaceae > Streptococcus > Streptococcus cristatus_F. Next base: position 31,421 of record NZ_RJNA01000002.1, on the reverse strand, counting down.
TATTTAACCGGATTGCGGGAGAGCGGATTTCCATTGTCGAAGACGTGGAAGGGGTTACCCGAGACCGAATCTATGCGACGGCAGATTGGCTGAATCGTAAGTTCAGTATCATTGATACGGGCGGAATTGACGATGTTGATGCACCTTTTATGGAGCAAATCAAGCACCAAGCTGAAATCGCTATGGACGAGGCCGATGTCATCGTTTTTGTCGTGTCTGGCAAGGAAGGCATCACGGATGCGGACGAGTATGTCGCTCGCATGCTCTACAAGACCCACAAGCCGATTATTTTAGCGGTTAATAAAGTGGATAATCCCGAGATGCGCAATGAAATCTATGATTTCTATGCACTGGGCTTGGGCGATCCATTCCCAGTATCTTCTGTCCATGGGATTGGTACAGGGGATGTTCTGGATGCGATCGTTGAGAATCTTCCTCATGAGGAAGTGGCTGAAAATCCTGATATGATTAAGTTTAGCTTGATTGGCCGTCCCAATGTCGGCAAGTCTAGCTTGATCAATGCTATCTTGGGTGAGGATCGGGTCATTGCCAGTCCAGTGGCTGGTACAACACGCGATGCGATTGATACGGTCTTTACGGACAGTGAAGGTCAGGAATTTACCATGATCGATACGGCTGGTATGCGCAAGTCAGGCAAGGTCTATGAAAATACGGAGAAATACTCTGTCATGCGGGCCATGCGGGCAATTGATCGCTCAGATGTCGTTCTGATGGTGCTGAATGCTGAAGAAGGAATTCGTGAGTACGACAAGCGAATTGCTGGCTTTGCCCATGAAGCAGGAAAAGGAATGATCATCGTCGTAAATAAGTGGGATACACTGGAAAAAGACAACCATACTATGAAAGACTGGGAAGAGGATATCCGCGACCAGTTCCAGTACTTGTCTTATGCGCCGATTATCTTTGTTTCTGCTCTGACCAAGCAGCGCCTCCATAAGCTGCCGGCTATGATTAAGCAAATCAGTCAAAGCCAAAACACGCGTATTCCATCAGCGGTACTCAATGATGTCATCATGGATGCTATCGCCATTAATCCGACACCGACTGACAAGGGCAAACGTCTCAAGATTTTTTATGCGACTCAGGTTGCGACCAAACCGCCGACCTTTGTCATCTTTGTCAACGAAGAAGAGCTTATGCACTTCTCTTACCTGCGTTTCTTGGAAAATCAAATCCGCAAGGCCTTTGTCTTTGAAGGAACACCGATTCACTTGATTGCAAGGAAGCGGAAGTAGGACTTGCTTCAGCTTGTTTACAAAGAAAACAAGGGATATTGCAAGGAGTTTATGGAGAGAAGCTTATCCTTAAATCCATAAACTTGCTAGCTCAAAATTTGGAATAGACTGATGAGGGAAACTGAATTGGAAAAATTGAGTTTCTCTCATTTTTTGATGATGAGCTTTCTCCGTCTCAAGTCGGATTTGAGCTTAAAAAATGGTTTTTAAAAGAGTTTTAGCCTTAATTATGGTAAAATAGTGTCTGAATACTATTAGCTATCAAATGAATTGAATGAGGTCTTTATGATGAAAATCGGAATCGATCAAATCGGTTTTGCGACCAGCAATTATGTTTTAAAATTAGATTATCTGGCTGAGAAGCGGGGTATTGATCCTAATAAACTCAGTAAGGGATTGTTGATGAAGGAGATCAGCATTGCTCCTTTAACTGAGGATATTGTCACTCTGGGCGCGACAGCAGCTGAACAAATCTTGACCGTAGAGGATAAGCAGGTCATTGATATGGTCATTGTCGCAACGGAGTCTAGCATCGACCAAAGTAAGGCGGCTTCGGTCTTTATTCACGGTCTTTTGGGGATCCAGCCCTTTGCTCGTAGCTTTGAAATGAAGGAAGCCTGCTACGCTGGAACTGCTGCTCTAGACTATGCCAAGCTACATATCAAACAATATCCAGAAAGCAAGGTCTTGGTCATCGCTAGTGATATTGCAAAATACGGGATAGAGGCGCCAGGCGAGCCGACTCAAGGTGCAGGCGCAATCGCTATGCTGATTAGTCAAAATCCACGAATCCTGGAGTTCAACGATGACAATGTGGCCCAGACTCGTGATATTATGGATTTCTGGCGACCAAATTATTCTACGACTCCTTATGTCAATGGTGTCTACTCAACCCAGCAGTATTTGGATTGCCTTGAGACAACATGGAAGGAATATCAAAAGCGTCATGGCTTAGCTTTAGCCGACTTTGCAGCGATTTGTTTTCATCTTCCCTATCCCAAATTGGCGCTGAAGGGGCTGAATAAAATTATGGATAAAAGCTTATCTCAGGAGGAGCAAAAAGGCCTGCAAGAAAACTTTGATAAGTCTATTCTCTATAGCCAAAAGGTCGGAAACATCTACACAGGCTCGCTCTTTTTGGGGCTCTTGTCCCTTTTAGAAAACTCTGAAAATCTTAAGGCTGGTGACAAGATTGCTCTCTTTAGTTATGGTAGTGGTGCTGTCGCTGAGATTTTCAGTGCCAATCTGGTAGAAGGTTATGAGAAACAGCTGACGACTAATCGTTTGGAGAAATTAAATCAACGTCAAGAACTGACAGTTGCTGCTTATGAAGAGCTTTTCTTTGCAGAAGCTCAGCTGGATGAAAACGGCTCAGCTGTTTTTTCTGACTACGATGACCAAGTTTACGCCTTGGTTCAAATCGATCAACACCAGCGCAAGTATATCAAAGTTGAGAAATCATCATGAAAATAAATTGGACCGGATTTTCTAAAAAAACGCCTGCAGAGCGGCTAGAGTTTCTGAAAGCCCATGAGCTACTCCAGACTGAGAATTGGCAAAACCTTGCTAATCAAAGCCATTTACCGCTGGAGACAGCCAATCAAATGAGTGAAAATGTGCTTTCTATTCTGGCTTTGCCTTATTCGATTGCACCGGACTTTCTCATAGATGAGCAGGTTTATCAGGTACCTTTTGCAACAGAGGAGCCCTCTGTCGTTGCTGCTGCTAGTTTTGCAGCAAAAATCATTCAGCGCAACGGCGGTTTCAAGACCAAGATTCATAATCGGCAGATGGTTGGGCAGGTCGCACTCTATGATGTGCCCGATGTAGCTAAAGCCTTAGAGCAAATCCAAAATGAGAAGTCAGCTTTATTAGAATTGGCAAATCAAGCCCATCCTTCCATCGTCAAGCGAGGAGGTGGGGCGCGTGATTTGAGAACGGATTTCCTGGAGGGAGAGACGGACTTTCTAGTTGTCTACCTTGTCGTGGACACTCAGGAAGCCATGGGTGCCAATATCCTTAATACAATGCTAGAAGCCCTAAAAGAACGGTTAGAGGAGTTAACAGGTGGACAGAGCTTGATGGCTATCTTATCTAACTATGCGACTGAAGCGCTTGTAACAGCCTCTTGCGAAATTGATTTCCACTCACTCAGTCGAGACAAGGCAGAAGCTGAACGAACTGCTCAAAGAATCGCTTTAGCTAGTCAGTTTGCAAAGCAGGATCCTTATCGGGCCAGCACGCATAATAAAGGTATTTTCAACGGAATTGATGCAGTTCTTTTGGCGACAGGTAATGACTGGCGGGCCATTGAAGCTGGGGCCCATGCCTATGCTGCTCGCGATGGCCGTTATCAAGGATTGAGTAACTGGGAGGCCAATTTAGAGGAAAGAAAACTCTATGGCCAGTTGACTCTACCCATCCCGGTTGCGGCTAAGGGAGGCTCCATCGGTCTTAATCCAATGGTTGTCGCCAGTTTTGATTTATTGGGGCAACCGACAGCCAAAGAATTAGCTTCGATTATCGCTTCTGTCGGCTTAGCGCAAAATTTTGCAGCTTTAAGAGCGCTGGTGACCACGGGAATTCAGGCTGGCCACATGAAGCTCCAAGCCAAATCTCTAGCTTTATTGGCAGGTGCTCAGGAAGATGAGATTGCAGCTGTTGTTGCAGAACTTCTCAAAGAGAAGCAATTTAATCAGGCAAAAGCTAAGGAAATTCTAACCAAAATGCGTAAAGAAAAATGAGTCAATATGTATTGACTCATTTTTTATAGTGAAGAGGATGTTTCTTCAGGTAGCTATAAATCTTTAAGACAACCGTCCCGCTAGCCATGCCGATAGAGATGACCAAGGCTAGGATGACGACCAAGGTAGCATTGACCATAGCATGACTGTAATCACCTGTCACAAAGAAAGCAGTTGTCCGGTAAGAAATATATCCGGGTACTAGAGGCGCTAGAATAGCCAAAATAAAGACGACAGCTGGCGTTCTGTAGATGATGCTGAGGATTTGGCTGGCACAGGAACCAATGATAGCAGCCACAAAGGTTGCAATGATGACATTGGTCGGTCCCTTGAGCAAGAGATAGAGTAGCCAAGTAGCCATTCCTAAAACTCCGCCAGGAATCAGCATACTACGCTGGACATTTAGAACGATTAGAAAAGTGATGATAGCCAGTAGGCTGGCCAGAGCTTGTAGTAAGAAGGTCAAGATTGTCATAGGCTTATTTCATAAGAATGAGGGCGACAGAGGTACCGGCACCGAGAGCAAGGGTAATGAGAAGCGATTCAAATAGTTTGCTCATTCCAGAGTTGATATGGTTGGTCATGATATCTCTAACTGAGTTGGTCAGAGCGATTCCTGGGACGAAGGGCATAACAGCTCCTGCGATGATCAAGTCTGCTGTTGAATCGAAGCCCGAATAGTGAGCCCAAATCTGGGCTAATAATCCGAAGACAAAAGCTCCAGCAAAGGCTGAAACAAAAGGAATTCGAATATATTTATCGACATAAAGAGAGAAAGAGAAGCCAAACAGAGTCGCGATGCCGGCTCCAAGAGCATCGTAGAAATTTCCACCGAACATGATAGAAAAGAAAGGAGCACTGAGTGTGGCAGCCGTAATCAGCTCTTTTTTGCTATAAGGAAGTTTTTTTATTTTAAGTTCCTTTAGTTGTTCAAGCGCTTCTTCCAGATTGATGGCTCCACTAACCAGTTGCCGAGAAACCTGATTGACATCGCAGACTTTCTCGATATTGTAGTTCATATGGATATTTCGCTTCATTCGAGAAATATTAGTATTTTCAATTGAAAAGAATATGGCAACGGGCATGGCTAAGGCATTGCAGTCCAGGATGCCTTGCGAATGGGCAATCCGAATCATGGTGTCTTCGACCCGATAAATCTCTGAGCCGCTTTGTAATAGCAAGGTCCCAGCTAGCATGATAACATCGACGGCCAGATTAAGATTTTTTTCATCTGTAGACATTTTCTCAGCCATTATATCCCCTTTTTTCATTTCACAATAACTCTATTATAACATAAATGCTCAAAGCTATCTCTCCAAAGCAAAAGAAAACCAGCTGAAAATCAGCTGGTTTTACAATTAGGAAAGAGGCTTAACTCAATGCATCATCCATAGAAAGAACTTCGTGGAAGACACGTTGTGTCAATTCAGTTTTTTGTTCTGGAGTGAGGTATTTAGTGTTTACACAGTATCCAGAGATACGTACGATAACATCTTCGCCAGACATGATCTTATCGTAAACATCTTGCAAGTCCATAACGTTCAAGTTAACGTGTTGTCCACCGTTTTCAAAGTAGCCATCAAGGATTGTTACCAAGTTATCAACTTGTTCATCTCGAGTCTTACCAAGAGCGCGTGGAGAAACTTGAGTTGTCAATGAGATACCGTCAGCTGCGTAACCAAAGTCAAGGCTAGCAAGTGAGTTCAAGTTTTGCAACCAGCCACCTTTCGCTTTGTTAGATGGGTTAGCACCTGGTGAGAAGAATTCAAGTTTCGACAAGTTCACAGAACCATCTTCGTTGAGGTATACACCTTTGTGGACTGGTGAGTTACCAGTTTGTTTAGAGTAAGCAACGTTAGATGTGATTGTCAAAAGTGATACTGTAGCTTCCGCGTCTTTGTAAAGTTTGTGGCTACGTAGACGAGTTGTATAAGCTTCGATCAACCATTCTGCCAATTCGTTTGAACGTGGATCATCTTCACCCCAACGTGGGTATTCACCGATTGTTTCGTAATCGTAGATGTAGCCATTTTCGTCACGGATTGGTTTAACTGTAGCGTACTTGATAGCTGACAATGTGTCAACAGTGTTAGCGAATCCGCAGATACCGAATCCCATGTTAGCACGTTGTTTAGTTGGCAAGAAGGCCATTTGAACAGCTTCGTAGTTGTATTTGTCAGTCATGTAGTGGATGATGTTCAAAGCATCTACATAAGTGTCAGTCAACCAGTCAAGAGATTTTTCAAAGTTCGCTTTAACTGATTCAAATTCAAGAACTTCGTCACGGATAGGATCGATGTCAAATACTTTGTAGTCTTTGTGAACATCGTCGTAACCACCGTTCAAACCAGTAAGAAGGGCTTTCAAAACGTTCACACGAGCACCGAAGTACTGGATGTTGTGACGTTGATCTTCGTTTTCTGGGTCAAGTGGTGACACACAGCATGAGATACAGCTCATTTCTCCGTATCCGTCTTTAGCCATTGTTGTTACACCTTCGTATTGGATAGAAGAGTGTTTGTGGCTCATATGCATACAGTAGCGACGGAATGAGTATGGAAGTTTGTCAGTCCAGAGAACTGTCAAGTTTGGCTCTGGAGAGTTACCGATATTGTCAAGAGTGTTCAAGAAACGGTAGTCCATCTTAGTAACACGGTGACGACCGTCGTTACCCATACCAGCCATAGAAGTGGTGATGAAAGTTGGGTCACCTGAGTACAATTGGTCATAAGCTTTTGTACGAGCAAACTTCACTGTACGAAGTTTCATAACGAAATCATCAACAAATTCTTGGATTTCTGATTCAGTAAATGTACCACGAGCAAGGTCACGTTCTGCAAAGATATCCAATACGATTGGCACACGTCCTAGAGATGTTGCAGCACCGTTGATAACACGGCAGACAGCCATGAAGGCGATGTTAACCCATTGGATCGCTTCTTTAACGTTCATCGCTGGTTTACGAACATCAACTCCGTAAAGATCACCCAAGCGAACAACTTGTTGCAATGCTTGGTATTGAAGGTTTACTTCTTCACGAAGGCGGATTGTTTCTTCGTCGATTTCTTTGATTGCATTCCAGTCGTTGACTTTTTCTTGCATCAAGTAGTCTGCACCGTAAAGAGCAAGACGTGCGTAAACACCGATGATACGTCCACGTGAGTAGGCATCTGGAAGACCAGTTACAGTGTGAGCGTGACGAGCGCGGCGGATGTTAGAAGTATAAGCACGGAAAATACCGTCGTTAACAGTTGTCACATATTTTGTGAAAATTTCGTGAACAGCTGGATCAGGTTCATAACCATTTTCCTTCAAAGTTGTTTCAGCCATACGGATACCACCTTTTGGCATGAAGTTCAATTTGAAGAGTTCATCGTTTTGAATACCGTAAATTAGTTCGTTATCTCTGTCGATATAACCAGCAGGGATATCTGCAATAGATGTTGGACGAGTGTCCATTGGGAAACGAGTTTCTTCGTAGTGAGCTTTTGTTTCTTCTACGATTTTCTTGATGTGGAGTGAGCGCTCAGTAGGACCCGCCAAGAAGCTTTCATCTCCATCATAAGGTGTGTAGTTGGCTTGAACGAAGCGAGAAACACTTGCTTTCTCTTTCCAATCTTCACCTTTGAAGCCTTCCCAAGCTTTGTCAAAAATATCTTGAGCTTCCACAACTGTTTTAACAACCATTAGATTTTCCTCTTTATTCTAGCAACATAAACTGTTACATTTATAATTAAAGTATATCATAAGGTAATCGGTTTCACAAACGAATTTCAGTGCTAAAAGAGGCTTTCTTTTATAATACAGATTGATATTTTGTTGTAAACTGTTTTATAATTTTGAAAATGGTAAATGAAAATAGTAGAAAGAAGCTGATAAGTTGAATTATTTTGTACTTGCTTTGAACGTTACTATGTAGAAATGTGTCCAATACTGAAATTCCTATTTTAATACTTTGTCTATGCACCTCAGAAAGTTTCTCACATTTTCCGGTCTTGCTTTTGAATAAAAATCCTTTGAAACTTGCTTTAAAAATGATAAAATTTGCTAAAGAGCTATTCTAACTTATAGGAGACGGCATGCTAATTTTTCCGCTAATTAATGACACATCGCGAAAGATCATTCATATTGATATGGATGCTTTTTTTGCTTCGGTCGAAGAGCGGGACAATCCTAAGCTCAAGGGAAAGCCTGTGATTATAGGTAGTGATCCGCGTCAGACGGGTGGACGTGGTGTGGTTTCGACTTGTAATTATGAAGCCAGAAAGTTCGGAGTTCATTCAGCTATGAGTTCCAAGGAAGCCTATGAGCGGTGCCCGCAGGGGATTTTTATCTCGGGAAATTATGAAAAATATCAAACAGTTGGTTTGCAGATTCGAGAGATTTTCAAGCGCTACACGGATAAAATTGAGCCCATGAGCATAGATGAGGCTTATCTGGATGTGACGGAAAATAAGTTGGGTATCAAATCTGCAGTCAAAATTGCCAAGCTGATCCAGCACGATATCTGGAATGAATTGCAGCTGACGGCTTCGGCAGGCGTTTCTTATAATAAGTTTCTAGCCAAGATTGCCAGTGATTATGAGAAGCCGCACGGTCTGACGGTTATTTTACCCGAGGAGGCAGAGGCCTTTCTGGCGTCCATGGACATTGCTAAGTTTCACGGAGTTGGTAAGAAGAGCGTTGAAAAACTGCATGAAATGGGAGTTTATACTGGTGCAGATCTGCTCAAGATACCGGAAATGACCTTGATTGATAAGTTTGGTCGCTTCGGCTTTGATCTTTACCGAAAAGTGCGTGGCATCAGCAATAGTCCCGTCAAGTCCAATCGTATCCGTAAGTCTATCGGTAAGGAGCGAACCTATGCCAAATTGCTCCATGGCGAGGAGGATATAAAAAAAGAACTATCTCGTTTGGCAGCTAAGGTCGCTCTCAGCTTAGAGAAACACCAGAAAGCTGGCAAGACGGTTGTCCTAAAAATCCGCTATGCTGACTTTTCAACCCTAACCAAAAGGAGGACCTTGGAGCAAGAAACGAAAGAAGGAGAAATGATTGAGCGGGTTAGTCATGAAATCTATGACAGCCTGGAAGAGCAGCCGCGAGGCGTTCGCTTATTAGGACTGACAGTGACGGGGTTTGGATAAGATAGAAAAGAGTCTTAGGCAATTTGTCCCAGACTCTATTTTTATGGGAAATATTTGATAAGGCACTCTGTAAACTGTTAGGACAGCTTCAAAGGTAGACCTAGGCATCTGTTTCTATTTGGTTGTCATTGCCAAATATACTGTTGATATCTTCCTCGGTCAGTCCGATTAGAGGATCGATTGTTAGGATATTTTCCTCCGTCAGGATATAGTTTCCCACAGGCGATTCGCTGTTATCCACAGGAATGTGGATAATTTCTTGAGGGGATTCTACATCTCCAAAACGTTCAATCAGATAGGTTTTGCGGGCTGTTCCAGTATTCTTTACAGCGTAGCCAAAGGCTGACTTTTCCCCAAGTAAGATCAGTTTGCTCTTGGCTCGGGTAATAGCAGTGTAGACCAGATTGCGCTGGAGCATGCGGTGGCTGCTTCGGGTAATGGGAAGAATAACCACGGGAAACTCGCTACCTTGAGACTTGTGGATGCTCATGGCATAGGCTAGGCGGATTTTGTACCATTCGCTGCGCTGGTAGCTAATTTCATTGCCGTCAAAGTTGATGGTTAATTCGTCCTGCTTGGATTCGGTATACTTAGCTGGGAGCAGGTCGACGATGTAGCCTAAGTCACCGTTAAAGACATTGCTTTCGGCATCATTGACCAAGTGGATAACCCTGTCTCCTTGTCGATATTGGCAATCGGGTGCTTCAAAGGTCAGCTGGTCTTTTTCCACAGGATTGATGAGATTTTGCATGAGGCTATTAATCTGGTCAATACCGGCTTGTCCGCGGTACATGGGAGCCAGCACTTGCACATCTTGAGCTGGGATACCACTGCGAATCGCTGCGCTAGCAATTCGTTCAATCATGGGCGGGATGTGTTCATTTCGAGCTTCAAAATAAGATCGATCCGCTTTTTTCTCGGTAAAATCTTCTGGCAACAGTCCCTTTTGGATTTGACTAGCCAGAGTGACAATGGTCGAATCTTGGCTCTGACGGTAAATCTTTTCTAGCTTGGTTTGGGGGATGCTCGGTATTTGCAGTAGGTCAGCTAATACCTGCCCAGGACTGACAGAGGGTAACTGCTCTGCATCGCCCACCAAAAGCAGTTTGGTATTGGAAGAGATATTGCTGAGGAGCTGATTGGCCAGCCAAGTGTCCACCATGGAGAACTCGTCCACGATGATAAAGTCAGCATCCAGATAATCATCCAAATGACTGGTATCATCATCTCCGGTCATCCCCAAATGGCGGTGGATAGTGGCGCTAGGAAGACCGGTCAATTCGTTCATGCGCCGAGCAGCACGACCAGTGGGAGCCGCTAGCAGAATCGGCAGATCATTGACCTTTCGCAGATCCAAGCCGCGAAGCTGGCTGTAGACGGAGATGATACCATTGATGACGGTTGTTTTTCCTGTTCCTGGTCCACCCGTCAGGATAAAGACTTTTTGTGTGATAGCGTCGAAAATAGCCTGCTTCTGAATCTGATCATAGTGGATGCCTAGGTCATCTTCAGCTTGGCTGATGGCACTGAGGATTTTTTCGTCTTCAAAGCGATCCTGATGGCCTTTTTCCAAGAGGCGGACCAGATTGCTGCGGATGCCTTCCTCGGCAAAGAAGAGGCTGTTTTCAAAAATCTTGGTCTCAACATTTTGGACTTTGTCTTCTTCAATCAGGTGAGCCAATTCATCGGCTACCAGACTAGGGTCTAGCTCTACTTGGCGCGAACTTTCCAGAAGCTCAATCGTATGAGCCAATAGGTCTCTAGCCTCCAAATAGGTGTCGCCAGTTTCCATGGACTGGGTCAGAAGGGTATGAAGCAAGCCAGCTCGAAAACGCTCAGGAGCATCACTTTCAATTCCCAACTGCTGGGCCAGCTGATCGGCGATTTTAAAGCCGATACCTTGGATATCTTCAACCAGTCGGTAGGGATACTGCTCGACGATTTCCAGCGTTTCTTCCTTGTAGGTTTCCTGAATCTGAAAGGCTAGTTTGTTGGGAATGCCGTAGGCAGCCAGCTTAGCTAAGACCAGCTCTGTTCCATAGTTGAGTTGCAGTTTGGCCACAAAGGATTCTCGGTTCTTGGCGGAAAGGCCAGTGATTTCTTTAAGTTTTTCTGGCTCAGCTAAAATTTTATCAATGGTTTCGTCCCCATAGAGTTCCACAATTTTTTGAGCTGTCTTGACCCCGATACCTTTAAAGTGGTCACTGGAAAAATATTTAACCAGCCCCTTGCTAGTCGGTTTTGCCCTCTCGTAGCGGGAAATTTTTAGTTGCTGTCCGTACTTTGGATGTTGGACTAGGTTGCCCCAAAATGTATAATCCTCGCCTTCGATAATATCGGCCATGGTTCCGGTCACGATAATCTCAAAATCATCAAAATCTTCACAATCCGTGTCTTGGATATCCAAGAGGAGGATTCGAAAGAAATTGCTGGGATTTTCAAAAATGATGCGCTCAATAGTGCCTGAAAAATAAAATTCTGTCATTGTTTCTATATGTGCTTTTTAAAAAGCAAACCCAGCTGAGTAGTCAACTGAGTTTGGATGGAGTATACTCTTAAGTATTAGTAAGTCTTGAAAGGTAGGATTGGCCAGATGCGGAATTTAGCTTCGCCTTGAATCTGACTGGATTTAAAGGCACCTACTTGACGGCTATCCTTGGACACGATTCGATCGTCACCTAAAAGCAGATACTCGTCATCTAGGAGCTTGATGGTAAAGACAGGGCTGCCCTCTTTGTCCACGGTAAAGGCCTGGGCTTGAGAAGCTAGCTTGCGGAAGAAAGTTCCGTTGTCCGTGTAATCCTTGCCTACATAGGTAGACTGGAGCTTGTCCTTTTGGAATTTCTTGATGTAATCTGTTAAATAAGGTTCATCAGTCTTCTTACCATTGATATAGAGGGTGTCGTTTTCGTATTGAATGGTATCACCCGGAAGGCCAATCACCCGCTTGACGACTTCTTTCTTTTTGCCATCGTCATCCTTTTCGGAGGCTACAACAATATCGAAACGGTCAATAGACTGGTGTTTCAAAACCATCAAATACTCACCATTGGCTAAGGTTGGATCCATAGAGTGACCGTCTACCTTGACAGGTGCCCAGAGCAGCCAGCGAGTGAGCAAGATGGCAGAGATAATCAGGGTAAAGACTCCCCACTCCTTGAGGAAGGCACGGAAGTCAAAGCGTTTGTTTTTCATAGTCTACCTTTCTAAGAGCTTTTTAGCTTTTTCTGTATTTTTAAAATGAAGTTTAGCGGTATGCTGGAGACCAGCCATTCCATAGGCTTGGAGGATCAGGCAAGCAACTTGATCACTCTTACTCCCAGCCCCGCTCGGAAGAGTATAACCAAGCTCTTGACTCAGATTTTCCAGATTTTCCAGAAAGAGATCGCGAGCTATAATGGAGCTAACGGCGACAGCTAGAAACTTTCCTTCCGCTTTTTCAATGAGGCTAATGGGATTTGGGAAATGATTCTTCTCATTTTTCAGGTATTTGTCATAATTCTGCTGGCTGGTAAAGGCATCAATGACAATTTTTTCTGGTGTCAACACTTTTTGCAGCAGTAGATAAATGGCTTGATTGTGAAGAGCTACCTTGACAGACACAGCATTGTAACCAGAGGCAATCACTTCGTTATATTTTTCTGGTGACAAGAGCAGAGCCTGATGTTGGATTTCTTTTTTCAGAATTGGAGCCAGCTGCCGAATCTTAAGGTCGGTCAAGGTCTTTGAGTCGCCCACGCCCAGATTACGCAGGAAAGTGTGTTGTTCTGGGCTGACAAAGGAAGCAACAACTGCTAAACCACCAAAGTAAGAGCCATTTCCGACCTCATCAGTACCGATAAGGGAAATGTTCTGATCGATCTTGCTTGTTTCCTCGGCTTGATGACCGAAAAAAGCAGCATAGTGACCAGCTTTTTCTCCTTGGAAAAGAACCTTGCCAGAAGTATAGATACTGACAGTTGCCTGGTTCAATTTCAGTAGATATTGGATATACTGATTTTTACTGGGCACAAGCTTGTCTTGATATTTCTGGACAAAAGCCTGAATTTCTTCTCGTTTAGGACTTAAAGTAATACTTTCCATAGCCCCTATTGTACCACAAAATGAAACTAGGGAGAATGGGAAAAAGAGGATATTTCAAATATTATAAAAAAATTACATATTTTTCTTCCAAACATGACATCAATGTCATGTTGAACCCGATAGGGTTGTTGTATAATATAGGTGTTGAAGCGATGTTTGAATAAAACTGACCACAAACAATATATTAACAAGGTTAAGGAAGCCTTGTAAAAAAGGAGAACACATATGGAAAACTTTGCTATGATGGACAACCAATTTGCTGCGTTGACTGAAGAAGAAATGATGATGATCGACGGTGGATGGGCATTCTACGGTATCCCTGTTGATATTTTCACAGTATCATTGGCTATTTTGGGTGGCTCATTGGTTTCAGGTTTCTTAGTAGGACTTTTCAACTAATTTAATATTTCAAATAGAAGAAGGTGAATTTTATGAACAAAGATTTTAAATCATTAGATCAAAAATTTATGCCTCTTACTGAAGCTGAATTGGTTGAAGTAGAAGGTGGATGGGTCGGTGGTGACCTTGTACGTGCCGTATTTGATATCGGTCGTGAAGTTGGTCGCACTGTACGTGGACTTGCTATTCGTGCATATGGTCGTATTCGTTCTAGAATTGGATCACGTTCTGGCTCTAGCAATCGTGGTGGCGCTAACAACGGTGGTGCTGCAAGCCCAGACGTTTTTAACTAATATTTTGTGTTTCGACATAGAGCCTCTTGTTCGTCTTGATTTGGACAAGAGGCTTTTTAGTGTAAAAGTTACTTTATGTCTGTTTTTTAAGTAATTTTATGTTTACAAGGAGTAAAACGACTGATACCATTGGAAAAATACGCCACATTAGTGTATGATAGAGATATCTATTTTTTGCTTGTTATGAAAGTTCTTCTTCCTAATTTATACTTGTTTTTTGCTGGAGAGAACCGCTATGGATAAAGTTGACAAGCAGTTTGTGTTGAATAGCATGTTTACTAATTAGGAGTTTTTATGCGAGGGTCGTTCTCCATAAAAGCAAATTTACACTTTTGTGAATAAAGGAGTTTGTATGAGATTTACAAAGCGTCATTATAGGGCTCAAGTTGACGCGAGAGATTGTGGTGTAGCAGCGCTAGCAATGATATATGGTTATTATGGTTCCTATTATTCTTTGGCTAGTTTGCGTGAAATGGCTAAGACAACTTTAAGAGGAACAACTGCTTTTGGGCTAGTGAAGGTTTCGGAAGAGTTAGGTTTTGAAACACGAGCCTTTAAAGCGGATATGTCTTTATTTGACATGAAGGGGATCGTTTATCCTTTTATCGCCCATGTTATCAAAGACAAGAAATTGCTTCACTATTATGTTGTGACTGGGCACGATAAACATTCGGTTTATATTGCAGATCCGGATCCGGCTGTAAAAATGACCAAACTTTCTAAGGAACAGTTTGCGCAAGAGTGGACAGGTGTCTCTATTTTCATCGCCCCAGCGCCAGAATATAGACCACACAAGGAAAAGAAAAACGGTCTCTGGTCTTTTGTTCCGATTTTAATGAAACAAAAGGGACTGATTGCCAATATCGTTATTGCAACGATGTTGGTGACGATTATCAATATCGTGGGCTCTTACTACATGCAGGGGATTATTGATACTTACGTACCGAATCAGATGAGGAATACCTTAGGAATTATTTCTCTCGGTCTAATAGTTGTCTACATTTTGCAACAGGTCCTAACTTATGCTCAGAGCTATCTGCTTCTTATTTTAGGCCAACGCCTTTCGATTGATGTGATTTTGTCCTATATTAAGCATGTCTTTCATCTACCGATGTCTTTTTTTGCGACAAGAAGGACAGGGGAAATCGTATCGCGCTTCAACGATGCTAATAGTATCATTGATGCCTTGGCTAGTACTATTCTGTCCATCTTTTTGGATGTGTCTATCGTTGTCGTCATGGCGGTTGTTTTGTTNTCGCAAAACTTTTNCTTGTTCTTTNTCAGTTTGCTCTCGCTGCCGATCTATATCGTCGTGATTTTCGCTTTCATGAAGCCATTTGAAAAAATGAATCGCGATACCATGGAATCCAATGCCATTCTGTCTTCTTCTATTATCGAAGATATCAATGGGATTGAGACGATCAAATCCTTGACAAGTGAAGATTTCCGCTATCAAAAGATTGATAGAGAATTTGTGGATTATTTGAAGAAATCATTCGCTTATAGTCGGATGGAGAATATCCAAATTGGTTTGAAGAAGACAGCTCAGCTCTTGCTGAATGTTGCAATCCTTTGGATGGGAGCCCTTTTGGTTATGGACAACAAAATGACCTTGGGGCAGCTGATTACTTATAATACTTTGTTGGTTTATTTCACAAATCCGCTGGAAAACATTATCAATTTACAAACTAAGCTTCAGACAGCACAAGTTGCCAATAATCGCTTGAACGAGGTTTATCTGGTTGACTCTGAATTTATGGATAAAAAAGCGATCCGTGATTTGAGCATGACCAAGGGCGATATTGAGTTGAGAAATGTTAGCTATAAGTATGGCTATGGACGAAACGTTCTGTCGGATATTAATTTGACCATTGAAAGAGGCAGCAAGGTGGCCTTTGTCGGAATTTCTGGTTCTGGAAAGACGACCCTTGCTAAGATGATTGTGAATTTCTATGATCCGAACGAGGGAGAAATTCTGGTTAATAATATCAACCTTAATCAGATTGACAAGCATGTCTTGCGTCGTCATATCAATTACTTGCCGCAACAGCCTTATGTTTTTAATGGTACCATCTTGGAGAATGTTCTCCTAGGTGCCAAGCCTGGAACGACTCAGAAAGAGATCATTCGAGCGCTGGAAATTGCAGAAATTCGTGAAGATATTGAACGGATGCCTTTGAATTACCAAACAGAATTGACATCAGATGGTTCAGGGATTTCAGGTGGTCAGCGTCAGCGCTTGGCCTTGGCTCGGGCTCTTTTGACAGATGCTCCTGTTTTGATTCTCGATGAGGCGACCAGCAACTTGGATATCTTGACAGAGAAAAAGATTATTGACAACCTTTTAGAGTTGGACAAGACCATTATTTTCATTGCCCATCGATTGACTATTGCGGAGCGATCTGAAAAAGTGGTTGTTCTGGACAAGGGTGAAATCGTGGAGCAAGGAACACATGAAGAGTTGGTTGCTCAGGATGGCTTCTATGCTCATCTGGTGAATAGTTAGAAAGGAGAAAGAAGATGGAAGAACATTACTTAGAGAGTGCCGAATTTTATAACCGTAGATATTCTAGCTTTTCTGTGCGCGTGATTTTACCGACTTTCTTCTTGTTGATTTTTGTGGTCTTATTCTCCCTCTTTGCTAAAAAAGAAATCACTATTACTTCAGGAGCCTCTATTGAGCCTAGCAAAATTCTGGCCAGCATCCAATCAACCAGTAACAATGCGATTGTCACCAATAATTTGAAGGAAAATAAGGTTGTAAAAAAGGGGGATCTTTTAGTTCAGTATAAGTCTGATAGTGAAAATACTCAAAAAGAAACCTTCTCCTCTCAAGTAGAAAGCTTGAAGGAGCAAAAACGGCAGTTGGAGCTGCTGCAAGAAAGTCTGAAGACGGGGACTAGCCAGTTTTCAGGAGAAGATCGCTTCGGCTATGAGCAGGCCTTTAATGACTATAAGAGTCAAGCTGCTAGCATCCGTAGTAATACCGAACAACAGAATTCGACCATTGCTTCTCAAAATTCAGCGGCCAGCAATTCACAGGCGGAGCTGGGAAATTTGATCAATGAAACCAATGCAAAATTGGCGGATTATCAAACGCTTAGAAATGCTATTCAAAATGGGACAAGTGTTCCTTCGACCAATGCTGGCTATAGCATTTATCAGGCTTATGAGGCGCAAGCCGCTGCTGATAGTCAAGGTCAGCTAAAGAGCCAAGTTCTGTCGCAGATTGACAATCAGATTTCGCAGTTTGAATCAGCTCTTTCGGGTTATCGGGTGCAGTATGCAGGTTCCGGTGCTCAGCAAGCCTATTCTGGAAGTTTGGATAGCCAGCTTGAATCCTTGAAAGCTCAACAATTGACTAAAGTTGGTCAAGAATTGACGGCTCTGAATCAAAAGATTTTAGAAGTTGAAAACAATCTCAAGGTTCAAGGTGGTATCACTCAAAAAGGCATGATCACAGCTACTGAAGATGGTATTCTCCATCTAAATCCTGAAACAGCGGGAGCGAATCTGGTTCCCGAAGGGAAGTTGCTAGCTCAATTGTATCCTGTTTTGACCAAAGAAAAAAAGGTCGTTATTACAACCTATGTGACTTCAAAAGATGTTGCTAGTCTGAAAAAAGGTGAGACTCTGCGTTTCACTGCAATGGATGGAAATAATAAAGAATTTGTTCTCAAATCTAAAATTTCAAACATTGACAACAATGCGACGAAAACGGAAAAAGGCAACTTCTTTAAGGTGGAAGCTGAAATAAGCTTAACGGATGCCCAAGCCAAGAAAATACGTTACGGTATTGAAGGTCGTGCAGTAGTCATCACAGGAAGCAAAACCTACTTTGACTACTACTTGGATCAATTCTTGAGAAGAGACTAAAGAAAGAATGGTCAATAAGTTTTGATTGAAGTTATTATCTCGTAAACATGAAAAACCAAAGTACAACCATGGTTTTTACAGATCCCTAAAAGATAGAGGAAAAGAGTTTGTTTGTTACCCTCTTGTTGACTAAATGAGGATCCCGTTTTATTTGGCGATTTATCATATAAAAAATCGAAGCCGAAAGGCTTCTTTTTATACTTGTTTTTTAATGTTTTGTGTGATATTATATTTTAAGAAACAAATGTTGCGCAACAATTGTATCTAAAAGGAGTTTTGATGCCACCTAAAAATAAATTTACTCGTGATGAAATTATCCAAGCAGCTCTAGGGATTGTCAGAGAAGACGGTTTGACTGGTTTGACTGCTCGTTCTCTGGCGGAACGATTACAGTCTAGCCCCAAGGTTATTTTCGGTCAGTTTGAAAATATGGAGGATCTAAGTCATTCGGTTGTTCGGGCGGCTGAATTCGTTCTGGTCCAATATATCCGTTCGGCTTTGGAGCGAGCCAAGCCTTTCAGAGCAGTTGGCATGGCCTATATCCTTTTTGCCAGTCAGGAACCTCAGCTTTTTAAAATTCTCTATCTAAATCCTCACAAGCACCCCATTGAGTCTTTCAAGGACTTTTTACCTCAGAAAGACCATAGTTATCAGCAGATATTAGAGTCGATTGTGGAGGACTATCCCATGTCCATAGAGAGTGCAGAGTTTGTTTATCAGCATTTATTTATCTATTCTCATGGTTTGGCTAGCATGATAGCATCGGGTATTTATTCTTTTAGTCAGGAGGAAGTGACAGAACGCTTAACGCAAGTATTTACTGCCTTCTTAAAGGAAATGAAAGGAAAGCAAGAATGATTAGATTAAAGGGAATTCGTAAGTCCTACAATGGAAGAGAAGTTTTAAAAGGGATCGACTTGGAGATTGCTGACCAAGATTACTTGGTCATTTTGGGAGCTTCTGGATCTGGAAAGTCAACCTTGCTCAACGTTTTATCAGGCCTAGAAAAACCAGACAGTGGTCATGTATACTACGGTGAGGAAGATCTATCTCAGCTGACAGAAGCTCAATTGACGGCTTTTCGTCGAGCGAAGATTGCCTTTATTTTTCAGCAGTATTTCTTACTTCCAAATCTTACAGTGGAGCAAAATGTCAAAATGGGTGCTAATCTAGCAGGCAATCAAGATTATGTCCGTATTTTGGAGGCTTTAGGTTTAGGTGATAAACTTCAGCATTATCCAAGTCAGCTGTCAGGTGGTGAGCAGCAACGGGTGGCTATTGCACGAGCCCTAGCTAAAAGACCGCGTGTCCTCTTTTTGGACGAGCCGACTGGAGCCTTGGACGAAGCAACAGGTCGTCAGATTCTAGCCTATATTTCAAGTCTTCAAGAGGAGCTAGGTTTTACGCTGGTCATGGTGACCCACAATGCAAATATTGCTCAGATGGCTAAGACTGTGGTTCATATCAATAGCGGTCAGATTCAAAGCTTAGAGACAAATAGCCAGCCCAAGACAGCCTATGAGATTGGATGGTAAGCTATGTTTTCAATAAAAGATTTGTATAGATTAGTCGTTGTATCAATTATTAGCTTTTGCGCGGTCTTTGTGACCAATCTCTTCCTAAATTTTTATCTGGATATCCGTTTACTAGATCAAACAAATTGGTTGCCTGAGATTCGAGCTGCTTACGATGCTCAAGTTGCGATTTCTTGGTTGATTGCATCAATTAGCGGAGCTGTTTTATCCCTAACATCGATACTCCTCCTCTTCTTTTACATTCGGCAATTTATTGACCAGCATAAGCCAGAATTAGGAGTTTTAAAGGCTCTAGGCTATAAAAACTGGGAAATTGCTCGAAAGTTTTGGCTTTTTAGTCTTCCAATTGGTTTGGGAACGAGCATTGGCTATTTCTCTTCGTTTGTCATGATGCCACATTTTTATCAGTTGCGTAATCAAAGCGGAGTTTTGCCTGAAATTACCATCCGGCAACATTGGCCCCTCTTCTTGTTTCTCGTTGTCTTGCCGACTCTTGCCTTTGCTGTTTTAGCCGTTCTCTACGCTAGTTATTGTCTACGTTTGCCTGCTCTAGACTTGCTCAAGCGGGTCAGCTCTCGTAAAAAGTCACCAAAAAGAAAAACAGTAAAGCAAATAAGGAAAGACCGCCCCTTTTTAACAGACCTTTCTGCCAGCCTGCTCTGGTCTAGAAAATTATTAATATTCTTTGTCGTTTTCGGTTCCATGTGCTTTTCAGCTATGATTCAACTATCATTTGGTATGAAAGAATTGACAGATGAGACCATTCAGATCATGATGATGTCAATCGGTACTGTCCTATCAGTAGCAATCCTCTATCTGTCTCTGGGAGTACTCCTGCAGGAAAATCAAGAAACCCTAGCTATTATGAAGGTTTTTGGTTATAGCAGAAATGAGTGCCATAAGAGTTTGTTTGCTCCCTACCGCTTTCTTGCTTTTTTGGGCTTCGTCTTAGGAACGGGCTATCAATACGGGATTATGCAGCTTTTACTCAGATTGATGGAAAAATCCATAGCTCAGAAAGTTGACTATGATTTTGATTTTGGAGTCTGCCTGATGACTTTGCTAGTCTTTGTCTTAGTCTATGAAAGTTTAATCTATTTATCCAACAGGAGGCTAGATCAACTGACTATTAAGCAAGTCATGTTGAGAGAATAAAAGAGGCTGGGACAAAAGTCCTAGCCTCTCAATTGTCTTTGGATTGTCGAGCAAGACGCAGTGGTTGAGTGGGCTCTACTACGCTGATTTCATCAGCTTTTACAGCCCTACTCAACTGTGCGGAGGTGGGACGACGAAATCGAATTCTAACGAATGACCGATTTCTGTCCCACTCTCTTTTTACTGATGATATGCTGGATGCCTATCTGGAGGTGCTTGAGGATGTGTGTGATGTCCTTTGGAAAAACTTTATAGTTCTCCAAGTCTGTCAGGGGAATCCAATAGACTTGTTCTTGGTTATGTTGGTAGTCAAATTGCTTGCCGTGAGACTTCATCAGGTAATAGAAGCAAATCTCATGACATTCTAGTCCCTTGAGGACGCCGGTTGAGTTTGAAAATAAATTTTCATGGACAAAAGCCAGCTTTTCAATCTCATACGTTTGTCCGGTTTCTTCGAAAACTTCTCGCTGGACAGCTTCTTTAGAAGTCTCTCCAAATCTGACTGCCCCTCCCACTGAATAGAAATAATCCTCGCTAGGAGAAGATATGACACAGAGGGCTTCCTCCTCAATGATGAGTGCAGCAGCCCGATAACGAAAGCGCTCCTGCCCTTGCCTATAAGAAATATCCTTTGCCATAGTATCCTCCTTGCATTTTTTAGTTTACTTGATTTCGCTCTTTCTGTCAATGCTTTCTGTACCCAGACAGTTATATTCTTTCTCTCTTGCGACAGGCTTTTTTTCCTGTTAAAATAGTGGCATGACTCGTTATAAAGCCCTTATTTCCTACGACGGACATGACTTTGCTGGCTTTCAGCGCCAGCCTCATGCTCGGAGCGTTCAGGAAGAAATTGAAAAAACCTTAACTCGTATTAACAAAGGCCAGCCCATTGTCATCCACGGAGCTGGTCGGACCGACAGCGGCGTTCATGCGCTTGGGCAGGTCATTCACTTTGACCTCCCGTCAGCTAGGGATGAAGAAAAGCTGCGTTTTGCCTTGGATACCCAGACGCCAGAGGATATAGATGTCATTTCTGTGGAGGAAGTGACGGAAGATTTTCATGCCCGTTACAAGCCGCACAGCAAGACCTATGAGTTTCTGGTAGATATTGGTCGTCCAAAAAATCCGATGATGCGCCACTATGCGACCCACTATCCCTATCCTTTGGAAATTCCTCTGATGGAGCAGGCCATTAAAGCTTTGGAGGGAACGCATGATTTTACGGGCTTTACAGCCTCAGGTACCAGTGTGGAAAATAAGGTTCGCACGATTACAAAGGCTCGTCTGACCTTTGATGCGCAGCGTAATTTTCTAGTCTTTACTTTTTCGGGCAATGGCTTTCTCTATAAGCAAATCCGCAACATGGTGGGAACTCTGCTCAAGATTGGAAATAAGCGGATGCCAGTCAATCAAATCGAACGGATTTTAGAAGAAAAGGATCGGCAGCTAGCAGGGCCAACCGCAGCACCTAATGGTCTTTATCTAAAGGAGATTATCTATGAAGAATAAGCTGATTTTAGCCCTTTCTGGCAATGATATTTTTAGTGGTGGTGGTCTTCATGCGGATCTGGCTACTTATACGGTCCATGGCCTGCATGGCTTTGTAGCGGTGACTTGCTTGACTGCGATGACGGACAAGGGCTTTGAAGTTCTTCCGACCGACGAGCAGGTCTTTGCGCAGCAACTCTCTTCGCTCAAAGATGTGCCGTTTTCGGCTATCAAGTTGGGCTTGTTACCAACGGTTGCCATTGCAGATCAGGCTCTGGACTTCATCAAAAAGCAAGCGGGCATACCAGTCGTGCTAGACCCTGTCTTAGTCTGCAAGGAAACCCACGATGTGGAAGTTTCGGCCCTCCGAGATGAATTGATCAAATTTTTCCCTTATACGACCATTATCACGCCCAATCTACCAGAAGCAGAGATCCTGACCCGGTCAGAGATCAAGAGTCTGGATGACCTCAAGGCTGCGGCTGTGACCCTCCATGAACTAGGAGCTCAAAATGTCGTCATCAAGGGAGGAAATCGTTTCAGCCAAGATCAGGCCCTTGATTTATTTTACGATGGCAGAGACTTTGTGTTGTTGGAAAGCCCTGTTTTACCAAATAATAATACAGGAGCCGGCTGTACCTTTGCTTCTAGCATAGCTAGTCAGCTTTTGACAGGTCAATCACCTCTTGAAGCCGTCAACTATTCAAAAGATTTTGTTTACCGCGCTATCCAGCGCTCAGATCAGTATGGAGTTATTCAATATGAAAAATAATCAGACAAGAAAAATCGCTTTGCTGGCTGTCATTACAGCCCTATCCATTGTTTTAGGGAATTTTTTCAAAATCCCTACGCCCACTGGTTTTCTAACCTTGCTAGATGCAGGGATTTACTTTACCGCATTTTATTTTGGTCGTAAGGAAGGAGCCTTGGTTGGTGGCTTGTCCGGTCTCTTGATTGACTTGGTGGCGGGCTATCCTCAGTGGATGGTCTTTAGCCTCATCTGTCATGGCCTTCAAGGCTACTTTGCCGGCTTCACTGGCAAGCAGCGTTATATCGGCTTGCTCTTTGCTGGACTTGCCATGGTCGGCGGCTATGCTCTCTTTGGTAGCATTTTGAGTGGACCGGGTGCAGCTATCGCAGCGATTTGGGGCAATGTCATGCAAAATATTTTTGGCTTGGTGGTTGGCTATGCCCTTTACAGAGCTTTTCCCTTTGTCTTGAAAAGAGCCGTTCAGCCAGAGTAAGTGAGGTAAGAGATGGATTTAGAGAAGCTTGAAAAGGAGACCAGACAGATCGCTACAGATGTCTTGGACAAGGCGGGTTTGGTTAAGGGAAATATTTTTGTCCTAGGTCTATCTTCTAGTGAAGTCATGGGGGGACACATTGGCCAGCATTCTAGTAGGGAAGTCGGTCAGGTCATTGTCAAGACCTTGTTGGATATTCTGCAAGCTCGGGGGATTTACTTGGCTGTTCAAGGTTGTGAGCACCTCAATCGTGCCCTAGTCGTGGAGCGAGAATTGGCAGAAAAGAAAGACCTAGAGATTGTCAATGTCCTGCCCAGTCTACATGCAGGCGGGAGTGGCCAGCTAGCGGCTTTTGACTATATGAAAGATCCTGTGGAAGTTGAGTTCATCACAGCCCATGCTGGCTTGGATGTGGGAGATACGGCTATTGGTATGCATGTCAAGCATGTTCAGGTTCCGATTCGCCCTCAGCTACGCAGTTTGGGTCAGGCTCACGTTACCGCCCTTGCCAGTCGTCCTAAGTTGATTGGTGGAGCTAGAGCGTCTTATATCGAAGATAGAATTCGAAAATCCTAGTAGGATAGAGGAGGAGAGGCTGGGACAAAAGTCCTAGCCTCTCAATTGTCTTTGAGATGTCGAGCAAGACGCAGTGGTTGAGTGGGCTCTACTACGCTGATTTCATAAGCTTTTACAGCCCTACTCAACTGTGCGGAGGTGGGACGACGAAATCGAATTCTAACGAATGACCGATTTCTGTCTCACTCTCTTTTCCCAAATGGCATACTTTGCCAGTTGATTCTCGTGCTGGTGAGGGAAATAAACCCACAGTGATAGGAGAATATTGTCTGCTAAGAGCTGGTCAATGGTCAAAAAAGAGTAAAAAGTAGCTTGGATTTCAGCGTATGAAAGGGGAAAAAGGCGAAAAATAAAAGGTGTCGCTTGAAAAAACTGCTACTTATGTTATAATGGATTGTATGCAAAAAATTTGAAGGAGAACTGACAGAATGTCTGTATCATTTGAAAACAAAGAAACAAATCGTGGAGTATTGACTTTTACTATCGGTCAAGACCAAATCAAACCTGCTTTGGATCGTGCTTTTAATGCAGTTAAGAAAAATATCGCTGTACCAGGTTTCCGTAAAGGCCATATTCCTCGTCCAGTCTTCAACCAACGTTTTGGTGAAGAATCACTTTATCAAGATGTCTTGAATGCATTGCTTCCAGCAGCTTATGAAGCAGCTGTAAAAGAAGCTGGTCTTGAAGTGGTTGCACAACCAAAAATTGATGTGACTTCAATGGAAAAAGGTCAAGAATGGGTGATCACTGCTGAAGTTGTGACAAAACCTGAAGTGAAATTGGGTGCTTACAAAGACCTTGAAGTATCTGTAGAAGTTTCTAAGGAAGTGACTGATGCTGAAGTTGATGAGCGCATTGAGCGTGAACGCAACAACTTGGCTGAATTGGTTCTGAAAGATGGAGCAGCAGCTGAAGGTGATACAGTTGTCATCGACTTTGTTGGTTCTGTTGACGGTGTTGAATTTGACGGCGGAAAAGGTGACAACTTCTCACTTGGACTTGGTTCAGGTCAATTCATCCCAGGTTTCGAAGACCAATTGGTTGGTCACTCAGCTGGTGAAACAGTAGACGTTGTTGTAACTTTCCCAGAAGACTACCAAGCAGCTGACCTTGCTGGTAAAGAAGCAAAATTCGTTACAACAATCCATGAAGTAAAAGAAAAAGAAGTTCCAGCTCTTGATGATGAACTTGCAAAAGACATCGACGAAGAAGTTGAAACTCTTGCTGAATTGAAAGAAAAATACCGTAAAGAATTAGCAGAAGCGAAAGAAGCAGCTTACAACGATGCAGTTGAAGCAGCAGCGATTGACCTTGCAGTAGAAAACGCAGAAATCGTTGACCTTCCAGAAGAAATGATTCACGAAGAAGTTCATCGCGCTGTGAACGAATTCCTCGGCAACATGCAACGTCAAGGTATCTCTCCTGATATGTACTTCCAAATCACTGGTACAACTCAAGAAGACCTTCACAAACAATATGAAGCAGATGCTGCAGCACGCACTAAGACGAACCTTGTTGTAGAAGCAGTTGCGAAAGCAGAAGGCTTTGAAGCTAGCGCTGAAGAAGTTGAAGCAGAAATCACTTCATTGGCAACAGACTACAACATGGAAGCAGACCGCGTTCGCCAATTGCTTTCAGAAGAAATGCTTAAACATGATATCGCTGTTAAAAAAGCAGTTGAAGTCATCACAAGCACTGCTAAAGTAAAATAATAGCTTCTAGTCAGCCCTAGTGGATGACAAATGCAAGCACAAGAGAGAACGATTTGTTCTCTCTTTTTTGATGTTGGAGGGATAGTTTAAAAATAGGAAAACTAATCTCTACATTAAAATAAGCTCTACAATTCCTACAAGGAGTGAACCACTGTAAAAATTATAGAGCTCATATCACAACATCCATGGAATACCCATTTCGTTTGATGCTTTAGTAGCATGAAATGCAGCTATTTCGTTTTCAATAATTTTTAATAACTCATCTTCCTCTAGTAAACGTAATATTTCAAGATTCTTTTGTATTAGCTCTTCATCAGCATCACAAATTCCGATTCTGGCCGAATGAAATGCAATTGCATCATATCGTTTAAGTAATTTTGCTGTTTTAATAACAATCGAACAAATATGACTGCACATCGGAAAGTGTTTGTAATAAAAATAAAAGGTGGATAAATTTGATAGGAGGGCTAGTTTTATGGGAAGGATATTTTGGAAATCAGAGTATTTTTCTAGTCTGTGAAGAATTAATTGAGTGGTATCTAGAATAGTCTCCGTAGGAAGGACAAAAAGAATGGAGTTTAAAATGTTGAAATCTGATGCATACCAGGTGTCATGGTGTTTTAGATTGTTCCATAAAATGTCAACGATATCTTGTGTCACCTTATCTCTGTTTGAAATTCCATTCTTTCTGACTTGAAGTATGACTGTCAAGGATTGGTGCAATTTTTGGATAGAGATATCCCAATGAGTTTTTAGATAAGATTCACATTTTTTATAAATAGTTTCAAGTTCTCCTACTCCACTAATTGAATGAATATTGCTGATTTGATTTAATAGTTGGGTATGTTCACTAGGATGGTAAAGATTACAAATATAATCAAATTCATCAAAGCTCATATTAATTTGCTGAAGTAAAAAAGCCATGTTCTCATACTTTGGAACGNCAAGTCCATTCTCTATTTTAGAGAGTGTTGTAGGAGACAGTACATTGCCACACACATCTGACTGAGTGAGATTTTTAGACTTTCTAATTTCTTTATAAACTTTTCCAAAATCATATCTCATATCATAATCTCCAAAAAAACTTGAAAATAGTTAAAACAATACTACATGATTCTGACTACATTATATAATTTAGTAAGGAGGAATGCAAAGAAATATAAAAATTTCAAGTCGTAAATTATGTTGTGTCATTTTCTTATATATTCTTACTAAACTCTATGTTAGGCTAGAGAACTGTGTAGAATATAGAACTTAGAAATAAGAAAGTAGGTCAAAAAATGGCTAAGAAAAAGATGCTGTTAACTTTATCAGTCGTAGCATTAGGAATTGCTTCATATGCTTTGCTGAAACCAGTTATTGCAGAAACAACAATCGGTAAAACAAACGAAAATCAGACGATTTCAATTTATAAGAATTTACTAAAAGGTAAATCTGAAAAAGAAATTAATGACTACTTTTCAGGTTTATCAGACAGTAAACTGATCATTGCAGACAAATCAGGTGGTTTTACAACTAGCTCTACAGATGACTACAGTAATCCAGTAGAGACAACTGATGAGAATGGCAATAAAGAATTAAAATCTTTCCAAGATAAAAGTGTTGCTGCAACAGTTGGTGAAATCAAAGAAGCACTTAAGAATAACTAAATCAGACAACTTGCTGATGTTAATTGCTAGTTGCTGAATTAGAGAGAAAAGTTCCACTGAAAAGTGGAACTTTTTTTGTTGCATGTTTAGATTTTGGGCTCTATGATAAAAAGCTTGACCTATTGGAGTGACCGCTTAGAGGAAGTATGTCTAGCTTAAGCCTCGGCTAATCGCTTTCCCTATAGATTAATGCCAACCTAGACCTCGGCTGGTCACTTTTCCTATAGATTCATGGCAACCTAGGCCTCGGCTGGTCACTTTTCCTATAGATTCGTGGCAATCTAGGCCTCGGCCGGTTACTTTCCTTTAGTTTTTGAGGTAAATGATACTTTTTGTTAACTATTGGCCAAAAGTAAGTATTTGACGAGAAGGGATATCTCTTGTTTGGAAAACGGCTAGCGGAACTGGCTAGTCTAGCTGGTTTCTAAGTCTCAGATAAGGAATTGTTTCAAAAATAAATAGGATACTAAAATGCAGTTTTTAGCTGATTGCTGAGAAATGCTCGGCTGTCATAGAGAGATATTTAGTTTTTAGACAGATTTTTTTGGGGAGCTTGTGATATACTGTTAGTATGGAAAAAAATGATATTGTTTACGGCGTGCATGCTGTGACCGAGGCCTTGATGGCCAATACGGGAAATAAACTTTACATTCAGGACGACTTGCGTGGGAAAAACGTGAGCAAGCTGAAAGATCTAGCTGCAGAAAAGAAGGTCTCTATCTCTTGGACCCCCAAGAAAACCTTGCAGGAGATGACGGATGGAGCCGTTCACCAAGGCTTTGTCTTGCGGGTATCGGAGTTTGCCTATGCAGATTTGGTGGATGTTTTGAAAAAAGCGGAGCAGGAAGAGAATCCTCTGCTGTTGATTTTGGATGGCTTGACAGACCCGCATAATCTAGGCTCTATCTTGCGCACGGCTGACGCGACCAATGTCACGGGAGTGATCATTCCTAAGCACCGAGCAGTCGGCGTGACACCAGTTGTGGCCAAGACCTCTACAGGCGCTATCGAGCACATTCCCATTGCCCGTGTGACCAATCTCAGCCAGACCCTGGACAAGCTCAAGGAAGCTGGCTTCTGGATTTTTGGGACGGATATGCAGGGAACGCCTGTTCATAAGTGGAATACGGCAGGTAAGCTAGCCCTCATCATCGGCAACGAAGGTAAGGGCATTTCCAGCAACATCAAGAAGCAGGTGGACGAGATGTTGACCATTCCCATGAATGGTCATGTCCAAAGCCTCAATGCCAGCGTCGCAGCAGCCATTCTCATGTATGAAGTCTTTAGAAATCGGGTGGGCTAATGTATCCTAGACTGACCGAGCGAAATAGCTTTCCTAAGAAGTAAGCAATTTCCAGTAGCCAGTCCCGATATGGTGGCAGTCAAAGCACCACTACTAACCCGCTTATGTCCATGGAGGTAACCTCTCTGTGGGAACTGAAAAATGATGGAGAAAAATAATGACCTTTAAAATTTTAACGGATTCGACAGCAGACTTGCCAGAAAGCTGGACCCAAGAACATGATGTGCAGGTTCTGGGCTTGACCATTCAGCTGGACGGGCAAACCTACGAGACTGTCGGATCGGATAAGCTGACCAGTGAGCAGCTTTTAGCCAAGATGGAGTCGGGCAGCAAGCCGACTACCAGCCAGATCAATGTTGGCCAATTTGAAGATGTTTTCCGCCAGTATGCTCAGGAGGGCACAGCAGTTCTCTATGTGGCTTTTGCTTCAGCCTTGTCTGGAACCTACCAAAGTGCAGTCATGGCGCGGGAGATGGTCTTAGAGGATTATCCTGAGGCGATCATCACCATCCTTGATACCAAGGCAGCTTCGATGGGTGAAGGGCTCTTGGTCATGAAGGCTGTAGAAGCGAGAGCAGCAGGTCAAAGCTTAGAGCAGACGGCAGACTTGCTTCAAAGTCTAGTGCCTAGAGTAAAGACCTATTTCTTGGTGGATGACCTCAACCACCTTATGCGGGGTGGCCGTATTTCCAAGGCAGCGGCTCTCATGGGAAGCTTGGTCAATATCAAGCCCATCATCGCGGTGACAGCTGATGGAAGTCTGGATTCGGTCGCTAAGGTGCGAGGCAAGAAGAAGGCGCAGGCTGAGGTGGTTCGGATGACTCTAGAGACCATTTCTGAGCCACTTGTAGTCATTGCCTATGCAGGCGATAAAGAAGTCGCTGAAAATGTCAGGGAGCAACTTTTAGCTTCTGGACAGGTCACAGAAGTCCTTATCCTGCCTCTTGGTCCGGTTATTTCTACGCATACCGGCCCAGGTACTCTAGGACTCTTTAGCATTGGCAGTGAACTTTCAGACTAAATAGAAATGAAATCGTTATTTTATAAATAATTGCATCAAATATATTGACTTTTGGTTAGAAAATTTGGTATGATAGTAGGCGGTATTGTTTACCCCATTTGTAAGGCCCCGGAACCTTTCAAATAACCCGCGGACCGGAACATCCGCCCTGTAAACAAAAACGATATTCATATAGGAGAAATCATGAACAAAACAACATACATGGCTAAGCCAGGTGAAGTTGAACGCAAATGGTATGTAGTAGACGCTACTGATGTACCTCTTGGACGCCTTTCTGCAGTTGTAGCAAGCGTACTTCGTGGAAAAAACAAACCAACATTCACACCACACACTGATACAGGTGACTTCGTAATCGTTATCAACGCTGAAAAAGTTAAATTGACTGGTAAAAAAGCAACTGATAAAGTTTACTACACTCACTCAATGTACCCAGGTGGTTTGAAGTCTATCACTGCTGGTGAACTTCGCTCTAAGAACGCTGTTCGTTTGATCGAAAAATCAGTTAAAGGTATGCTTCCACACAATACTCTTGGCCGCGCTCAAGGTATGAAGTTGAAAGTATTTGTAGGCGCTGAGCACACTCACGCTGCACAACAACCAGAAGTTCTTGATATTTCAGGACTTATCTAAGGAAAGGAACAATAAAGTATGTCACAAGCACAATATGCAGGTACTGGACGTCGTAAAAACGCTGTTGCACGCGTTCGCCTTGTTCCAGGAACTGGTAAAATCACTGTAAACAAAAAAGATGTTGAAGAGTACATCCCACACGCTGACCTTCGTTTGGTTATCAACCAACCATTCGCAGTTACTTCAACTGTTGGTCAATACGACGTTTTTGTAAACGTTGATGGTGGTGGTTACGCTGGTCAATCAGGAGCTATCCGTCACGGTATCGCTCGTGCCCTTCTTCAAGTAGACCCAGACTTCCGTGATTCATTGAAACGCGCAGGCCTTCTTACTCGTGATGCTCGTATGGTAGAACGTAAGAAACCAGGCTTGAAGAAAGCTCGTAAAGCATCACAATTTAGTAAACGTTAAAACTTATTTACACTTATTGAAAGCATTTCGTATCAAAAATACGGGATGCTTTTTCTGTTCACCCCAAATATTTGAACCTTGAATTTCCTTTAATACGTTCCGTTACGACTGTTGGCTTTAAAATAATTAGCTTTATCGTAAGGCTCATACCCTAAAAAGGCTGATAACTCTGCTTGAAGCAGATCGTTCATAACTGTTTCAAGGGATGAACGAAAAAATCCATCAATATCTTGCTTTTGGGCTAAGAAGTTAAGTAGTTCTGTGGTAAACTGAGTCATAGGAATAAACCTCGTTCTAGTAATGTTTCGTAACTCTACTATAACGGATTTCTTCCTTTTTGTGTTTACACAACTTATTTTACACTACCAAAAGAACTTTAGCTATTGGGTATGCAAGCTAAAGTTCTTGGCTCTATAATTTCTGTAGTAGGTAAAGCCACCATAGGAATTATAGAGTCTATTTTGTTGTAGAAAACATACTAAGATTAGTAGTGAAGAAATCTCCGACGCGAGAGAGTACTCACTACTTTTTCTTTATGTTAAAGTAGTGGTGTCTTGTAAAGTCGTGGGGCTCTATGGCGCTAGACGTCGTTTGACAAACTGGCAAGACACCTTGTTTTAGGTGGAGTTTGATCAAAGTATGTGGGACGCTAAACGTCGCGTATTGAAAATAAAATCACTAAAACATGGAATTATTCAAGACAAAAGAGGTAATGTCATGCGTGTAGTATTTGGAATTGATGGCAGTAAAACAAGTTCTGAGGTGGCCATTTTAGTCAACGGTGAGAAGGTTCATGGCTACACCATACTCAATGATGCCATTGGATTCAATCGCCTGTTGGGCGACTTGAAAACTGTTCATAACCCTGAGATTATATTTGAGGCTACAGGCGTCTATTCTCG
>NZ_RJNA01000001.1 GCF_003943815.1 Streptococcus cristatus | reverse complement strand
GCATATTCCTTTTCTTCAGTTAAAATAGAAATAACATTAATCTGAAGAATCTGATCTCTAATTGCTACTAATAAATTTCTATAAGGAATACTTGTATCAAACTTACTAAATTTTCTTAAATTTTGTTCTTCAAGTGCTAATTCAAAATAATCATAAGTTTTTTTTATATTCTCTTCCTCTTCCGTTGCTGGAGAGACTTCACATTTTTCAATTGATTGGACATACGATTCAAAATAAGGGTAGGAAGTAATGCTTTTCAACTTAGGAATCGGCATTCCATAATCATCTTTAGTTTTAATATAATTAAATGTTGCACTTGCCAATTCTTTTTCATTTATATTTTTAAATTTATTTGTCAAAACAGATAACAATATAGTAATAACAGTTAGACGTTGTTGACCATCAATAACTTCTATACTTACATCATTTTTTTCAGAACCTGAAAAAACCATAGTTCCTACAAAATAATCTGTAATACTTAATTTTCCGTCTTTTTGTTCTATTCCTTCAATAATATCTTCAAAAAACTGTTTATAGTAATACTTATCCCAACTATACTCTCTCTGGAAGTTCGGAATACTCATAATAGGATATGAACGAAACATTGTTTTTATTGTTTTATTCTCTGGTGTGAACTTCATAGTATATGCTCCCAACTTAAATTTAATTCTTTTTATTTTTACATTATACCATATTTTAGCTTCCATCACTCAAATTCAGATACACCTCAATATCACTTAATCTTCAAATTCTAGATCAAAAATGAATCGAACCTAACCTATATTGATCCGAACATACCGATTTTTAATGTAAAGCTGACTAGTTTCTCGTTCTTGACGACTCTTTTCTCATTTATTGTATTCCAGTAAAACTCACAGTTCTACGGCTTACCGAAACACGAGAAAACAATTGATATAGCTTTGATAAATTATTATTCTTATTTTCTAACGCACCGTCTCAATCTGCCATGAATCCCAGCCGCTGAAGCGAATAGCTCCTTGTTCATCTGTCCGGAAAATCTGTGTTTGAATGTTCTCAAATCTGTCCAGAGTTTCCCGATGAGGATGCTTGTAGCGGTTATTCTTACCGGCAGAAATGAGGGCAATTTTGGGCTGAAGCTGATGTAAAAATTCTGTGCTGGAGGAGCCCTTAGAACCGTGGTGTCCTGCTTTTAAGACATCCACCTTGAGTTGCGGAAAACGCCGCATCAAGGTAGCTTCGCCTTTCTCCTCTAAATCTCCCGTAAACAAAAAGCTGGTTCCAAAAAATTGTCCATATAAGACGACAGAGTCGTCATTGCTGCCGTCGCCCGTCTCCTCAGGATAAAGAACTTGCAGTGCTCCATCAAAAATTGGAAGGCTATCTCCTACTTCTACCGCATGAACTCCCGTCTGCATCCGCTCCAATTTCTCCACAAAATCCGACTGGGTCAAACTTCCCTTAGATACGTAAATTTCCTTTATAGAGAAATGCTTGGCCACCTCCAACATATCACCCATGTGATCGGCATCTGTGTGGGTCAAAACCAGTACATCCAAGCGACTCACTCCCCGACTTTTCAGATAGGGAATCAAGGTCTTTTCTGCATTTGTCGAAGCAGTCCTCTTCTGCCATGCTTCTTTCTTGCCAATCTCCACTCGACCACCCACATCAATCAGAACAGATTTCCCCCGCCAATCATGTAAGAAAATGCTATCTCCCTGCCCAATATCAATGACTGTAATTTCATTTTGTAGAGGATGTTTAGTAAGGAAAAATAGCAGAGCAAGAACCAAGCTAAGTAAGGTCACAACTTTCTTCTGTCTGCGAAAATCATAGAGCAAGCCAAGAGTGATAAGCAGGCCTAGCATCACCCAGATAGATGGCTGACCAAAAACCACTGGTCGAGAAGAAATAGCCGCCGTCCAACGGATTAGCCCTTCCAACAGTTCAAATAAGACATTGACCTGAGTGATTTTCAAAAGAGGTGATAGGACAAAAATAAAGGTCAGGGCTGGAAGCATAAAAAGATCAAAAACGACTGAGAATAGAAAAGTCAGCAGAATAGACCAAGGCTGAAATTCGGAAAAATAGAAAATCAGAATCGGTAGAATTCCCAGTGAAATAGTCAGACTTTCTGCCAGCACCTTTCTTATAGGAGGTAAATGCTCAAAATCCATGATAGAGATGACAAAAGCATAGGAACAGGAAAGAACGCCACCCGTCGTCAAGAGAAAATTTGGCATGAAAATGGATAAGAGCATGATTGTCAAAGCAAAGTTGTCCAACTTAGTCACACCAAACTGCGAGAGCAGCTTTTGCACTAAACTCCTCACGACCGACACTGAAAAGCCCGTCAAACCCGCATAAATAAAGGAAAAGGGCAACTGAATCCAATCGACAGTTTCTTTTTTCAAACCAGATTTGAGGAGAATCCTGCGAAAACCATCCATGAAATAGCCGACCTGCATGCCAGATAGGGCAAAGAGGTGGATAATCCCCAGACTGGAATAAAGCTCATTCATCTCAGCAAAATCTGTATCCAAATCACCAAACAAAAGTCCAGTCATATAGTGGCTCATGGGGCTAGGAAAGTTTTCTTTGATATAAACCAGAGCCTTTCTGCGCCAGACCGACAGCCAGTCCCAAGGATTAAGACTGCTAAAATGCTGACTGGACTTGATTTGATTGATTTTTAAAATCCTATAAATCCCTTGCGTTTTTAGATAAGCCTGATAGTCAAAACCTGAAAAATTGCGCTGGTCTTCTGCTAAACTGAGTTCTCCATCAATCTCCAAAAACAATTGATCGCTCAGCTTTTGAAAAGCGATTTTTTCCTGTTCTGACTGGATTTTATAAAAGGCCTGATAAGTTCGACCATTGGAATAGCCACGAAAAGAAAGCGAGTCGCCATTGACTTTAATTGTATCTGGCTTGATCACAATGGCAGATATGGTTTTCGGTTCATCTTGAAAGGCTTGATTAGCCATTTCTCTCCGAAATAGGAAGAATCCTGCAAAGAGACTCAAGAACACCAAAACAAGCAGGCTATTTCTAGTCGAATAAAGCCAAAAGAGCCGAACAAGGAGAACTGCCAAACCTAGATAAGCTGGCAGACTACTAGTGTAAATCGCAAAGTAGGCCAGCACCAGCAAAAGACAGAAATAGATAGGTTTGATGGGAAATTTATTTATCCACTGTGACATAGTCTTTTAACTTTTCTAAGGTTTTTGCACCGATTCCTGAAACATTTTTCAGCTCGTCTACTGACTTAAACTTGCCATTGGCTTCCCGATAAGCGATGATGTCTTGTGCTTTCTTTTGACCGATGCCTGAAACTGTCTGAAGTTCAGCTTCGGTCGCCGTATTGAGATTGACCAAGCCAGACTTTCCTTTTTCTGTTCCCCCATTTCCAGCTGGCGTCTGACTAGTTTGCGTCACATCTGCTCCTTCCTCACCGACTTTTGCTACATAAACAACTGCCTCATCTGTTAATTTTTGAGCTTGGTTGATGGATTTGGACTCAGCATCTGGCAATAGGCCACCTGCTTTTTGTAGGGCATCATGCACACGCGCTCCTGCCTGCAACTGATAAACTCCTGGATTTTTGACAGCACCTTTGACATCAACTGTTACTTCTTTCTCAGATTCCTCTGAATCCATATCCTTTTCTGAGTCGATTTTTTCCTGATTAGCACTTCTTTTTTCTGCATTGGTTTCAGATGAAGCTGATGTGACCACTTCCTGAGCCAGTGCACTGACCTGATTCTGTGGCTGAGCGTTGCCCTTCAGCAAGAAAAAGCCAGCCAAGACGACCCCCAATAAGGAAAGTCCAACAAAAATTTTGTATTCCTTTAATTTTTCAACTATTTCTTCAAACATAATTTTTCTCCTTTATCTTTATATTCGTAAAAGAAAAGGGAAATATAAAAATCTGAAACAAAGTTCCAAATATAAATAAGAAAAACTAAAACAGCCTTTAGATAAAAATCTAAAAGCTGTTAGCATTATTTTCTATGCTTATCTGGATCCCAGACAAAGCTTGCGAGGAAACTAAAAATGAAGGTCAGAATACCAATCAAGGCGGCTGGAATAAAGGCTAGTGCTCGCAAAATTCTCCAGAAGACATTTGGTTTTTTACCTGTTTGATAAGGCGCCACTTCTGCATCCAAGCGGTCAAACTCTGCCTGAATCCGACGAGCCACTTCCTCAACTCCTTCATCATTCATCTTTTTGATATCAGAAATATCAATCGGATTACCGAAGTTCATATCTACGCGCTCCCCAGCTGCTAAGCCTTTGAGACTCATGGGACCAGCATAGACCACTGGCATGATACGGACCTTAGCCATCTTAGCAATCACTGCTACTCCTCCCTTGACATCCGTAGAATGCCGGCTGCCGCTTGGAAACATAATCAGTGAGCGATTGCTCTTTTTCAGCATATTGACAGGGTACTTGATAGCTGACGGACCGGGATTTTCTCGGTCGATTGGAAAGGCACCACACATGCGAATCCACCAGCCGAACACCCGATTTTCAAACAGTTCTTTCTTAGCCATAAAGACAAACTGCTTGGGCTTGGTCGCAAAAGCCATGTAAACTGGATCCCACCATGTCCGGTGAGGGGCCACCAAGATATAATTTTCATCTTGTGAAGGAATCTTTTCTTTATTATGGTAATGGGCATTGCCGTTTAAAGCCCAGAGAATAAAAATCACAAGACCTCGCAAATAGGTATAAAACATAAACTCTCCTTATTTCAAACTGTGATTGTACTTGAAATTTATTACATCCTTTCCCATTATACCTTATACCCTTATAGTCTGCAATATTTTTCCAAACTTTGGCTGTAACAGCTGATTCTGATAGCTATTTCTATAAAAAAATGGTATCATTATTTTCATGAATAAGAAAGAATTAATTGGTTTAAACAAAATCCAAGTAGATGAAAAGATTTCGCAGGGCTTGACCAACAATTTTACAAGTGACACCAGCACCAGTAACTGGCAAATCGTTAAGCGGAATGTTTTCACCCTTTTTAATGCCCTTAACTTTGTTATTGCTCTAGCCTTGGTCTCTGTCCAAGCCTGGAGCAATCTGGTCTTCTTCGCAGTCATCAGCTTTAACGCCGTCACTGGTATTATTACAGAGCTGCGTGCTAAACACATGATTGACAAGCTCAATCTGGTCAGCCGAGAGCTGGTCACAGTCATCCGCGACGGTCAGGAAGTCAAGATTCAGCCGGAAGAAATTGTACTGGGCGATCTGATCAAGCTGTCAGCCGGCGAGCAGATTCCCAGTGATGCCCGTGTGGTAGAGGGTGTTGCTGAAGCCAATGAAGCCATGCTGACAGGTGAGAGTGACTTGGTTCTCAAGGAAGGAGGCGCTGAGCTGCTGTCTGGTAGCTTTCTGGCTAGTGGGCAGATCTATGCTGAGGTACACCATGTCGGCGCAGACAACTATGCCAACAAGCTCATGACTGAGGCTAAAACCCTCAAGCCTATCAACTCGCGCATTCTATACAATCTTGCGAAAATTTCTCGCTTTACTGGAAAAATCATCATTCCTTTCGGAATGGCTCTCTTCTTTGAAGCCCTGATGATAAAGGGCCTGCCTGTCAAGAACTCTGTCATTACCAGCTCGACAGCTCTTTTGGGTATGCTGCCTAAGGGAATCGCCCTGCTAACAGTCACGTCACTCCTGACAGCTGTCATCAAGCTAGGCATGCGCAAGGTCCTTGTTCAGGAAATGTATTCTGTTGAGACGCTGGCTCGGGTAGATACTCTCTGCCTGGACAAGACCGGTACAATTACCCAAGGTAAGATGACTGTTGAAGCCTTGCATAGCCTGTCAGATAAGTTTTCTGATGAGACCGTCGGTCAAATCTTAGCAGCCTACATCCAAACCAGCGAGGATAATAACCCAACAGCCCAGGCTATCCGCAAGGGATACGGCCACCTGGAGCACACCTATACTAGCGACAATGTTATTCCATTTTCTAGTGACCGAAAATGGGGCGCTATGCACTTATCCAGTGTCGGAACTATCTTTCTGGGGGCTCCCGAAATACTGCTGGACAGCAATCCTGCAGCGGTTGGAGAGGCTCAAAAACGCGGATCGCGGGTTTTGGTGCTGGCTCACAGCGACCAAGTGCTAGACAAACACAGCATCCGTCTGCCTGAAGATATGATCGCTTTAGCTGTTCTGGAAATCACCGACCCTATTCGTGAGGGAGCGGCTGAGACACTGGACTACCTGCGCTCTCAGGATGTTGATCTGAAAATCATCTCTGGTGACAATCCTGTGACCGTTTCCCATATCGCGAGCCAGGCTGGATTTGCTAACTACGCCAGCTACATCGACTGCTCTAAAATCAGCGATCAAGAACTGATTGAGCAGGCCGAAGAAACAGCTATCTTCGGCCGTGTTTCTCCCCATCAAAAGAAGCTGCTCATCCAGACTCTTAAGGCCGCTGGTCGGACAACAGCCATGACCGGAGATGGGGTTAATGATATCTTGGCCTTGCGTGAAGCAGACTGCTCCATCGTCATGGCCGAGGGCGACCCCGCAACTCGGCAAATTGCCAACTTGGTCCTTCTTAACTCCGACTTTAACGATGTCCCTGAGATTCTTTTTGAAGGTCGCCGAGTCGTTAACAATATCGGCCGGATTGCTCCTATTTTCTTCATCAAGACCATTTATTCTTTCATCCTGGCTATTATCTGTATCGCCAGTATCCTGCTCGGAAAACCTGAATACCTCTTGATTTTCCCATTCATCCCGATTCAGATCACCTTGATTGACCAGTTTGTCGAAGGTTTCCCACCCTTTGTCCTCACCTTTGAGCGCAATATTAAGCCGGTTGAAAAGCACTTCCTCAAACGCTCCCTACAGCTGGCTCTGCCAAGCTCCCTCATGATTATCTTCAGCGTGCTATTTGTCCGTATCTGGGGCAGCAGCCATGGCTGGAGCGACATCGAAATGGCCACTCTGACCTACTACTTGCTAGGCAGCATCAGCTTCCTGTCCGTCATCCGGGCCTGTCTGCCACTCAACCTCTGGCGTAGCCTGCTCATTATCTTTTCTGTCTTTGGATTCTATCTATCAGCCTTTGTCCTGCAGCACCTTTTGGAAATTGCAACATTGACAGCCGCAACCTTGCCAGTCTATCTGATTCTCATGGTTTTCTTTATCGGAATTTTCATCGCTTGTACTATCAAGCAAAAATATGAATTCAACTAAAATTCGCACCTGACTGTTTCTGTCAGGTGTTTTTTCCTATAAAATTTCTCTTTCTTCTTTGGAATAGCACTTAATCATGCTATAATGTTGGTATGACAGAAGCAAAATTAAAAGACGGAGAAAGAGTTAATCAGCTCTTTTCTACTGATATTAAAATCATTCAAAATAGCGAGGTTTTTAGCTATTCAGTCGATAGTGTCCTGCTTTCTCGCTTTCCAAAATTACCCAACCGAGGGCTAATCGTCGATCTCTGCGCTGGAAACGGGGCTGTTGGTCTCTTTGCTAGCACACGGACTCAGGCCCAGATTTTAGCAGTGGAAATTCAGGAGCGTTTGGCAGATATGGCCCAGCGTTCCATTGAACTGAATGACCTTGCTCAACAGATGCAGGTTATCCATGACGACTTAAAAAATCTAGGCAACCACATCTCTGGCAGTAAGGTTGACATCATTCTCTGCAATCCTCCCTATTTCAAGGTCGATGAACATTCCAATCTTAACGGCAGTGAGCATTATCTGCTAGCGCGTCACGAAGTTGCTACCAACTTAGAAGAAATTTGCACGATTGCCCAGCGAGTTCTCAAGTCCAATGGTCGCTTAGCAATGGTTCACCGTCCTGACCGATTTTTGGATATTTTAGAAACCATGAAAAACCATAATCTAGCGCCTAAGCGCATCCAGTTTGTCTATCCCAAGCAGGGGAGAGAAGCCAATATGCTTTTAATTGAGGCAATCAAAGATGGTTCACCAGACGGTCTNAAAATCCTCCCGCCTCTCTTTATCCACGAGCAAGACGGCAGCTATACACCAGAAATTCAAGAGATTTACTATGGAAAATAAAGCCTATATGTACGTCCTTGAATGCGGAGATGGCACCCTCTACACAGGCTATACAACTGATGTAGAAGCTCGTCTCAAAACACATCAGGCTGGAAAAGGAGCCAAGTACACTCGCGCCCGATTGCCCGTCACACTCATCTATCAAGAAGAACATCCCGACAAATCTGCAGCCATGTCGGCTGAAGCCCTCTTCAAAAAGAAGAAACGAGCTGAAAAACTAGCTTATATAGAAGAAAAACGTAGCAAGTCCTGAAACTTACTACGTTTTTTGATTTCTACATTCAAGATTAAATTAGATGCGTTCTTTCCATGAAGTCGCTGTTGTTTGGAGAACTTTGTTAAGTTCGTCAATGTTCTCAAATCCAGTTGTACGTAGCCATTCACGAGCTGCTGCTTCACCATCTTTGATGTAGGCTTCAACTGATCCAGCCCAGGTTGCACGTCCGCAAAGAACTCCGTTGAAGTTTGCGCCTGATTCGTGGGCAAAGACAAGTGTTTCTTGGAAGAGTTTGGCTGATACACCTGCACTCAAGTAGATGTATGGCAAGTTGGTTGCTTCATCTTGTGCTTTGAAGAAAGCTGCTGCTTCTTCGCGAGTATGCACGATTTCACCATCGCCAAATCCTTCAACGTATTTGACGTTGACTGGAACTTCTACTTTCAAGACATCGATGTTGAAGCGTGGGTCTGAGAAGACCTTCATGGCACCGATAACCTTGTGTGGTTTCACTTTTGCGTATTCTGCAGAACCTGCGTCAGCAATTTTTTCATCATAAGCGAGGATTTCAAGGAAGAATGGAATATCTTCCGCCACACACTCTGAACCGATGCGTTCGATGTAGGCTTGTTTTTCTTGATTAAGTTCGTCAGAGCTGTCTACATCATAGTAAAGCA
This sequence comes from Streptococcus cristatus, assembly GCF_003943815.1. Classification (GTDB taxonomy): domain Bacteria; phylum Bacillota; class Bacilli; order Lactobacillales; family Streptococcaceae; genus Streptococcus; species Streptococcus cristatus_F. The sequence goes on along the minus strand of NZ_RJNA01000001.1, from coordinate 223,741 downwards.
AGAACTTGACTGCATCCGCACCTTGTTCTTTGATGCGTTTGGCAGACCAAACATCCAAGCAGTCTGGCAAGCGTTTAGTGCTAGTTGTGTCGTAACCAGTTTTCTCATAAGCAAGGAGAAGACCAGCATTTGGTGCAAGAGCTTTTGTAGCTGGAAGTCCATATTCAGGGTCTAGAAGCATAGAAGAAGCGTATTTAGTCAATTCATCTGCAACCAAAACTTTCAGTTCTTCCATTTGTTCTACTGTTGGTTCTGCTTCTTGGTGTTGAGCCATGAGGCGTTTCAAAGCACCACGTTGGTCAAAGGCAAGAGCTGAGATAATGCCATTCTCATCTGAAAGTTTTTCTAAGCATGCACGTTTATTTTCTGTTAAAGCCATTTTATACCTCTTTCACTAATAATTGATCATATAGAGCTTGATAGTTGGCCATGTTAACATGACCTGTCATTTTTTCTTGAGCGTTGAGCATACCAAGGACATTTGCCTTGATGAGGAGTTCTGCATCCGATTCCTTATGAAGAAGTCCTGAGGAAATACCCGCAACAGTAGAATCTCCAGATCCGACAGGATTGACTACCTGAATTCTAGGAATATCTACTTTATAGAAAGTGTCCCCATGTTTGGCAAAAGCACCATTTGCACCAAGTGAAACGATAATCCACTCAATACCTGCAAATAGAGGCTCTTGAAGAACTTCCTTTAATTCATCCAACTCCTCAGAAACTTCTCTCCCAAGAAGCTGAGACAATTCTTCGTTATTTGGTTTAATAACTGTTGGTTTGTGCGGTGATTCAAGGACAGCCTGAAGAGCTGCACCTGAGCAATCCAGAACAACTGGTTTTCCTGCGCGATTAGCAAGTTCTACCAAGTTTGCATAGTAGTCAACTGGAAGACCTGCTGGCAGACTACCAGAGATAGCCACTACTTCCACAGTGTCAAGAAGATTTTTGAAATGAGCCAAGAAATCTTGACCTTCTTGTTCCAGAACTTCGGGTCCTTTCTCAAGAATTTCTGTTTGGTTATCTCCGTGCAGAATAGCGATACAGTTACGAGTCTCTCCTTGAATTGAGAAGAAACGTTTCGTTACTTTATCGTCGATATGTTCTACTAAAAACTCACCAAGTTTGCCACCGACCAAACCAGTAGCAGCAACAGAATCACCAAATTCTGAAAGAACTCGTGTAACATTGAGCCCTTTACCACCAGCTGTCTTGGTCACATCCACCACACGGTTGACAGTATCAATTTTCAATTCATCCAAAGGATAGGAAATATCAATGGATGGATTCATCGTGACTGTTAAAATCATGCGCCACCTCTTAGTCGTGGTACTCACCGCGATCCCATTTTTCAAGGAATTCTGTAAAGAAGTTTGCATCTGCTTGATGAGCATTGTGACTTTCAACGTGCTCAATTTTCGCAATCAATTTTTTATTTTCTTCTGATGGTTTGTATTCAGCATTGATGAAAGCTTCAATGATATCGCACATGAGCAATTCACCAGTAATCTTACCACCAAAACCAATAACGTTGGCATTCAACTGTTCTTTAGCATAAAGAGCTGTTGTCATATCACGAACCAAAGCAGAACGAACGCCTGGAACTTTATTGACAGCGTTGTTGATACCAACACCAGTACCACAGATACATACCCCAAGATCAGCTTGACCGCTAGTTACAGCTTCCCCCACTTTTTTACCAAAAATTGGGTAGTGTGTACGAGCATGGTCGTAAGTACCAAAGTCAATGACTTCATGTCCTTTTGATTTCAAAAATTCTGAAACCGCCATTTTTTCATCTGTTACGATGTGGTCACATCCAATTGCAATTCTCATTTTTATCTTACCTTTCTTACTGTAATCTAATTAGCACATTTTGTTCAACATATCGACCCGAATTTGGTGACGTCCACCGTCGTATTTACCGTTAACAAATCCTTTAGCAATATTTTTCGCCAATTCATCACCAACGATTTCTGCACCCATAGTGATCATACGTGAGTTGTTGTGTCCGCGAGTCATGTAAGCAGAACGCTCGTCTGATACTTCTGCCGCTACCATACCTTTGATTTTAGTTGCAACCATAAATGGACCAGCACCATAAGCATCAATCACGATACCAAGGTTCTGTTCTTCTTTGTTTACTTCTGCAGCAACAGCAAGAGTCACATCAACAAAGTCTTGACCTTCAGCCGTAACATCCACTACGTGGAAGTTTTCTTTTTCCAAGAAGTCTTTCACAACTTCTTTCAATCTCAAACCTGCAGCATCTGCACCAATGATAATAGACATATTAAGTCCTCCTTTAATTTTCTATATAATGAACTAAAATGTTTTAAAACATTAAACGTTATTTGATTCACAAGTTTATAATACAACATTTTATGTTCATTGTCAACATTATATGTTTGTTTTTAAACATTTTTAAAATTTTTCTTTAAAAAATAGTAATATCAAATCCAATTTCTTCTTTTTCTCCTGCTGGGAGTAGACGGACATTTTTCTTGCTTTCTAAATAATCCTCCTCTTCTAACGAGGTCGACAAACCTGACCAAGGTTCCAAGGCTATAAATGGTCCTTTGTTAATAGTTGACCAGATAATTAGATTTGGAAATTCTTGAAATTCCAAACGTAACCCTTTATCATGATTCCGAGAACGAAGAGCAACAGTCCGCGATTTTAGCTCATCAAGGGTCACTGCATCTTTAGCAAAGATATCATAGTCCAAATCTAGTTCTTTTTGATGATTTAAGAAGCTTGTACGTTCGAGAAAGTTTAACATACCAGTTTCAGGATAAGAGAGAGGAACGCTGCAAGTTTCTTCCTCTTCAAACTCCAAATAGTAATCTTCATACTTTTCATCATCAAGTAAAGGACAGTTAAAGCCAGGATGACCTCCGATAAAGTACGGCATAGCGCCACTATCTCCAAGATTTTCTACGATATACTGGGTACGAAGCTTCTTACCAGTCAAGCTATAGCGAATCGATAAGCGGAAATGATAGGGATAGTTCTGAAACATCTCCTCTGTATCCTCAATAGCAAAGGTCACACTCGTATCCGTTTGTTCAACCAATTCAAATTCTTTCTTGCGAACGAGACCATGCCGAGGAATCACTCCACTCGCTTCTTGACCATCTTTTAATACATAGCGAGCGGTGTCATTACGCAAACTTCCGCAAATGGGGAAAAGAACTGGAGCTTGACCACTCCAATAGGTCGCATCACCCTGCCAGAGGTATTCCACGCCATCCTTATCCTTAATTGAAGAAAGCGCTCCTCCCAATTTCTCAAACTGCACTGTCAATTCATCATTTTCTAGCGCGATCACCATCCAAATCTCCTCTCTACTTCAGAGAAAAAGGCAGGCTTCTGACTTCTCTCTGCTTAGTATTCATCACATAGGAAAAGCCAGATTATCAACATTCCCATTTGGAAATGGACAATCTAGCTTCCCTAGTCTTACAATATTTAACAATAGTTAACGGATATTATTTTGCTTTTGCTGCATATTCTGCATTCCGTTTGATCATTTGCTTTCTGTACCAAGCAAAGATTCCAATATAAGCACCAAGGAAGACAATAGCACCAATGATAGCTTTAATATCACCTGTAGTAGTATTACCAATAGTCCAGCCCAAGAGTTTTTCGATTGGTCCTTCAAGTGTTGAGTGAGTGATCAATTGAGTTTGGCTAACTCCTTCAGGGAAGGCACCTACACCTTTAGCAAGTTCTGTTGCAAACGGTGCAATCAGGGTACCTGAAAGAAGGAAGAGTGGTAATAAGAGTGTTCCAAAGACAATCATACGAAGCAATTTACCACGAGTAACAACCAGAAGGGCAGGTGTCACACCCATGGCGATGATACCAGCCAATGGCAAGATACCATTCCCTACATTAGAAAGCAAAACTGCTTCAATCAACATGATTGGGGCAAGTACGTTAGCGCAGGCCCAGATTTCTGCACGACCAGCGATAAATGGCCAGTCAAGACCAATGTTGAATTTACGTCCTTGAAGACGTTTTGTTGCTACGTTAGTAATACCTTGTGAAAGTGGTTCAACGGCTGCGATAAACCATGATCCGATAAGTGAGAAGAGCTCCAAGCAGACACCCGCAGTCAAACCAAGAGACAACCATCCTTTGATAACAAGTGACCATTTTGCTGCTTCGGCAACGTCAGACACTGGGTGCGGAGTTCCCATGATACCGATAACTACACCAAGAAGGAAACCGATGAAGAATTTAGATCCCCAGAAACCGATTTTCTTATTCAAAGCGGCAGCATCAAAGTCATATTTGTCCAACCCAGGGAAGAATTTGTCAAAAATCTTATCCAAAACCATGATAACAGGGTTCATCATGTAGTTCATGTGAGTTGAAGTCATTGGTGATGAACTTGGCGCATTCAACAAATCATCAAAAGTTGGTTTCATCAAGTCAGAGTTGATAATCTTTAAGACACCAACCAAGACAACTGCTAAAGTTGCAATCAAGAGTGACACAGCAGGACTTACATGGCTCTTATCTGCATACCATTTGATGAGCAAGCCAGTAATTGACAAGTGCCAAATATCAAAGATATCTACATCCAATGTATCTGTTTTCTTTATAGCTAACATAACAACATTGACAATGAGCATGATGAGCAAGAAGTATAGGGTCCATGGAGAACCCCAAGTGATGGTTGCAAGTGGTGCCCAACCAACGTCAGTGATGTTCAACTGGATACCAGTGTTTTCAACGAATTTAGCAAGTGAAGCTGAGAAAGCTCCGTTAAGCATACCGATGATGGCACCGATACCAGTAAGAGCGATGGCAAGTTTGATACCACCTTCAAGCGCTTTGGAGAATTTCACTCCAAATAGTAAAGCCAATACTGTCAAGATGATCAGCATGATGATAGGACCACCCATTTCCAAGATCGGCTTGAAAATCTTATTGGCTAGGTCAATAATGACATCCATAATAATTCCTCCCTTTTTTGTTATATGAATGTTAACAAGATAAAGAATAGATTAACTTAGTCCGTGTTCTTTAATAGCTGCTTCAATATTGTCAAATACTGGAGCGCTCATTGCAGGAATACGGAACAAAATTGGTCCAGCTTCGATAACTGGAATTCCTGGTTCAAAACCAAGATCTGTTGCAGCGATTGGCGTGAAGATATCATAACCTTGCATTAGATCTTCATTGACATCCTTAACCATCACGGCATCACAATGCACATCATAACCGCGGTTTGACAACTCTTCCTCAAGAGCACTCTTAATTTGGTGACTTGAGTTTACCCCTGCTCCGCAGGCTGCTAAAATTTTAATCATAATAAAATCCTCCGATTTATTTATTTAATAACTTTTGAAATATATTGGAACAACTCTTCTTTTGAGTTCAAAGAAGCTAAACCAGCTAGATTCCCTTCGCTAGTGAAGAAATCCATTAACTGTGCTAAGATATTGGTCTGGCTTGAGCTAGAGTTGTTGATAATAAAGAACAAGAGAGACACTTCAACGGTTTGCGTAGGAGAAATCATATTGTGGAAGGTTACAGGCTGATCTAGCTTAACAACTACCACATTTTCAGTCAAATTATGCGCAATATCCGTATGAGGTATGGCAACATTCGGCAAGTCCTTGCCTAAAAATTCCATATCCAATCCGGTTGGAAACGCCTTTTCTCTTTCAAGTAAAGCGTTTCGATAAGAAGAAGTTACAACTTCTCTTTCTTCTAACAAATCAGCTACTTGATGAAAAAGATCTTCTTGATTTTCCGCATGTAAACAAAACACTAGATTTTCATCAAATAATTGGGCAAGCGCCATTTTTTTATCTCTCCTTTTGTTTCTTTTTGTTCGTTTAATTAATTATATCATTATGTGATAGCGCTGTCAATAGTTTGTTTTGTTATTTTTTGTTTATTTATCTAATAACTTAAAAATTTAATGTTCATATGAAGATAGAACATTTCGTCATTCTGCATGGCTGAAGAATAACACGAGTCATAAAAATATCCTAGCAAGTCTAAGTTGATATACAAGAACTTTTCGTCCATTGTAAAATAAAATTATTCATCTGCAATAAGAAATAAAAGCTACGAAATTCGCAGCTTCCAGAATCTAAAATTAACATTCATGACAACACGATCAAATCAGAGAACCTTGGTGTAAGAACTATATTTCGCTCTCACTTTCGGAGAGATATGGTCATCCGTTACAATCGCGTCAATATTGTCCAAACGGTAAAAACTATAGAAAGAATAGCTATCAAATTTGCTATTATCTGCCACGATATATTTTTCAATTGCATTGTTAAGAATGATGGCATTCCCATTTCCTTCTTCTTCATTGGCAGTCGTCACATTGTGACCATCAATTCCGTTCACTCCAATAAAGGCCTTGGACACCTTAATTTCTTGCAGAAGTTTATTGGCAAACTGCCCGACAAAAGTCTGGGTCTTGACCCGATAGCGCCCTCCAATCAATATCAAATCAAAATTAGGATAATCCTTCAACTTTTCGAAAATAGGGAGAGAATTGGTTACAATGCTGATATTTTTCCCTTCTAAATAATCGCCTATAAAATCCGTTGTAGTACCTGATCCGATAAAAACTGTGTCTCCTTCAGCAATCAGATCCGCACATTTTTGGGCAATCAGCTTCTTTTCCTCTATATTTAACATCGTTTTTTCAGAATGCGAAGCTTCATTCAAGCTATCTTTCACTTTTTTATGAGCTCCACCATGCACTCGAATCAAAAGTCCTTGCTTCTCAAGATCAATCAAATCTCGCCGAATGGTCATATCTGTTACATTCAGCAATTCCTTCAGGTTCTTTACAGACACAACTCCCGTCTGGTCCAGCTCTTGTAAAATCACCTTATGACGACTTTCCTTCATGTACAATCCTCCTTGTGGTTGATGTCTAGAGACTTCTCACAAAGTCTATTTTTCTTGTCAGGTTCCTTAGACACTTCAAATCACCTTAATGTCCATGTACCCTTTCTTACTTCATTATACTACAATTTTCTCATATAAACAAAAAAATGTATACTTTTTTTCAAAAAAATCGAATATTGTTTGATTATGCGTTTTCATTGTGCCTTTTTCAAACAAATCACGAAAGATATCTAGATTCTCCTCAATCAAAAAATCCAATGTCTAATGACATCGGATTTTCTGTTTATTTATCGCCTTTATTACGGATAATAAATCCGGTTTTCTTTTCGCTGGAAGTACGGTGCGGACGCTTGTTCCCTCTGCTTTCGAAATCACGACTATTCTTATTTGACTTGCGTTTAAAGTCACGACGCCCGCCATCTCGGTCTTCGCGTCCACCACGACGATCACGACCTTGGTCACCTCGACGACCGTTGCCACGGCCACTCTTCCCTTTTCCGCCAAAGCCGCCGCCAGATGGCTTAAATGGCAGTGGTTTTTCACGGGCAATTTCTACTTCAGGAAGGGTATCTGGATCCTGTACCGTCAAGCTGAGGATATACATAGCCAGCTCTTCTGGGCTGAATTCTGCTGCCAGCTTGCGAGCATCCTTGCCAAATTTCTCAAAGTTAGAGCGGATGCCTTCATCCGCAAAATCGCGTTCAATCTTCTTAAGGGCAACTTTTTTCTTAGCTTGAAAGGCTTCTTCCGCAGTTGCTGGCTTAAGGCCTTTCATACGCTTCTTGGTCAGATTTTCGATAATCTGCAGATAGCCCATTTCATTTGGTGATACGAAAGTGATCGACTGACCTGACTTACCAGCACGACCAGTCCGACCAATCCGGTGAACATAGCTTTCTGGATCCTGCGGAATGTCGTAGTTGTAAACGTGGGTCACACCAGAAATGTCCAACCCACGCGCCGCCACATCTGTCGCCACCAAGACATCCAAATTGCCGTTTTTAAAGTCGCGCAGAACGCGAAGGCGCTTGCCTTGATCCAAATCACCATGGATACCCTCTGCTCGGAAACCACGTATTTTCAGGCCACGAGTCAGTTCATCCACCCTACGCTTGGTCCGACCAAAGACGATAGACAGCTCTGGCTGCTCCACATCCATCAGGCGGGTCATGGTATCAAATTTCTCATTTTCCTTGACACGGATATAATACTGGTCTACCAGCTCTGTCGTCAGCTCTTTAGCAGCAATCTTGACATGCTCAGGCTCCTTCATAAACTTGACACCAATGCGCTTGATAGCATCCGGCATGGTCGCTGAAAAGAGCAAGGTCTGACGTTCTTCTGGCACACGGGAAATGATAGACTCAATATCTTCCAAAAAGCCCATGTTAAGCATTTCATCCGCTTCGTCCAAGATCAAAGTTTCAATCTGATTCAGCTTAAGCGCCTTGCGCTTAATCAAATCCAAGAGACGACCAGGTGTTCCTACGACGATATGAGCACCTGATTTGAGGGCCTTTATTTGCTTTTCGATGCTGGAGCCACCGTAGACAGAACGCACCTTGACGCCCTTGCTGCGGCCAAAACGGAACAGCTCTTCCTGACTCTGAACAGCCAATTCACGGGTTGGAGCGATAACCAATGCTTGCACAGCAGGATTATCTGTATCAATCTTCTCCAGCGTCGGAAAACCAAAAGCAGCTGTCTTTCCTGTCCCTGTCTGGGCCTGACCAATAACATCCTTACCTGCCATGGCAAGTGGAATCGTCTGTTCTTGGATAGGGCTTGCTTCTACAAAGCCAGCTTTTTCAATCTCTGCTAACAGTTCAGCAGATAAATGTAATTCATTAAATTTCAATGTTCTTCTTCTTTCTAAAGGCGGTGCGAAGCCACCTTATAAGGCTTTTAATACTCAACTATCGAAACATCCCAAGTGATTTCGCTTGCTAAATCTCGATTTCCTGAGAGTATTCGCTCTTCTCTTCATAAATATGGTCTCTCAAGTCCAGGCACTAAAAAAGCGCCGACTCGGTCGCTAGTTCCCACTGAATAGAAAAACTGTATTTCTGCAACTAACCTAGTATACCACAAAATCACCTAAAAAGATAGGACTTAGCTGTAAAATATTTTATTAGAGCTTTCTTTTGTAAAAAATGAAAACTTGAAAATCATTTTCAAAAACATTATAATATACAAAGAAGAAAGGAGACAGGTATGAATAAATTTTTACGAGTGATTTTCATTTTACTGATCTTAGCTATGCTGGGCGCAGCTATGATCCAGATTTCCCAGCCCCAGCTCTTGAGCAATGAGTCAATCTATGGTCTAGCTCCCTACTGGCAGCGAGAAATTGGTTTCTGGAATCTGGCTATTCTGCCTTTAGTCATTGCCGCTAACATAAAGTATGATTGGTTTTATCTACGTATGACCCTGCTAGCACTGATTCTAGGTGGACTGGGCTTTGGTACCAACCATCTGCTAGGCTATCTTGAAGAAGCAAATCAAGCAAACCTACTGGGCTGGATTGAAAATTATCTGCTAGTCTGCTGCTGGATAATCGGTTGGGTATTAGAATCTAGAAAAGAGAAAAAGTGATATAGAGAATATCCATTACGAAATCAATTAAAAACTCTAGAACAAAAAATAAACCGATAGAATGGATCTATCGGTTTTTGCATACTATGAAATAAATTAACGTACTGTACGGATACGCATTGTGTTTGTACGAACCGCTTCGCCAAGTGGTACACCTGCAACGATAACGATATCGTCACCAGACTCAACAAGACCTGCTTCAACTGCTTTACGTTCAGCAATTTCGAACATATCATCAGTTGATGAAGGTGCTTCAGTCAACATTGGGATAACACCCCAGTTCAACATCAAGCCACGTTCTGTCAATTCATCGAATGTCAATGCCAAGATATCAGCATTTGGACGGTATTTAGAGATCAAACGAGCAGTGTGACCAGTTTTAGTCAAAGTAACAACCAATTTGATATTCATTGAGTTTGTAGCATCTTTAACAGCTGAAGCCATAACTTCTGTCTTAGAGTTACGTTCGAAAGTATCTGAGTTCAAACGTCCGTATTCGTTAAGAAGAGTTTGAGCGTTCTTATCGATTGTAGCCATTGTAGTTACTGACTCAAGTGGGTATTTACCGTTTGCAGACTCACCTGAAAGCATTGTAGCGTCAGTTCCGTCGATAACAGCGTTAAATACGTCTGATACTTCTGAACGAGTCGCACGTGGTTTTTCAGTCATTGTTTCAAGCATGTTTGTTGCTGTGATAACAACTTTACCAGCTGCATTGACTTTAGTAATGATCATTTTTTGGTAAACTGGAACCATTTCGAATGGTACTTCGATACCCATGTCACCACGAGCGATCATGATACCGTCAGCAGCTTCGATGATTTCATCCAAGTTGTCAATACCTTGTTGGTTTTCGATTTTAGCGAACAATTGAACATGTCCGTTACCAGTTTCTTCACAGATTGCACGAACTTCGTTGACGTCTTTTGCAGTACGTACAAATGAAATCGCGATGAAGTTGATTCCTTGCTCAAGACCGAAGCGGATATCGTCATTGTCACGCTCAGCAAGTGCTGGGAAAGGAATTTTAGTGTTAGGGATGTTTACACCTTTTTGTTTAGCGATAACACCGTCATTTTCAACTTCAACTACAAATTCACGGCTTGCATCGTCTTTTTCTACAACGCGAAGACCAAGTTTACCATCGTCAACCAATACTTGGCGACCTACTTCAACGTCATCGTAGATATCAAGTCCACCAGCAACGTTCAAAGCAATCACATCGCGAGTTGATTTGATTCCTTGTTTTGTCGCAACGCGGATTTTTTCACCAGTTTTGTATGAGTACTCTTTTGCGTCACCTTCGAACAATTCTGTACGGATTTCCGGACCTTTAGTGTCAAGAAGGAAACCAACTTTTTTACCAGCGATTTCTTCCGCACGTTTAACAGTTGCCATACGCTCACCTTGTTCTTGGTGGTCACCGTGTGAGAAGTTGAAACGGAAAGTGTTTGCTCCTGCTTCAATCAATTTGGCAATATTTTGAGCTGAAGCTTCAACGTCCAGTTTTTCACCCCAGTATCCGTCTTCACCGAATTTTTTACCACCACGGATTTCTACCGCAGGACCTAAAGTTGCAACGATTTTTACGCGTTTGTTCATGATATTAAGAAACTCCTTCTACTATTTGGGGATTTCGCCCCTGATTGACCAATTAAATATTAATGCTGCGATTAAGCTCTGCTAAGCCGATATCAGCTTTATGTGGATTGTTGACAACGATTTTGCCGTCTGCAGTCAGGCTAAAGAGTGCGCCTTCTTCAGCAGTTCCCAAGATTGGGCTTTCCACCATTTTTTCATTACGGATACCTACGGCAACACCACCGATACCTTCTTTAAGTAGTTTAACGGCATGCGCTCCCATACGAGAAGCCAATACACGGTCGCGAGCAGTTGGTGAACCACCACGTTGGATGTGACCAAGTTCAGTCACGCGGAGGTCGCTAGTATCACCAGCTTCTTTCAGCTTTTTACCAAACTCATCTGCTGACATAACACCTTCAGCAAGAACAATGATATTATGCTTCTTACCTTTTTCATAGCCACGTTTGATGCTGGCAACGATATCTTCAATCTTGAAGCCTTCTTCAGGAATGATAATTTCATCTGCACCTGTAGCAATACCTGCCCAAAGTGCGATATCACCAGCGTTACGTCCCATTACTTCAACAACGAAAGTACGACGGTGACTGGATGATGTATCGCGGATCTTGTCAATCGCGTCCATTGCAGTTGTAACAGCAGTATCAAAACCGATAGTGAAATCTGTTCCAACAATGTCATTGTCAATAGTTCCAGGTACACCAACAGCTGGGAAGCCATGCTCTGTTAAGCGCATCGCACCATGGTAAGAACCATCTCCACCGATAACAACTACACCTTCAATACCGTGTTTCTTCAGTTGTTCGATTCCCTTTAATTGCCCTTCAAGTTTTGCAAACTCAGGGTAGCGTGCTGAATGAAGGAAAGTTCCTCCACGAGAAATAATGTCTCCAACTGAAGTCGCATCAAGTGGATAAATATCACCAGCAACCATTCCAGCGTAGCCGCCATAAATTCCATAAACTTCCATTCCTTCGGAAATTGCTTTACGAACGACTGCACGAATAGCAGCATTCATACCAGGGGCATCTCCACCACTGGTCAAAACAGCAATACGTTTCATTTCGTAATGTGCTCCTTTATCTTTTTAACATTCTTATAGATTATACCACAATCAGAATAAAAATTCTCTTATTTTCCTGATTTTTTACCGAAAAACCGTTTTCATGCTGTAATTTTCTAGTTCAGCTTGAAGTTGGTCTGATTTTTGAACTTGAAAGCCTGATGCAGGAACCGTTTTCTTGTCATTCTCATAGCGTAGCACCACGGGAATATCCCCTGGGTATCGCTGTAGGATCTCCGCAATCTGTCTGTCGTGACTAGTATCAGCTAATTGGATCCAAAAGCGTTCTGAGCTTGCTTTCTCCACCTCTGTTAGAACCATTTGTAACCGGCCATCTCTCTCCTGAATTTTTCCAGTCAGATAGTAATAGCCTTTTTCTTGGATTTGCTTGGCAAAGCGACGGTAAACTTCAGGAAATAAAGTAACATCTAACTTTTTCTTGGTATCCGTCACTTGCATAAAGGCCATGTTTTCACCATTTTTTGTGCGAATAACCTTGATAGACTGGACTTCAACTAGAATGGTCGCCTTACTATTATCGGCCAACTCTTCAATCCAGACAAAAGGATGATGGGCTTTCTTAGCTAGGCTAATGAGCGGATGATCACTAAGGCCAATCCCAATCAGGGCTTGCTCCTGCTCAAATTTTTCTGCAGCAGTAAAATCCTCAGAATCCGTCCATGAATAGCTAGTATCAGCAAATAAACTCCCCAACTCATCTGCAAAGACAAAAAGATTCGGTAGATTGTGCAAAATCTTCTGGCGATTGGGCTCAAAAACATCAAAGAGCCCTACTTGCACCAAAGGGCTTAAAAGTGGCAACTTATGATAACTCTGAGGCAGGCGTAAAATGAAATCTTCCACACTGCTAAAGGGATTCTTTTGACGCTCTTCTATGATCCAGAAAGCAAAATCCCTTGGCAAGCCCTTGATATTTTTCAGGCCAAGATAAATTTTCCACTCCTGAAACTTATCTTTATAGGGAATGTTGTGGATGGTCAAAGGAGCCAGTTCGAAGCCAAATCCAAGTGCATCCGTGATATAGTCCGAGCTCGAGTAGTTGAGCATGACATCAAAGAAGATATCTGGATAATGAGCCTTGAAATAGGCCAACTGAAAAGCTAGAGCCGAGTAAGCATAGGCATGGCTGCGGTTGAAGCCATAACCGGCAAATTTCTCCATGACCGCAAAAACTTCCTTGGCCTTGGTCTCTGAGTGCCCCAATTTGACAGCTCCCTTGACAAATTCTTCCTCCATTTCATGCATTTCAGCAGCATTTTTCTTGCCCATTGCTCGCCGTAAAATATCGGCCTTCCCCAGACTAAAGCCACCAAAGCGCTGGGCGACCTGCATGACCTGCTCTTGGTAAAGCATGATGCCATAGGTTGGTGCCAAGATATCCTCCAAGCTCGGATCAATCATCTCCACGCGCTCGCGACCATGCTTGCGCTTGACAAAGTTATCAATATAGTCACTAGCTCCAGGACGATTGAGAGAGGTAGTAGCTACTACTTCTTCAAATTGAACGGGTTGGACTCTTTTCAGAAGACTGATGGCACCTGCTTGTTCAAACTGGAAAATACCCTTGGTATTACCCGCTGCAAAGAGGCGAAGAGTTTCCTCATCTTCCAGGTCAATGCGAGCAATATCAATATCAACTCCGTATTTGTCTAGAGCCGCTTCTTTCATCCGCTGGACAAAGGTTAAATTGCGCAAGCCCAGAAAGTCCATCTTAAGTAGTCCATTGCTTTCGACACCGTGGGCATCGTACTGGGTGAGATACATGTCCTCCCCGTATTTTAAGGGAATTTGATTGGTCAAATCATCGTCGCTCATGACAACACCTGCCGCATGGATTGAGGTCTGACGTGGATTGCCTTCGATTTTCTTAGCAATTTCAAAGGCCTTCTGATATTCTAGCTTGCTATTGATAATCTGACGAAAGGCTATATTTCGCTCATAAGCAGTGGTTAAATTGTCTCGAAAGCCGATTTTTTTGGTAATATTGGTCAGCTCGTACTCTGGCAAACCAAAGCGCTTAAAAACATCTCGGATAGCCTGCTTAGCCCCAAAGGTTGAATAAGTCACAATCTGAGCTGCATGCATGCTACCATAACGATCTCGGACATAGCGGATAAACTCCGGCCGATATACATCGGGAATATCAATATCAATATCGGGCATGGTATAGCGTTCTAGGTTTAGGAAACGTTCAAACAGCAGATTCTTTTCTACTGGGTCAATGCCTGTAATCTCCAAAGCATAGGCCACCAGACTGCCAACTGCAGAACCACGGCCCATCCCCATATAATAACCTTGACTGCGGCCAAAGCGCAGCAAATCCCAGACAATAAGGAAATAATCATCAAAGCCCATCTGATGAATGACATCCAGCTCCTGATCCAGCCTTGCTTGATAGGCTGTTCCCTTAAGCCCCCGCTTGGCCAATCCCGCCTCAGCTAATTCCCTCAGCTCTTCTACAGCAGGACGCTCAGGATTGAAGCGCGGAAGCTTCAACTCGGTGTTAATTTCATAATGAACATCAGCTATCAATCGCTCTAAGTTGGTCAAACTCTCTGGAAAGTTTTCAGCGAAAGCTTCTTCTAAAGAGGCTGGAGCTAATAAAAACTCATGGCTCGACAGGTGACCGACCTCTCGCAAGCTGATATTATCCCGAATCGCCCTCAGCATTTGCAAGGTTTCTAAATCTCCCTGCTCAAAGTAGCGAACCGTATGCAAGGGCAGAACTGGCCTAGTCAATTCCTGCCTTGGCGTATCTGGAAAGACACCAACGTAAAAGTCCAAGCCCAAATCAAGCTGATCCACACCTTCAAAGATTGGTACAATCAGAGCCAGCCCTTTAAAAAGATGTTGAAAGTCTTCCCAATTTTGACGATTCATCATTTTTAGGGTCGAAATCTTCATCAAATTGCGATAACCCTGACTATCCAAGGCCAACAGTCTCAGATTGAGAGGATTTCCATCTTTATAGATTTCCATTTCCAGACCTAGCAAGGGCTGAAGTCCTGCCGCTTTTGCCTCCTCTAGGAAATGATAAGCCCCATAAAGATTGTCCACATCCATCATGCCTAGACTTTTGTAGCCCAAGTCCTTGGACCGTTGAACATATTTTTTGATAGAGACTAAACTATCCATAAAGCTATAAACAGTCTTGGTATCTAGTTGTGTAATCACAAAATTCTCCTTGATACAGCTACGATAAATGATGCCTACTAGTAAAAAGAAGACAGAAAAAATGCGTTTCCACTTCTTTATTTTTTTCGTTTTACTGAAAATCTATCCCAAGCTCTAACTAGCCTATTTCTTCTTAACCTTCGTCAGTCAAGTAAGTAGAACAAGAACTAATTTCAGCATTCCTGCTTCTATTATACCTCAATTTCTGTAAAGAAGAAACCCAGAGTCTCTTATATTCAGCGACTGTGTTTAACCAAAATAAAAAAACGAGACAGAACTAAATTCTTTCAAAATTTAATTCTGTCCCATCCCGTATCAATTTTATTATTTACGAGTTGATTTACGTTCATTGATCGTATGAGCTAGGAGAACTTCGCGCTCTTCCAACTCTTCTTTATGCATAATCTTTGTCAGCATCCGCATACTAATCGCACCGATGTCATACAGAGGTTGTCCGATAGTGGACAGATTAGGGCGAGTAAAGCGAGCGATTTGCGAATCATCGCTAGTAATGATTTCAAAGTCTTCAGGAATACGAACACCTCGATCAGCCAAACCATTAAGCAAACCTGCTGCCAACTCATCTCCGGTCACAAAAGCCGCTGTTGCCTTTGAAGCAATCAGTCGTTCAGCTAGATGATAACCGTCATCGTAGCTATATTTAGACTCGAATACCAAGCCTTCGCTATATGAAATTTTCTTGCCTTTCAGAGCTTCTTTGTAGCCAGACAAACGGATTTTACCATTGATATCATCTACCAAAGGACCGCTGACAAAAGCAATTTTCTTGTTGCGTTTAGCCAATAGTTCCACAGCATCGACGGTTGCCTGTTTATAATCAATATTGACACTTGGTAACTGATGCTCTACATCCACCGTGCCTGCTAGAACCACTGGTGTTCGTGAACGTGAAAATTCTGAACGAATTTTCTCTGTCAGATGGTAGCCCATAAAAATAATACCATCTACTTGCTTAGAGAAAAGGGTATTAACAACCGAAACTTCCTTGTCATCATCTTCATCGCTGTTTGCCAGGACGATATTGTACTTATACATTTTGGCAATATCATCAATCCCTTTGGCTAAAGTAGAGAAGTAACTATTTGTGATATTAGGAATTACAACACCAACAGTGGTCGTCTTTTTGCTGGCCAAACCACGGGCAACTGCATTAGGACGATAGTCAAGACGTTCAATTACTTCTAGTACTTTTTTTCGTGTATTTTCTTTTACATTCTTGTTACCATTTACAACTCGGCTGACTGTCGCCATTGAAACTCCCGCTTCACGGGCGACATCATAAATGGTTACTGTGTCGTCTGTGTTCATATAGTTTCCTTTCTTTTGTTGAAAATATCGTTTTCATTTTTCTACACTTATCATTGTATCACTAATTGTAAACACTTTCAAGTATTTTAGCGTATAGATATGAAAACTTTTTCATTTTTTATTTACACGAATCGCAGGAAATGAGTTATTGATTCAAAATAGTTTAAAATCAATAAAAAATCGGCTCAAAAGCCGATTTTTTATTGATAGTATTTAAAGCTCCTTGTGCATCAACCAGAATTTCGTAGACCTGTCGCAATTCCATTGATGGTAATGTGGATCAAACGTTCTTGTTCTGGTGAAAGTTCTCCTCGGCGCTGACGCTTGATCAGCTCAAGCTGAATATAGTTCAAAACATTGAAATAAGGCATCCGATAGTTCAAGCTATCCTTGAGATAGGCATTTTCTGCTAAGAGCTCGTCATGGCCTTCAATCGCCAAGATAACATCCTTTGTCAGCTGCCATTCGTCTAGAATTGTATTGAAAATATCGCGTACATTTTGGTCTTCACAAAGTTGCGCATATTCAAAAGCGATATTCATATTGGACTTGGACAGCACCATATCAACATTTGACAAGAGGGACTGGAAGAATGGCCATCTCTGATACATAAATTGAAGGAAGGCCAGATTCTTTTCAGGATCTTCATCGATAAATTCTTTGAAGCTAGAGCCAACGCCATACCAACCAGGGAACATAACCCGACTTTGAGACCATGAGAAGACCCAAGGAATAGCTCTCAGACCGCCGATTTCAGTGATGGTTTTACGAGCTGCTGGACGAGAACCGATATTAAAGCTAGAAATGGCCTTAATAGGACTAGACTCAAAGAAATAATCGTAGAAACGTTCGTCGCCAAAGACTAGGTCGCGATAGATTTGGTAGCTTCGACCGACCACTCGATCCATCACTCTCTCGTATTCATTGGTCGTATTACTATCACTCTTCTTATAGCTTATCATACGGTTAATAGCCGCCGATACAAGCATTTCCAGATTGTAGTAAGCAGCATCCTTATTACCGTATTTATTGCCGATGACCTCACCCTGCTCTGTCAGGCGGATACGATCATTGATACTCCGCAATGGTTGCGAAGTGATTGCCTCATAGGTTGGGCCACCGCCACGACCGACAGTTCCTCCACGACCATGGAAGAAGGTAATCTTGACCCCAAACTTATCACCGATGGCTGTCAGCTGTTGTTGAGCCTTGTAAAGTGTCCAGCATGATGATAAATAGCCACCATCCTTGTTACTATCTGAGTAGCCCAGCATGATTTCTTGGTAGTTGTTTTTAGAAGCGATCCATTTTTGAGCAATTGGCAGAGACAGATATTTCTCCATAGTATCGCAGGAGTTATCCAAGTCCTCAATCGTTTCAAACAGAGGAACAATCTGCACACGCGCCCCTTCTT
Source organism: Streptococcus cristatus (assembly GCF_003943815.1). Lineage (GTDB taxonomy): Bacteria > Bacillota > Bacilli > Lactobacillales > Streptococcaceae > Streptococcus > Streptococcus cristatus_F. Next base: position 205,649 of record NZ_RJNA01000001.1, on the reverse strand, counting down.
CATCGATCAAGCCTACTTCCTTAAGCATGATCGCCAGCTCTAGCAGATCTGATACGCTAGTCGAGTGGGAAATAATATTTTGCTTGATAACATCTTCGCCAATCGCATCCTTAAGCTGACGAGCCGTCTTGAAAATCTCCAATTCTTTTTGTAGAAGTTCAGACTTAGGTGCATGAGTGGCTGACAGGATCCGTGGATCCTCCAGAAGCTGCTTGAGGAGAACTTGGCATTTTTCTTCCTCTGACAAGCTGCTGTAATCTTTCACAATATTAGCAGAAGCCAAGAGCTCAGCCACACAAGCCTCATGGACACTAGAATCCTGACGCATATCAATGCTGGCCAAGAAGAAACCAAAAATATCAACTGCTTGTAGCAATTCAGTAAGTTCTCCAGTCACCAGAGCTTGTCCATTGTGCTCCAGCAAAGAATCACGAATAACAAGGAGATCTTCCTTAAACTCTTGTGCATCTTTATAAGATGGAAGTTGTTCTTTTCGTAATTCATCTAAACTACCACTAAGTTTAGACTGGATATAATTTGGAATAATTTCCCTACCATTATGGCTGACCGAGGTAGCAGCATTTGCATGCAGGACTGCTTCAGCTTTATCAGCCAAACGATGCCCTTCACCGGAGAAATTACCTTCTTTCAGATAAAGTAAGGTCTGAATCAACTTGGACTGAATGTAATGAAAAGCACGGCGATAAGGCTCATTTTCCCGATAAACAGACTTGTCGCTTGACAAAGCTGCCATCTTTGCTACAGCTTCACTTGTTTTTGAAAGATTAGTAGACAGGGAGAAGTTACGATAGAGCGTATAAACCTTGTCAATGTAGTAATTCAGAATAACTTCGCTCTGTACTGTTGCAGACAATTTCAGAGTTTCAGCGGTTACAAATGGATTTCCATCTCGGTCACCACCAATCCACATTCCCATGGTGATGGGTTTAGGATTTTCCAAATGGATTCCTTTTTCTTCTGCCAAGCGTTTATACTCTAGCATCAGGTTCGTGATTGCTTGAAGAAAAGAACTGTTATAGTATTCCATAACGTTAGTGATTTCATTGGTAACCTTAAGTTTCTTTTCCCGAATCATATCGGTCTGCATCATCAGCTCGATATAGCGACGGAGATTGGCTAACCATTTCTTTTCGTTCACCAGACCAGCTTTAACATCACGATGCTGGCGCAACAGTGTGTGAATATGATTAGTCAAATCCAACATGGTCTTGCGCTGAACCTGAGTCGGATGAGCAGTCAAAACAGGAACAACATTTAGATTTTCCAGGATTTCCTGCGCATTTTCTCGCGTTGAAACTAAATCAATCGTCGTCGAAAGCTTACCAAGGTAGTCTTGGTCAATATTATTTTGATGATTGATCTCATAAGCCAAGTCAACATCTTCAGAAATATTGATGAGCAGAGGTAAAATAGCAAAATAGCGTGAGATATAGACCATATCATCCGTGGATAATTCTTCTACTACTGCTTTCAGCTCTTGGTATTTAGATTGAACTGCCAGTTCTTCAATCATGGAGATTTTAGCAAAAGTGTCAGGACTGAGAATATCCCGGGTAATATCTACCAACAAGTCCGTTAAAATAGAAACTTCTTCTCGAATCATTTCTTTATTGCTATAATTTTCTAATTTTGTAAATGACATTATTTACACCTTTCTATTGTTGAAGAGCTAACATACAAGAAGATCTTTTAGGATTGACTTACTTCTAGTTCCTGATACATGGCGTTTCGTCGCTCATTGGCGTCAATATTTAAAACAAAGGCAATGGCAACTGATAGAACCAATAAACTGTTTCCCCCCTGAGATAAGAATGGGAAGGTTACACCGGTTGAAGGAATCAAGCCCGAAATACCACCAATATTGACAAAGGTTTGCATCAGAATCATACCGCCAATTCCCAAAGCCATCATAGAATTAAATGGATCCTTGGCTCTTGTACCTACGAGAATAATTCGTAAAATCAAGAAAAAGAGCAGGGCTAAAATTAAAGTAGCTCCAAAGAATCCGACTTCCTCAATAACAATCGAGAAAACAAAGTCTGTATGAGCCTCTGGTAGGTAACCTCGTTTTTCGATGGAGTTTCCTAACCCTAAGCCAAACCAACCACCGTTACTCATGGCATAGTAAGAATTGGCCAGCTGGTGGCCTGAGCCAGACAAATCGTCGAAAGGGTTGAAAAAAGCACTAAAACGCTTTGCAACATATCCAAAAACAGGAACTTGCTCAACACGCTTGACACCTATCAACCAAATACTCGCTAAAACTGCTGCCGACCCTCCTACAACAGCACCAAGCATGGTTGAGAACCATCTGTAAGCAATTCCGCTGGTGGAAATTACAATCAAAACTGTTAAGAGCAAAATGGTCGCATTTCCTAAGTCGGGCATGATAACCACCAGGCCTATCAAGAAAGCAACAATAACCCTCCAATCCGTAACAGCACGTGGAATCAACTGATTAAAGGTGATTGCTTGGTAATCATATACTTCTATTTGTTCTTGTTTCTTAGAAAACTGTAGGGCCAAATACCAGACCAAAATAATCTTCAGATATTCTGCCGGCTGAGCAGTAACTGGACCGATTTTGAGCCAACCGTGTGCCCCATTGATCGTTCCTGTGATAAAGCGTGAGAGTAAAAGCAGAATAATTTCAGCTATGATAACAAACGTAATCACTCCTGGCCTCTTCAGAAAATCCAGCTTCATTCGGTAAATAATCCCAATCATCACCAAGCTGAAGAGCCAGAAACCTGCTTGAGTGGCGACCATTCGAAAACTATTGAGCCCATTTTGAATGAGGATGGGGCTCGTCGTGGAATAAACGACAATCAAGCCAATGCCAGATAACAGCATGTACGGAATCAAAATTGAGTAATTCAATAAATGCTTTTTGTCAATTTTCATATTTCACCAATTTATTCTAAAAATTCAAACTTCATTATACCACTTTTTGATTCGAAAAAAAAGCATTAGGATAGCTTCCAAAGATATTTACTTATTTATCGCCTCAAAAATCCAATTATTTCAAATTGTTTTATCTTCTATTGCAATCAGATTACATTTTCGTATTTCGCTGGAAATATAGATAAATACTTTGCTTTTCTATTTATTTTACGTTACAATGAAACAGTATGAGAAAAAGGATTAAACCGCTTGCACTCTTGCTATNCTTTGCTTGCTTTATTCTATATATTGTCATAAGCAAGCACCATCTTGATGTGCAAATTAAACAAGCCCAAACAAAAAAAACTCAAGTCAGTCAGGTGACAACCAATAAAAAAAAGGAGGAAGCTCCTTCAGACGAACCTGAGGAAGAATTGCTTAATAAACCTATCGTTGACCTTTCCGGTTGGCAATTGCCCAGCGAAATAGACTATGATACCTTGTCAACAAATATTTCTGGTGCTATCATTCGCGTGCATAGTGGAGCTCAAGCAAAAAAAGAAAATGTTGCCACTCATTTAAATGGACTTGACAAATCATTTGCTACCCATATCCAAGAGTTTCAAAAACGGGGGATTCCTGTGGCTGTGTATGCTTATATAGCAGCAGGCAATATCAAAGAAATGGAAAAAGAAGCTGAAAGCTTCTACAAGGCATCTTCTAAATATAAACCTACCTTTTACTGGCTTGATGTTGAAGAAAAGACTATGGGCGACATGAACGCAGGAATTGAGGCCTTTCGTGCCAAGCTTGAAAGTCTTGGAGCTCAAAATATTGGTATCTACATCGGTACCTATTTCATGGAAGAGCATAGTATCTCAACTGAGAAATTTACTGCCGTTTGGATTCCAACTTATGGCTATAATGACGGCTACTATAACGCTGCTCCAAATACTGAACAGCCCTATGACCTACATCAATACACCTCAGAAGGTAAATTGGAAGGTTTCCCACATAACTTAGACCTCAATCAGCTCTCTCCTGTACAGGATAAAAAAGAGACTTACAAGAAATTATTTTCAACACCAAAATAAAAAAGATGCAAGATAATTGTTAGGAAATCTTGTATCTTTTTTTCTCTGTACAAGATATTTTTCTTGCTTTTTTCAGAAAAGTATGTAGCTTTATGGTACAATAGTCTAATGAAAAAGACTTGTAGGGAGATATTATGATTTCATGGATTGCTAGGATGTTAAAAGGAATGATTATCGCGCTTGGCTTCATCCTACCTGGTGTGTCTGGCGGTGTATTAGCCGCGATTTTGGGGATTTATGAGCGAATGATTCGCTTTTTAGCCCATATCAAAGAAAATTTTATCGAGAATGTTCTCTACTTCACTCCTGTGGCTATTGGGATGGTTTTAGGGATCGCAGCCTTCTCCTATCCAGTCAATCTCTTGCTGGATAATTACAAGGTTATCGTTCTCTGGGGCTTTGCTGGAGCCATCATCGGCACCATTCCCAGCCTGATCAAAGAATCCGTCAAGGAATCCGACAGAGATCGAGCCGACGCTGTTACTTTCTGGCTTAGTTTCATCTTGTCAGGGATCTTTCTTTACTCGCTAAATGGAATGGTAGGAACACTGCCAGCTAACTTCCTGTCCTTTGTTTTAGCGGGTGCTCTTATCGCTTTAGGAATCTTGATTCCGGGACTCAGCCCTTCAAATCTTCTATTGATTTTAGGGCTCTATACTCCCATGCTGACAGGATTTAAACGCCTGGATTTATTTGGCACTTTCCTGCCAATCGGCATCGGCGGCGCTCTGGCTCTGATTCTCTTTTCAAAAGCCATGGACTACATTTTGAAACATTATCATTCCCGCGTTTACCATTTTATCATTGGTATTGTATTGTCCAGCACCTTGCTCATTGTCCTCCCTCAAAGCGGCAACAATGAGAGCATTAGTTATGCAGGCGTATCCATTTTCACACTTGTTCTTGCTGCCTTTTTCTTTGGACTAGGCATCTGGCTAGGAATTTGGATGTCCCAATTAGAAGAGAAATATAAATAATGGCTAAAAAGACAAAACTCAAAAAAACACTGGTTGAGCAAATTTTAAACAAGGCAAAGATTGAGCACCAAGGTTTGCAAATTAATGCTTTAGATGATAGCCTGACAGAGGAATTTGACCGCTCGCAAATTTATAAAACACTTGCTTTAAACGGAGATAAAACAGGAACAGTCATTGGCATCCTGCCTATCACCGAACATCTGTCGGAAAAGAAATTAGCAAAAATTTCAGGCAATAAAAAAGTCAGTATGATTCCGCAGAAAGATTTAGAAAAAACGACTGGTTACATCCATGGTGCCAATAATCCTGTCGGCATTCGCCAAAAACACTCCTTCCCCATTTTCATTGACCAAACGGCTCTGAGTCGCGAAAGCATCATTGTTTCTGCTGGTGAAGTCGGCCGTAGCATCCAGATCAAGGCTCAGGATTTGGCTGACTTTGTTCAAGCACAGTTCGCAGACTTGAAAGAGGACTAGGCTATTCGCTTCAAAAGGAAAAAGGAATTTGATATGAAATTGTATTTTATCCGACATGGAAAAACCGAATGGAATCTAGAAATGCGTTTCCAAGGGGCAAGCGGAGATTCTCCACTTCTTGAGGTATCCATTGACGAGCTCAAGCGCTTGGGCAAGCATTTATCAAACGTTCAATTCGATAAAATCTACTCTAGCGATTTGCCGCGTGCTTACCGTTCTGCAGAAATTATCCAAAGTGAAAACCAGTATCAAACCGACATTGTTTCGACTCCTGAACTAAGAGAGTGGGCTCTTGGAAAACTAGAAGGAGCCAAAATTACTACTGTAGAAAACACTTATCCTCAGCAGATGTGGGCTTTTCGCCACGATCTATCCCAGTTTGATCACCAACTATTTGATGCAGAATCCGTCGCTCAAACCACAAATCGGACAATTGCCTTCGTGAAGTCTCTCAAAGGGAAAGGTTATCAAAATGTCTTGATTGTCGGACATGGGGCCAACCTAACTGCCAGCATTCGACGCCTGCTCGGTTACGAAACATCTTTGCTCCGTAAGGACGGAGGCTTGGCCAACGCTAGTGTCACCATTTTGGAAACAGACGATTTTGACTCTTTCAAGTTACTTGCTTGGAACAACTTAGATTACATGCTAACAGATAAAACTGCGAATCTTTAAACATCGCAGTTTTTCTATTTTTATCGATAATTATTGCTGAATTTCCTTTTATTTTGTGATAGAATAGAAGGGAAAGCCTTAGGAGGAAGAAAATGACTACTGAACATATTGAAGAACTAAATGACCAGCAGATTATTCGCCGTGAAAAAATGGCTGCGCTAGCTGAGCAAGGAATTGATCCTTTCGGAAAACGTTTTGAACGTACTGAGAATTCTGCTCAACTTAAAGAAAAATACAGCGACAAATCCAAAGAAGAATTACATGAATTGAACGAAAAAGCAACCATTGCTGGTCGTTTAATGACCAAACGTGGAAAAGGGAAAGTCGGCTTCGCCCACATCCAAGACCGTGAAGGCCAAATCCAGATTTACGTTCGTAAGGACGAGGTCGGTGAAGAAAACTATGAGATTTTCAAAAAAGCTGACTTGGGTGACTTCTTGGGAATTGAAGGCGATGTGATGCGCACAGATATGGGGGAACTCTCTATCAAAGCAACGCATATTACTCACCTTTCAAAAGCTTTGCGTCCCCTTCCAGAGAAATTCCACGGTTTGACTGACGTAGAAACTATCTACCGTAAACGTTATTTGGACTTGATTTCCAACCGCGAAAGCTTTGAACGCTTTGTCACTCGCTCAAAAATCATCTCAGAAATCCGCCGTTACTTGGATGGACAAGGCTTCCTTGAAGTTGAAACACCTGTTCTCCACAACGAAGCTGGCGGCGCTGCCGCCCGTCCATTCATTACTCACCACAATGCTCAAAACATTGATATGGTGCTACGGATTGCAACTGAGCTTCACTTGAAACGCCTTATCGTCGGTGGTATGGAACGCGTCTATGAAATTGGCCGTATCTTCCGTAACGAAGGGATGGACGCCACTCATAACCCTGAGTTCACATCTATCGAGGTTTACCAAGCCTATGCGGACTTCCAAGATATCATGGACTTGACAGAAGGCATCATCCAACACGCTGCTAAAGCAGTTAAGGGTGATGGTCCAGTCAACTACCAAGGCACTGAGATCAAGATCAACGAGCCATTTAAACGTGTTCATATGGTGGATGCCATCAAGGAAATCACTGGCGTAGACTTCTGGCAAGATATGACCTTCGAAGAAGCTGCTTCCTTGGCTAAAGAAAAGAAAGTACCAGTTGAAAAACATTATACTGAAGTTGGACACATCATCAATGCTTTCTTTGAAGAATTTGTTGAAGAAACCTTGATTCAGCCAACCTTTGTCTACGGTCACCCCGTTGCTGTGTCACCTCTGGCTAAGAAAAACCCAGAAGACCCACGCTTCACGGACCGCTTTGAGCTCTTCATCATGACCAAAGAATATGCTAATGCCTTCACTGAGCTGAACGATCCAATCGATCAATTATCTCGTTTTGAAGCACAGGCAAAGGCTAAAGAACTGGGTGATGACGAAGCGACAGGCATCGACTATGATTACGTTGAAGCTTTGGAATACGGTATGCCACCAACTGGAGGCCTCGGAATCGGTATCGACCGGCTCGTAATGTTGCTGACAGATGTGACTACGATTCGCGATGTATTGCTCTTCCCAACAATGAAGTAATCTCAAACTTACACAAGTTTAAAAAACAAATCCCGCTGGAATTCCATCGGGATTTTTTACATTACAAAAAGTCTGGCTTCCCAGACTTTTACTCACATTATTCATATCTCAGCGCTTCAATCGGATCTAATTTAGATGCTTTATTAGCCGGCAGGATACCAAAGACAATCCCAACCATGGCTGAGAAGACAAGGCTTCCAACTGCTGCAGTGACAGAGACAACTGGTGGGCCTCCAAATACGTTTTCAGGCACGACTGCAGCTAGCAGAGCATTGATCGCGTAGGCAAGGCTAAGACCAAGCAGACCACCGATAAGGGTCAATACCATAGATTCAATCAAGAACTGCGTGAGAATATTTCCACGCGTTGCTCCAAGAGCTTTTCGCAAACCAATTTCCCGTGTCCGCTCTGTAACGGATACTAGCATGATATTCATCACACCGATACCACCAACAAAGAGGGAAATCCCTGCAATAGCTCCGATAACACCGGTCATAGTTCCTGTGATTTGATTGTACTGCTCCAGCAAGGTATCCATATTCAGGATTTGATATTCTCCTTGACGAGCTCCTGAGAGAGCCGTCAATTCTTTGGCTGCTTCTACACCAACTTCGTTGATACGATCCACTTCTGGCACATAGATATAGACAGTTGAGATTTCATCTGTATGAAATTCAGAAGCCACCTGCGTATTCGCCATCAGGGCGCTACCTGAGCTCATACTCATGCTCTGACCAGCATTGGGATCCTTATAGATACCAACAACCCGATAGTTACTGTCACCGACTGAAACTATTTTATTCAGGGCTTCCGCACTACTTCCAAACAGGCTGGTTGCCACTGTTTCATCAATCATCATCACATTAGAAAAACTTTGATAGTCACTAGGCAAGAGAGTCCGTCCAGCTAAAATCTCATATTTTCTAATTTTAAAGAACGTGGCATTCACACCCGTAATGTTGACCTTATCAGACTTCTTGTTCTGATAAGAAAAGTCAGCTGTTGAACCATTGGTCACATAATAGCCCTTGACTCCGTCAATTTTGAGTAGTTCCTTGACCCAAGACTCTTGGACAACAGGTGGTTCCTCTAGTATCTCACTATCTGCATCTTGACCACCATTGACCTCCATCAAATTAACTCCCATCGTATAATTATTTTTAGTGGGAGAATAAAGCAAGCTGACATACTTCTGTTCTTTTGTGATGCTCTTGGTAACTCCCTGTTGCATTCCATTTCCCAGTGCCAAGATGACGACAACAGACGCAACCCCGATGATAATCCCAATCATGGTCAGAAAAGCCCGCATCTTATGCCCAAGAATGGAACTAATGGCAAATTTAAAATTTTGCATTAATCACGTTCCTCCTTCTCAGCGCTATCTGAAGAGATGACTCCATCACGAATGACAATCTGGCGCTTAGCATAGGCAGCAATTTCAGGTTCGTGAGTAACCATGATAATCGTTTTTCCTTCAGCGTTCAACTCCGTCAAGAGTTCCATAATTTGCTCGCCAGTTTTAGTATCGAGGGCTCCTGTCGGCTCGTCGGCAAGAATAATCGAAGGATTGTTTACCAAGGCACGCGCAATGGCAACACGTTGCTTCTGTCCCCCAGACAACTCTGACGGCAAGTGAGTCATACGAGTGCCCAAATCTACTTTTTCTAAATACTGCTTAGCTAAATTTTTTCGACTTCCTTGTGACACCCCCGCATAAATCAACGGAAGTTCCACATTTTGAAGTGCGTTTAATTTAGACAAGAGGAAAAATTGCTGAAAAACGAAGCCGATTTGATTATTTCGGACCTTGGCTAACTTCTTATCACCCAAGTTTGCAACATCTTCGTTTCCTAAAAAATACTCACCAGTAGAAGGACGATCCAACATCCCGATAATATTCATCAGGGTGGACTTTCCGGAACCAGACGGCCCCATGATGGCCACAAACTCGCCCTCTTCAACTGTCAAATTGATATTTTTTAAAACTTTAAGTTCTTGATCACCATTCCGATAGGTTTTATTAATATTCCGTAGATCAATGAGTTTTTTCATCCGCTTTCACCTCTTGACCATCTTTCAAGCTATCTGTTGGATTGGTGATAACTTTACTGTCTTTTGTCAAACCAGATGAGATTTCTTGATTTTCAGCATCAGCATTCCCTAAGGTTACTTCCACTTTCTTCGCTTTACCTTTTTCGACAGTCCAAACGTAGTTCTTGTCTCCGTCTGAAACGATACTGCTTGCTGGTACAAGAATCCCTTTTGTATTGTTTTTCACTTCAACGCTGACAGAGAAACCTTGCTTCAAATCACCAATTTCACTTGTAATATCGACTGTAAATGGATATTTTGCAGAGGAAGCCGCGCCACCTGTATTAGTTGATGAAGCTTGCTGTCCATCCTTAGGATAGTTGGAAATATAGCTAATTTTACCTGTCCATTTTTTATCTGGATACACTTTTGAGGTAATGGTTACTTCTTGTCCAACTGACAAATTAGCCAGATTGTATTCAGAGAGTTCTCCCTTGATTTGAAGACTACCGTTGCTGACAATGTGCACCAAGGTTTGGTTGGTTCCTGTTGTGGATTTGGATACATCGCGGTTTACTTCCACTACCGTCCCCTCAACAGTGCTCGTAACAGTCGCTGCATCCAACAAAGCTTGCGCCTTGTTCATATTGTCCACAGCGTCTGAACGTGCATCACGCAAATCAGCAAGTTGAGAATCGACGGTCCGTTGAGCAGAGGCAAGGGACTTATTATCCGTTTCTTCATCGCCAGTTTTTTCTACTGTCGCTCCATTGGTCTGTAAGTCATAAATCTGACGGTCAGCCTTATTGACAGCGCGGACTGCTGCATCATAATTGGCTTGTGCTTCTGCACTCTTATACTGAACAAGCGCTTGGCCTACCGTTACTTGGTCACCAACATTTACTAGGACAGATTCCAAGTCTCCCTTGGTAGCATCATAATAAACATACTGCTCTGAGTTAGCCGTTACGGTCCCCGTCAACAGGACAGATGAGGCTATGCTACCTTCTTTTGCCTGCTGCACAATTGGGGCAACTTCCTTTGGTTCTGTTGTAGAACTAAGATTACTTAGGACCATTGCAGAAATTGCTCCTACTACAACTACAACAGCAACTCCGATAATACTAAATAGCTGCCATTTTTTCAGCTTTTTCATCTTTTTTCCTCCTCTTGATGAAAACCATTTTTCTTTTATACTACATTATATCATATGCCTAACATATTGTGATAGGAAAAGGGACAAAATCCCTAAAAGACCATTTTTCCTCTAAAAACGCTGCAGGATCTCTAAATCATAGCAGATTTTTGCATTCATTTTCTAAAAAAGGTACAATTACTTCATATTGATTAAAGGAGCTTCTATCTAACTATGAAAGAATTCGATATTATTGCAATTGGCGGGGGTAGCGGGGGTATTGCTACCATGAATCGTGCTGGTGAGCATGATGCTAAAGCAGCTGTCATTGAAGAAAAGAAATTAGGGGGAACCTGTGTCAATGTCGGTTGTGTCCCTAAAAAAATCATGTGGTACGGTGCTCAGATCGCCGAGGCCATCCGACACTATGGACCAGACTATGGCTTTACTTCAGAAAATCAGCGCTTTGACTTTGCTACCTTACGAAAGAATCGGGAAGCCTACATTGACCGCGCTCGCTCATCTTATGATGGCAGCTTCAAACGCAACGGCGTTGAACTGATCGAAGGTCGCGCTCATTTCGTTGACAAGCATACAGTCGAAGTCAATGGAGAATTGATTCGCGCCCAACACATCGTGATTGCAACCGGTGCTCATGCAGCCATTCCTCAGATTCCTGGTGCTGAATACGGCGAGACTTCTGATGATGTCTTTGCTTGGGAAGAGCTTCCCAAGTCTGTTGCCGTTGTCGGAGCAGGCTATATCGCTGTGGAGCTTGCTGGTGTCCTCCATACTCTAGGTGTCAAGACGGATCTCTTTGTCCGCCGCGACCGTCCCCTCCGCAATTTTGATAGCTATCTGATTGACGGATTGGTGGCTGAGATGGAAAAATCTGGCCCTAGTCTTCATGCTCACAAGATACCCGAACGAGTGGAAAAACTTCCTGATGGTCAGCTACAACTCTACTTCCAAGACGGTAGTAGCCATATTGCCGAACGGATTATTTGGGCTATTGGCCGTAAGCCAAATGTCCAAGGGCTCAATCTTGATGCTGCAGGGGTTACCCTAAATGACCGAGGCTTCATCGCTGTAGATGAATACCAAAATACTGTCGTACCTGGCATCTATGCCTTAGGCGATGTGACGGGCGAAAAAGAGCTGACGCCAGTAGCAATCAAGGCTGGACGCACCCTGTCTGAGCGCCTCTTTAACGGCAAGACAGATGCCAAGATGGATTACTCAACGATTCCTACTGTCGTCTTCTCCCATCCCGCTATTGGAACAGTAGGGCTGACGGAGGAAGAAGCTGTTCGAAATTATGGTGTTGAGCAAATTCATGTCTACACCTCTAGCTTTACCTCTATGTACTCAGCTGTCACCCAGCACCGCCAGCAGGCCAAGTTTAAGCTTATCACTGCTGGTCACAATGAAAAAGTTGTCGGCCTCCACGGCATTGGCTATGGCGTAGATGAAATGATTCAAGGATTCGCCGTTGCTATTAAGATGGGAGCTACCAAAGCCGATTTCGACGCTACCGTTGCCATCCACCCAACCGGCTCCGAAGAATTTGTCACCATGCGCTAAAAGCTTCTTCTTTGGCCTTTCTAAAGCTCATTATTATCATAAAATAAAGAAGAGAAGGCAACCATAACTTATCCTTTCATTTTTGATTTTTATCTTACATTTTTGTAAGAAAGAAGTCTTATGCCATTTGGTTAGAGCTAGTCACACTATCTGGTTTTGTTCTTTGACTTCTTACTTTATTTTAAAGCATAAGATTCAATTATCATTCAAGAAATTCTAAATTATTTCTAAAATTAGGGAAGATTTATTGAAAGGATCTTCCTCTTTTTTATTCAGCTGGCTCACTTATTCTAAACAAGCTTATAAATTGTAACTTTTCAAGACGGTCTTATTTTTTTGCTGTATTTACTTGCCAGTCATTTTTTATCCTTTCTGCTATTCAAGAAGAGGAATTTTTGATATGATAAGAAGAAATACTAAGAGAAAGGGGATTGGAAATGAGCAAAACGAAAAAATTATTAGCAGCTCTGGGAATTATTTTCTTTAATATTTTTGGTTTAATCGCCTTTATCTTCCTCCTCATTCGGAGCCGCAAAAAGCGGAAATAACAAACAACTGTCTAGTCTGATGTAAAAAGACTTGACTTTTTTTTATTTTAATTTAGAATAGTTACCATAATTCGAAAAAGAGGTTTACTATTCATGAACAAGAACAAAGCATTTCTTCTTTCACTCCCAGCTATTGGCGCTGCTTTCCTAGCTGTACTCTCCCAGCTTAGTTTCTCCATTGGACCGATTCCCATTACTCTACAGACCTTTGCTGTAGGTTTAATTGCAACCATTTTTAAAACCCGCGAGGCTGTCTTGTCTGTGCTGCTTTATCTACTACTGGGAGCTATTGGGCTACCAGTCTTTGCCGGAGGAAGCGGTGGATTTCAGGCTCTATTTGGGCCAAGCGCGGGCTATCTTTGGGCTTATCTGCTCTTTGCATTGGTCACTTCTAGTTTGACAAGTAAAGATAGCAAGTTTTATACGATCTTTTTGGCTAACTTGCTCGGAGATGCACTGGTTTTTGTCGGTGGCGTAATCGGACTTCATTTTCTGGCTAACATGGGATTTTCTAAGGCCATTGCTGTTGGTGTCACACCTTTCATTCTTCCCGATCTTTTAAAAATTGTCGCAATCACGCTCATCAGCATTCCTTTATTTAGAAGCCTAGCTTTTCATCCCTATTTTTCAGACAATAAAAACGGATAGACTTTGCGTCTATCCATTTTTAAATGCATCCAAAAGAACTTGAAACTCTTCATTGGAAAGGGTGATTCCTTTGCCCATCTTGCTGTGGTCTGGACTCCAAGTTCGAATATCGTACTTGGCTGGCGCACCATTAAAACTTACGCGGTTGAGCTCCTTGGTCCAGCCTTTTTCATTTTCCGATAAAACGAGCAGTTTTTCCTCGATTTCAAATTTAAAATCTGCCATACTTTACCTCTTTTCTACTTTCTATCTCATTATTCGTAAAAGATTTTACTTTTTTACTTATTTTATTATATAATATATTGTAACAAGTTATGGAGATTTTATCTATGAAAAAATATCTCGAAATGATTTTACAAAAGACGAATGAGTTCATTAACTATAAAAAGACAGATAAGGAAGAGGACGACAAGAGTCATATCCTACATACGATTGACTTAGCTCTTCGAAAAAATTCTGGTGTCCATGTTATTTTTCTGGATAAGAATTTTACTGGAGATATTGTCAAATATGACCGTGACCGCCAGCAGTTGATTGTCAAAAATTTCAAAAAAAGCATGACGACGATCATCCGTGTGCCTGATATCCATCGCATCAGTCTAGTTCCCAATAACATCCGTGAAGCCCAGAGAAAAGATATTCGGCTCGAAAGTCGCAAATTCAAAAAATAGCTCTTCAAATCAAAAGCGATTTGAAGAGTTTTATTTTTTAAAAGCAATAGCAGAATTTTTAGAATAAGGACTTCCGCTATCTATTCGTATCCACCTTGTAGGCAAGGCCTACTTGATGAGCACATTACTCCAGCTTTCGTGCCTGATTAAGCTCGAACAGTCACACTAGTGCCATCTTCTTTATACAAATTGATTAAACCTTCCTTGCGGGCACGAACCATATCACCAGGTTGAACTGGCTGTGGAACGGTAATCGTCAGCAATTCCATTGGATTCGGCGCACGGTCAATCTTATTCCCTTTTTCATCATGGAGGTCCGTAATGTAGGTTTCAAAATGGCGGAAACCAGGTCCGTAGAATTCTACCTGATCGCCTTCATGGATAACATTCCTCTGGCGAATAGTCGCAGTTTGTGTCACTTCATCATAAGCAACTACTTCTGCTACAAATTTGTATTCTGGAATCTTACGGCGGGCTCCAAAAAGCTGCTCATTCTCAGTTGGCGTATGGTAGTAAAAGCCAGTTGCCAGCTCACGTTGAGCTACTTTCCACATTTCATCTACTAGATCTTGCTTAATAGCTTCAAACTTTTCTGGGCTTTCCAAATAGGCGTCCACAGCAGCTTTGTAGCAGTTGGTCACTGTCGAAACGTAGTGAATTGACTTCATCCGACCTTCGATTTTCAAGCTATCAACACCATTTTCAATCATATCAGGAATGCGGTCAATCATGGACATATCAACAGCTGACATAGAAAATTCTTCTGGAATTTCCCCCTTCAAGCTCTTACGTTCTTGTCCAAAAGGCATGTCATACAAATCATATTTCCAGCGACAAGATTGCGAACAACCGCCGCGGTTGGCGTCACGCATACTCATGTGATTGGAAAGGGTACAACGGCCAGAGTAAGAAATACACATAGCCCCATGAACGAAAGCTTCGATTTCTACATCGGTACGCTTGCGAATCTCAGCCAGCTCAGCCATGGAAACCTCACGTGCCAAAACAACTCGGGTCAAACCAAGATTTTTCCAAAATTCAAGCGTTTCATAGTTGGTTGCACTAGCCTGAGTCGACAAGTGAATCTCCAGGCCGGGTGCCTCAGAAGCTGCAATCGCAATCAAGGCTGGGTCAGAAACAATAACAGCCGCAATTCCGATATCCCGCAAACGGCGGAACCACTCCCCAGCTCCAGCTTCATTTCCTTCGTGCATGACCATGTTAGCCGCTACATAGACCTTGGCACCATGCTCAGCCGCAAATTGGACACCTTCTTCCATTTGCTCAAAAGTGAAGTTCCTCGCACGACTTCGCAAACCATAGGCTTGACCACCAATAAAAACAGCATCTGCTCCATAGCGAACAGCTACTTTCAACTTTTCTAACGTACCAGCTGGTGACAGCACCTCTGGACGTTTTAATTTTTTTGTCATCTTTTCTCCTATTTGCAATATAAAAGTATTGATGTTTAACCCTATCTATTTTATAGCAATTTACCGCTAAAAGCAAGATGAAGCCTAGTTTTTTGACAATTCTAATCTTCTATCCTCATCTCCTTACTAAGTATTTTAGGATATATATTTATTATCTGAGAGAGGAAAAAAGCCAGAAGTCTTAAACTTCTAGCTTTTCTTTCAAAATTTATTCTTCCTCCTTCTTCTTATTAAATTGTTTGTATCCGAAGAATCCACCAACTAGCACAACCAATACGCCGATGACAATCCAAGTAGTTTGACTTGAGCTATCTTTCTTCGTATCGCTAGCTTTGTCCGCTGATTTTCCTTTTTCTGCTTCTGCTAGGAGGTTTGCTTTATTATAGCCTGTATAGACAAGATCTGCATCTTTACCTTTTTCCTTCTTAATCTTTTCTTCCATCTCTGCTTCGACTGCTTTGATTTCCTTAAAAATTTTTTCTGAGCGTTCCAAGGCTTCCTTCGTCACTTCTGGTCCAGCGGCTTTGGCTTGTTCATCTGTGTAGTTTGCATATTTGGCATCACGTTCGGTCTGTTCTTTATCCCATTCAGCTTCTTTTTCTTTCCATTTTTCTTGGATACTGTTACCAAAGATTTCTGGATATTTCATAACCATTTGGTCAATATGCCAAACAGTCCAATACCAAGATTTTCCGTCATATTTAGTAGAACGGTTCTTGAAAGCTTCGTAAGTATCTTCTACATTACCATAGAATGGTACATATGGTGTGTTGCGACTTTGTGCCAGACCCAGCCACATAACACCGCCAAAGGCATTTGGTAGGTTTGGTTTGATTTGATAAACGTGGGCGTCGATTACGTTTTCGTTACCTAGCGCATATTTGTAAACATTGCCATCGATCTTCTTACCGACTTCAACTAAGTCATCTGCTTTATATTCTGGCAAGTGTTCAAAACGATTTCTTTGTTCCGCGATCACATCATGAACCGTGTATTTCTTATTTGGATCAGTTGGTTCGCGCAAGAGATCAAAAGCTTCATCGTCATAATTTACTTTTGCTTGTGGATCCATCCACTTGATACCTGCATAGGTCCGAGAACGGTTACGTTCCATATATTTATCAGGTCCGTAAGACTTAGCAATCATAAAGTTGCCATCTTTGTCGGTCTTATAGTTGTCTGCCTTTTTAGCTACTTCTTCTACATCTTTAGAAGCAATGACATTTTCCTTATCATTCAAGTCAACGTGACCAAGATAGTAAGTGTTCGCAAAGACAGCATACTTATTCGTTGGGAATTTGATAGCTACATATTGGTGACCAGACAGGATTTCCATGTACCACAGCTCATTCTTATCTGCTGCAACGATGATATTTCCTTCTGCTGACCCTTTTTCGTCCAGAACTTTCGCAACTGTCTCAATAACTTCACGTGCTGTTTTTGCACGAGGCAAAGCAAGGTCAACTAATGATGCTTCTGGAAGACCATCTTTTACAAGTGGATCTTCTTTTAGCACTTTATCGTTTGGTGTTGCTGAAACGGTCGCTGTCATAGCTACACCAAGTTCATTAAAGCCATGCGCAGCGAAGTTTCCGTTACTTCCGTTGTCACGATCAGAGTCGTAGACAGCTGTGTATTTCATTTCATTCGCCAAATGCGGATAGGTAAAGCCATTTGACTCATCTTCTATCTTATCGCCATCTTTATAGGTCTTAGCTGGCACAACTACATAGTTTTGATTGTGCCGACCACCGTCAGGGGCGTAGGGATAGTCCTCTGTCCGACCAAATAGAGTAGAGCCATCTGCTGTTAGGTCTTTACCGACAATAAAAGCAGAACACGCTTGTGCCACATGAACAGGCAAAAGAGCAACTAACATTGCAAGGAACATTAGTCTGAGCAGTATTTTCTTCATAGTCTATCTCCTTTTGACTATCTGCGGGGCTGGAATCAACTCCCAGTCTAAACAACATAAACCGTAATACCTTAACATTCCTGTTTTAGTATACTCTCTTTCTAAAATTTTTGCAAGCGTTTACACAAAATTGTGTATATTTTTTATCTAATCTATATTTCCTCTACTTTTTTCTCAAATCAGAGCAGATAAACAAAAAATAGCCCCATCTTATTTAGAGGAAAGGCTATTATTTTTTATCTTATCAGAAAACATCCTGCTATAAAATCTTTATAAGCAATTCACTAGAGATTTTGGCAGAGCCGACTTGAGCTTCAAAAAATTTATCTCACTTTTTTAGCCAGCATAGTCGCAAAGCGCAGCTGAATCCGATTGCCGTTTTCATCACGGCGATGGAGGTGTCCAGGATTTTCATTGTACTTGACCAGCTCCCAGTCTTTATAATACTCAGCCAGCTCACCTTCCTTAAAAGTAAATGGGAAGGGAACAGAGCAAGGGAAGTCCTCTGTATCCATAGCACAGACGATGAGATTGTAGCCGCCAAGCGCTGTATGTTCTTGCATATTGCGGATAATATCTGGAATCCGCTCTGCCTGCAGGAACATCAGAACAACGGTGGAAACGATCAAGTCATAAGTCTGAGTCAGACTAGCTGAGTTGATATCGTAGACACCCACTGGCAGATCCAAATCTTCCTGCTCCACGATACTACGTAGAATCTCCAAAGCCAGCTCATTCTGATCTACAGCCGTTACTTCAAAGCCCTGCTTAGCTAGAAAGAGAGCATTGCGGCCTTGACCACAGCCGAGATCTAAGGCCCGTCCTGGTCGGACCGTCTGCATGGCTTCCAAAACCTCTGAGTGCACTGGATTGCTGCCGTATTTCATAGGAAAATAATCCTTAGGCCGACAGTAAAACTCCAAATACCACTCCAAATCATCTGTCAAGGCTTCGACCCGATGCCAAGCTTGGGGCTGGGCAAAAGGATTGTCCTGACCAGCTTCAAAGATGTGCTCAGCCAGCTCCTCACCCTCCTCTGACATCTCGACAAACTTAAGGCGTCCCTTGAGAACAGTGATTTTGCCCCAAGTTCCCTCTTTGGTATTGTGCTTGTTCTTGACCAATTCGGGCATGGTCTCAGCCGTCCACACTGGCATGCGTTTATAAGCTAGCAATTTTTCTGTCATAAAAAATCCTTTCTCTGAAAGCCAAATTTCAAAATTTTAACTGTCTTTATCATACTCGAAAAGAGCAGACTTGACAAGCGCTAGGGTATTCAAGGTCTCACTAGCAAAAAAGCAAGAAATGATTCAGTAGTCAATTCTTGCTCATATCGTACATTAAGTTTTATTTCCTAAACTATATCCCTGCATCTTATACGACGGCTTGTTCTGAAGAGCTTTCATCTTGTATTAAAGTTCTTCATCTGTCTTGCGATGTCGCGGTTTTGCTCACGGCGTTTGATGGACTCGCGCTTGTCTACTTTTAATTCTGTCAGGATCAATTCGTTTCATTTATTTTCCCTTCTGATCGTTGTTTTTGAACCCAGGCTTCATATTCTGCATAGGTTGTGAATGGGGTATCAGAAATCTGACCCTTAGTATCTATACCATAAATCGTCAATTTATCCTCTCCCTTAGGCGCCATCCAGTGTAACACTTTGTCAAACCATTCCTCTGGGGTCACGTATTCTTCTTGAGGAATAAGAGCCCAATCTCCTTCAGTTATTTTTTTCTCAATTTCAGGATATTCCTCAAAGAGGTTTATGTTGGTATCAACAACCTTGCCCGCCTCTTTAAAAGGCAAAGAACTTTCAATGAGCCGACCTACTACATACCCCTTATCTTCTGCATACTGATCCAGTGTCGTATAAAAAAAGTAAGGACCCTCTTCATAGATATCTGAACGCTCTTGATACTCTCCTTCTACTTTTCCACTATCAATGTTTAAAACTAAGGTTTTCATATCACCTTGATTATCTTTGACTTCTATATTGATGGTGCTTTTAGGATTATTACGATAGGTGAAGATTCTGAAATCAATCGGAAAAAAACTGGCGTCATAGTCTTCGACTACTTTGTTTAGATCCACTTCTTTATCGGCTAAATCTTCTGTTCTATAGTCATAAAGACGGATCTTCCAATAATCTGATTTGGGCCTGTTTTTCTATCGGTTAAATCAACTCCGCCTTTGTTTGTCATCACTTTCCGCTCGGTTGTATAAAGATAGACACCACCCCCAGGTCTCGCTTTGGAATCGATGTTTAATAAGACGAATTTTCGTTGATTCCCGAAAAAATATACGTTTTCTTTTACAGAATGGTATTCTTCAATAGAATATTCGACTTTTTCAGGTTCTTTAAATAATTGTTGGAACCCAACAGTACCTACTATAATGAAAGGGATAAGAATTAGGCTAGCTACCATCCATTGAAAAGCACGCTTATTTTTTAATATCTTTCTCATCGTATCAGTTTCCTCCTGCACCAACTCCAGTTACATATTCTTGCTTCTTCATTTTCTCCTCCTTTTCTCATTCATCCTCAGACCTGTTCCCTCCCATTATAACATAAATCCAAAGTCACAGTTGAATACTAAAAAAGACCGGCCGCCCAGTCTTTCATCTTGTATTAAAGTTCTTCATCTGTCTTGCGATGTCACGGTTTTGCTCGCGACGTTTGATGGACTCACGCTTGTCGTAGTCGTGCTTCCCTTTGGCTAAGCCCAGGAGGAGCTTGGCATAGCCGTCCTTAAGATAAACCTTGAGCGGCACCAGCGTCATACCAGTTCCCTTAGTTTCCTGCTCCAGCTTTTGGATCTGCTTCTTATGCAGCAGCAGTTTTCTGCGGCGCTCAGGCTCTTGGTTCCAGATATTGCCCTCTTCATAAGGAGCGATATGGACATTGCTGAGCCAGGCCTCACCGTTCTTGATCTGGGCAAAGCCGTCTTTTAGATTGATACGGGCAGCCCGGACGCTCTTGATCTCCGTCCCTGTCAGCACCATACCAGCCTCAATGGTATCCACGATGGTGTAGTCGTGTCTGGCCTTTTTATTTTGCGCGACGACCTTTCCTTCTCCCTTTGCCATGCTTGGCTCCTTTCTTGACTAGTTCCTTGTAAAATGCCTTCTGGCTCTTGCCTTTCTTGGACTTCTTATCTTTCTTATCTCTGTTGCCTTTTTCTTTGGAAGAATGGCTGCGCTTCTCATCCTCACGGCGTCTATTTCTCCCTGACCTGCCTCTGCTACTCTTGCTAGTCTTTTCTACCAGGTCAAATTCACTAGGCAGATACTCAAAGTCAATCTCGCCCGTAGCTTTATCCGCTCGGACCAGCTTGATGCGAATCTGCTGACCGACCTTGAAGACTACGCCGGACTTTTCTCCTTGCAGGGTCATAGTCCGCTCATTGTAGCTGTAAAACTCTGGCAAGTTGGTAACATGAATCAAGCCCTCGACCGTATTAGGCAGTTCGACGAAGAGTCCAAACTTAACCACGCTTGAAACGACGCCCTCAAACTCTTCCCCGACAAATTCTTCCATGTACTCAGCCTTCTTCATGGCTTCGACTTCACGCTCGGCCTCGATAGCTCGACGCTCTCGGCTGGAAGACTGACTGGCAATCTCTGGAATCACTTGCTCAAAATGCTCTGCTATTTCTTTAGACTTACCATAATCCCGTACCATTCGGTGAACCAGAAGGTCCGGATAGCGGCGAATCGGACTGGTGAAATGCGTATAAAACTCCGCTGCCAGACCATAGTGACCGTGATTGTGCTCAGAGTAGCGAGCCTGCTGCATGGAGCGCAGAAGCATCATAGACAGCACATCCTCATAAGGCTGGTCTTTGACCGCCTCCATAATATCCTGCAGGGCCTGCTGACTCATAGAGCTAGCCGTCCCGTATATCCGAATCCCAAAGCTAGAGGCGTAGTCGATAAACTTCTGCACCTTCTCCGCCTTAGGCTCCTCGTGAATCCGATAGATGAAGGGCAGATTTAGCTTAGCAAAATGCTCAGCCACCGTCTCATTAGCCACCAGCATAAAGGACTCAATCATGCGCTCAGCAATCCCACGCTGACGCAGAACAATATCCACTGGCCGACCTTCCTTGTTGACCATGATTTTGGCTTCGTTGGTATCAAAGTTGAGCGCACCGCGTTTAAAGCGCATGCTTTCCAGAATCTCATGCAGACGAACCATACTATCAATACTAGGCACAATGGCCTTGAACTGCGCAGCCTTTTCCTGATCACCTGCGATGATGTCGTTGACATCGCTGTAGGTCATGCGAAAGGTCGTTTTAATGACAGACTGAGTAATGGTATGCTTGACCACGCGCCCCTTGGCATCAATCTCCATGATAGCCGACTGGGTCAGCCGGTCCACATTGGGATTGAGGGAGCAGATACCGTTGGACAGGCGCTCTGGCAACATGGGCACTACGCGGTCGGTCACATAGACTGAGGTTGCTCGATTGAGGGCTTCCTTGTCCAGCTCAGAGCCTTCTTTGACATAGTAGGACACATCTGCGATATGGACGCCCAACTCAAAGTTGCCATTTTTCAAGCGCTTGATATGGACAGCATCATCCAAGTCTTTGGCATCCGCTCCATCGATGGTGAAGGTAATCTCTTCACGCAGGTCCAAACGTCCTGCCAAATCACTCTCTGTCGGCGCGTCCGGAACCCTCTCGGCTTCTTCCAAGACCTTTTCTGGAAACTCGGAGACAATATCCATCGACTCCAGCACTTCCAGTACATCTATACCTGGATCGTTTACATGACCGACCACATCAATCAGACTAGCCACAAAGAAATCGTGTTTCTTGGTCGGATATTTGTCAATAGCGACCTTGAGCACCTCTGTGCCATCCAAAACCATGGCTGGTCTTTTGACATAAATAGGCTGGCGGATTTTCTGATTTTTCGAGCGGATATAGCCGGCATACTTGGGCTTTTCCTCATCCAGAACCAGCTGACCAACCGCTGACGTCAAGCTGTGCTCCAAAATATCGATAATCTTAGCCTCAGCTGATGTTCCCTTGATGCGGTCTGCTACCTTGGTAATGACCACTTCTACCGTATCGCCATCAATGGCATGATTGACATCATTACGGCCGACAAAGAGGTCATCCTCTTCCTCATTCAAGGTGACAAAGCCAAAGCCATTCTTGTGGGCATGAAAAACACCCTTGAGCGTCAGACGCTCCTGCTTTTTCTTCTCATAAAGCTCAATCCGCCCCTCATCATCAAAGCGAAGCTGATGCTTTCTTTCCATCTGGGAGATGGTCTTGACCAAGGCACTAAAATCCTTGGAAGACTCTTTCCCCAAAGCAGCCGCCAGCTCATGTACGCTAGCCTGCTGCCTGTCTTTTAAATATTCTATAATTTCTTCTTTCATACTTTCTTTCTATACTATGAGGGGATCTTGATATTGTCCCCTTTTAAACTTTAAAAAAAGGCCAAGACATAGTCAGAGCCCATTTTATTTACTAGATAATACTGCCAATATCAAGGCAATCAGCAACCAGACAAAGATCAGAAATCCGGTCAGACGCTGCATTACAGCTTCAAATCCACGTGCTTTAGACCGCTCAAAAAGGTCATTGGCACTCGAATCAAACACGTTACTAGATTGGTTTTTTGTTGGTTGCATAAAAATAGCAATGACGATAAAACCTGATAAAATGACTAAAATCGTTAATAATAGGCTATACATAAATAAAACTCCTTAAAATCCTTTCTATTTTATCATAAAATCTATTTAGATTCAAGATGTAAGGTTACTTTTCTTTCCTTGGGGCAGTACTTCAATACCTCAATCTTATCAGGATGAGTCTTACTATTCTTACTAGTCAGATAATTCTGACTGCCGCAACTGGAGCATTTTAAATGAATTTTAACGCGCACTAGATTTCCTTCTTTTTCAATAAATTTCCAAAACAAAAAAGGTTGATAAGGAGACTCAGTCCCACTAAGCCTGCTGTAGCATAAAAGACTGAATGATAGCCTGCTGTCGCTGCAATAGCCGATCCTGACATGGGGCCAATGACACCACCCAGATAAAAGAAAATCTGGTTGTAGCTAAAGATTCGAGAAATCCCAAACTTAGGCGTGATTTTACTTAATAGAGCATTGACCCCCGGAACCAAGGCTCCCGTTCCTAAACCAAACAAGAAACGGTAAAAACCGAGTTGGAGCGAAGAGCCTGCATGAGCACAGAGCAGGTAAATAATAATAGAATAAAACTGAGCCAGAACGAGCAAACGATGATTGCCCATGCGATCCCCCATGCGACCTAAAATACTCGAACTCAGCATACTGGACAGTCCCATACTCGAAACAATCAGCCCAGATACAAAAATCAGATTGTCCGTTTGACCTAACTCCCGAATATAAAGGGAAAGAATCGGACCGATAGACTGGGCTGCAAACTGGATCACAAAACTAGTCAGAAAAAGAGTAGGCAAGAACTTGGGATATCTAATCTGACGAATGAGTTCCCCAAAGCCAATCTCCTCTTCCTTGGTAACTGGTCTAAAATCTTCTCTGATGAAAGCAGTCGTCATCAGGGTCGCAATCAGAAAGAAAAAGCCAATCAGTAGAAAGACATTGCGGATGCCAAAAACTTCAGCAATCACTCCACCAATCAAGGGCCCCATGAGATTGCCAGCGACGACACCAGTTGCCAAAGTTCCCAGCGCATAACCAGTCTTTTCCTTAGGAACCTGACTGGCAATCAAGGCGGTGCTGTTGGGCACATAGCCCGCAAAAACGCCGTTGAGAAAGCGTAAGACCAAGAGCCAAAAAATATTAGGCACAAAGGCAATGCCACCCATGGTAAAGACCATAGCCGTAGCAGCCCGAATCATCATAGGTTTACGGCCATAGCGATCAGCCAAACTGCCCCAGACAGGGGATAAAAAGGCTGCCGAAACAGCCGAAAGAGCAATGCCAAGACCAGCATAGTACTCCACCTCATGACCACGCGCTCCTAGCTGCTCCACAAAAAGGGGCATAAAAGGAGTGACCAAGGAAATACTGGCACCTGTCAGGAAGTTCCCAAACCAAGCGATTTTCAGATTATGTTTCCAATTTACTTGTATCGTGATAGAATCATCTTCTTTCTAATTTCTGCAAAGCATCGCGAAGCTGCTGTCGAGTTCCCTCAAGCGAGCCATTATTATCAATCAGAACGTTTGCCCTCTTTCGTTTTTCTTGGAGAGATAGCTGAGCTGCTATGCGTTTTTCTGCTTCTTCCTGACTGAGAGCATTTCGAGCCATAAGGCGGCTGAGCTGAGTTTCTTCTCTCACGTCTACCAACCAGATTTGGTCAAACCAATTATCATATTCTAACTCAAACAACAAGGGAAGATCCATGAAAAAGACAGCTTCTGTCTCTGCTAGCAAATCTCGTCTGCTAGCCAGTTCCTCTCGAATAATCTCGTTCTGAAGCTGGCTAGACTGCGCCAAGACTTCGGGATTTCCAAAAATCATAGCTCCCAGCTTGGGCCGGTCCAAGCGGCCATCTTCCTGCAAGATAGCTGTGCCAAAGGTAGATAAAAGAGCTTGATACAGTCGTCCTCCCGGCTCCTGCAGCTCATGTACTACTTGATCCGCATCGACGACTTGGTAGCCTTGCTGCCTCAAAAACTCTGTCACTGTTGACTTACCCGAGGCAATGCCGCCAGTGATACCGATAATTCTTGCCATGACAGCTACCTCGCTTTCTGGCAATGGGGACAGAGATGAGTACCGCGTCCACCCAGCTTAATTTTCTCAATCGGGCTGCCGCATCTAGCACAGGGTTGACCAGTCTTTCCATAGACCTGCAGAAAATCCTGCATCGTGCCATCTTCGCCCAAAGCATTGCGGTAGGTCCGAATAGTCGAGCCCCTCTTCTCAATCCCAAGCTGCAAAACTTCTATAATCTGCTCACGCAGCCGCTTCACTTCAGCAGGCTTCAGACTAGCTGCTGGCCTTGCCGGATGAATCCGCGCCCGCCAAAGGGCCTCATCTACATAGATATTGCCCAGCCCAACGACCAAGGTCTGCTCTAGCAAATAGGGTTTGATAGGCTTCTTGGAACGACTCAAAGCTGCTGCAAAAGGCGCCAAGAGAAATTCTGAATCTGTCGGCTCAGGACCAAGCTTTCTGGCAGCAAAATAAGCCTCTAGCTGATCCTTTCTCAATAGCTCCATGGTCCCAAACTTGCGGACATCCTCATAAACAAGCGTCCCACCATCTGTCATCTCGAAAAAGACATGGGCATGCTTGCGCTCAGGCACCGCATCAGGATAAAAAAGATACTTGCCTTCCATTCGCAGATGGGAAACCAGCACTCCACCCGTCAGGTAAAAGAGCAAATACTTGCCCCGACGGCCAATCTTTTCAATGGTCTGACCTGGCAAGTCATGAACAAAGCTATCCACTCCCGTACCAATCATCTTGGCATAGCGAATCCGCACCTGCCTAATCGTCTTACCAACAACCAGACGCTCCAAACCACGCCGAACCGTTTCCACTTCAGGTAATTCAGGCATAAAGTTCCTTTCTTAGTATTCTCAATATCATAGCCCCATAGCAAAGCTGTCTGAAAAATACTCGTCTAACATCAGGCGGTGTTTATCCGATACATTTTCCAGCTCTGCTATTTCTTCTTTAGAAAAAAAGCCTAAACGCAGTGTTTCCTCATTATGAAAATTGGAAATATTAACATTCTCCAGTGCCTGCAGTTCATACAGAAAGACAACCGTCTGCACTTTGTCTCCATTAGGATAAGATTCATCAAAATTAGTGTAAACATTCAGCAAGCGCTTTGCTTCAACAGCAATGCCTGTCTCTTCGTAAAACTCACGCATGGCTGCTTGCAGAGAAGTCTCCCCGAGCTCCATAGCTCCTCCAGGAATCGCCCATGTTTTCTTATCACCTCGCAACTGCAGAAGCACACGACCGTCCTCGTCTGTCAAAATTCCACCAGCAAAATTCAGGATAACTTTATCATGCCCCACCTTGGAGCGAATATAGGAAATGTAGTCTTTGTTCATTCAATTTCCCTATCTACAATTCAATCGATAACCAGAAATGAAAAATTCTTGCTCTGTTAATATTCCTTCTCATTATAGCCAAAGTCTGCCAAGTCCAGCTTCTTGTCTCGCCAGTTTTTCTTGACCTTGACCCAAGTTTCTAAGAAGACCTTGTCTCCGAGCATGAGCTCGATATCGCGACGAGCCATGGAACCGATTTTCTTGAGCATGGATCCGCCTTTACCGATGATAATACCTTTTTGGCTGTCGCGCTCGACCATGATCGTCGCTCGGATATGAACCTTGTCCGTCTCCTCGTCTCGCTTCATGCTGTCAACAACCACTGCAACTGAGTGGGGAATCTCTTCACGAGTCAGGTGTAGAACCTTCTCGCGGATCATTTCTGAAACCAAGAAACGCTCTGGATGATCGGTAATCTGATCTTCTGGGAAATATTGGAAGCCCTCCTCCAGATTCTCACTAAGGATGTCAATTAAACGGGAAACATTGTTGCCCTGCAGAGCCGAAATCGGAACGATTTCTTTGAAGTCCATCTGCTGACGGAAATCATCAATTTGCGCCAAAAGCTGATCCGGATGGACTTTATCAATCTTATTGACCACCAAAATAACTGGCACCTTAGCCGCTTTCAAACGTTCGATAATCATATCATCGCCCTTGCCACGTGGCTCATCTGCCGGTACCATGAAAAGAACCGTGTCCACCTCACGCAGGGTGCTATAGGCAGATTCAACCATAAAATCACCTAGAGCAGTCTTGGGCTTATGGATTCCCGGCGTGTCGATAAAGACAATCTGCTCCTTATCCGTCGTATAAATGCCCATGATCTTATTGCGGGTCGTCTGAGCCTTGTCACTCATGATGGCAATCTTTTGCCCCATGACATGATTCAAAAAAGTTGATTTGCCAACATTTGGTCGGCCTAAAATGGCTACAAAGCCTGATTTAAAAGTCATTGTTCTATTCCTTCTCTAAAAAATAATATCCCACAGTTTTGGCAGAAAAATAATCAAACCTGTTATAACTGCAAAACCAGAAACCACCAAAACTGCACCAGCTGCCATATCCTTGGCATTCTTTGCCCGCATAGAAAAGTGATAATCACTAGCCAGATCCACAACATTTTCAACGGCTGAATTCATGATTTCAAAAGCGATCACCAAAAAAATACTTAGCAGCAAGAACAGCCACTCCGTCGCTGAAATCCGAAAAATCAAACCTGCAATGATGGCGGCCACAGCTGAAAGAACATGGCTCCGCATATTCTTTTCTTCTTTAAATGCCGTGAAAATCCCCGTCAGGGCAAATTCCAAACTCGATATGACATCTCGATTTTTCCACTTTCGCTTGTTATTTTTATTGTCTTGTAAGTCCATAAGCTGTCAAAATTTCTTCCTGTAAGCCAAACATTTCTGCTTCTTCTTCTGGCGTATAATGATCATAGCCATTGATATGCAGAAAACCATGCACTGCCAAAAAGCCCATCTCTCGCTCAAAGCTGTGGCCGTATTCTTCTGCCTGCTCCCGCGCCTTGTCCACCGAAATGAAGAGCTCGCCGATATAAGCGTCAAAATCCTCCAGCATCTCAGCCAGCTCAGGATTATCCGCCAAATCTTCCTCATTAAAAGCAATATCCAGCTCCGGCTTGTATTCCAAGCTGATGACATCCGTCGGCCGATCCGTGTCTCGGTATTCCAAGTTTAGTTCATGGCTACGTTCATTGGTCACAAAGGTTACAGCCATTTCCTTATTTTCTTTGCCCGTTTTCTGAGCCGCAAACTCCAAGATTTCCTGAGTCTGCTTAATGATTTCTTGAGAAACCTGACCGGTTTCATCCACCATTTCGATATACATATTTTACCTGCCTTGCTAATATTACTTTTATTATATCATATTTGGGCGCCTATGAGAGCCACAAGCATTGCATTTAAACGAGGAGAAATCCTAATTTAAAACCAAAAAAGGCTGAGAAAATCTCAACCTCTTTATCTAATGCTAATTGCCGGGATCGAACCGGCGACCTCATCCTTACCATGGATGCGCTCTGCCAACTGAGCTAAATCAGCGTACCTATCTAATATATCATGTAGATAGGTGCTTGTCAATATCCTTTCTCATTTTTTTGCAAAATAATCTTCCTTAGTCAGATAGTAATAAACCCGTGTCACAATGCGGCCTTTCTCATGTTTGTCTAGTGATGCGTAAGGCTCTTCGTGGGAATATTTCATACCAGACTTGACCATAACCCGGCCAGAAGCGGGATTGTCCACATCATGCAGCGCTACAAGTTTGTTCATGCCGACTTCCTCAAAAGCCAGCTTGATGACTGCGCGATTGGCCTCTGTCGTGTAGCCCTGATTCCAGTATCTTTTATTGATTACATATCCGATAGCCGCCGTTTTCAAGTCCAGCCTGATCTTATGCAGGTCAATAGTCCCGATGAATTTGCTGCTTTCCTTTACTTCTATTCCCCAGCGCCCCAAAGGATTGGCCAGATAGAAGAGAGCGATATTGTTGCGTGTTTCTTCCAGGCTTTTGTTAGTCTCAAAGGTATAGCGAGTATTTTCCTCATCCGAAGCGTACTCAAACATCGCTGGGGCATCTTCCAAGGTCACTGGACGCAGAATCAACCGCTCAGTTTCCAGTCTGGTATGACGGGCCAGTTTGACATAAATATTTTCCATCAGGGCCTCCTATTTTTTCTTAACAGAATAGCACAATTCACTAATGAAAGCAAACCGCTCCGATTTTTTCTTGATTTTTGAAGCGTTTTCATATACAATAAAAACATCTTAAAAAAGGAGCATATTTTTTATGTTAATCGGTATTCCAAAAGAAATCAAAAACAATGAAAATCGTGTCGCTCTAACACCAGCTGGTGTTCATAGCCTCGTTGGTAAAGGCCATGAAGTTCTGATTGAGACAAATGCGGGGCTGGGATCTGGTTTTACAGATGCAGACTACCAAAAGCAAGGTGCAAAAATCGTTGCCACTGCTGCTGAAGCTTGGGCAGCTGAGTTGGTTGTAAAGGTTAAAGAACCGCTGGAAGCTGAATACCAATTCTTGCGTGACGACCTCCTACTCTTCACTTACCTGCACATGGCCGCTGCTCCCGAATTAGCCCAAGCTATGGTAAATGCCAAAACTACCGGGGTAGCTTACGAGACTGTACGTGACGGACAAGGACAACTACCACTCTTAGTACCTATGAGTGAGGTTGCTGGCCGTATGGCAGTCCAAATCGGAGCTCATTTCCTAACCAAGCAGACAGGCGGCTCTGGCGTTCTCCTTGGCGGTGTACCCGGAGTGCCAAAAGGTAAAGTTACCATTATCGGAGGCGGTGTTGTAGGAACTCATGCAGCCCGTATCGCTCTGGGACTAGGCGCTCAAGTTACGATTCTCGATATTAGTGCCAAACGTCTATCCGTACTGGAAGAAGTCTTTGGTAACCAAATCCAAACCCTCATGTCCAATCCATTTAACATCGAGGCAAGCGTCCGCGAAGCAGATGTCGTGATTGGAGCTGTGCTCATTCCTGGCGCTAAGGCACCAAAACTGGTAACTGACGATATGGTGAAGCAAATGCGCCCTGGTTCTGTCATTGTTGACGTGGCCGTTGACCAAGGTGGTGTTATCGAGACTGCTGACCGCGTGACCACCCATGATGAACCAGTTTATGAGAAACACGGTGTTCTCCACTATGCGGTAGCCAATATCCCAGGTGCCGTAGCCCGCACTTCTACTATCGCTCTGACCAATGTCACCCTTCCTTATATTGAAGCACTGGCTGGTAAAGGCTTCAGACAAGCTATTGCAGACGACGCTGGATTGCGTGAAGGTGTCACAACCTATCACGGCCACATCACTAGTCGACCAGTTGCAGAAGGATTGAATCTCGATTATACTTCTATTGACGAACTTATCTAATCATTTTTCTCTTATATACAAAACCCGAAGGAACTTCTAGTCCTTCGGGTTTCATTTTTTTAAACTTGAATTTAGTATCACGCTGCCATCCATTTAGGCAGGATCAACATTGCTCCAAATCATTAAATTATCAAGTCTGTTACTCTTTAATAGACATTTTACAAGAAGTATCTAATGCCAGTGATTCCTAGCCCTGACTAGGCTCTTCTTTCTGGTAAAAATTCATCCCAACCTCAGTATCCTCGACCAGAATATCATCAGTCTGGCCCAACAGCAGCAAAGCGATGTAAAAGTCACCAACACAGCCCGCTGCATGAATACTAGCTAGAGGCATGTAGAGAGTTGAACTGAGCAAGCCCAGCATGGCCAATAAGGTCAGAAGCAGGCTAATCAAAACAAAGGGAGCCAAACCAATGACCAAGAAGTCCTTACGATTGTAAAAAGTTCCTGGACTAGTCGCATAAGCCATCCCATTTTTAAAACCAAACTTTACCTTGGCCTTCCCTTTACCAAAAAACTTGAAGAAGAAACCGTGGATGTACTCATGGATGACGACAAGGATAAAGGCAAAAACTAACAAATAGGCAAGATCTAGACCCGAAAAATCATAATGGTCTGCACGAAAAATTAGCTGGGTCAATTTCGCAAAAAGCATGGAGAAAGGAAAAATCAGTAAGAGCCCCGCTACATTTAGACCGATTACATATTTCTTTTCTTCCATAAAATTAATTTTTTTAATGAGTTTCATAAAAGCTCCTCCATCATTTTCGACCTTTACTCAAGACATAGGTGCTTGCACTGATAAAAATAAGAAGCCAAATCACCAAATTAGAGAAATCTTCAATTTTGAATGAATAGTCTCCTGCTTCAAAGAAGTTGATAAATGGATTCATAAAAGTAAACCGCAGAATATTCTGTATTGTTTTATCAAAACTAGCAAATAGAGGCACGAAACTAATCAGCAACAGCGGAAATAAACTATAAACCTGAGCTTGAGACTGTGTCTTGGAAATAGCACCAATAAAAAGATTGATTAAAAGGATAATAACAATA
Source organism: Streptococcus cristatus (assembly GCF_003943815.1). Lineage (GTDB taxonomy): Bacteria > Bacillota > Bacilli > Lactobacillales > Streptococcaceae > Streptococcus > Streptococcus cristatus_F. The sequence goes on along the minus strand of NZ_RJNA01000001.1, from coordinate 173,951 downwards.
ATTAAGAGATTGATCAAAAGATAGATAGGCCATTTGCCAGAGAGGTCTACATGCAAATAATATGGGAAAAAAATTAAGGCAAAGACTGTAAATAGGAAGGGATAAACCAACATGGATAAGAGGTATTCAATAGAACGAACCCCGCTCAACATCAAGGTTTTTAGATTACGCTTCTCCTTGTCCTCTGCCATCATAATAGACACCATGTAGCCGCCACTCATGGCAAAGGTCATAGGCAGGATCATCTTCAATAGTCCTTGGCCTGCATTGCCATTCTTATTTAAAATCATATTGTACAAAAAGAGGAGGCCAAAAGGCAGCAAGACGGACATAAGCAAAGAAGAATTTGTCAATAAAATCTGAGTACGCAGCCATGTGAGAGCTTTAATTTTTTTATACATCTAGTTTTTCTCCTGTTAATTGAATAAAAATTTCTTCTAATGTAGGTTCGCAAGAATGTACTGTAATAGCCAATTTTAGGTCTTTTGTAGCCAATTCTGAGAACGAAATTTGCTCGGTTTCCCCATTTTCATAGCTAATTTTAACTTTCTTGGCTGTGTTATATTTTTGAATAATAGCTTTCGGCTCGCCATATTCTACTAATACTCCCTTATTTAGCAAGGCCAGTCGATCACAAAGGGCGCTAGCTTCATGCATATCATGCGTCGTCAGAAAAATGGTTGTTCCCTTTTTCTTCAGCTCAAGCAAAAGCTCATGAATCACCTTGGAAGTACGGGGATCAAGTCCACTCGTTGGTTCATCCAAGAATAAGACCTCAGGATTATTTAAAAGAGCCCGAGCTAGAAACATCCGCTGCTTCATACCTGTCGAAAGCTTCTCTGCTACAATATTTTTGCTTTCTAACAAACCAACCTGCTCTAACACTTCATCTATCCGCTCATTTTTTAAATCGTATAATTTAGCATATATCTGCAGGTTTTTATAGAGAGTCATCTTCTCATAAAAGCCACTTGTATCAGATACTAGGCCAATTTTCACCAAATCCTGAGCATTAATAGCATCTGAGGCCTTACCAAGAATTTTACTTTGTCCATTGTCAGCATCAAGCTGGCCTGTCAGGATGTTAATTAAGGTTGTTTTTCCCGAGCCAGATGGTCCTAAAAATCCGAAAATTTCTCCTTGATCGATATGAAAATTAATCCGTTCTAAAGCTTTTTTATCTCCAAAACTTTTAGAAATATTCTCTACTTGAATCACTTGTGACATAAGGCCTCTTCTCACTTTCTTACTTGTAATAACGTTTAACGATTTTGTACTGGCTGACAGTAACATAAAGATAGATGACCGATACCGCAATCCAAGCCAAAATCGTATCCAGTTGGAATAGAAGATTTAACAGTATCAGTCCAATATAGATACTAGGAAAGATAAAACTCACTAATTTCAGATGAACTCCTTTTTGACCGACAAACAGCTTATTTGAAATATCTTTTAACTGCTTGATAGGAGTCCACATTGATATAGACAAAAATAATGGTTAAGACAATCATGCCGGATACGACCTGCATTGGTGTCCCAGCTCCAAGAATAAAGAGCAAGACATAAAGGCCTGGAATGAGGCGCTGATTGAGATTGAAGAGGGTTAAAAAGCTTTGTTCATAATGAGCCTGCAACTCCCCTTCATCATAAGACAGAGCATAGTCCTTCATCTCCTCAATGGTTGGCATAGCAGATAATTTATATTGACGAACCTTCTGAGTGGTTTTCAAGACAAGAATTTGACCTAAAATCAAAGCAAGAAACAGTGCAATATCATAAAACGGAATGTGAATCGCCGTTTCTGACCTTAGTAGCGGACCTAGGTAGCTAACTCCTACAAAGAGGGTGAATAGAGTCAGAGCAGACGAGATATTATATAAAATCGTCGCATATTCTAGGGTTTTGAAAGTTTGACGATAGAGCTCATAGCTTCTGTCATCATCTTCTTCTCTCTGGTAAGCTCCGTGAACTTTATGCGTCTGATAGAGCAAGAAAAAGGTTACGGGATAGAGAATGAACAAACTCGCTCGACCAATGTTCTTCAGCAGTTCAACATTTAAGACGGTCGGCCAAGAGAAATACTCAAAATGAGCCATTATAAAACTGACTACTCCTCCTCCTAATATAGCAGCAAGAATTAAGATGCCGATATTTCTCAATATTCTTTTCTTTGTTGACATTGTTTTCTCCTATTCTTAAATAAGCGCAGTCAGCCAAGCCATGACTTGGCTAATAAAGTCAGAGGCAATTTCCAGTATTTCACGGCCAAATAAAGGTAAAATAATCAGCACTGTCATCAGAAAAATAAAGTGATTTCTGACTTTTTTGTTCATTTTATTCCACAAATAATCCTTTTGGAACCATCCTGCCAGATAGGCATAGCCCAAGGCTACAAAAATCCCTAGCTCAGTTGATGCTAGCACTACAACTCCGAAGATCAGACGAATATAAGCTACCTTTATCCCAAAATAATCCGCCAAACCTGCACAGACACCAGCAATTTTTGCTTGTTCTTCGTTAACTTTAAAGTTTTCCATAAATTCTTGCATTGTTTTTCTCCTTGTTTTACTTTCCGTCACTTGCGGAAAAGCACTAATATACTTACTCAACTTATCAGGATCAGACAAGTAATCGCTATGATATGAAAGCTTGCTTGTCTTCATGACAAGATGGCTATCATAAACTGTCTCCAGCAACTGATTTTTCCTAACAGCCTACTCTTCCTCCACTAGGCGAAAGACATTTTCGACACTTTCGTTGAAAATCTGAGCAATTTTGAGAGCAATGACCACGGAGGGCGTGTATTCATCCCGCTCCAGCAAGCTAATCGTTTGCCGCGACACGCCGGCTTTCTTAGCCAAGTCGGTTTGATTCAACCCGTCTCTAGCCCTCAGCTCTTTGAGTCGATTTTTCAGCTTCATGACAACACCTCTCAGTCTTCTTTCAGTTCAACAGACTTGATATCGTCAATGCGCATGAGCTTGATTCTTGTTTGACCTTTTTTATTGGTCTTACTCAACTTAACCCAATCGTCATCAGCATCAACTACCTCCCAGCAATCTGTCCCGAAAACTTCACCAATGATGATCGGTTTTTTCCCAATCATTTCTTTAAAAAAACGTGACATTTCTCCACTCCTTTCTTTATTTCTCTCTAAACGTTTCAACTTCCTTTTTACATTTTTCAATTCACTGGATGACATCAGCCACAAACCAGAAAATATCGGAAGTAGACACCAAAACAGTATCTCCATTAGTTCCTCCTTTTATCTTTTCTTCTTAACTTAAATACATTGTAACAGATTCTTTTCTTTTTGACAAGTATATTTGTCAAAAAAATAAAGATTTTTGTCATAAAGACTTAGATCCTTTACAAAGTAAGAAGTAAAAAAGACCAGGACTGAATCCTGATCTTAAAAAGCATACTACAATTTACCAGCTACTGCATCCAAGAGTTCTTGGATCTTGGCTTGGTTGCTTCCTCCTGCCATGGCCATGTCTGGTTTACCACCACCACGTCCATCGACGATTGGAGCCAATTCTTTGACAAGGTTTCCTGCATGAAGGTCTTTAGTCTTGCTAGCTACGAGGACATTGACTTTGTCACCGATAGCGGCAACTAGGACAAGCACATCAGAGTAGTCTTTTTGTTTCCAGTTATCCGCAAAGGTACGAAGGGCACCTGCATCTGATACAGAAACTTGACTAGCGATGTAACGGTGGCCGTTGACTTCCTTCACATCCTTGAAGACATCGCCTGCAGCTGCAGCTGCAGCTTTTTCTTTCAACTCTGCATTTTCTTTTTGCAATTGACGGAGTTGCTCTTGAAGTCCTTCAACCTTGTGAGGTACTTCCTTGAGTTGAGGTGCTTTCAAGGTCGCTGCGACGGCTTTCAAAGCGTCTTCTTGCTCACGGTAGGCTTCAAAGGCTTCCTTACCAGTCACTGCCAAGATACGGCGAGTTCCTGAACCGATTCCTTCTTCCTTGACAATCTTGAAGAGGCCAATCTCAGAAGTGTTGCCAACGTGGGTACCACCACAAAGCTCGACAGAGTAGTCACCGATAGTCACAACACGGACTTCCTTGCCATATTTTTCACCAAAGAGGGCCATAGCTCCCATTTCTTTTGCTGTGTCAATATCTGTCTCAACAGTTTCTACTGCAATTGATTCCCAGATTTTCTCATTGACTTGTTGTTCAATGGCGCGCAATTCTTCCGGAGTTACTGCTTGGAAATGTGTGAAGTCAAAACGAAGGAATTCGACTTCGTTCAGAGATCCTGCTTGTGTCGCATGGTGACCAAGGATATTGTGAAGAGCGGCATGAAGCAAGTGAGTTGCTGTGTGGTTTTTCATGACACGGTGACGACGATTGGTATCGATTGCCAAGGTATATTCTTGGTTCAAAGCAAGCGGAGTATGAACTTCAACAGTGTGAAGAGCTTGTCCGTTTGGTGCTTTTTGAACATCTGTCACAGTAGCAACGACGTTTCCTGCAGCATCCAAGATTTGACCGTGGTCAGCTACTTGTCCACCCATTTCAGCGTAGAATGGAGTCTCTGCAAAGATGAGAGAGGCAGTTCCTTCTGAAACAGCTTCAACTTCAGCATTATCAGCTACGATAGCCACCAACTTAGACGGCAATTGATTCGCATTGTAGTTAAAGACACTTTCAACTGTGATGTTTTGAAGGGTTTCATTTTGCATACCCATTGAGCCACCCTTAACAGCTGATGCACGCGCACGTTCTTGCTGCTCTTTCATGGCTGCCTCGAAGCCTTCACGGTCCACCGTCATACCAGCTTCTTCAGCGATTTCTTCTGTCAACTCCACTGGGAATCCGTATGTATCGTAGAGTTTAAAGACATCTTGACCAGCGATAACCGTTTGTCCTTTTTCCTTCAAGTCTGCTACAATGGTTTCTGCAAAATGTTGACCTGAGTGAAGCGTACGAGCAAATGACTCTTCCTCGCTCTTAACGATTTTCTCGATAAAGTCACGTTTTTCAAGCACTTCTGGGTAGTAGCTTTCCATAATTTTTCCAACAGTTGGAACGAGTTTGTAAAGGAAAGGCTCATTGATACCCAATTTTTGACCATGCATGGAAGCACGACGGAGAAGACGACGAAGAACATAGCCACGGCCTTCGTTTCCTGGAAGGGCACCATCACCGATGGCAAATGAAAGAGAACGGATGTGGTCAGCGATAACCTTAAAGCTCATATTGTCGCCATCTTGGTCGTAGACCTTACCAGACAACTTCTCAACTTCACGAATGATCGGCATGAAGAGGTCTGTTTCAAAGTTGGTCTTAGCCCCTTGAATAACCGCCACCAAACGCTCCAAACCAGCGCCCGTATCAATGTTCTTATGTGGCAATTCCTTGTACTCGCTACGAGGAACAGCAGGGTCAGCATTGAATTGTGACAAGACGATATTCCAGATTTCGATATAACGGTCGTTTTCGATATCTTCTGCAAGGAGACGAAGACCGATATTTTCTGGGTCAAAGGCTTCTCCACGGTCAAAGAAAATCTCTGTATCAGGTCCGGAAGGTCCCGCACCGATTTCCCAGAAGTTGTCTTCGATTGGGATCAAGTGACTTGGGTCCACACCAACAGCAATCCAACGATTGTATGAATCTTTGTCATCAGGGTAATAGGTCATGTAGAGTTTGTCTTTAGGGAAATCAAACCACTCAGGGCTTGTCAAGAGTTCATAAGCCCAAGTAATAGCTTCGTCACGGAAGTAATCCCCGATAGAGAAGTTCCCCAACATTTCAAACATGGTATGGTGGCGAGCAGTTTTTCCGACATTTTCGATATCGTTGGTACGAATCGCTTTTTGCGCATTGGTAATACGTGGATTTTCAGGGATAATGGTCCCGTCAAAATATTTCTTAAGAGTTGCTACCCCAGAGTTGATCCACAAAAGAGTCGGGTCGTTTACAGGAACCAAGCTGACTGATGGTTCTACAGAGTGGCCTTTGCTTGCCCAGAAATCCAGCCACATTTGGCGAATTTGAGCACTTGACATTTGTTTCATTTATGTTTTCTCCTTAATTTTTCTAAATATTTATATTATGATGAAGAGCTTTCCAGCATCTCCACATAATCAATAGCGACGCAGAGGGAAATGACTAAATCTGAATAAGCCTCATCATAGACGCTCACCTGATAAGTCGAGGTTAGATGGAAAAGCTCCTTGGTAATCTCAGCCACGACTTGATCGCGGTCATCTAGTAATCGGAAATTCAGATCCCAGATATTGCCTTCAACCCTTAGGCCTAAATTATCAAACTTATATTTATCACGCAAGATAGTGAACTTCTGACGGATATAAAAGCTATGTCCGTTGCTGAGTTTGATTTCAAACTGAGGCAGGAAGGTTAGAAAGGTTTTGCTGATCTGGCTAACTGTCTGTCCTTGGGCATCATAGATGGTGAAACTCTTAGGAATCTGGAAAAATGATCCTTCTACTTGGTAATCTATGTTACCTTGATCGTCCTTGATATCAAAGCGTTCGCCACCTAGGCGAAATTTCTGTTTGACAAGATAGGTCTTCATCGCTTTACCTCCAGAGTCAAGATAAAAGACAAGCTCTTTGTCTGAAGGGCGAAAAACCGCGGTACCACCTTCATTCAATGAACTTGTCATTCTCATTAACTATTTAGTTTGAAACATGAGTAGCATGAATTTTCCTCTCACATGGCTCGCAGCACCGCCAATTCTCTGAGCTGAGATCTAGAAAATCAATTCTCAATAATTTTATTATACTGACTTCTTGGCTTTTCGTCAAGCTTATTCTGCTGAAGGAGCTGGGTTTTCTTCAGTATGAGCAGCTTCAGACTTGCTTTCTTCTGAGCTTGAAGATTGTGATTTCTTTTCTTCTGAACTAGAAGACTGAGACTTGCTTTCTTCTTTAGACGATGAGCTAGAAGTATCTCCTTCTACATATTGGGCAAAGACATTTTGGAAAGCTGGGTCCTTCACTTTCAGATTCGCTTCCTTCAATTCTTTAGAAATAACAGAACGAATAAAGCTTGCATCGTTTTGTTTTTGAGTCAGGATTCCCTCTTTTAGTTGTTTCTTGTAATCTGTCCATTTTGCAGATTTTTGAGTTTTCTTCACCAATTTAACAATGTAGTAACTTGCTGAATAGTTCTGCTTACCTCGTACAGTGATCACATCAGAAACGCCATTTTCTTCTAAGGCAAAAGTAGCTTTCTTAACTGCATCTGGAATCGTTGTAGAGGTTGAGTCAAATTTCACCTCACCACCCTTATCTTTGGTGTCCTTATCGGTTGAGTTTTCCTTGGCCAACTGACCAAAGTCTGCTCCCTCAGCCTTGGCTTTTTCAAGCACTTCCTTAGCCTTTTCTTCACTGTCTACCTTGATAATTTGAGCCGTTACTTCTGGTGTATACGTTTCAAAGAAAGCCTTGTAGTTGTCATCTGTCAGCTCTTTTTCAGCTGCTTTCTTAACAGCGTATTCGACCAATTTATTTGCGCGGATCTGGTCTCTATAGGCATCTTCTGTCATTCCGCTTTGAGCAAGAACATTTTGGAAGGCAGAACCATAAGCGGATTTCATTTTTTCAAAGGCTTCTTCAACCTCTTTATCCGTTACTTTTTTGCCATACTTTTCTTCAAAAACTTGCTTAATGGCCATTTGAAGCAAAACTTGTTGAGAGGCACCATTATTTTTTACTTGATCGTAAAATTCACTTACTGTGATTGTCTCGCCCTTCATTGTCACAATATCTTTATCTTTTGCTGTTTGTGAACATGCTGCTAAAGCCACTACAGAAAAGAGAGTTACTGCTCCTGTAAGGATTTTTTTCTTCATTGTTTTATCTACTCCTTCAATAAATTCACTTTGTCTATTGTACCACAAATCCAACTTGATATCTTAATTTTTCCTAAAAATTTTTGGAAATTGAGAAAAAAGTGAAGGGATTATTCTTTTCTAATCATAAGCAGCCCATCTCCTAAAGGAAGCAAGCTCGCAGTCAAATCTGGACTGTCCAAAGTTGCGTCAAACAGGCTATGCAGTCCTCGGTAAATAGCCCGTTGACCACGCTTAATTTCCTCAAAAGGCTTGGCAACATCTCCGCCTTGGAAGACATCGTCAATCAGGACCAGACCACCAGGATTGAGGCGCTTGAGGACCTGAGGCAGAAATACCACATACTTAGACTTAGCAGAGTCCATAAAGACAAGGTCGTAGGAATCCTCCTCCAGTGTCTCAAGCAAATCCACTGCATCGCCTTCCAGCAGGGTGATCTGCTGACGGCTGTCATATTTAGCAAAATTAGCCTTAGCCAGCTCAATCATCTCTGGATTGCGATCAATAGTCGTAATCTGAGCCTGAGGCGCATGTTCCGCCATCAAAAGGGCTGAAAAACCAATAGCAGTCCCGATTTCTAAAATCTTCTCTGGTTGCAGACTTTCAAGTAGCAGTCGGAAATAAGCCACTGTCTCATGGGGAATCACGGGCACATTTTCAGCTCTGGCAAAATCCTCCAGCTCCTTGAGTCCACCAGAAACTGGCTGGAGTCGTTGTCTCATAAAGTCTACGACTTCCTCTTTGACTACTGGCCGGCGCATATTGGGATTAGAGTTTTGATTATAAGTCTCGACCATCTTATGCCAGTCCCAACTTTTCTACCAAGGCTTCGAATTCGTCCAGGCGACGCTCAAAGACAGCAAAAGCAGCATTTAGGTAGTCTTCTTTTTCCATATCCACACCTGCTTTTTTGATGACATTGAGTGGATAATCAGAGTTCCCAGCTTTGAGATAGTCCAGATACTTATCCTTGTCTTCCTGACTGCCATGGACAATCTTTTCAGCCAAGGCAGAAGCAGCTGCAAAGCCTGTAGAGTATTGGAAAACATAGTAATCATAGTAGAAATGCGGAATCCGAGCCCATTCGTACTGAATCTGCGGATTATCTTCTTTTTTCAGTCCATAGTATTTCTCGTTCAAGTCAGCATAGAGCTCATTGAGAAACTCGCTGGTCAAAACTTGTCCTTCTTGGTCGGCCTTGTGGATAGCATGCTCAAACTCAGCAAACTGGGTTTGACGGAAGACCGTTCCTCGGAAGCCATCCAAGAAGTGATTGAGGATAGCAAAGCGGGTAGCATCATCTTCTACTTCTTCCAAGAGCTTTTCTGTCAGGATGTTTTCGTTAGTCGTCGAAGCAATCTCAGCTAGGAAAATAGAATAGTCTCCGTAAACATAAGGTTGGGTCTCACGGGTGTAGCTGGAGTGCATACTGTGGCCTGTCTCGTGCACCAAGGTAAAGAGATTGTCCAGTGTATCCTGCCAATTAAGCAACATAAAGGCATTGGTATCATAAGAACCACCTGAGTATGCTCCTGAGCGCTTGCCTTGATTTTCATGAACATCAATCCAGCGCTCTGAGAAGGCTGTCTTCACTCGGCTCAAATAATCCTCACCCAGAATAGCCAGAACTTCCTCAGACTTAGCCAAGGCTTCCTCATAAGTGAACTTGTAGTCTGTCTCTGACAAAGGTGTGTACATATCATACATCTTCAAGTCAGAAATACCTAAAATCTTTGCTCGTAAAGCGATATAACGCTGCAAAAGAGGCAAATGCTTATTGACAGCTGAAACTAGGCTGTCATAAACACTTTCTGGAATAAAGTCAGCTGACAAGGCCGCTTCACGGGCAGATGAAAACTTGCGGACTTTCGCATTGTAATTGTGAACCTTGACATTGGTCTGCAGAGTCTTGGCATAGGTATGCTGGTACTGCACGTATACGCTATAAAGAGCCTCGTAAGCTTCCTTACGGACTTCTCGGTTCTTAGACTCGACCAAGGTGATATAGTTACCGTGGCTGAGCTGAACTTCATTTCCATCTTCGTCATGCACCATCGGAAAGACGATATCTGCATTATCCAAAATAGCAAAAGTTTCGCCCGCTGCGCCAAAAATTTCACCAGCACCAGCCAATAGCTCCTCTTCGCGCTGGGTCAGGATGTGGGCTTTCTTTTTCAAAAGCTTGTCAAAATAATGCTGATACAGCTGCAAACCTGGTTGCTCAGCCAAGAAAGCTTGGTATTGCTCTCCTGTAATCGCCATAAATTCGGGCTCATAGAAGGCAAAGCTTTGACCAAAATCGCTGTAAAGAGTCATGCCTTTAGCCTGATACTCTTGGTACTTGGCCACACGTGTATCCTGATCATTCTTCATGTGAGCATAAGAATAAAGCTTTTCAATCCGACGCATCAAGTCCAACTGGATTTCCGTCGTTGTCAAAAGACTGTCAGCCGAATCCAGCAAATGCCCAGCCAGACTAGCTGCTTTCTTCACTTCTTCTGAAACCTGCGCCAACTCTGCTTCAAAGGCTTCATCTGTTGGGAAAATGGTACTCAAATCCCAAGTATATTTTTCTTCAATTTCATTTCTTTGTTTTGCCATAGAAATTTCCTCCATCTTTTCTATTTTATCATAAAAGTAGGGGAAATCCTCGCATAAAATACCGGTGGATAGATAATTTGAAGCTGCTTATTTTTTTCAGCCTGATAATAGCGATGAAAGTGATGATAATAGGGCGTCAAGTCTCTTGTTATTTGGCAAAAGGAGCTAGCTTGGACAGGCCGAACCTGCGGATAGAAATCCTCAGCTGACTTGGTTAGAAGATTGTCTCCTTTCTGATAGAGCTGGGCTTGGAGCTTCATCCAGCGAGGCTGCTGGTAATAAAGCTGCTGACGAACATAGCGACAAATTTCAGGATCCTGCCTAGCCAGATAACTTTCTAGCCCCTGCTTCTGAAAGGGCTTGCGCAAGACGGATAAAAGGCAGCCTTGGCCAAAAGGAAAGGATTTGACCTTGTACTGAGCACGCGCATGCAAGTCCTCGTGAATGAGATATTTAAGTCGAAGCTCCTGCTTTTTCTCATCCAATTCCCAAAGATGAAAGCCCATATTTTGACTAAAATAAAGAAAGTCCTTTTGCAGTTTCGTCAGCGACTGTTTTAACCATAATTTCTTGCCCAAGAGCCAGAGTACCTGATAGCCATGCTGGCGATAAGACAGCGTCCTTTCCTCAAGTCTTTCCTGACTGAGTGGACTGCATTGGACCTCCAGCGCTATGCGACCATCTATCAAAAGGTCGGCAATCTGCCTTATCTCAGGCAAAAAGGCCTCCACCTGCACCTCTTGGCTTTGCTTCCCCCAGCTATAAAGCCCAGCTTTCAAGTTCAAATGATCCGCACTTTCATTTTCCGCATAAAACGAACAATTTTCAAGAGAAATATGAGCAAAATGCGGTCGCATGACCCTTCCTTTTTTGAAGCGAACCGCTCCCGAACAGGCCGGACAAAAGAGTTGTTCGCCTAGAGACGGCTGATTTTCCATCGCATTCAGCAAAATCCCCTCTTCATTTTTCGCAAGCAACATGAGTATTTCCCTTTCAAAACAATGTCTTTTATATCTTTATTCGTAATTAAAACACCAAAGAGAGGGCTTGTGAAATGGAACGAAGTATTATTTATTCTCTCACTTATGTAATCTCCCAAAACAAAAACGAGCTGAAAAAATTCCAGACTCGTTTTTTCTTATCCAAATAAATTCTGATTCTTTTTTTCAGGAACTTTCAAAAATAGAGCAAGCAAGAGCACTAGACCTATAATTGCTGCCAACATGAGATTCATACTACCATAGCCAAAACGATCTAAGATAGAGCCTGACATATTCTGGATGAAAATTGTTCCTAGATTTCTCCCTGTCTGTAGTAACGCAAAAGCGGTCACCAAATATTTTTCATCCACCAAATTTGCTACGATGCGCAGACTAAGCATGGTCAGTACCATACCAGAGGCATGCTTAGAAAGCAGGGTGACTGCAATTTTCGAGAATAAGCCAAAGTTCAAAGCATAAACCGCATACTGGAGGAGCATCATGCCCAAGCAAATATAGAGCAACTTTTTGACAGAGATTTTATCCATGAAAAGGTAGGAATAAAAGATTAAGGGAGCCTCGCATAGTACAGAGACAGCCACAACAGTTGTTGCCCAATCAACACTCAAGCCGCTAGATTCTAGCATGGACGGAATATAGGTATGCCCTGTATTGCCCACTCCAGAGTAAAGGGCGACAAGAATCAGATAAAAAAGATAGGTTCTGTTTTTAAGAATGGCTGAAAAGAGCGATTTTCCTCTTTTTCCAGTTTTTTTCGTCAACCTATCCCGCTTAGGATTCATGCCAAGAACCCCTATAATACTCAGCAACAAGTCCCGATAAAGACCAAATAAATAGCTTGAGGGGAAATATTTTTATAAATCAAACCCGCCAGCTGTGAACCAATAGCATAACCGATTGTTCCCCAAATTCGGATTTTCCCATATTTATAAGGACTTTGGGTTGCTAGTACATCCATCACGGTACCCACCCCATTGATGAGCATCAAGACAAAACTATACCAGATGGCTAAGAGCCATAGATTATCGGCCTCCATAAAAAAGATGTCTCCTAGGATAATCAGGAAAAAACTGATAAGCGAAACCCTCTTGATGCCAAGCGTATCAGTTAACAGCCCCATGATTGGCTGAGCCAGCATGGAAGAAAAGAAAGAAGCTGATACGACGATAGATACTTGACCAGCCGTGTACCCCTTATCCAACATATAAACGGATATCAAGGTCGAAAACAATGAATTGGACAGAAAATAAAAATTATACATCAAAAAATAAGCCAAATAGCTATTAGAAAACTTTTTTCCCATCATCAAAACCTCTCCAAAAATAGAATAGAGAGTGGGACAGAAATCGGTAATTCGTTAGAATTCGATTTCGTCGTCCCACCTCCGCACAGTTGAGTAGGGCTGTAAAAGCTGATGAAATCAGCGTAGTAGAGCCCACTCAACCACTGCGTCTTGCTCGACAATCCAAAGACAATTGAGAGGCTAGGACTTTTGTCCCAGCCTCTATCTCAGCTTGCAAAATAAGCACAAGCCTTTATTTAAATCTTTGCTTTCTAGCAGCTGCTTTAGCTTTTCTCGATTTCCGATTCTCGATATAGAAAATCAGGATAATAATGACAATTGGCAAGGCAATTAACCAGCGGCTGCTTAGCAAGTCACTATACCAAGTTTTATTATTTTCTTTCTTAGTGATTTCTTCTTTGGCAGACTGGGTGACAGAAGCATCTACTTCCTCCACTTTCATCTCATCAGAGATCTTTGGAGAGAGCGTGTATAGATCATTTCCAGCCTTCAAGACACCATTCTCAACTACAGGCTTTGCCTTCGCGTCTTTTTTGATTGTCGCATAAAAATCTTCTGGCAGATTGTAAGTTTTCCCATTAATCTCCTGCTTCCCTTTAGAGAACAGTTTCTTGTACTCGTAGTCAGCATAAGATTTTTCGATCAAGGCATTTCCAAATGGGTGGCGGTAATATTCACCATCTTGGTCAGACCAGTCACCAACACCCATGATGACGCCAATCACGCGCTGATTCCCGCGCTTGACAGTTGCAATGTAGTTGAAGGCACCGTTCGGACTTGAACCCGTCTTCAGACCATCTACTCCCTCCAGAGCGTAGCGAGCACCCGGCAGTGAGTAATTATAAGTCTCAAATGTTTCTTCATAAGGCGTGCCAGCCTTAACAGTTACTTTAGCCTGATTGGTATAGTTTAAAATATCTGGATAGTTCTTTACAAAATTATAAACTAAAATCCCTAAATCACGCGCAGTCGTTTGGTTGCTAGCATAGTTATTATATCTCTGAGGAGTATAGTAGCCTTTGAAGGAAACCGCCGCAGCACCACTGGCATTAAACCATTTGGTGTTGGTCATGCCTAGTTCCTGCGCTTTCGCGTTCATCTTGTCCAAGAAAGCATCGGGATCGTTATCTGATAGGTAATTTGCCAGCATCACTGTTGTTGCGTTAGAAGAGGGTACAACTGTCATGGTAATCAGCTCAGAAACAGTATAATTGACTCCAGCCACGATTTTATTATTGGAAATTTCATAAATTCCCGCAACAGCCTGATCTTGCGGTGTCGCCTTAATCACCGTATCTAAACTGAGTTTTCCCTCTTTAATGGCTTCAAAAACCAAGTACAAGGTCATGATCTTACTCATGCTGGCTGGATCGCGAACCTCATCAATGTTATCCTGCCACAGTATATCGCCCGTATTTCCGTCAATCATCAAAGATGATTTAGGACGATTGATAGCTTGCACATGATCATTAGGATACATTTTTTGTGCCATATCCACCAATTCATCTGCTGCAGCAGAAAACGGTGACAGAAAGGCAGATAAAATCAGTCCAAATACCAAAAATTTCTTCTTCACATTTATCCTCCAAAAAAATCATTCCTAACTAGTATACCATATTTTTAACAAGGTTTTTGATAAATATAAAAAATCCTACCTAAAAATTAGATAGGAAATAGATTGTTAGGCTTCTAATAAACTCAGAGCTTCTGTATCAGCAATAATCACGACATCTTCATGGCCTTGAAGGGCGCTAGCTGGCAAAGCTTCTGTCACCTGACCTTGGACTGTTCCTGCAATTGCTTGAGCTTTAGAAGAGCCATAGGCAAAGAGGATAATTGACTTCGCATCTAAGATATTCCGAATTCCCATTGAGATAGCTTGGGTCGGTACGTCCTCAATCTTCTCAAAGAAGCGAGCGTTCGCTTGGATAGTTGATTGCTGCAAATCGACGATATGGACAGTGCTATCAAAACTAGTTCCTGGCTCATTAAAGCCAATATGACCATTGGTGCCAATTCCCAAAATTTGCAAATCTACTGGGTGGTCAGCCAAGACTTGGTTGTAGCGTTTCACTTCTACTTCCGAATCTTCTGCTACACCATTTGGCAAAAAGCTTTCTTTGAAAGGCTTTTTATTAAATAGCTGCTCATTCATAAAGTAACGGTAAGACTGGGGATTATCTTCTGAAAGTCCCACATACTCATCCAAATTTACACTGGTCAGCTCTGATAAATCTAGGTCACTGGCAATGATTTGCTTGTAAAACTCAATCGGACTACTTCCTGTTGCCAAGCCCAATGTTTTGGCCCCCTGAGCCAACTTCTCTTTCAAGATTTCTAAAGCTACCTTTGCGCCTTCTACCTGATTCTCAACACGAATAACTTTCATTCTGTTCTCCTATTTTTCTTGATTGATTCCTTATTTTATTATATGGTATAGACCAATTTTTGTCAAGTAGATTCTACTTAATTTTTTCAAATTTTACTGAGAGACTTAGCGTCAAATCATGGTATAATAAAAGTATGCTATTACCAATGATTATAATCTTTTTACTAGGAATTGCCCTTTTTACCGCTGGGCTTTTCTTAAAAAAACATCTCGGTTGGCAACTAATTTTTTTATGCCTGGGAATTTTCTTTATCAGTATTCCCTTTTTGCTTGCCGCCTACTATATTTGGATCATGAGAACTATTTAAGGAGATAGAATGAATACTGCTGATTTTGATTTTTACTTGCCGGAAGAATTGATTGCTCAAACCCCTCTAGAGAAGCGAGACTCTTCTCGCCTGCTCATTGTAGATCGGGAAACTGGCCAGTTTAGTGACCAACATTTTGACAATATTATTGACCAACTTGAGCCAGGTGATGCCTTGGTTATGAATAATACTCGTGTCCTGCCAGCCCGCCTTTATGGAACCAAGACTGAAACCGGCGGCCATGTCGAGCTCCTGCTCTTGAAAAATACCCAAGGAGACTTCTGGGAAGTTCTAGCCAAGCCAGCCAAGCGTCTAAGAGTCGGAACGCGTGTTTCTTTCGGTGATGGCCGTTTGACTGCCACCGTTACAGAAGAGCTGGAGCACGGTGGACGGATTGTTCGCTTTGACTATCAAGGCATTTTCCTGGAAGTCCTAGAAAGTTTGGGTGAAATGCCCCTGCCGCCTTATATCCATGAGAAGCTAGAGGATCGTGAACGCTACCAGACAGTCTATGCCAAAGAAAACGGCTCCGCTGCCGCTCCAACCGCTGGCCTCCATTTCACAGAGGAATTGCTGGATAAAATTGCGGCAAAAGGCGTTAAGCTCGTCTACCTGACCCTGCATGTGGGGCTTGGAACCTTCCGTCCTGTATCAGTTGACAATCTGGAAGAGCATGAAATGCATTCCGAATTTTATAGCTTGTCTGAAGAAGCAGCTGAGACCCTGCGTCAAGTCAAGGAAAGGGGCCATCGCATCGTTGCTGTCGGTACCACGTCCATTCGCACGTTAGAAACAATCGGCAGCAAATTCGATGGTCAAATCCAAGCCGACTCTGGCTGGACCAATATTTTTATCAAACCAGGCTATCAGTGGAAGATTGTCGATGCCTTTTCGACCAACTTCCACTTACCAAAATCAACTCTTGTCATGCTAGTATCAGCTTTTGCTGGACGCCAACTGACACTGCAAGCCTATGAGCACGCTATTGCTGAGCGCTATCGCTTCTTTAGCTTTGGCGACGCTATGTTTATCAAATAAATACAGGTGAATCTATGAATAAAATCGAAAGTAGGCATCGCCTCATCCGCTCCCTTATCATGGAAAAAAGAGTCCATACCCAGCAGGAACTCCAAGAACTACTGGAAGCAAACGGCGTCATTGTCACCCAGTCTACTCTCTCTCGTGACATGAAAACTCTCAATCTAGTCAAGGTGACTGAAAACGACAGATCTTACTATGTCATTAACAGCATCGCCCCTTCTCGTTGGGAGAAAAGGCTGCGCTTCTACATGGAAGATGCCCTAGTCATGCTCCGCCCCGTTCAGCATCAAGTCGTTATGAAAACTTTACCCGGACTAGCCCAATCTTTTGGTGCCATTTTAGACGCTCTAGAATTACCCCAGATTGTTGCTACCGTCTGTGGAGACGATGTCTGCCTAATCATCTGCGAAGATAACCAAGCTGCTATCGAATGCTTTGATAAACTCAAAGAATTTGCACCCCCATTTTTCTTTAGTAAATAACAAAGAGAGTGGGAAAAAAAGATTTTAATTTTTAAAAATCTTAATTATTAAGCCCTTCAAATCTATAATTAAATGCGAAAAGCGAACAAAGCAGAATTCTGATTACCAGAAAACTAGTTTTGTTCGCTTTTTATATTTGAGGACGGACTTTTGTCCCAGCCTCTTTCGTTTTGATTCACAGTTTTTACTTAGAAAAATCTGCAACACTGATATCTATCCTAGCAATTTTACTCTCCTGCCAAGCGGCAAATAGTCTCAGCATAGATATCCATCGCACGATAGAGATCATCTAAAGATGCTCTTTCATTGGCTTGATGCTCCGTCTGCTCAGCCCCTGGGAATAGAGCGCCGAAGGCCACACAGTTTGGCATGGTACGAGCAAAGGTAGCCCCACCAGAGGACATAGCTGGACTAGTATCGCCCGTCTTTTCTTGATAGATGGCCATCAAGGTGCTGACCAGTTCGCTGTCCTTAGGTACATAAAGCGGAGCCAGATAGTCAAATTCTTCATAGTCAAGCTGGTAGCGCCCAGCAATCTCAGCTAGTTTTGCCACTAGCTGATCTTTATCCGCCAAAACAGGAATCCGAATATCAATACGGATTTCAGACTTTTCTGAGTTCAGCGTCAGACTTGCAATATTAAAGGAGAGTTTGCCAGAGGGTTCATCTGAAATATCGCCAAATAAACGGCCTCCAGTCGCATCTTCTCCCACTGCTTCTGCAATAAAGGCTAAGGCAGGATGGGCTTGTAAAGGCTGCAAAACTGTCGCCAGTCGAACAATAGCATTGACACCTTCAGCTGCATCCTTAGCATGCTTAGGCAGGCCAAGAACAGTAACTTGTTGGTCATTTTGCTCATAGTCAAAAGAAGCTGCCTGCAAACCTGCCACGACCTGCTCCAAAAGTTCTCCTTGATAGCTAGCCTTGCTAGGCACGACATTAAAGGCTGCTCCTGCTTCTAGCTCTAGCTGATCTGAGCCAGGACCATGTAGCTTGACCTGTAGGAGGCCTTTTTCAGCATAGGTCAGAGGGAAAGAAGAATCTGGTGCAAAACCAAGCGTCGCTGTTTCTTCTAGTTCATTGTATCGGCCCATGCAGCGCCAGAGGGTCTCCTCGTCTGTACCAAAGATAAAACGCACCCGCTTTTTAAATGTAACTCCGCTATCTAGCAGAGACTTGACTGCGTAGAGAGCAGCCATTGACGGTCCCTTATCATCTTGAACACCACGTCCGAAAATCCAGCCGTCTTTAATAGTTGCCTCAAATGGCGGTGTCTGCCAATCCGCCTCATCACCTGATGGAACAACATCCAAATGACAGAGAACGGCCAGGAGCTCTGCTCCCTGACCGATTTCTGCATATCCATAATAACCTTTAGGATCAAGATAGGTAGTGAGACCTAAGCCTCGACAAATCTCTAAAGTTTTTTCTAGGACATCTTGGATTGCTTGTCCAAAAGGTGTTCCATTTTCTCCTTCATTGAGCACCGAAGGATAGGAAATCAAGGTTTTTAATGATGTAAGAAATTCATCTTTAACTTGATTTGTGATATATGTTTTCATGGAATCACCTCACTCACTCTTTATAGGAATGGAATGAATGTTCCAAGGAGAAGGAGAGCAATAGTCACTACAATGATAGCAACTACAAGTTTGCCCATGAATTTCCACCAAGTACCGATGTTGATACGTCCAAGTGCAAGAGCTCCCATCACAATACCAGATGTTGGTGCGATCAAGTTCAAGACACCTGAAGCAGATTGGTAAGCAGTGATAATCAAGCTAGGACGCACATTGACAAATTCTCCGAGCGGAGCCATGATACCCATAGTCGCGCTGGCAAGACCAGATGAAGATGGGATCAAGAATGACATAGGCAGATAGAAGATATAAGTCAAAACGATAAAGACTTGTGAAGACAGACCACTCAGGCCTTCTTTACCCCAGTTGAGGATAGTATCGGTAATCATACCATCGTTCATGATGACTTGGATACCACGGGCAATCGCTACGATCAAGGCAACACTGAGCAAGTCAGCAGCACCATTCATGAAGGCAGAGATAATCTTGTCTTCTTTAAGACCATAAACAACACCGATAAGGATACCCATGAAGGCAAAGAGCATTGCTCCTTCTGGGAAGTACCAAGTACCCAAAGCAGCTGTAGATGAACCAACAATCTTACCGATAACTGGAAGACCAGTCAACCAAGTATTTAAGTCTCCAAAGAGAGTAATACCTAAGTCACTCCAAGGAATGAAACTCAAGACCATCAAGACGAAGGTCAGTACAAAGAGAACAAAGACATGTTTTTGTTTCTTAGTAAGAGTTGAGTTGACATTTTCTTCATCTTCTCCAACATTGAAGAATTTCATATCTTCTTCACGTGTTGCATAAGTAAGTGATTTAGTTGGATCTTTTTGAATCTTATCAGCATACTTGTAAACGAACCAAGTACTAAGACCAGTCAAGACAAACCAGAAGATCAAACGAAGGATAATTCCTTCACCAAGACCTACACCTGCAGTTGATGAAGCAATACCTGTCGCAAATGGGTTCAAGGTAGATGCCAAACATCCAATCTGTGAACCGAGCAAGATAATGGCAACCCCAGTCAGGCTATCAAATCCAACAGCCATCATAACTGGCACAAGGAGAGGATAGAAGGCCATGGTTTCTTCACCCATACCATAAGTTGTACCACCGAGGGCAAACAAAGGCATGAGAACCAAAATCAACATCTTTTCGCGGCCCTTGTACTTCTTCACAATAGAAGCAATACCAGTGTCTAGCATACCAGTTTCATTGACAACACCAAGGAAACCACCAACCATGAGGATGAAGAAGGCTACATCGATCGCTGCACTTGTTTCCTTAATCAGCGAGCCTTCCTCTGGATGAGTACCTAGCATAGCCCGAATCGGTGCCATGAGAACATCCCAAATCCCTTGCGGATTTTGAGGTTGGGCTTTGTAAACACCATCCACAAAGGCACCTGCAGGGATGATCCAAGTCAACACTGCCATAATAGCAATGATTATCAACAAGACGGTGTAAGATGAAGGCATCTTAAACCCTTTTTTAGCTTTTTCACTCATTTGTTTTTCCTCCTAATGTCTAACAAAGTGCAAAAAACCAACCACTTTCTTAAATAAATATTTAAGAAAAACGCTTTCTATTTATATTTATTTTACCACATTAAGGTCTAAAAAACTAGTATTTTTTGAAAATATCGCACTTATTTTCAAGAAATATTCCTAACTTGATATAAAGACGTTAGAAATACTATATATTTTACTAGTAAAATAGCTTATTCTTTTTCAATAATTGTTCCGCTTTCAGATTCGATCAAAGCGCCAAGATTTTCAAGGGAAGTAATAACTGCTTTTCCTTCTGGACGGCCATTGACAAAAGCGATAGCTGCTTCTACTTTTGGAAGCATGCTTCCTGGTGCAAATTGGTCTTGTTTGATATACTCTTCCAGCTGAGCAACATTCACATGTTCCAATTTTGCTTGGTCTGGTTTATTGTAGTTTACAAAGACATAGTCTACACCAGTCAAGACGATGAAGAGGTCAGCTTCGACTAATTCCGCCAGGCGTTGAGAAGCAAAGTCCTTATCAATAACAGCTTCAACACCAGCCAAATGACCGTTGTCTTCCTTGATGACTGGAATTCCGCCACCACCAGCAGCAACGACCACTTGACCAGCATTCAAGAGGGTACGAATTGTTTCGATTTCCTTGATGTCAACAGGTCTTGGTGAAGCAACAACCTTGCGCCAACCGCGGCCAGCATCCTCTTTGAAAGTCGCTCCGCTCTTTTCAGCTTCTGCTTTTGCTTCTTCTTCTGAATAGAAAGGACCGATAGGTTTGCTCAAGTTGACAAAAGCTGGGTCATTTTTATCTACAACAACTTGTGTCACAACTGAAGCAACATCTTTTTCGATGCCTTCATCCAAGAGAGCATTTTGCAAGGCATTTTGTAGCCAGAAACCGATGCTACCTTCTGTCATAGCAACAAGTGAATCAAGTGGGAAAGCAGGGTTCTTTTCAGAATCAGCCGCCAAGTGTTGGAGCAAGAGATTTCCAACTTGAGGACCATTACCGTGAGTGATGATCAAATCATCCCCGTTTTTGATCAGTTTCACAAGGTGCTTAGCTGTTTCCACCAAAGCTTCCTGTTGAGCTTTTGCTGATGGATCAGAAGAAAGAATCGCATTTCCTCCCAAAGCTACTACAATTTTACGATTTGCCATAAATTCTCCTTTATCACATTCAATTGAATGCCTTTAGATTTCGGTTTAATATTTTTTCAAATACTTTATAAGAAATAACAGATTTCCATCATATAAAAGAGGACTGGACTAAAGCTATTAGTCGCAGCCCTCATAGCTGTTGGTATTACGGTTTATAAATTATACTTTTGGAATGTAAAGGTTGCCGAGTGTAGCAGCCATAACAGCTTTGATTGTGTGCATACGGTTTTCTGCTTGGTCAAAGTGGCGAGCGTATTTGCTGCGGAACACTTCGTCAGTTACTTCCATTTCTTCTACGCCAAATTTTTCAGCGACATCTTTACCGTAAACAGTATTTGTATCGTGGAATGCTGGCAAGCAGTGCAAGAAGATCAAGTCTTCATTATCAGCTTTCTTCACCAATTCCATGTTAACTTGGTAAGGTTTCAAAAGTGCAACGCGTTCTGCGAATTTGTCTTCTTCACCCATAGATACCCAAACGTCTGTGTAAAGTACGTCTGCACCTTTAACAGCTTCGTCTGCATCTTCCGTGATGAGGATGTGTGCGCCGCTTTCTTTAGCAAAGCCTTCTGCCAATTCAACAATTTCTTTTTCTGGGAAGAGTTCTTTTGGTGAGAAGATGTGAACGTTAACGCCAAGGATAGCTCCTGTTACCAGCAAGCTGTTGGCAACGTTGTTACGTCCATCACCACAGTAAACCAATGTCAAGCCTTCCAAACGACCAAAGTTTTCTTGAACTGTCAAGTAGTCAGCAAGCATTTGAGTTGGGTGCCATTCGTCAGTCAAACCATTCCATACTGGAACACCTGAGAATTCTGCCAATTCTTCTACCATGCGTTGGCTGAAGCCGCGGAATTCAATCCCGTCAAACATACGTCCCAATACTTTAGCAGTATCTTCTGTAGATTCTTTCTTACCAAGCTGAATATCATTAGCGCCAAGGTATTCTGGATGTGCACCAAGGTCGATAGCTGCTGTAGTAAAGGCTGCACGCGTACGAGTAGATGTTTTTTCAAACAAGAGAGCGATATTCTTACCAGCAAGATAGTGGTGCTGAATATTGCGTTTCTTCAAGTCTTTCAAATGAGCTGAAAGTCCGATAAGGTATTCTAATTCTGCACGAGTAAAGTCTTTTTCTGCAAGGAAGCTACGTCCTTGGAATACTGAATGTGTCATTCTGTTATTTCCTCTTTCTAGTTATTAAATTTCTATTGATAGATTGTCGAACACGAATTAAACTTCTTCACGTTCAAATGGCATAGACATACAACGAGGTCCACCACGGCCCCGAACCAATTCACTTCCGCGAATCTTAATCAAGCGAAGCCCGTATTCTTCCAAAATCTTGTTGGTTACGGTATTGCGGTCATACACCACTACCACACCAGGAGCGATAGTCAAGGTGTTAGAACCGTCATTCCATTGTTCACGTCCAGCTGCTACGATATTGCCGCCACCGCAACGAATCAAATGAACTTTTTCTACGCCAAGGTTTTGAGCCAGAAGTTCAGCCAAGTCACCTTTTTCTTCAACGATCTTCAGTTTTTCGTTTTCATAAGTAACGGAGTAAACGCGAAGGTCGCCTTCGATTTCTGGGTGAATGGTGAACTTGTCATAGTCAACCATAGTGAAGACAGTATCCAAGTGCATGAATTTACGGTTGTTAGCAAATTCAAAGGCCAATACTTTCTTGAAGCCAACATTCTTCTTGAAGATATTCACCAAAAGTTTTTCGATAGATGCTGCATCTGTACGTTGAGAAATACCAACTGCCAGTACATCTTTAGAAAGAACTAGCTCATCGCCACCTTCGATACGAGTATCTTCTTCACGGTTGTAAACCAATTCCACTTTTCCAGCGTATTCTGGGTGATATTTGAAGATGTATTTACCGTAAAGTGTTTCACGGTTACGAGTATCTGCAAACATGTGGTTGAGCGATACGGCATTACCAATGGTAGCAAATGGATCGCGTGTGAAGTAAAGGTTTGGCATTGGATCAATCGCAAATGGATAATCTGATTCTACCAAGTCAGTCAGACCCTTCGCTTCATCAGGAATTTCTGGCAATTCAGCTTTTTGAACCCCTGCCATTGTTTTTTCAACCAATTCTTGGTTGTCCTTGATACCATGCAGCAATTCACGAATAGCTTTCTTCGTTTCACGTCCACGAATATTTGCTTCTTCCAAATATTCTTCGATGAACTGTTCACGAATTTCTGGAGAAATCAAGGATTCAGCAGCCAATTTTTCGAGATAAAGAACTTCAATTCCTTCATCACGAAGAGCTTGAGCGAATGCATCGTGTTCTTTTTGAGCATCTTCCAAGAAAGGAATGTCATCAAAAAGAAGACGTTCTAGGTAGTCCGGTAGCAAGTTTTCCAGCTCTTTGCCCGGACGGTGCAACATAACTTTTTTCAGTTTTCCAATTTCTGAGAAAACATGAATTGGATGTGTAGACATCTATTGTCCTCCTTTTCGTTGAGGTTTGGTTTCCCAATCCCTTTTATGCTATTATTCTATCATGAATTGGAAAGGCTTACACCTAAAATCTTACATTATAAATGCCAAATCCTTTGCGTTTTTTATAAAACATTATCATATTTATTTACTTTAAAGCGTTTTCTTTGCATATTTTGATTGTTCTATTATTTTTAGGAATATATATTTTTTTGTAAAAAATATATGTTCAATTAATATCAGAATATGATCAGAAAAAACTTTTAAATGTGTAAAAATGTTTGAAAAAAGCCAATCAAATGATTGATTAGCTTCCTTCAAAATATCTCATAAAGTAATCTTTATTCTTAAATGTCAGTTTTTTATGCTCGTAGTCAATCACTTCTTCTTCTCTTAGTTTTTTTAGAACCTGATTGACTGTTTCACGTGTGGTGGCTCCTAACTTAGCCAACTCTTTCATACTCATTGGAAATGGAAGTGTATCCTGCTCTTTGCACAGATCCATGCATAAAATAGATAAAGACTGGGTTACACGGTCCGTCGCACTGGCTGAGACGACATTCCGTAAGCGCAATTCCTGAAATTCTAAAATCTGTGATAAACGCTTGGTGATAAACAACAGCTGATCAACATTCTTTTTTGAATAGTCTTCAAACAAATCCATAGGAATGCTGAAATATTCGACATTGGTGACCGCGCTAGCCGTATAATGATAACGCTCATCGAAAAACATACCTCCATATGGAAACACACTATTCATTTTAATATAATCCATATAAGAAAAAGTATCAGTTGAATCATACTGTTCGATACGAACATAGCCTCGATGCAGGAGGAAAAGACGATCCCTACGATCCCCTGAAAAAAAGATAATCTGTCCCTTGGGAATCTTGCGGAATTGAATCTCAATAGCAATCTTATCAAAAATTTCCACAGGAAAATGTGCAAATGCTGGATGTCGTCTAATAACCTGATAATGTTCCTTATTGATCATAATAACCCTTCTTGCTTGCTATTAGTATTATAGCATAAATCCGCTTACAGGCAGAAAACAGCCATTATAAAAATAAGAAAGCCTAGCAAAACTAAAAGACGTGCCCACTTTCTATTCATGGGTTTTCTATCCGCCTGGACTCTTTTCGGCAGATAATTTCCCATAATTATAAAAACCACACCAACGATCACAGTTGCTATTTTACGGATATCAAAGTCCTCGTCTAAGCCCCCATAGATAGTCGCCATATAGAGTAAGACAAAGCTAAAGGGAAAGATCCAGCGAATAAGGTGTTTAAAAGTGGGATTTAAGATATCTTTAGCAACAGTAGACCAATAAATCATAACTTCTAGCAGCATCATGACAATTGGAAAAGCAGAGATTAACAGAAACTTAGGTAAAAAGCTGTCTCCTTCCCCAGATAAGTCAAAGTGAATCGCTAGGCTATCTGGTAATTCTTGATAGACCCAGATGGCATAGAAAACTGGCAAGAGCATGACGCCAAGTGCCCATCCTAATTCTTGTAAACTATTTTTTTTCATTTTTGTTTCCTCCAAGAGATTGAAACCAGACAAGAATTTCTTCAAAAACAGTGACATCTAAGCTGTAATAAATAAAGTTCTTCTGCTTTTCTTCTATGAGTAGACCGGCTTTCTTTAGCTGAGAGAGGTGGTAGGATACCGTCGCAGGCGTCAGCTCAAAAGCTTGGGCAATTTCCCCTGCAGACTTCGGACCATGCTTGAGCATTTCCAGAATCCCCCTCCGAACTGGGTCAGCTAGAGCTTTAAGCGTTTGACTGATCCCCATGATTAGACCTTTCTTTCAGGTAAACTTTCAAGATTTTCTTGGTCAGAAAGACTAGTGCCACTACTTCTACCAAGAGCAGAGCTTCAACTGCAAGTGGCGGAAGAAAGCCTACCTGAGCCAGAGAAGGCGCTAAGTCAATCAGGGCGTGAAGTCCTAGCGCAGCTAAAAAATACACTGGAGCCTTCTCCTTGACCGCCTTCCAAACCCAGAAGGTCAGCAAGATTTGGATAAGAATAGCCAAGATCCGCTCAAGAGCCAAAAGATAGATGCTGCCAGCACTCATGGAACGGACATTGTCAATAACTGCTTGAGGAATTTGAGCCAGCATCTGAGCATTCCCCTGAGTCACTACTTGAGCTATAACCCAAAGGTTTAAGAGACTGACAATACCAACAAACAAAGCCTCAATACCACCATGCCCCAAGCCATAGGCCACACCATCCCCAAAGGTCAGTGGACGCTTCTTTTGCAGCCAGTAAAAGATGACCCAGCGACCTGTTTCTTCAAAAATAGCTGCCGCAGCAACAGTATAAAGAACGTATAGCCAAGGATTTTCCATCCGCAAAGCAATAGTCCCATCAGCCTGAGGCTGTAAAACGATACGATGCAAGATATTTTCCAGAACCTGACTAGACAGATAAAAACCAACTCCCCCTAAAAGGAAAACTAGCAGAGAAATGTGCTTGGTCTTTTTAAAATAAACCAAAGGAACAAGGACTGCCCCTAAAATCAGCAGCATAGCAATCAAGATATGAATGGAAATCATCGTTTTTCTCCTGAACTGTTTAGATTTTTTTCTAAATAGATTATACATCTTTCTTTTCTTTCTGTCAAATCTATTTTGATTTTTTTCTAAATAGATTTCAATCTAAAAGTCATTAAGCTTTACTGCAATTAAAAACCAAAAATACGCCCAGATTTTCATCTAAAGCGTATTTTTTCTGATTTCTATTAGATTAGTTCATATTAACCCGGTGCCACTCATTGATGATATAGGCAATTTGACCGACCTGATCAATACCAACTCCGCTGATCTCCTCACTGGCTTCTGTGCTGCCACCTAGATAGGCGGTATAAAGTGCCACAATATAGGGCTTCTCCTCCATGACAATAGCATCAACATTGAGAGCCTCTCTAACATACCCAGGCTTTTGGTAAATTGTCAAATCGTATAAATAACGTTTGTAATATTCACCAGGGAAGGAAACACCGATAAAATAAAGAATGTCCTTGTATTTTTCTTGGTTATTCCACAGATACTCCAGAACTTGAATATAGTAGTCCGTTGTTGTTTTATTTTCTCTGCTGATCGTCTTGACTTTAGCTTTTGACCGGCCATACCTTCCAAACATGCTGTAGGCCTTATCCATACCGCCTAGTCGCTCTGCTAGCGCATAAGCGGGCGTATTTTCAGAGTAGACCAAGGAATACTCCTGCATATCAGGAATAGACATGGCACCATTGAAGGCCGCTACATAGTTATCGTGCTCTCCCTTGTATTCATAGCTGGTATTGGTAATATCAAACCGCTCTTCCAGCGATAATTTTCCTGCTGCTACCTCATCAACAACCAACATATTAAGGGGAAGTTTATAGGTAGAGCCTGCTGTCATAGACTGGGTATCATTCATGGCATAAGTTTGCCCACTCGTCAGGTCTTTATAAGAAAAAGCAAGCTGCGAAGATTCAATTCCCATGTCATCCATGTAAGCCTGAATAACTTGTGGCAAGGTCATATTCGCATAATCGTAAGATAAGCCCAAGGCTTCCATGGTCGGAAGATCCTGCTCTATCACCTCTTGCTTCTCTTCCATTGTCTTGCTAGCACGCGCAGTCGCCTCAGACTTCGTTTCCTCTCCTTCTGTAGCCTGTGAAGAAGCGATTGATTGACCTGCTTCTGCTATCTTTTTATCGGCTCGCTGTGGTTCCACCAAAAGATCCAAAAAACAAATAAATAAGAAAACACCACCGAACCAGCAAGCCAGTTTCTTTATGTCATTTTTAATCAAAGTATTTCTCCTAATATTTTAGTATTATAAAAGATTCTCATTAAAATAACAAGTAGAAAGGGCAATTTAAGGGCATTTAAAAACGAATCATTGCGATCCGTTTTATAATTCTATTATTTAGCTGCTGCGTAGAGCTCATCTACTTTATTCCAGTTGATCACTGAGAAGAAAGCCTTGATGTAGTCAGGACGCACGTTACGATATTTCACGTAGTAAGCATGTTCCCAAACGTCCAATCCCAAGATTGGTGTCTTACCTTCTGAGATTGGTGTGTCTTGGTTCGCTGTTGAAGTTACTTCAAGCTTCCCTTCTTTGTTGACAACCAACCATGCCCAACCTGAGCCGAAACGAGTTGTTGCTGCCGCTGTAAAAGCTGCTTGGAATTCTTCAAATGAGCCAAATGTCGCATCGATCGCTGCTGCAAGTTCTGCTGAAGGAGCTGTCTTCTCAGGAGTCATCAATTCCCAGAAAAGAGCGTGGTTTAAATGTCCACCACCGTTGTTGATCACTGCCTGACGAATATCAGCTGGGATAGACTCAACATCTGCCAACAGTTTTTCTAAATCTTCACCAATTTCAGGATGTTTTTCAAGCGCCGCATTTACGTTATTCACGTAAGTTTGATGGTGCTTGTCATGGTGAAGGTGCATTGTTTCCTCATCGATGTAAGGTTCCAAAGCGTCGTATGCATAAGGTAGATCTGGTAAAATAATTGCCATTTACTTGTCCTCATTTTCTTTATTATTATACAAATCATAACGTAAAAACGCACATTTTTCAACTATTTTGCTTATAAATTTTGCTAAGTTTTTAGAAGTTTCCTGTTGCGATTTTCAGCAAGGCAAGGTCAAAAAGGTAGTCCTTGTCATAGAGGCCAGACTTGATTTGATAGTCCGTTTCAATCAAGCAGGTCAGGGTTCTTTTCAGAAAGTTGAGACTGAGCCCACGCGCATCCTTGAGTGCAAACTTGACTTGGAAGGGATTGATCTTGCGTCCAAGATAGTCTGATAAATCCGCCACGATTTGACTTTCAGATCGACCATTGTCCGCCAAAATTTTAACCTGAGTAAACATTCGAAATTGACCTAACATGATAGCAATCAACTTGATTTCATCTTCACCCTGCAAGGTCAGATCTCGCACCAAACTCCGTGCAGCATCAATTTGTTTCTGTAAAATCAGTTGGGTCAAATCAAAAATATTGTCCTGCAAGGTTTTAGGAATGGCCTCAGCGATGTCTTCTAAACTGATTTGCCCCGACTCCTTATAAGACTTCAGAAAAGCCAAGTTTTTACTGATTTCGCTAAAATGAAAGCCTGATTTGATCAGCAAGTGGTCAAAAGCCTTCGGAGCAAAGTCCAGACCTTCAAGCTGGGCCTGTTTGGCAAAATACTGGCGTAAATCTGCTTCCTTAATCTCAGCCGCTTCAAAAATCTGTCCGTCACGCTTGAGTATCTTAACTAATCTGCGTTTGCTGTCCAGCTTGCCTTCCGCGAAAATGACTAATTTGGTCGTGCTACTAGGATTTTCCAAATACTGCTCAAAGGACTTGAGTTCTTCATCCGATAAATAACGCTTTTTTGCTGTCGTTAGATCCGCAAAATGATCTAAAATAATAATCTTTTCATCCGCAAAAAAAGGCAAGCTGACTAAATCCAGTTCCACATCTGGATAAGGCGTTTCTTTCATATCAAACAGCATAAGATTCAAATCTGCTGGATCATAATGAATCTGCTTCAGAAACTCATCTTTTAACAACTCAAATTGCCCCAAGTCGTCTCCCGTTAAAATCGTTAAGGTCGGCAAATTTTCGGGAGTGATTTTCTTAATTTTTTCAATTGCTAACACAGTGGCACTCCCTTCTATTTTCTTGATTCTTAGTCATGTATAAATTGTAACAAAAAACAGCAGGAAAGTCTGCTGTTTTTCATCATTCTGATTAGAATATCAGGGACTAAAAGAATTGTCCCAACTGCATGATGATTGTGACCAAGAGGGTGATAAGAAAAAGAATGCCGCCTAGAACTGCAATCATACTAAACTCTTGCTTCTCTCTTTTCAACGGTTTTCTACGATTATCTAGTTGCTCGTTAATATGTTCCTGCAGAATTCCCTTTTTCTTCTCTGGCATGATTGTCCTCCCTTACTAAATCTGCATAAAGGAACTTGCCCTCATCGAAAGCAAGTTCTCATGTATCTGGTTAAAGAATGGCCTTATATTGCTCCAAACTAGCCTGATTAGCAGCCTGTTTCTGTCTAGCAAGTGCTGCTTCCATCTCTGATGAATGAGCAAGGACAGCTTGGATTTTTTCCACCACGCCTGAGACATTTTCTGGCGCATAAATGTGATCATCCGCAATAAATCGACGACTATGGCAAGTGTTTTTGAAGCTGAGAATCAACATGTTGTTCTCAAAAGCTGTGCGACATGCATTGAGGATTTCATCGCTGATATTGATATCTAGATACAAGTCACATCTCTCAAAAAGCTCTGCAACCTTGGCCGGACGAATATTTGGATAAAGCGAAACATTCGGATAACGATTGAGCCCCATTAAATGGCCAGACATTTCTGTGATGGCTCCAATATGGAAATGTACATTTGGTAGCTGAGTCAAGAGTTGCTCTATTTGCTCAAGCTGATCACTATTGGTCAAAATCAAGGCTTCTGGATTCATATTATTAAGACGCTGGTAATCATAAATATAACCAATATTGTGGAAATAGACTTTTTCTTCTGGTGTTGCCAAGCTTTGAATTTTCTCATATACCTGCCTATCCTGAACAGCGATGCGGATATTGCGATGAGGCATTTTCATAGCTACTTTCATATTTCCAGGTAAGGCTTCTCCGATAGGCTCTTGCCAGAAAAGAACATCTTCTGCACGACCATTTTTAGGACGAAGAGCGTAGGCCACCAAGAAGGGGGTTGCTAGAGAATTATAAATAATACGATCTGTATCATATCCACGATATTGCAGATAAAAGACGACAAATTCTTGTTTGGATTTAAAGATGTGACGCTTTCCTTCAAGTGTCAAGATGATATCACCAGTCAGATGATTTTCCATAATGACCACGACATTGTTCTGGTCAAAATAACGTGTATGGGTCGGACGTTGTGTCTGGTCGTAGGTTATTTGTGCGAAAAGCCGTCCTTTGCGATTATAGATATCTGCTGCTCGAACTTGCTCCTCTGTATCCAACCATTCGACAGCCCGCACACGTCTTTCATGCGTTGGTTGGCGATAGAAAATATTCGCACGCTTCTTGCCCATATCCAAGATTTCACCATTTACATTGCTGGAGCGAATCTCCCATAGATGCGGTTTGGGGACAAGATTAAAATAAATCGGCCGGCCTTCTGGCGTATCCAAATCTCCTGTAAAATAACTGTAAGGAGACTCGACATCTGGTGAAAGATAGCCATCATCTTGTACAACAACAACAGGACAATCAAGTCCTGTTGCTTTTAATGAACGTAACAAATCAAAACTTGCTTGATCATAGCGGTCAAACAAACAAATCATAGTGGTTATGCCTTTCTTTCTGAATCCTACTTAGTTGGTCTGAGCAGATCGAACTAGATCAGACCAGCGCTGGGCAATATGCTCATCAAGGTAAGGCTCAGCTATCTCGTAGGATACACGGGACAAATCTTCTTGAGAATGTTGAGTTAATAGCTGAACAATCTTTTCTGCGTACTCTGTCGTCATGGCATCTAGATCATCTGGACGAGCCTTAGGAATCAAGTAGCCATTTTCCCCATCACGGATAAAGGTTGGATTTCCATAACGAACATCAAAGCCAATGATGGGCAGGCCAGAGCCAACTGCTTCCAACAGAGTCAGACCAAAACCTTCACTTGTCGATGCTGCTAGATAAGCGGAATAATTCTTGTAAATATCCGTCATATGATGATGCCCCATCAGTCGAATATACTCTTCTGCTTGCAGATCCGAAATCAGCTTCCGCAGCATAGCTTCCTCACCACCTTTACCATAAATATCAAAGGTGATTTCCGGTAGTTGCTCATGCGCCTTCACCACAGAGTGAATCAGCCAATCGATATGCTTTTCACTGGCCAAACGAGAAGCTGTCATCAAACCAAAAGGCTTCCGCTGACCTTCTGGTCGGCGCAGCTGATCCAAGCTACCCACAGGAATAGTTAAAATATTCTTCGGCTTGATGTCGGTATATTGAGCAAACTGCTCTTTCAGAAGCTCTGTTTGAGCATCCGTCGAGTTGATAATGTAGTCCACTTCTTCTGCGTATTCAAATTGATACTCGTAGTAATTATTCCATAAGATATACTCTTTTTCTGCGGGATTTTCACTGAAGTGGTCTGCGTGAACGATGACAGCTAGTTTAGCAGCCCCCTTATTGGCGAAGATTGGCTGGCCAATATCTGTCTCTCGGTCTAGAATCAGTAAATCCTTATCTGTCAACTTCAAACTTCTCATGAAATGAGCAACAAACTCCTGCTTGGAGTAGAAGACCTGATCTGGAAAACGATAAACTTGCGTTTCTTGCTTACCGTCTACCTCATCGATAATCTCTTCGTAAGCCACACTACCGTCTTCATTGAGCCAAGTCCGTTGATAGAGACGAGCCCGACCATCTACAGGACTATAATACTCAATAAAGTTTTTAGTATAAGTATAATATTCTTTCTGAATGAGACAGCCACGCGAAACAATCTCTGCCCGCTCAATCAGTTCATTATCCATATCGCAAGAATAGCACGTTACGAAATCATTATCTCCAAACAAGATCCGAAATGTCTTATTCTCAGGATTACGGACGATTTCTAGAGGTTCTCTATCAAAACTAGCTAAGACTTGTGCTAGAGTGTAGGTCGTTGGAGCAATCTTAACATCTGTAAAATACTGATAGAGCCAAATGACCTCAGAGTCTTCAAAGCCGATATTCTTCGTCAAATGTTCAATATTATCGGCTGAAATAAAATCCATAAAGATGAATTTTGCCTCTAAGCCCACACTGCGAAGCAATTTTGCACGATAAATTTGTGCGTACTCAACCCCGCTGCTTGCCCAACCAATTCCTAGGTTGATGTTATAAATTGTCATAAACCATGTTCCTCTTACAAAAGATTATCTTTTTTTATTCTTGAAAGGCGTTTGATGATTTTTCCTTTCTTTTTTTTCCCTTTTTCTTTATCTTCGTCTTTAGACTTTTTGACAGGAGAAGTGAAGTAAGTAACGGGAACAGAGCTATCTGTACCTGTCTTAGCAAATGTTTGCTCAATATTTACAACTTCTTTTTGTGGAGCAGAGATTTCTACTGGAACTTCTTCCTCACCAAAAATATCTGATTCGTTTACTTCTTCTTCGTGCGCTTCAAGAGAAGCTTCATCAAATAAACTTTCAGCTTCAACTTGCTCATTTGAAGCCTCGTCTTCTTCCAAAGGTGTATCAAACAAACGCGTAGCTTCATCTTCCTCTAAAGGAGTATCAAATATGCTTGCAAATTCGTCGTCTTCCGAAGCTTCCTCGATTAGACTTGCGATGTCAATTTGACCCTCTAAAGTTTCTTCGTCTAGAATCTGACCAATTTGACTAAGAAGCTCTTTGATCTTTTCCTTTTGCGCCTTATAAAGTTGTTCCGTTTCAAGACGTTTTTTCGTCAATTCATCGATTTCTTCAAGGATAGACGATCTTACTTGTAAGAAGTCTTTCTGAGCTTTTTCTAGAACCTCTTGAGCCTCTTTTTCTGCCTTTTCATGTGCTTCAATAATCAGCGATTTAGCATAAACGACAGCTTCACCGATTTCTCTTTCTTGGTTCTTTAAAGCATCAATTTTTTTACGTAAAGATTCAATTTTCTCATTCTTTTTACGAATTTCACTATCAAATCCTTCTTCTAGCGATTCAATGTATTCTTCAACTTCCTTGGCACGATAGTTACCAAATAGGGTCTTTTTAAGTCTCATTCTGCTCCCTCTATTCTTCATTTATTCTAATTATATACTATCTTATCAATTGTAGCATAAAATGACGCTTATTACCATTGTTTTATAAGTCTCCGAGCAAAAAAATCAGGATACTNCCGGAGCAAATAAAAGTCTATTTACCCGCTAGTTCTATGGTTCTCTTAGTTTTGTAGCCTTATTCTTTTATAAGCAAAAACACCTGAATAGATGACATATAATCCATTCAGGTATTTTCATAAAAGGTAACTAGATGTAAAATCATCTAGTTTAGAAATTGAGATCTACCCAGCTAAGAGGTGTATAGCCAAGAAGCTCAACGCCATCATATTCTACTGTTTTAACGATCTCTTGAATATTCGTTTTTAGCTCTTCTATTGATCGGCTGTCTGACTCATCTAATACTAGATCATCTTCCACAATAAATAGTGGCTTTTGATAGCGGTCATAAAGATTATTCATAGCTAGGCGAAGACCTACAGGATCAATTGGATTCTTATTGGTATTATTATAGCCATATTTATTGATAAAGACTTCTTGAGAATTACTAGATGCATGGTAACTAAAGCTAACAAAATCAACCTTTCCGACTCGTAAGTCAAAGAAGTCATCATTTTCAATATCTAAAGCAATCTGCTCACGTTCTAAACGGCGCAAGAAATGGTTTGGATAAGAACCACGAACTTGTACATCTGTAAAAACGTAG
Source organism: Streptococcus cristatus (assembly GCF_003943815.1). Taxonomy (GTDB): domain Bacteria; phylum Bacillota; class Bacilli; order Lactobacillales; family Streptococcaceae; genus Streptococcus; species Streptococcus cristatus_F. The sequence continues at coordinate 139,798 of NZ_RJNA01000001.1, read as the reverse complement.
TTTTCACGGTTCTTAACTTCTGCTTCCATCGCATCAATCGCACTATCTAGATTTTGACTATAGTTACGACTGACTACCAACATGCCACCAAATTGAAATTCTGGATTGATTGATTTTCCAAGCTTAACAGCACGTGCCGAAGCGACCAATTGATAGTGAGCCGCCTGCCAGATTCGTTGGTTCCGATTTTCTCCATCTTCAAAAGACAGACCGCCACCAAGATATGGTAAATGATGTAAAATATTAAATTCATTAAAGGTAATCCAATATCTTACCTTGTCTTTAAAATGTCTGAAAACAGCTTCTGTATAATGCTCATAAAGTTCAATCATCTTGCGGCTCTTCCACGCACTGTATTTTTCATACAGATGAAGAGGAAGATCGAAATGACTTAAAGTTACAATCGGTTCAATGTCCTTTTGCAACACTTGATCAATGATAGCTTCATAATATTTCAAACCTTCTTCACTTGGCTGCCCTTCTTCTCCAGTTGGGAAAATGCGCGCCCAAGAAATAGAAATTCTATAAACATTGAAGCCCATTGATTGAATCATATTCAAATCACTAACATAATCCGGTTGACTCGCTAAAGTAAATTGCCCCAGAAGATCATAGGCGCCTATTGGTACCTTTTTGTAGTTGATTTCCCCTGTCAGTACTCCTATACGTGGTTCACTAATTGGTAATACATCCGTCGTTCCCAAACCTTTATTGCTGTTGGGCATCGTATTTCTAATCATAATGACTCCTTTTGATTTTGTGAATATATATGGATACTATTGTATCCTCTAGTATCTTTAAAATTATCGCTGGTCTTTCTTATTCTGAGCGATAGAAGCCAATCCAGATAATGTACTAGCGACATTTTTTAAGTCAGGAGAAATTGGCTGTAAACCTGGTCTTACCATCTGATATGCATCTTGATCTGTCACGCTCAAGTTTGGAGTTGTAGACACTTGAACAGACAGGATTTCTTGAGATAGTGCAACCGCCTCTGAAAGTTCCTGAGATGCAAGGCTCATACTTTCAAGCGATTCTTGTTGATAGGCAAGAAGCATTGACTCTGTTCGAGACAAGCTAAGTGACAGAGATTCTGAGACTTGTAAACTATGTGATACTGACTTAGACTCTGAAACACTCTGTCTGTAAGAAAGTAACTCTGAGACTGAAATACTATAAAACTCAGATAAGGAAACTCTCACAATACTTTGACTGAGGTGCTCTGATTCACTCAGGGAAATCGACTCACTCAAACTAAAGGAAGTTGAGATGCTAACACTATGGCTAAGAGATTCGGAAAGACTGATAGAAGCTGAGGTGCTCTGACTAGCCGACTCTGAAACTGAAATTAACTTGCTCTCATATGCAGATTGGGCAACAGAAGCACTAACTGAGAGTGAAGAACTGATCCAATTGTACTCTGAAATTGATTGACTCAAACTTAAAGAAGTTGAAAGGCTTGCACTCTCACTTAATGATTCAGAGATACTGAGACTCTGGCTAAGGCTTTCGGATTCACTCAAACTCAGGGAGCTTGAAACACTCAGGCTTTGACTCAAGGATTCTGAAACACTGAGGCTCTGACTAAGGCTTTCAGACTCACTTAAGGAAACTGATTCACTTAAACTAAAGGCAGTTGAAAGGCTTGCACTCTGACTGAGAGATTCTGAAACACTCAGAGAGAGTGAAGCACTCTGACTAATAGAGTCGGAAAGCGATGTTAACTTGCTTTCCAATTCAGATTGGGCAACAGAAGCACTAATTGAGAGTGACGAACTGAGCCAAGTATACTCGGAAAGTGATTCGCTCAAACTAAATGAAGTCGAAATGCTTGCACTCTGACTCAAGGATTCTGACACACTAAGGCTCTGGCTCTCTTGTTCAGATTGACTGACTGAAATTGACTCACTGAGGCTCAAAGAGAGTGAAGTACTGACACTCTGGCTCAAGGATTCTGAAAGGCTGAGACTCTGACTAAGGCTTTCAGATTCACTCAAGAAAGTTGACTCACTCAAACTGAAGGAGCTTGACGCACTGAGACTTTCGGATTCACTCAAGGAAACTGACTCACTCAAGCTGAAAGAAGTGAAGACGCTCACACTCTGACTGAGAGATTCTGAGACACTAATAGACTCGGAAATTGATGTCAATTGGCTTTCCAATTCGGATTGAGCAAGAGAGGCACTAACCGACAATGAAGAACTTAACCAAGTATACTCGGCAATGGACTCACTCAGGGAGATTGAATCGCTCAAAGAGATTGACTCACTGAGACTGAGAGAAGTTACTGTCCATTCACTCAAAGATTCTGAAAGAGAAAGGGACTGGCTATAGCTAAGTGATTCTGATAGCTGCTGACTCTCCTTGACTGATTCAGATTCAAAAAGAAGTTGAGAAAATGCTTCACTCAAGGATAGAGACTGACTGATGCTCAAAGATTCAGATGCCGAAAGGCTAAGTGAAGTAAATTCAGACTGAGCCAACCATTCAGAAGTAGAGAGGCTCAGGCTAGTACTAAGAGAAATCAAGAAAGTATCTGGCTTATTCTCGTTTACTGAAGGTGAATCAGCTTCCTCCTCATAAACTGAATCTGAAAGACTCATAGAAGCCTCTTCTAAGGCACTGAGAGACTCAGATTCTGAAAGGCTCAGACTAGCACTAATGGATTCTGACAGAGAAGCTGACTGACTATCCGCTACTGAAGTTGAAACAAATTCGCTAAGAAGGATAGAAGCCGACTCGGAAAGACTCTCGCTTGCACTGATAGAAGCGGATAACCATTCACTCTCATAGAGTGAATCTGATTCTGATATACTGAAAGATTCAGATTCGAAAATACTCCAGTACTCAGACTCAGAAAGGCTCTCACTTGCACTGATAGAAGCGGATAACCATTCACTCTCATAGAGTGAATCTGACTCTGATATGCTGAGAGATTCAGATTCAAAGATACTCCAGTACTCAGACTCAGAAAGACTCTCACTGGCACTGATAGAAGCGGATAGCCATTCGCTCTCATAAAGTGAATCCGACTCTGATATGCTGAGGGACTCAGATTCGAAAATACTCCAGTATTCAGACTCGGAAAGACTCTCACTCGTGCTAATAGAAGCGGATAGCCATTCACTCTCATAAAGTGAATCTGACTCTGAAATGCTGAGGGACTCAGATTCGAAAATACTCCAGTATTCAGACTCGGAAAGACTCTCGCTGGTGCTGATAGAAGCGGATAAGGATTCATCCTCAAGAACCAGCTCAGATTCTGAATCTGATTGATCGATAATGTGAGAAGAAGAGTCTAAAGAATAAGTCTCTAATGAATCATTCTCCCACAGCGAATCTTGAAGAGAACTCTCGCTTGTTGAAACAGAGTCACTATCGAAATGTTCAGCAGACAAACTCATTGAGGTCGAAACGCTCATTGATAAGCTTTGGCTGACATTTTTTATCAGATCATCTACTACCAAGCTATTATTGGCTTGAAAATCCTCAAAGTCTTCCATAATAGAAATTGGTTCTGTCTCTGGTTTTAATTCTTCATTAACACCTAACACAACCTGATTCTGCTCTTGGGGTTTTCGGCTAATCGGTTTTAAGATGGCTGCATCCGGATCATAATAATTATCATCCTCCGTCACCAATCGTTTAAACTTCGATATAACGCGCTTAAACCCCTTTGCTTTTGCTTTATTATTCTTACCCATCATAAATATACATTTTCTCCCGAATGCAGTTATATCCTTATTATAAAGTCTATAGCACAATCTGTCAAAACTTTAACCAAAGAAAACCTCTAATTTCCCTGTAGGCTGAACATTGACATAACTAAGCGCCATATTTTTTATAATTTTAAGATTCATGTCTGCATTCATTCTCTTATATGACTCAAAAGCCTCTTTATGAAACTCATATACAGGATTCTTTTGTGCATAACCTTGACTAACCACTAAAGTTTGAAATTGTTGGAGATAGTCAACTTGCTCCACCCAGCAATCATCTACTGCTCTTAGCACTGCAATGCGTTGAAGCTGCCCAAACAGTTCTGAATCCTCAATTCTATCGCGTTTTCGCTGATATTCTTCAATGAAAAGCTTAGATAGAAACTTTTTAACTTGACGAATGTTTGTCACATCTAAATCTCTCGGAATGCCTTGACAATAGTAGCTAATGTTATCCAAAACAAAACGATACAAATCAGCTTGCTCTTTAAATGGATGCTTCTTCATATAGGCGTCCATAGCATCTGATAAAACAGATAAAAAATATTCTAGTTTAAAGTCAGAATGAGCAATAATGTCATTGCGCTTATTATAAATGATTTGCCGTTGAATTCGGATACTTTCGTCATACTGCTCCGTTGATCGTCTTGAAGCAGCTGCCGCATTATCGCTGTTTCTCTGAGCTTCTGTCACCTCATATTTAATACGAACAGATTTTAGATGAACCTTCTGTTTTTCCTCTGGCTTAGCGACTTCTTTCTGATAAAAATCATTGATCCACTTACTGCCAGTCTTGGTGATAATATCATCTTCAAGTGAAACAAAGAATTTACTTAATCCAGGTGCGCCTTGACGGCCTGCACGACCACGAAGCTGCAAATCCACTCGTTCGCTGGACATTCTCTCTGTTCCAATAACCGCCAGTCCGCCTAATTTAGCAACGCCTTCTTCTAGGATAATGTCCGTTCCCCGACCAGCCATAGAGGTTGCGACGGTTACCGCAGAACGGCGGCCAGCCTGTGCAATCATCTCTGCTTCTTTTGCTGCATTGTAGGCATTTAGCACGTTATGAGCAATTCCTTCCTGCAACAGGAGCATGGAGTAAATTTCTGACATTCTTACCGATCCTGTCGCAATCAGAACTGGCTGCCCTTTTTTGTGTAGTTTTTTAATATAATCCAAAGAAGCATAAAGTTTTTGAGGGATAGTTAGATAGATTTCATCTGGATAATCAATCCGTTGATTGGGTTTTCTAGTTGGTACAACGACCACTCCCAAGTCATACACCTCACGAAATTCATCTTCACAGACCTTCCCTGTACCCGTCATCCCCGCCAATTTAGGAAACATCTTGAACAAATTTTGATAGGTAATAGAGGCCATAGAACGTGTTTCTAAGGAAATCTTCACGCGTTCTCTCGCTTCCAAGGCTTGGTGCAAACCAGATTGGAGTTTATTCCCTTCTAAAACTCGCCCTGTTGCCTCATCCATCAGCTTAACTTCGCCATTTTCTACAGTATACTGACGATCTTTTTCAAATAAATGATTGGCCCTTAAGGCCAAATTGATTTGACGGATCAGTTGGTAGTTATTTGGATCGTAGGCATTTTGTACACGGAAGTATATTTCTGCTTCCTTGACACCTTTTCTCGTCAACCAGACTGAAGTCCGAGTCGAATCTAGCTTAAAATCTTCCCCTTCCTTCAAGGTCTTAACAAACTCATCACAGGTAACAAATAGATTGGACTGAACCCGCGGAGAGCCTGATATAATCAGAGGCATCTGTGCACTATCCAAGAGAGCTGCATCAACCTCATCCACTAAACAGAAATAGAATTTAGGCAAGAATTTCTTTGCTTGAGAGGTCGCTAAATTTTCTTCAAGGTAGTCAAATCCCAGCGCACTATGTGTTGTATACACGATATCACTTTGATAAATCCGCTGCTTTTGCGCAACCTTCAATCTTTTAGCTGGATTTTCTGAAACACCAATCCCAACTGTCATTCCTAAGTAATGAAAAACAGGAGCCATTTGTTTAGCATCGCGTATCGCCAAATATTCATTGGCCGTAACCAAGATGGTGCTGTTTCCAGTTAAAGCATTTAAGTACAAGGGCAGAATTGCTGTTAGTGTTTTGCCCTCTCCCGTCCTCATCTCGGCAATCTGATTGTCTTGCATGACTAAGGCACCTAAGATTTGCACATCGTAAGGATAGAGCCCCAAGACACGCTTAGCCGCTTCACGAATGGTGGCATAGGCTTCTGGTAAAATTTCCTGCAGCCTTTCTCCTTTAGAAAGACGGCCTTTAAACCATTGAGTTTTGGACTGTAATTCTTCATCTGACATGGCTGCATAATCATCAGAAAGCTGATTAATCTTTTCTAAGATTTTTTTATACCGCCTTAGTTTAAAGGAATTAGCTAAATGTAATTTTTTAGGCTTCATTCTTTCTCATCCACTCTTCCGTTTTCTCCAAGTCTATTTTTTGAAGCAAAAAAGACTGATCCAACAAATAATCAATTTTGGTTAGTACCCGTGGCCTATTTTTCAGATGGGCATACTCTTTTACTCTAGCTGAATTAAAGCGTTCCAGCAGCAAATCTCTAAATAAAGGATAATTCACCCTATTTCGATAGCGAACAAGAACATGCTGATACTCCAATTCTGGCATGAAATCATCAGTCACTAAAGCATAGGCATTTTCAAATTGCTGTGAGTAAAGCAAGGCTGCGATATTTGAAATCGGCCCATAGCCAGCAAAAGCGACCTTTTCAAAAGAATATTCTCGAGCCAGCTTTTCAATTGTTCCAAGTAAGATTTCGAAGAACTCTTTTTCCATATACAAAAGAGCGTCTTTGTAGGAAGAATTGACTACCAACAAATTTGGAAAATGCTCCCGAACAATTTCTGGAATGTAGCCCGTCCGATTGAAATCAGGCTCTGTAAAGCAAACGTAAATCGTCTCTTGATTGACATCCTTATGCAACAATTTCGAAATCCAATAGCGATCGACAGTATAATCAGCCACACCTTCTTCGGCAATATAGATGCTTTCAAACAAGAAACGATGGCAACCTGAACTCACTAATTGAATTTTATAATGGTGGGTATTGTTCGGAACACGAACGCTCATGGTTTCACCCTGCTTAATGATTTGATTAAAAATCTCCTCATCACGCGCATTCATAAATTCAATCTTTAAGTAGGTCGAATTTTCAGGAAGAGTCTCCAGATGGCTGCCAAAGATATATTTTTCTCCTCGCTTCAATTCAGGAAGCTGACTCGTATTTCGTAAAGCCTGATAGTTTGCCTGCGAATGCCATTCATGAATGACTGTACCAGACGGCATGAACTGATTTTCATATAAAACATGCCCATCTGCTAGCAGCTTCACAGACGATCCATATAGATACTGTGATACACTTTGCATATCCCAATAAGCAAAATAGATTTCTTCCTTGTATCTCACGAATCAAACTTCCTTTCAAAACTATTCACTAATAAAGTTTTATATTGATTAAAGAACCATTCGACAATTCCTTGCGTATCATCATTGTGTCGTCCAGTCAATCCTTTACTAATGACATTAACGCGATAAGCTCGCTTTCCTAGCTCTTCTAGCATATCAGGGTAGGCCGTACCATCGTAGTCATCATGATACATATAAGACACAATAAATTTCGTCCTTGAAAAATCAGCCTCTTTGAATACTGTCCAGAAGTGCTCATTAAGTTGAGCTATTCCTTCCTCTGATAATTCTCCTGTTGTACGAAGCACCAAATCTAAAGAAGTAGGAAAACCTCCAGGACGAATCGTGGATTCATTCTCTGCAATATCGCCTAAATTTACTAAGGGCTTACCGACAATCACTGCATGAGGCTCTAACTTGGAAGCATAATACAGGGCTCCAAAGGTCCCCATTGATAGTCCGGATAAGGTCAACTGGTCTCTTGTAAAGCCTAATTCATCTAAACAGTGATGAATGACCTGAACAAGCTTTTGCTCTAGCTCTTCTGAGCCGAGATAGAAAGCACCACCCTCAGAACGCGGATCTCCAATCAACAAGAAAGGCGCTCCCAAATTGTTCATCATCCAGTATCCCTCAAATCCTTCAGCTGGACGATAACCAGAAAAATAAATATTGAGAGGTGGCTTCAAATCACCAGGATGGAAGTAGTAAATCAATTCCTCCCGATTTTTATCCACAACACGATTTCCACCAATCAACAAGTCGCCATAACCCAAATGAGACTGGCGATGGTGGAATGGTCCAATTTTCACAATTCCTTGCCCCTTCACTTGAACACTGACGCTTAGGTAATAAGAATCGCTGGTATCCAAAACGAGAAGCTTATCAAAAGATTCTTCATCATAAATCCATTCTTGCATAGGAGAATTGCCAACTGGATAACCCTTGATGACATAACGAATTGCGCAATCTTCAGAATTTCTGAACTCTGGCCATAAATCCAAAGGGACGTCTGCGCTCAGAAAGATATTGTACTGATAGGTTGCTACAGTTTGGTAATCCTCACCATATTGGCCACACAGACGGAGATAGTTAGTTCCTTCATAGTTAATCTGACCTGAAAAGGAGGGATTGACGGCTAGATGATTAACACTGAGCTTGGTACCACTTTGCTTGGAAGAAAAGCCCCGTGAAAATAGATACAGCATCTGAGCTGGATCTTCAAAAGTAGACTGAACGGCCCTTTTGCGTAAAAGGAATCTCTCCAAGGTTTTTGTAGTGATTTGACAGCGTTCATGATAAAACAAGCGATAAACCTGAATTAAGCTGTCCAATACTGTAATATACTCAAAATGCTCAACAGTATCGACCAATACAACATCATAGGGCTTAGCAGCCTTCGGTTTCTTCCCATCCTTTTTTAAAATACCAATATCTTCTGGCAAGAGAGACATGATATCTTCTGGTTTAACAAATGTCCATGCGATATTACTAGGAATCTCATATTGGTGCTGCCAATTCTCATTGGCAATCTGTAGGACACTAATTCTGTTCATTTAGCTTTAATTCCTTTATCGTATTTTTCCACATTTCGACAATTTCTCCCCTTGTATACAGCTCAATCCTCTTAACCGAATGCACCAAAGACTGATTCCAGTGTTCCAAATCTGTGAGGTAATACAAGAGTGCCTCTATCAGGTTAGAAATATCATTCATGATCCAACCATTTTCGCCATGCTTCACATAGGAAGAATTATACAAATTCACTTGAGGAATCCCTCCACTGATACCTGCAATTTGGGTTCGGATATCGGCTGGACTTCCCAAATCCAAGATGACGCGAACATACTTCAGAGCCTTCGCCAAATCGGTATCACTATGAATCACTACAGTATCAATTCGCTCTCTGAGGCTATCATCATCTTCTAAGCGTGGATCACCACTCTTAGCAGCCTTATCCTTGTCAACAAGGAGCAATTTTTCTGCATACTTTGTTGATGATAAAGATTCCTCAAGAAACTGTCGAATAGAAGCTTCTCGACCAAAATCCTGACTCTGCGTCCCGACCAATAAGTCAATCCACTCATGTTGCAACATCATATCAAACAAGGAAGTAAAAACATATTGAAGATGATGTTCTGGTAAAGTATCGAAATTGACATAGATGATCAACTCTTTTTTCCGCTGACTATGCCCAAGATTCAACTGTGTGTCATAAGGTGGTATCTCATAATAAGCAGGAAGTTGCTCTTCTTCTACTTCACCCACTTGTTCTGCAATCTTCACGATTTTATCCAAGCTATCTACCACAAAAAATGGGGTATCTTTTAAATCAGACAAAAGCTGTTCTGTATTCGTAATCGGATAGCGATTGCCAAAGAAGGACAGAACAACAAGATGATCCTTCTTAATCTGTTGGAAAAAATGATTATGCTGCACATCTGCTGAAACAATAATCGAATCATCCTTGGTTAAAACAGAAGCCAAATGCTGCTCTAGCTTTTCTTTAACAAGCTCTTCAATATTCTGATAAACATCCTTAGCAAATGTGCCCTGTGCCTCAGGATTGATAATGACCTGCTGGTTATCAGCTGTCAAAAATTCTCTGAATTGCCATATCCCTTGTGCATTCAGATAGTCCTGATAATAAGGCTGATTATGCTCAAAATAGATAATACTGGAGACAAAGCCACGGTCATCAAAAACAAGCTGATAATCTATCTGATTATTTTCAAAATAGGTAATATCAAAAATATTACCTATTTGTGAAAAATTAATCTGAGCATAAGGTAGGTGATCGACGTAAACATCTACAATAAAAGGAGTATAAAAGATTTCTGCTCCCTGCGGCCATTTCAAATCATCCAAACGAATTTTTCGTGCAGGCACGTCTGTCAGACCTTGTATGCTATCAAATAGGTTCCACATTTCATCTGATGAAAGTCTTTGTTGATAAAAGAAAGTCCGAATATGAGGTGAATAATTCAAAATCAGGACAGAGTTGGCTTCTCCTGATTGTTGAAACATCCGCAATAAATTTACGGCATCATCAAACATCATATTTTTCGGTTGCAGATAGAAAGGTAGGGCAGTAGAATACCATTTTCGATCTTGTTTATACCAAGAAGGTACAAAGTAAAACATATCCCTCTATTCTCCTTTTACTTCTAGTTCTTTATGATAATAAGTCCCGATTCTTAAGATTCGTATTTCTTCACGCAAGGGCAAGAGCATGCTGATCAAAATGACTAGTGTGCTTGGCAAGGTCAAAAAGAAACTTGGCAAAGGCAAGAAGAAATTAATAAAATAGGGCAGACCGACATACAAGATGAGATAGATAGCTCCTATATTTGATTGCAAAGAAATATAGTGTTTTAACACTTTTAAGGTTTCTTTCCCAGGCTGAATATAGTCAAAATATTCTCCCTGACGCTGCAAGCGTTTCGCTGTCTCTTCCGGTTCCAAATTGATATAGGCAAACAAAATACCCAACAAGTAAATCGCAACTAGATAAACAAAGAGACCCAAGGGCTTTGTAAAGTCAAACAAATTCCCAAATTTTACTGAAAATCCTTTCCCCGTCCAGTCTAGTAATAATTGGAACAACATCAAGACACTTGTTGCATACATAATGGGCATTCCACCCGAAGGAATGAACTTAATTGGCAAATAAGATTTATCATAGTAGCGACTGCTTAACATGATCCGATTAAGAGGCAGACGTATCTCGGCTTTCTCACACACGACAGCAACAAAGGTCAAGAGAAGATAGGCCAATAGAGCCACAACTAAAATCATTCCTCCTCGGACAGAAGACAAGGATTTCCCAATCAAGACTATTAATTGGTCAGCAAACTGGAGTAAAATCCCTGAAATGATAATAATGGTTGATCCTCCCACTCCCTTACGAGTATTAAGACTTGACAACCAAATAATGATAAAACTGCCTGTCACAACTGTGAGTAAAACTGCTAGATTATAGAGCCAATCATCCACGAGAAGTAGAAAGCGACCATTTCCTCTATAAGCGGTGTACATAATGGCTAGTCCCTGCACAATCGCAAAGAACAAGGTTAGGATTTTTTGAAAGAAATCCGTTTTTTTAAGAGACCAAGCTTGTATATTCCAGCTTTTCTTTAGGTTCATGACTTGCCATACAATCATCGTCGTAATCCAAGGTCCTAATCCCAAAGAAAATACTGAAATCTGAGAAACATCAATTCCTGCCAGCAAATACAAAGCGGCCAAGGGATTGTCTTCCTTTACCCGAAAAGCTTCCATACTGCCATTGTAGCCTGGAAGCAAGATATGTCTTCCTAATATATAAATAGCAATGATGAACAGTGTAAAGAAGATTCTCTTTCTAAAAATATTCTGACGCTTCTTTTTCTTAAGACCAAAGTGCTCCATTTATTATCCTTTATTTGTATTTTGGACTTGCCCAGAGTCCTCTTTTCATACATAAACTTGTCTTTTAAGCCAAAGACTTAAGAAAGCAAGCCCATTCCATAGAATTATAGATAAGGAATCAACTTGCTTTCTCTATTTTGATTACAAAATGTGGGGCAGTTCGTCATTTAATTAAAATCTGATCGAATTTTTTCCACCATTTCCTGATAATTCTCATGTGAGAATACTCGCTCTGAAACCCCTTCTGTTTGTACATTATCAAAGGCATAAACAGGCTTACCAGACTCTTGAAACTCTCTAATTACAGTATCGAATTTCTGATCGTGATTGATATCAAGATAAATGTCGCTGCTCGCCAGTAAATCTCTCAAAGGATATGGCAAAATTGCAGGGTGCAAACGAACATTTTCATAAGCCATCAGTTTGAGTAACTTATCAGACATCTGTGTATAGGCAGCAATATGAAATAGACAGTTTGGTAATGCACTCACCAAATCTTCAATTCCCTCTAACCTATCTGAGTTTGTCAAGGTTACACAGTGGAGATCAAAGCCTTCATCCCTCTGTTTAATAGCTTTCTCGACATCAAATTCATCTGTCTCAATAATTGTAGACCAATCAAGAGAATTGTAAAACCACCATACTTCACGCAGACGCATGTTGGAAACAGTGTTCCATGGTTTTTGACCAGAAATATAATGCAAAACAGCAGGTAGTGGAGAAAGTGGAATTTCGAAAATCCAGTCATGCTTATCTAGCGCAGCTCCCATGTCAAAACCGATTTGAAAATTGTAAGTATCTTCCAAATCAAGTTTTTTGCCCTCAAACATCAAATTCAAGATAGACTGATCACCTTCAGTAAAATTGGCTAATTCTCTATCTGTCAACTCAACCAATTGCTGAGCCATGTTTTCTTCACGCCAACGCTTATTATTGATGAGCATCATTCCAGAATTAAAGCCAAAGCCTACTCCATATGTCGCGCGAGTCGTTGCTACATAATAATCCTCCAGATCTATCTCAAAAAGATGGTCCAGATTTCGTGTCACAACAATATCACAATCTAAATATAAGACTTTATCTGCTGCAACGTAATTCGGTATAAAATAGCGCCCATAGGCCATGTAGTTGATATGAGCGTAAGTCCCAGCTTCCCATTTCGATTTCACCTGATCGTCAATCTGGTCATTAAACAATTTCACATCGTTCAACTGACTGCCAGATGCTTCTACCTTCCGACGCGTATAGTAAAACCATTCTTGAGGAATATCCTGATTGAAAACATAAATATCTAGATTTTTATGATGACAGCAAAGAGATTTTATTGTTGTTTCAATCTGTCTAATATACCCGTAATCTCCCGAAACCACAATGGCTTTTTTCTTTTCCAAAACACTACTCCCACTAAGCTTATTCAATTCTCTAAAAAAATCGCTACTAGGGTTTATTATACCATAAATTCCGCCTTTATTCAAACACCTTCTTGGAAGCTGGACCTAACTTTTCTAGCCTTACACATAGAGGTGAAAGCTAAGCAGGCAAAAAGAAGAAAGCTTGCTATAAGCTCTTCTAATATATCCATCCTTTTAAAATCAGACAGCCGCCACCTGTAACGTCTTTAAATAGGTGCTGAACATGCTATCAAATCTTATAAAATTAGGCTATCCCGAAGAATTAGCCGGTATTTTATTGAGAAAAATGGACTGGCTTTTCGCCAGTCCACTTACCCTACTTACATCACTTAGTTATTATGCACCCGATTCATGTATTCGGTATAGGATTCCGTTTGCATCAGTTCCTTAGCATTTTTAACCCGCTCGGCAGTCGGTGGCTTCACCCCTTCCAGTGAATAAGGAATACCCAGCTCCCGCCATTTGAACTCTCCCATAGTATGATAAGGAAGGATTTCAAACTTATCAACGTTCTTTAGTGTTTTGACAAATTTACCTAGCTCAATCAAGTCCTCATCACGGTCCGTTAAGCCTGGCACCAGAACGTGACGAATCCACACTGGCTTCCCGATATCTGAGAGATATTTTGCACAGGCCAGGATGTTTTTATTAGTCTGGGTAGTCACGATCCTATGCTGCGCTTCATTAATTTCTTTGATATCCAGCAAAACCAAATCCGTCACTGCCATCAGTTTATTAAACTTTTCTAGGTAACGAGGCGTATTTCTAAAAGGCAGGGCGCAAGTATCCAGCGTACAATGTATCCCCAGCTCTTTGGCCTTGGTAAAGAAGGCAATCAAAAAGTCAATTTGTAGAAGTGCCTCTCCCCCGCTGACGGTAATGCCACCTTTATTGCCCCAGAAACCTTTGTAACGAAGGGCTTCTTGTAAGATATCATCCACAGTCCGCAGTTGAGACTTGTTAGTCTCCATCTCCCAAGTATCTGGATTGTGGCAATATTGACAACGCATATGACAGCCCTGCAGAAAGACGATGAAGCGGATACCTGGTCCATCCACTGCCCCAAAACTCTCTGTAGAGTGCACCATTCCTGTTACTTTCCCATAATCAATCGCTTCTTCAACCATAATAATCCTCTTGTACCTGAAAACGTTTTACTATAACTACATTATACCACGATTCGAGTGAAAATAGATAGATTCTGCCTATTTTTTAGAAAATAAACTGTTTTTCAGTTTCATTTTCATTGTGTTACAACAGATAAAGTCTCCCATTTTTCTTAAAATTGCCTCTCTCCGTTTCCAGCTTTCTCCATAAAAAAAGCCGCCCTAGAGCCGACCTGACACATAGCAGTTTAGCTAAATGGGTTAATGTTTAGCGAGCCAATTTGTTTGGCTCGCTTTTTTCGTTATCTAGTCTCCCGATGAAATTGTAGTAAATGTCAATTTGGATAATGCGATTGCGTTTCGTGCCAGTTGGTTTATGAATCACAATCTTGTCAATCAGCTCATTCACTATTTCAACGGTTAGTTCTGGTAGCTCTGTATATTTGGAAATTCTCGCCATAAACTTGGAGATATTAAGGCTATCTTCTTGTTGTTTGGCGAGTTTTTCGGTTAAGTCAGAAATGGAAGTTTGAAGTTGTTTCTGTTCTTCTTCATAGCTCTGACTTAACTTAACAAAGCGTTCATCTGAAATTTTACCAAGTAGATTGTCTTCATAAAGCTTCTGAATGATGCTGTCAATCTCTTTAGAGCGGTGTTCATCCTTTTGAAGTTGCTGGCGCTGGCGTTTGTTATCTTTGCTGAATTGAGCTTGGCTTTGCTGTTCTAGCTTCTTCAAAAAGGTTTCTTGGTCTAATTGGCACTCGTGGATAGTTTGACGAAGTTTGTCGCTTACAATCTCAATCAGGGCGGATTTTTGAATGTAGTGTGGATTTTCGCAATCATCAATCGGCTTACGGTAGCCAGAACACTTGTAATGGTCATTATTTAATCCGTTTTTTTCTTGTGGGCAAAAATAATGCTTTCGCCCACAAGTTCCACAAAAAACTAATCCAGCAAACAAGTTTTCATGACCAGCCCGATTTTTATACCGTTGATTAGATCGCTTATGACTCCTCATCTTCTGAACAATATCAAAAGTTTCTTGGTCGATTATTGCTTCATGGGTATTCTTGAAAACAAACCAATCCTTCTTTGAGTTATCCACCTTACGCTTGTCTTTATAAGATTTTGTACGTGTTCGAAGATTAACAGTATGCCCGAGATATTCTTCACGTCCTAAGATAGTGCTTAGGGTTTCTCGCGTCCAAAAATACGGCAAAGTTTCCACATTTGGGCTGGAAGAGATAGACTTCAAACCGATTTCTATTCGGTGGCGGTCTGGTTTAAAAATTTTGTCACTTTCTAACCCTTTTGAAATCTCTGAGAGACTTTTTCCGCTTTTCGCTTCCTGAAAAATCCGCTTCACGACTTCGCTAGCAACTGGGTCAATGATCCAATTTTTAGGGTTGTTTGAATCTTTTAGATAGCCGTAAGGTGGGTTAGTAGTTACTCGCTCGCCAGCTTTGGCTTTAGCTTGCACCACCGCGCGAATCTTCTTGCTGGTATCCGCTGCATACATTTCATCCATTAAACTCTTGATTGGCAAGAAAATAGAATTAGTTTCATTAGGCTTATTCGAATCTACACCATCATTTAAAGCAATAAAGCGGACATCAAAGCTTGGGAAAGTAATTTCCGTTAGTTGACCAACCTTGATATAAGAGCGCCCCAAACGGCTTAAATCCTTTACAAGAAAGTTCGAAACTTGCCGATTTTCTACCAAACGCAGAGCTTCCGAAATAGCTGGACGGTCAAAATTTGTACCACTAAAGCCATCATCGACAAACAAAATAGGATTAGAGAGATTTTCTCTTGTAACTACATCAAGCAGGATTTTCTTCTGATTGGTAATTGAGTTACTATCTCCGTCCAGTCCATCGTCTTGACTTAAGCGACAATAAACCACCGTAATATCTGAAAGCTTCGAAGTATCTACTTGTCTATAATCTGAAATTGTCAAAGTTCTGTTCATGTGTTTTTCTCCTTTTGGAGTTCACACACCTTATACTTCTATTATACCATTTTTGCTACTGTTAAAGTAGTGATTTATCGCTTAGAATCAACCTTTCTAGGACATTTTCAAGATGGCGATTTCCAGTAAAACGGTGACGGATTAAGTAAGTCGTTCGACCAATTCGACAAATTTCATCGGCGGTGCATGAGGGGCGGTTTGAGTCTCTATCTTGATTCTTTTGATTCATTATCTATTCCTCCCTTGATATAATCTGGGTATTCTTCCAGCGTTATGACAGTGAACAGTTCCCAAAAATTGTATAATTCTTTTTGAATCGCTTTCGAAATCGCCAGCTTACGCTTGTCATCTGGCACAACCCACAAAACATAGGGGAAAACTTCCTTCTGTCGTTGTTCAATACCTGAACGGTAGTATTTAATATATTTCTTACAAGTATTTACAATGCGTGCAAGGCTTTCAGTGCTTCGGTCTATTTCCAGAAAATAATGGTCTTCGTAATCGTGATTGACTAGCTCTAAATAAGCGTCTGGTCTCAAAGTCATTCCAACACCAGAAAGTTTTTGGTAGCTACGCCAAGAGTTTGGCTCAAAGGAAAAAGTTTCAAGCGACAGTTTTTCTGAATTTCGAACAGCCTCCAGTGTCTCAACAAAGATTTCCGTAATCGCCAAAGTGTGTTCAACGTGGTGCTGGGTTGGCTCATATTTATTTTTATAGCGCAAGACAATACTGTCATCTTGACTTTTAAGGAGCTTTAGCCCTTGAAAAGTAATTTGCCAAACATAAGAGGCAGAGCCATGGCGTGCGCCACCAATTCGCCGTTTTAAGTGTGAAACCAATCCAGCTTTCTTCAGACTTTGAAGTGCAAAATTAGCCCGACGAATAGCGGTTTCAAATCGAGCGCTATCCGCGAAAAAGAGTCTGGCTAGTTGGTTGGTGGTGGCATATCTTGCTTGACTCAAAAAATAAAGAATTTGTATGTCGTTATCTGTTTTGTAATTCCATTTCATCTGTTTTGTTCTCCATTAAATTTAAAGGTGTGCTCTCCGCAAAATGTGCTTAGTTACGGAGTAAGTCGTGTGAGTAAAAATCCCAAAAACCTTTATTTATCGGTGTTTGAAGAATTTTCTTCATCAACACGATTAGAAGAGCGATTGGAACGCTTTCTGCGCCCTAAATCTGTTAATTTCTGGTTAGAATTTTCATTTTTCGAAACTGTTTTTTCAAAAGCATAACTTTCAAATTCAGCTTCAATATCTGTTATATTTTGCCCATATTTGGTTAAGCTATTCAAAAATGGTGCACGACTATCTCTAATTTTTGGCTTAGGTGGGTAGGTTTTGCCAATAATCCAACGGTAGGTATTTGGTGAGATTTCTGTTCTGATATATGCCCAAAATGGTGGTAAGCTGTAAAAATCTTCTTTATCAATCTCTAGAGTATATTTTGCCATTTCGCGAGCTTCATCAAGATTTAAGCCAAAAACAATTTCATTCGCAACATTAGATTCAATTCCAGCTTTTAACTGGAGCGACATCTGTGCAAGATGCTGGAAGCCGATATTCCAGCCAACATTAAATTGACGAGATTGCGAAAGTGCTTCATCTAAGTTAGCGTTAGGGATTCCTAAGAAACTTGGTGTTTCATCAATATAGATAAAGATCGATTGGCGTTTGCTTGGCTCAACTGACGACTGGCGTAAAATTAACATCCAGAGCATGGAAGTGATTAGGCTACCTATGAGTTTCGCAGACTCTGAACCGATTACCGATTTATTTAGTGGAATCAATACGATTTTTCGGCTTTTGAAGATTTCTGCAAGACTGAAATTTGGATTAGTCTGTCCCAACATTGCTCGAAGTTGTGGGCGAAGCAAAAACTGGCGGAATTTATTCAAAATGGGGTTTAACATCTGGTGACGTTGGGCTTCACTAAGCAGTTCAAACCAGTTCCAGAAACTTTCCAGCCCAATAGGGTCTTTTAACTCTTTTAATAGTTTGTTTCGAAAGGACTGATTGGTGAGCAAACTTGGTAACATGACTAAAGAAGTGTTTGGAATTCTAGCAAGCGTTAGAAAACTGTGCGATAGAATATCCAGTGAGTAAATCCCAAAGTGTTCAGGATATAACCCTTTAAACAGTTCCAGTAGATAGTCTGCGATAACTTCTGGCTCGATACCGTGCTTAGTGAGTTCAAAAGGGTTTATACCAACAACTCGTTTGGCGGTTGGTGAGATGACTACTATATCTTCATCGTGTTCAGTTGGTGTACGCTCTAAGAGTTCATGAGTGAGTTGACCCTTAGCATCTACCACAACCATACTGTGATTTTTCGACTGTATATCTGATAAAATCAAGTGACTCATGGCGGTGGTTTTCCCGCAACCTGTTGAGCCGAGAAAAACGGTGTGCTTTTTGCCAGCTTGAGCTGGAATTTGAATTGGTCTTGATTGACTTTCAACCGTTTGTGCCAAACTTCGCTGAGTTTTCCGATTAACATTGTAGCCCAAAGGCGGCGCTACTAATTTAGGGTGAACATTTGGCACACCTGCAATATTTTCTTCACCAATTGGCAGAAGTAGGAAACAAGCGAGGTCTGAAACTCCCAAGCTATAGGGATAAGCCCAAGAAGGTTGTGCTTGATTAAGTTTTTGGATAGCTAATGGTTTTAATTCAATGGTTGCATTTGATTCCATCATGCGAAAACTACTAAGTAGGCTGCCAAGAAATTCCTTTGTTCGCAAAATACTGCGAGATTGGACACCAAGGCGAATTTCACACTTAAAAGTAGATTGGTTCAACTTTTGGCGCATAAGCTTCTTGGAGCTTTCAGATAGTTCAGGAATATTGTTGGTGATTACTTGATACCACTTAGCAGATAAATTAGGTAGGTCTTTTGGTTGAGGGCGAGGTGGTGAGCCTGCACCAATGACCAACTGAACAACCACTGTCTCATCTGGCTGAAGTATTTTTGAAATTGCAAGGCTTGAACGTATCATGTTTTCTACAGAGTCCGTTTTTAAAGCATAGTGAGATTCTTTGATATTCACTAACCGCGCAACCGAAAGTTTTTCACGTTTTAAGACTCTTGAAAACTGAATAGTTCGGTGCGATTGAATCAGCTGGTGAATGTGTCGTTTGTCCTGTTCTTCTGTTCCTAACAGATAACGCACACGATTCTTAGATAATCGAATTTCAAAAACAACCGCTTTGCGCCGACTTAGCCCCACCAGTTGACCCAACATAGACTTCACATCATCTATCTTAAACGGGCGCATCCAGCTGAATTCACTCCAAGATAAGGCTTCAAACTTACGTCTCATATTTACCTCCAATCTTTAGATTTAATAAGCTGAAAGGCAAACCAGCCAATGAAAACAACCACAGTCGCCAAAACCAAGAACCACCAAACTTCCAGAATTAGTTTAACCGCCCAGTTGATAAGCCAAGCACAAGCAACAAATCCAAGAATATATGCCACTAGTTTTTTCATAGTTGGTCTCCTTTCTGCCTTCATTTATACAAGAAAATTAGGTAAAAGTTAAATTTCGCTTACCTCAGTTTTTGAAGCGATTGGAATGAATTGTAAGCAATGAAACAGTAGTATATTTGAACATATTTTGACCATTTGTCTAGTCTAAACAATCCTTTTATTTTCTTGAAATTTTTCGCATTTCTGCTTTAGCGGCCAAGAAAAGTTGATTGATTTCTTGCCGTTTTTCCAGAAATTCCGCCAAGGAAATTTCTTCTTCGCTATAGTGCTTTTTATCTGCTTGTTTTGGTTTTTCGAACCAATCCCAAAGAAATACAGCAACAACGATAATCATAAAAGCTATAAAGTAATCCATCATAAAGCTACCTCATTTCATCTTTTCAGTAGCGTAATAAGTGAACGCTTTTAGAATATAATCTGTATATGCTTTAGCTTCTGGCGTATTTTTGAGGATTTCAGACTGAGTAAGCGCCAGATTGCCCACTTTATATAAAATATCGCTAGCGAGAAGCTCCAAGACTTGATTATCTGCCATCGCTTCACTTAGTGTTTTAGCTACTTCTAACTGAAAGGGGCTAACAAGTTGAGAAAGTTCTACTTTTGGGGTTGATTTTTGAATATGATTCATGAGATTTCTCCTTTAATTTTGATATAATTGTTTTAAGTTAGCTAACTTATGGCTTTATTATAGAAAAGCCCAAGCGTGATTTGTTGCCAATAATTGTGCTAAAATCTTGCCAGTTTCGGAGGTGCTTGATGTTTGATATTCCTAGTCTATTTTCTATTGTTTTAAAACACGCCAATAAAACGACTTGGTCTGATAGAAAAAAAGTTAGCGTGGGCTTATCATTCGTCTTACACGAAGACTCTTTGGCTTATCTAGCGGACACAAGTTTCAATAAATTGTTTACAGGACAAAATAAAGGACGAACCCTTTACGGGATCGTCCGAGATGAGATAACAGAAAAAGGCTTTTCCAGCTACATCTTTCAAGCTGAGAAGCGATTGAGCGACACCAACTATAAAGAAAATAAGTTTTTGTTGTCTGATACGATAGAAGATTTTTTTGACCTAATAGAAGAATCGCAAAATCTGCCAAAGGCCGTTTTATTAGGCTTGAAGCAGTCTTACAAACTCAACCACCAAGACCGACCTTATCTCTTTCTGGCTGAGTGTTTATTTTATGTTTTAGCTTGNCAGCACGACAAACAGCAACAGTATATTGAGCCGGACTTTAGCCAAGAAACAGAAGTTGTTTCAAAACCATTAGAAGAGCTCGTGGCACGAGCTAACGGTTATTCGAAGCGCATTACTCAAGACTTAAACCGTTTTTCAGAAGAAGAACTCCAACTGTTCAGAAAAATAGCTCCTTTTACTTTTTATGACAATTCTTTTGATGAGTTTTCAGGCGAAGCTGTTTTAGACCACTACTTAATCTCACATGCTGATTTTTTGGATTTGTTCACTAAGTATGGTGTTAAAGGCAATGAAGTTTCACGCCTGATTGAATATGGTTTTATTTCTGGTGGTGGCAGACATGAGATAATTGTGGAAAAGGGAGAACTATCTGGTTTCCAAAATGATAACCTCGTCTTAACCTTCACCACTGAATCTGACGAAAGAATAACGTTTGAATATAGCGCCTTCCACCTAACAGATACCGCCAAAACCCTGATTGATATTTTGGAGATTGAGGCTAATGATGAGTTTTTTAAGGAGTTGGGGGAGGAGTTTAAAAATAAGGTTAAAGGATTACCTATTGATATAGAAATATTGGGTGTGGATGAGTTTTAGATGAGACACTCTTCATACACTATTTTTGTGACAGAAATGTTTCAATGTCATAAAGCATACGATAAAAAATGAACTTTTAAATGAGCTTTAGAATTGAAAGTTCTATGTCAAAACTAATTTCAATAATTTTTCAACAAAACTGTTGACACAATTACTTAAAGTCTGTATAATAGATTAAGTTATCTCAGGTAGCTATAAAATATATGCTTTTGAGATAAAGAAAATCCCAATGATAGTTCGAGTATCACTGGGAAGAAGATTTCTTATTTTTAGTTATCAGCCTTATAGTTAACCAACAATAGAACGACAAGACTGATTTACACTGGTGTCACCACTTTTTAGTGGTGATTTTTTCTTTTACTTGGTGAAGCTTTATTCCTAGGTTTAGTATAGTTATTACCCTTTCTAAGCCAAGTGGCCATCAGCTCTTTTGAATTTCTGGTTCTTCTGTTAGAATTGATAACCAAGAATGTAGAGCAACAAATAATTAGTGAAATAACGACTATCACTACACCTATTACAATAAGATTTTCGAACGGTATTTTTAATATATGACCAGAGACTATGCTGCCAATACTGCCAGCACCTGCTGCAGTTAACATTGATTTTATTTTTTTAGCCGTTCCATCCTCACTTTCGTTAAAATAATGTCGGTTGGAAAAAATAAGAAATCTTCAGTGTTACTAATATAAACCATATTCTTACACTTTGTCAATAGTAGTTTATTATTTGTAACAGATTTTAATTTTTCTGATAGTTTCTTGAAAGTTCCATTTCGGAATCTATAGACAATATAGCCAAAGAAACTGAATAACACTTTAAACAAACAGCTAACTTAGTTGATAAAAATGATGAAAAAATTAGAGAAATTTTCATAGAGCATTCTCGTGANGTAGATGAATTTAAACACAATCTTGAACAATGGCGAAATAACAAAGAGACATTTATAAAGATTTTAGAAGATACCTATGAGAAAAAATTACAGCTTGAAACACCTGAAAAATTATGGAAAGAACGATTGATAATTTTTAATGCTTTATTCAGTAAAACAGAAACTGGCCTTGTTAAGACAGATAACTCTGGAGAATCTGAAGCATTACTAGCTTTACTTTCTAAGACTATAAAATAGAGATAGTTATTTTAGCCGTCTTTTAATGTTTAAAGGTATATAAACTCAGATTGTTTAGACTATTAGGTGTCACACTGTTTTTTCTTTTTTTGCAATTCATGGCAACATCGTGCACTAAACAATATACTATCAATACGAACATTACATAACCTATCAGACTTGCGAAAACCGCGAGTCTTTTCTTTTATCTAAGTTTTCTTCTAAAATATAGCTACCCTGCTACAATAGTAAAGAAAGGAGAAATTTTGACAAATCATCACAAGAACAAATTAGAAAATATCAAAACAATAACTATCGGCTATGCTCGCGTTAGCTCAACAGATAATCGGCAAGAATTGGGTTTGTCTGTTCAAAAAGAAGCTCTCAACTTCTGCGACAAGCTCTATATAGAAAAAGATTCTGGTGGCAATCAAGAACGCCCACAGCTTGAAAAAGCGTTAAGATTAGCTAAAAATTACGCCAAACAAGGCGTTAAAACTAATTTTGTAGTTTATAAGCTGGACAGATTAACTCGCAAAATGTTTCACCTCTCTGCTATTATTGAAGATTTAACCAAGAATAACATTCGTCTACAATCTATTCATGAAAATATTGAGACGGATTCTTTAACTGGTAAATTCTTTTGCTTAATGCTGGGTTATGTAGCAGAATGGGAGCTTCAAGCGATTTCAGACCGAACAAAAGATGGATTACGCAAAGCTAAAGAGCGAGGCGTAAAACTAGGAAATAAAGGGTTACCTAAAGATACCGAAAAACAAGTAATTGAGCAATACCTACGAAAAGAATTATCTGTGCGCAAGATTGCGAATCAGCTAAATATTTCCACCGCAACCGTTTATAATGTGCTAAAGCGCAATGGTATTCAAATAAATAGAAAAAATCACC
Source organism: Streptococcus cristatus (assembly GCF_003943815.1). Lineage (GTDB taxonomy): Bacteria > Bacillota > Bacilli > Lactobacillales > Streptococcaceae > Streptococcus > Streptococcus cristatus_F. The sequence goes on along the minus strand of NZ_RJNA01000001.1, from coordinate 116,410 downwards.
TATAATTAATTGACAAACACCTTAAAAAAGAGTAAACTGAAACCGTAAAAGTGTTTTAAAAGACGGTCGTTTCTTAAAACAATCAAAGTTATCAATAAGAATATTTAAAATGCTGATTTAATAAGGTTTTCGTTACCTTGTTAAATTGGCATTTTTATTTTTTTCATTGTTTTAGTTGACGACCGTTCACTAAAACAAGCTCAACCCCTATTGTAGCAGGGATTTTTAGAGATAAAACAAAACAAAAAGAGGTAATTTATGGAGAGGATAGCTAAAAATATTGCTAAAGTTACGATACTTTTGTTTGCTTTTATAACTTTAAATGCTTGTACGTCAGAAAAAAGATTTGTAGGTACTTGGACTACAGATATATTTAACCAAGGAAATACAAGAAAAGATGCCCAAAGCATGATAAATTCATTAGCAGGCAATGAGCTAAGCGGTAATATCTTATCTATGCTTATGAATGAGTTACATTTTAACGCTACTATGGAAATTAAAGAAGATGAAACTTTAGTTATGGATAGTGGAATGCTATTTGATGCAACTTGGAAAAAGGATGGTGATAAGATAATCATTGATGGCGCTAATATCTATGGAGTTGCTACTCTTTCTGAAGACCAAAATACACTATATTTTGAAAATATCATAGATAAAAATGCGGAGCAGGCTAATGGTATTACTATTGGTAGCAACTCAATAACATTTGAGTTCAAACGTGTTAAATAGATGGAGGAATATATGGAAAATAGTTGGAGTATGGTTGTGTTTGGTTTTGTAATTATAGCCCTACCGTTCCTACTTATAGTGAGTGTAGCAACTAAGTTTTCGGGGGTCCAATCATTTGGAAGAGCACGCTCTAAAGGTAATAAAACAATCTCAGAAAGCGAGGCAAGTAGCACCACTATGAATTATATTCATCCGAAATTAAAATCTAGATTAGTGATTTTAGCTCTTTGTGTTATATCTTTCCTATTCTTTGGATTTAAAGGAAATGGTGAAGTAAATTACTATGGAGCAAATTTTGAAGTAGGTTCGGTATTTTATCCTGAGTCATATACTTCTTATGGTTTATTTAAGGGGTTATCCAATGAGCTAAATAAGTTGGTAGCAAAAAAGAGACATTCTAGTTTAGTAGGTGTATTAGTTTCTTTTTCTATAGGCGGAATAGTCTCTTATTCTCTATGGAAAGATGATGAATTTAAGGAGTTACTCATTGAGTTACGAAAATCTTAGATAGGAGAAAATAATGGAAATTATTATTGGATTGGTTATGCTTTTCATACTTGCTTACTTTTATGGAAAATTTGAAGATTTCCTGAATTTTATTTTTAGTGGTATCTTTGGATTTATATCAGGAAAATATAATGACAGTCTAGATGAATACGAAAAGAAGAAAAATGACGATAAATAAGATAATTTAAAAGCTAAGACTGGTTTTGTCTTAGCTTTTTATCATTATTATAAGGTATGCGAACTCAGATTATTTTTAGACTGCTGAGTGTCAGACTATCTAGAGGGCGACCTTTTCGGAGATTGTTATGAAAAAAAGGTGCGGAACTATAGCTATAACAGCTGCTCATCTGTTAAACTAAAGGACTCCTTCTATCAAATAAAGTTAAGAGGTCTTCATTTGATGATTCTAGTATACTGCACCATACTTAAAAGAAGCTTAAGCTGGTTTTAGTCATTATTTTACTAGAATAGCTAACGTTTCATAGGGTTTCAAGGTCATGGTCGCTGCTACTGCTGTCTCCTCGTAATTCGAAATCAGCACCTGGCCATTTTGATAGTCTGGTAGGATGTCCAACGTAATCGGATCAGCATAAAAATTGTTAAGGACTAAAAGCTTTTGTCCTTGCCACTCCCTCTCAAAGGCATAGACCTGGGGACTGTCTTCATAGGCTGGCTGATAGCTGCCTTCTGCGATGATAGGCAGTTCCTTACGCAGGGCAATCAATTTCTGATAAAAGGTAAAGATTGGTCCCTTGATTTCATTTTCCACATTGATGAGAGGATAGGATTTGCCCGCCTTCAGCCATGGAGTTCCTGTTGTAAAACCTGCATTGACTGAATCATCCCACTGCATAGGCGTTCGAGAATTATCACGAGATTTAGCCTTGATGATCCTGAAGGCTGCTTCTGGCGATTGACCTTCAGCAAGCAGACTCTGGTAAGCATTGAGAGACTCGACATCCACATAATCTTCCATGGAGTCGTAGTCAGGGTCCACCATACCAATCTCCTCACCCATGTAGATATAAGGCGTCCCTCGCGACAGATGAATACTGGCTGCCAACATGGTCGCCCCTTCATTGCGGAAATCCTCTACATCGACAAAGCGATTGAGAGCTCGCGGCTGATCATGGTTGTTCCAAAAGAGGGCTGACCAGCCATCATGATCGCTCATTTCCTTGCCCCAAGTATGGAAGAGGCGTTTTAACTCTTCAAAGTCAAAGGACTTAAGGGTCCACTTCTGTCCAGCTTCATAGTCCACCTTGAGATGATGGAAATTAAAAGCCATAGATAGCTCCTGCCGGTCTGGTGCGGTGTAAAGGATACAGTTTTCAATCGTCGTAGCACTCATTTCGCCAACCGTCATAATGGAAGCATCCTGCCCGAAGGTCGCTTCGTTCATCATACGCAGATAGTCATGCACAATTGGCTTATCAGTATAGGCTGGCTTGCCCTCCTGCTCTGGACAGTCCGTCAGCACCTCATCTTTTCCAATGACATTTATGACATCAAAGCGGAAGCCCTTGACTCCTTTGTCCCGCCAAAAATTCACCACTTTAAAGAGCTCTTGACGAACATTGGGATTGCGCCAGTTAAGATCAGCTTGAGTCACATCATAGAGATGCAGATAATATTTGCCCGTATCGCCAAATGGCGCCCAGGCACTGCCGCCAAACTTGGACAGCCAGTCCGTCGGCTCATCCCGCAGGATAAAGAAGTCCTGATAGTAGGAATCCCCAGCCAGCGCCTTTTGGAACCACTCATGTTCAATCGAGCAGTGGTTAAGAACCATGTCCAGCATAAAGTCAATACCATGCTGCTGGCCAACCTTGACCATCTCTTCAAAATCTGCCATATCTCCAAAGATAGGGTCAACAGCAGTATAGTCAGAAATATCATAACCATTGTCCCGTTGCGGACTCGGATAGAAAGGATTGAGCCAGATCATGTCCACTCCCAGCTCTTTCAAGTAGGGAAGTTTTTCAATAATCCCGCGAAAATCTCCCAAACCGTTGCCAGTCGTGTCTTTAAAAGATTTTGGATAAATTTGGTAGACAACCTTTGTTTTATCAAGTGTCATATTTTCTCCTTTTTTGATAAAAGGGAGGGGCTCAGAGCCGCCATCCCATGAGTTAACTATTTTTAGATGCGTTTTGCTGTCATCAATTGATCACCGCGTTTGATATGGCTAGGATATTCTCCACTTATATCTGCTACAAAAGCATCCTGATTGGTGATAATGACAGGTGTTTCTGTCACGAGACCTGCAGCCTTGATGACATCCATATCGAAGCTAATCAGTTTTTGTCCAATAGTCACATGATCGCCTTGCGCAATATGGGCTTCAAAGCCCTTGCCATCTAGACCGATCGTATCCATACCGATATGCATAAGCATTTCCACACCTTCGTCCGATACGATACCGACGGCATGTTTGGTTGGAAAGAGAACAGTCACCGTACCGTTCACAGGTGACACTAACTCACCTTCACTTGGCTCAATCACTAAGCCTTGGCCCATTACGCCAGATGAAAATACTGGATCCGCTGCCTGACTAAGTTCTTTTACTTGACCCGCAAGAGGACTAACGATTTCTACTGGTGCGACAATCTTTGTTTCCTGATGAGCGAATTCTGCTTCTTCTTGAGCTGCAAATTCTGCTTGCAATTCTGGATCTTCCTCTGTCTTCGTTAAGAAGCCTGTCTTGTGGAAGAAGAAAGTCAGGAACATTGGTACAAGGATTGCTACAAGCATAACTCCTGCAAATGGAATCATATATTTTGCTTGGATAGAAAGGATACCTGGTAAACCACCAATACCAATAGCATTTGCCGTTATATTAAAGGTTACAGAAAGCAGACCCGCAATAGACGAACCAATCATTCCCGCAACAAATGGATAAACGTACTTAACATTGACCCCAAAGAGAGCAGGCTCAGTAACACCAAGGTAAGCTGAAATGGTTGCAGGCAGGGAAATTTGCGCTTCCCGCTCATCATGGCGTTTCATAAGGTAATAAGCAAATACAGCTGAGCCTTGAGCGATATTGGACAGAGCAATCATTGGCCAAAGACCAGTACCACCGGCATCAGCTACCAACTGAGTATCAATCGCATTGGTCATATGGTGAAGACCTGTGATAACAAATGGTGCATAAAGAGCACCAAATACTGCGCCAAAGAGCCATTTAACTGGACCGGTTAAACCTGCAAGAACAACTGATGAAAGCCCCTGACCGATTGTCCAACCGATAGGACCCAAGACTGTATGAGCCAAGATCAAGGCTGGAATTAATGATAAGAATGGCACGAAAATCATAGATACCACTTCTGGAATATGTTTCCGCCAGAAGATTTCTAGATAAGACAGGGAAAGTCCTGCTAGCAAAGCTGGAATAACCTGCGCTTGGTAACCGATACGATTAACAGTAAAGAAACCGAAATCCCAAACCCAATCCTTAGCAATTTCCGATGCTGGTGTCGATGCCACTGCGTAAGCATTGAGCAACTGCGGTGACACCAAACAGATCCCCAAGACAATACCCAGAATCTGGCTAGTCCCCATCTTACGAGAAACAGACCAAGTGATTCCTACTGGTAAAAATTGGAAAATCGCTTCACCCGGAAGCCACAAGAAATGATTGATCCCAGCCCAGAATTGAGACACTTCTGTGATGGTTTTCCCATCCAACATAGACCAATGAACGCCTTCAAGAACATTCCGAAATCCGAGGATCAATCCACCGACAATCAAAGCCGGAATGATTGGAGTGAAGATTTCAGCTAGAGTCGTCATGACCCGCTGAACTGGATTTTGATTACTCTTAGCTGCTGACTTGGCTGCTTCTTTGGAAACACCCTCGATACCTGATACAGCTGTGAAATCATTATAAAAAATCGGTACGTCATTTCCAATAATGACTTGGAACTGCCCAGCATTGGTAAAAGTTCCTTTTACGACTGGAATGGCTTCAATGGCTTTAACATTGGCTTTCTTTTCGTCACCAAGTACGAAACGCATCCGAGTCGCACAATGAGTGACCGCTGTGACATTCTCTTTGCCGCCAATCGCCTTCAGCAAATCTTTAGCTTCCTTTTCAAATTTTCCCATTTGACTTGTGGCTGGAAATCATCCAGCACTCTCCTTATATTTTTGATGTAGCTAGTTTCTTAACTAACTTACAAACTCAATTGTAATCGATAACAATATTGTATGCAACTTGTTTGTTGTAAAAAGGAGGAATTTCTGCTAAAATTTTGATAGTTGTATGGTAAAGATAATACAAGTGAGGGTTTTATGAAGAAATACAAACAATTATTCAAACAACTTGAAAGAGATATTTTAGGCGAAAAATACCAGCTCGGTGACTTTCTTCCTAGTGAACATCAGCTGATGGAAATCTACCAAGTCAGTCGGGATACAGTTCGCAAGGCTTTAGCGCTCTTGCAAGAAGAGGGACTGATCGAAAAAGTACGGGGGCAGGGCTCCAAAATCGTCAAACAGGAACAACTAGACTTCCCTGTTTCTAACTTAACCAGTTATCAAGAATTAGTGGCACAGCACCAGCTTCAGTCCAAGACCAATGTCATCAGCCTTGATAAAATCACTGTAGATAAAAAGCTCTCAAAAACAACTGGCTTTCCAGAGTACCGCTTGGTTTGGCGCATTGTTCGGCAGCGAGTGGTAGACAATATCGCTTCTGTCTTAGATATTGACTATTTGGATAAAAGCTTGGTGCCAGATCTAACCAGAGAAATCGGAGAGCATTCTATCTATGCCTACTTAGAAGAAACCTTAAAGCTTAACATTGCCTATGCCAGAAAAGAAATTACCATCGATCATGTTAGTGACCAAGACCAGATCCTTATGGACATTGGCCGAGACCAGCATGTCGTTTCTATCAAATCTCAGGTCTATCTAGCTGACGGTTGCCAATTTCAATACACAGAGAGTCGACACAAATTAGATAAATTTCGCTTCGTGGATTTTGCTACTCGGCAAAAAGAATGAAGTCTTGATTCAGCGAGCATAAAAAATCTCCTCTGTCAGCTAAAATCTAGCGAGCAGAGGAGTTTTCCTGTTCTTTGGTTTTTTGTTTAGTTTTATATGTTTTTTATATTTAGGAGATGATATGAAAAATGTATGAAATTCTTATACGAGAATCTATTTCTTGCTTCTATTGCTAGTACTGGTTAGGCTACTTCGTTTAGCTTGGAGCGAATGAATGATTTCTGATAGCTTACTTTTACTTTATATGTCATTGGACTGTCCTCATTTCTTATTTGTTGAGACTAGTATAAGACTTTCAGCTTAAGCATTCCTTATAAAAATCTTGCGGAAAACTTAAAACAAAAGAAGCTGAATTTATTTTTCAGCTTCTTCATCTTCTTCAATCATTTCAGATATTTCCACTTTCACCTTAGTGACACGGCCATTTTTAACCTTGTCATTGGTCAAAATCAGTTTTTTATTCTGGCTTTCCACTTCATAGCTGAGCCGCTCTGTTGGATTTGGAATGGTTCCAACACCAGTCAGATAATAACCAGCAATAGTATCCACATCATCACTATCGATTTCAACTTCAAAATATTCATTAAAGTCATTGAGGGTCATCGTTCCTAAAACAATGTAGGTATTCTCACCGATTTCATGAACCTCGATAGCAACCTTGTCTGTTTCGTCTTCGATTTCACCGACGATTTCTTCCAACAAGTCTTCGAGCGTCACGAGACCTGCCATACCACCATACTCATCCAGCAGAATCGCCATTTGATTTTGGGTATTCCGGAGAGATTTAAGCAAATCATCCACAAAAATCGTTTCAGGTACAAAGAGCGGCTCTTGCAGAATCTTGCGGAGGTTTAGATTGTCGAATCCATTAGCGAAGGCTTCATTTAGCAAGCGCTTGGTATGAATCAAGCCGATCACATTGTCCTTATCGCCATCATAGACAGGAATTCGTGAGAAATTTTGCTTGAGGATACTTTCAATAATTTCCTTGGTATCATCCTGAATATCAACCATAAAGGCATCTGTCCGTGGCACCATGAGTTCACGCGCCACCATTTCATCCAGCGAGAAAATCCCCTGTAGCATTTCGATTTCATCTGCATCCAGCGTCTCCTCACTATTGGTCAGCATGTACTCAATCTCATCTCGGGTCATTTTTTCATCCGCATCATCAAACTTCATCGGCGTCATCTGACTGAGAAGATTGGTAGAAGCTGAAAGCAACCAGACAAACGGACTGACAATTTTCCCGAGGAAGATAATCACTGGTGCAGTCCGAATAGCCAAACTATCCTTAAGATTCATAGCGATTCTCTTAGGATAAAGCTCCCCTAAAACAATAGAAATATAGGTAAGGAGGGCAAGAGCCAAGAAACTAGCAACTGCATGTGCCGTTTTGGAATCACCCATCCAAGAAGCAAAGATTTTCCCTAGATTATCCGCAAAGCTTGCCCCCGACAGGATATTGATGACAGTGATACCGACCTGAATCGTTGACAGAAAGTTATTGGGACTTTCAAGAACTTTTAATAAACGAATGTATTTGACATCGCCTTCTTCGGCTTTCTGCTCGACGCGAGCTCGATTGAGCGACACCATCGCCATCTCAGAAGCTGAGAAAAAGGCATTTAGTAAGGTTAAAACAAATAGCAGTATTGCTTGCAATAAAATACTCTGACTGCCAGGGTCTTCCATGGATTCTTCTCCCAAAAATTATAATCAACTTTGATTATAACATATTTTTGGGATTCGTGCACAAGGATTTATTAGAAAGCGTTTTGCAGATTAATCCTCTAAATCCTGCAAGACTTTTTCTAGCCGAGAAATAGCTCCAACAGGCAGGGCTGTCTCAGGATATTTCTGATTAAAGGCCAATAGGAAGTTTAAACGGACCTGCATTCTTTCACGAATGAGCTGTCTGTACTTGTCGTCAAAGCTTGGAACAGCATAGCCCTTATAATCCAGGTATTCAAAGCCTTCCAAAGGACCAAAAGGCTTAAATTTAGCCCTGCCATCTACAATCTGCTCAATAATATCTAAAGATACTTCCTTTGAGATGCCTTTGCCCATGTAAAAGCCAGTATTGATAATGTAGCAAGCAACTCCTGACTCAAATAAACGACGGAATTTCCGATAATCTTCCACCAATGGATAGACTCGGAAAGGATTGGCATAAGGCTCAATAACCAAGTCTTCGTGCAAGCCAGTGACATTCTCAGCATTTGAGCGCTTGGTCATCAGGGTGCAGCCCATTGTGGAAGCCATCAGCGGATCATTGATCTTAACCAGTGGCGGCAGAGAATCATCTTTCATAATCCAGAAGATAGCATTGATGGGCTCATCAATCCGGTCTACTCGATTTGGAGTCGCAAAGCGCGATTTGACAGTCCGTCCATTCCCATTGCGGATGTCCTCTGTTACTAGCTTTTTCCGCCCATTTTCATCCAGCGTCACTCCACAATTCTGCACGGTGACAAAGAAATCCTGCTCACTGTGACCCGTAGGGTAGTCATTGGTCTTGTCAAAATAAGACGGTTCGAGGGCAATAGAGGAGCCATCCTTGACCGAGATAATGAAGGCATCGTCATGGAGAACCTTGATGTCATATTTATGGTCATGTTTAGCATGCGTCAATGTGGATTTTCCTGAACCGGATAGACCAAAGAAAGATGCAACATAGTCCTCTTTGTCCGTATTTTGCTTGAAAATTTTCAAGCCCCCGTGGCAGGCAACATAGCCATTTCTGGCCGCTGTTCCCCACGCCAAAGTCAAGGTTGCCTTTTTCAGCTCCCCGAAATAATTTAAACCCAGAATAACGGCGCAATTATGATTGGTATCAAAGTAAACCAAACCTTCTGGATAGTCTGGATGCGTCCACTTGGGATCAAAAAAGACAAAGATATCATTTTCCTCGTACTTTTTAGAAGCTCGTAGGCGATTCTTAAATTCCTCATCCAAAATCTGGAAATTCAAGAGCCAAGAATAGAGATTGTTGATTTCTTCCTGAGGAACCATCAGATGGGCGCAAACCATGAAGTCCTCATCCAGCCCCACGACTGCATCTGCCTTATAAAAGGTCCTCTGATGTGCCTGATAAACAGCACTACGAACCAGAAACAGCAAGTGCTCATCTTCCTGACGATCTATGCCATAAATTCGTCTAGCCTTGGCAGTTCGGCCGACAACCGCCCCCGAATTAGTCAATAAAACGCGGGCATAAGAAGGAAGTCCCAGCTCCTTAGTATGAATCACCGGCATGTCCAGCACAACCGTTCCAGCAGCTACCGAGGCCAGTTGATAGGCCTCTTCTACGGTCTTGATTGCCTGAACCTGATTCTCATAAAAGGCTGTCTCTACAATGGTCTTCAAGGGCGAAAAATAAGAAGAATCTTTTCTTATTTCTTGCGGAGAAAATTTACGACGTGTTACCATAACGATACCTCCTTTATGCTATTACTATTATTTTAGCATAAATATCCAATGATAGACCATAAAAAATGCAGTAAAAAAGAGAAAGGTGAGCTTTCTCCTATTTTTTTATAATACCAAATTCTTCATTCTTCTTTTGCTGCTGAGCTTCTTTGTGATTGTCATAGAGGTTGGCAAGGAATTTCACAATTTCCTTGAGGATGGAGTAGGTCGGAATCGCTACAATCATGCCCATAATACCATAGATATTACTTGAAAGAAGCAAGAGAACCATAATCGTAATAGGGTGCACTTTCATAACACTCCCAACAATACGAGGATAGAGGATATTCCCATCAATCTGCTGGATAATCAACATATAGATTAAGGCTGCCAGCATTTTATTAGGGTCAGTAAAAAAGTAGGTAATCAGCATGGGAATCAAGCCAATACTAGGGCCCACATAAGGGATCAAGTTAGCTAAAGCCGAGAAAATAGCAAATACTAAGGCATACTTGAGTCCAATAACACTGTAACCAATATAAGCTAAGGTCCCAATCAGCAAGGCATCTATCGAAATACCACTGATATAACGGGCAACGGTCGCATTGAGATTGGTCAAGAGACTTGATATATTGAGCTTATCGCGCTTGAGAACGGTCCGCTCCAACATTGGTAGGAGCTTGTGTCCATCCATCAGGAAGTAGACCAAAAAAATCGGCGTCATGATGAGAATCATGAGGGTATTGATGACAGCAGACACTACGCTACCCAGACTATTGGTAACACTATTTAAAATATTTTGCAGAATATCTACATAGGACAGGTTAAGCTGCTGGATAGTAGACTGAATATTTAAACTCTTAAATAAAGGATTTTTGGATAATTGATTGACAAAACTCTGAATTTCCCAATAGAGATTTTGTGTCGAGTTGATCAAGCTGGACAGCTGGTTAATCAAAATTGGCAAGAGGTAGATTACTCCGATTGTCACTAGACCAAAGAGTAGGAAAAGAGTGATTAAAATCCCAAAAATTCGATTGATTTTCAACTTTTTTTCGAGCAGTGTCACCAGAGGATTTGTGATATAGTAGAGAAATCCTCCCATAACAAAAGGAATTAAAATCGTATTGATAACGCTCACCACTGGCATAATCATATCTCCCATCTGGCGCCAAATGAAAAAGATAATCGTCAGCAGCAAGACTTCACTGGTCCAAAACATTAACTTACTTTTATGAAACATCTTTACTCTCCTCCAAGTTATTTTACCATAATTTATCATAAAATAAAGGTGATTTCATAAAAGAAAGAATAAAAATGGAAACATTATTACGTTCGAAGAATTTGGCTAGTCAGAAAAGATCACGCAATTCAAAATCTAAATCAGACAAATAAAAAATCACCTGAAAGCAAGAGCTGAAAAGCGGAATTTTTCAAGTGATTTTTACTATTACCTCCATCAGGAAGCAAATGGTGCAATGATAATATTACAAAAGTTTAAAATCTTAAGCAGATGATTAGCCCTTAATCGGGATTGAAATCTCAATCAAACTATTGGCATAGATCGTCCGAATGGCAGAGGCGTCAATATTCTTTTGGTCAATTTTTCGTTTCAAAAAGAATTCTCTAATTTTTTCAATTTCTTGCTCTCTGATTGCGCGATGCTTATTTGAAATGAGAATTTCGTAATGGCTAGGGGCCTCTGTGAAAATAACATCACTATTGCCCGCAGAATAAACCTCTACAAGCGTTGCGTCTGTACTTTCCAACTGATTTTTTACTAATTCTGCGTGGGTATTCGTCGTATTTATAAGCTTCATTCATTTGCCTCCTACCTTAAATCGTCGCTATTATTATAACACGTTTTTCCGGAATTGTGAATGATTGCCTGTAATTTATATCATTTTAAATATCGCAGGCTAGTTATTCTGATATTTACGCTTCCACTGCTCAATTCCCCATTTATGACTGCCACGTTTCAATTTTTCAATTGCAAGATCGACAGGAAACCATGCTAGATTATTGAAGTCTTCCAGCGGCTTTTCTACTTCCTGATAAGAAAGGGCTTCGTAAATATAGGCAGGATTATAGAAATGCGTGTCCCGATGGCGAGAATAAAAATACTCGTCCGCCTGGCCAAAGTAATCTCCTACTTGGATACTAAAGCCAAGCTCTTCCAGCAATTCCCGCTCGAGAGTAGCCAGCTGGTCCTCTCCTTCTTCCATTTGTCCTCCAGGAAGAAACCACGCACCATTAGGTGCCTGTACTAAAATAATATTTTCTTTCTTTTCATCCGGAATCACTGCGTAAACTCCATAGCGTGTCACATACTCGACATTTTCCTCATGAACTCCAAAAACTGGATGGGTCATTATCTTTCCTCATTCCTTCTAATCTTTACTACTATCATAAATAACTTATACTAGCCTGTCAAGAGTTTGAACTTATTTTTTCAGCTTTCACAAGGAAGCTTAGCCCCTTAGTTCTCAAGTAAAAAAGCCCGCCTCAGTTGAGACGGGACTTCTTCTACTAGCCATCAGTCAAACCTATTCATGTTAGACTGGATTATTTTTCTTCAAATCCTTCTGCAACTGCATCCGCAAAGTTTTCTTCTACGATGCTTGCACAGTGGTCACAGATAACTGCATGGTAGCTACGTTCTGCAGTAGTTGGATCGATACGACGGCAACGGTCACAAACTTCACCTGCAGCACGTTCAACTGTGAAGGCAACATCCTCAAAGCTAACTGCGCCTTCTGGAGCTGTACCTTCAGCGATGGTCAATTCTGACACGATCAAAAGTTGAGCCACATTGCTATCTACTGCTCCAAGAAGAGTTTTCACCACTTCATTTGGATAAACTGTCAAGTGTGCTTCAAGCGATTTACCGATCACCTTGGCATTACGAGCTTCTTCCAGAGCTTTTTGAGCTTGTCCACGGAAATCCATGAAGGCTGCCCATGTATCCAAGATTTCTTCTTGGTTAGCAAATGTTTGAGCTTCTGGCAATTCTGACAACTGAACAAAGTCTTCTGCTTCATGCTCAAGATATGACCAGATTTCCTCTGCAGTGTGAGGAAGGATTGGTGTCAAGAGTTTGGTGATTTTGACAAGAATGTCATAGAAGACTGTCTGCATTTGACGACGTTCGAGTGATTTGGCACCTTCAATGTAAACAACGTCTTTAGCAAAATCAAGGTAGAAGGCTGACAAGTCAACGTTGATAAAGTTCACCAAGGCCTTGTAGATTGTCAAGAATTCAAAGTCAGCGTAAGCATCACGGATAGTCTTAACAAGCTGGTTAAATCGAATGGTCATGTACTTGTCAACAGAACGAAGCTCATCATAAGCGACTGCGTCCTGCGCTGGGTTAAAGTCTGATGTATTAGCAATCAAGAAACGAAGGGTGTTACGGATCTTACGGTAAGTTTCAGAGACTTGACTCAAGATATCCATAGAGATACGCACGTCGTTGCTTGAGTCAACACTTGTTACCCAAAGACGCAAGATTTCCGCACCAAATTGTTTTTCAACATCGCTTGGAGCAATCGTATTTCCAAGAGATTTAGACATCTTCTCACCTTTACCATCAAGAGCAAAGCCCTGTGACAAGATTTGTTTGTATGGTGCTACGCCATGGTTGGCAACAGATGTGATGAGTGAAGAGTTGAACCAACCACGGTATTGGTCAGAACCTTCTAGGTACAGGTCTGCTGGGTATTTAAGTTCTGGACGGTTGACCACTACTCCATTCCATGATGAACCTGAGTCAAACCATACGTCCATGATGTCTGTTTCTTTCTTGAACTCGCCATTTGATGAACCTGGATGCGTAAATCCTTCTGGCAAGAGGTCTTTAGCATCACGTTCCCACCAGACAATAGAGCCGTGCTCTTCAAAGAGTTGAGCCACGTGTTCGATGGTCTCAGCTGTCATGATTGGTGTTCCGTCTTCTGCGTAGAAGATAGGAAGGGGAACTCCCCAGGCACGTTGACGAGAGATAACCCAGTCGCCACGGTCACGAATCATATTGTAAAGACGCACTTTACCCCATTCTGAATGGAATTTCACTTTTTCAATTTCATCCAAGATTTCTTGGCGGAATTTAGAAACAGATGCAAACCACTGTGGTACTGCACGCCAGATGATTGGTTTTTTCGTACGCCAGTCAAATGGGTATGAGTGAGAGATTTCTTCTTGAGCAAGGAGTAAATCACCCAGTTTTTCGATAACAGTTGGTACCACCTTGTCGTAGAACTGACCTGCAAAGTCAGGACCAGCATTTTCCATCATGATCCCGCGTTCGTTTACAGTTACAGCAACTTCTAGTCCATTAGCAACACCGACATTGTAGTCATCCTCACCAAAACCAGGCGCTGTATGGACGATACCTGTACCAGAGTCAGTCGTAACGTGGTCGCCAAGGATCACCAGCTCATCTACAGCCGTATCCCAAGGGTGGACTGTCACGATATGGTTCAATTCTTGTCCACGGTAAGTTGCTAAGACTTGTACATCAGCCCAACCAAATTTCTCAGACAAACTGTTCAACAATTCTGAAGCAACCACAAACTTACGAGTTTCACCAGCTGGTTGTACGACCACGTAATCAATATCTGCTCCAACTGTCAATCCACGAGAAGCTGTGATGGTAAATGGCGTGGTTGTCCATACAACGATATAGGTATCCGTATCTAGCACACCTTTTCCGTCTTTGACGCGGTTAGCATAGTAAAGGGAAGTTGAAAGCAAATCATGGTACTCAATTTCCGCTTCAGCAAGGGCTGACTCAGAAGACCATGACCAGTAAACTGGCTTGGCACCACGATAGATATAGCCTTTCTTAGCCATTTCACCGAAGACACGGATTTGAGCTGCTTCATAGTCTGGAGTCAAGGTCACATAAGGGTTTTCCCAGTCACCAGAGACACCCAAACGTTTAAAGTCTTCTCGTTGTTTATCTACTTGGGAAAGAGCGTACTCGCGGCAAAGTTTTAAGTACTCAACCAAGTCCATTTCTTTGCGTTTAACACCTTGTTTTGCCAAAACTTGCTCGATTGGCAGACCATGTGTATCCCAACCAGGAATATAAGGCGCATAAAAACCTGACATGGATTTTGAACGAGCAATAATATCTTTAGAAATCTTGTTCATAGCGTGTCCAACGTGGATATTTCCGTTTGCATATGGAGGTCCATCATGCAAGGTGAAATGCGGTTTTCCTTGGTTCAATTCTTGACGACGTTGGTAAAGTTTTGCTTCTTCCCATTCTTTTTGCCAAACTGGTTCTTTGGTTGGAAGGCCAGCACGCATTGGAAATGCAGTTTTCCCAAGATTCAGGGTTTCTTTGAGTTTCATTTAGTCTCCTTATAACATATATTTTTCAAAATAAAAAACCGCAGACTTCTCCTAAAGGACGAAAAATCGCGGTACCACCTTTGTTTAGACAGGAAAAATCCTATCCCTCTTAGCCCGTAACGTAGGCAGGCGTCGTTTCTTACTCAATTCAGAAACGATGAAGCAGAATGATAAATCAAACAAAAGGGATTACAGGTCTCTCACCACCACCTGCTCGCTGAAAATATTCTGTCTGATTTGTGTTTCTGCACTTATTATAAAAGATCTACTGGAACTTTAGAATCTTCATCCGATTCTGAACGTTTTACTGATTCTAAAATTTCTTTCTGTTGTGCTTGGATCAACTCTTCATCTATGGTCTGAAGCGTCTGTGTTTCTGCCAATTCTCGATTTGCTTGCTCAATTCGCTCTTGCAATTCAGCTATTTCCTCAGGTGAGAATTGGCGCGTAACATCTACTTCTTCCTCAAGCTCTATTTTTTCACCAAGCGCTTCTTCAACCACTACTTTAAAGGCTTCATCACTGGTTTGGAGATAGGTAGCAGTCGGACGAAGAATGTCTTCCCAATCTTGAGAATCAACAATACTTAGCTGACTTTCAATCGTCGATTTGAGACGTTGATGGAAGACACGCGTTTTATTTTTCAATTCTTCTGTCTCAACAGCCACTCTTTTGGCATTATCTGTAGCCTGACGAAGAATATCATTTGCCTTATACTTGGCTCTATCTAACAAGCGTTGCGCATCTTGCTCTGCTTGCTGAACGATATTTCCAGAACGTTCCTGCGCTGCTTGTTTGACCCGCTCTGCTGTGTCTTGCGCAATCAAAACAGATTGGCTGAGCGAGTCTTTCATTTCATCAAAATAAATTAGACGCTCTTCAAGATTACGGATTTTTGCTTCTTTCTCACGATTCTCACGGATTAATTCCTCATAATCATTGACAATGATATCAAGAAATTCTTCAACTTCATCAATATCGTACCCTCTAAATCTGGTTGAAAAACCTTTATCTCTAATATCTAATGATGTTAGTGCCATGTTTCCTCCTTATTTACTAGGTAATAATTCAACTGTTAGTTTATGCTTCCCGTTTTTGGAAAAACCATTTTCTGTTAATATCTTAAATCTTCCATATTTCCTAACGCTAATCAAATCCCCCAGAGAGAGCTGATGGCTAGGATTATCAATGGTTCTGTAGTTTTGCTTTACCTGTTTCCCCATGATTAGTTCTACAGCTTGACTACGTGATAACTTAAAGACTGTGGCTACCAGCTTATCCAATCTGAGACTAGAGACCAAAACATCTGTTGTTTTAGTCACCAGTGCGTCTTGTAACTGATCTTTGACATCAACTCTTCTTAGCCGAACTGGAACTTTAGCTATTTTAGAAACATTCGTAATGAAATATTCTTCTAATCTTCTATCCACAAATACTTGTGCACGGTCATCCACGACGATAATATCGCCAAACGTCCGCCTCTCAATCCCTAGCTGATGCAAAAGCGTTCCCATAATTTGTGAATGAGTCACCTTATAGAACTTACTTGCATAGGTAATCTCTAGCAAGATCACATCAAAATCTTCGAGTTCTAATTGATAATAGCTAGGTGCAATCAACACTTTAGCAAACTCACTTGGAAAATAATCTGAACTAGCAAATACTTGCACATCATATTGCTTACTCAAATTTTTGAGAATATTGACCTGATGAGGATTCAAAAAAGCAGTCGTCTCATAGCTATATTGATTTTCCACTCTTTGAAGCAATTCCATGCTTTTATCCAGAAAATCTTGATCATCCTGAGAATAATGCTGATAGATATTGTTTACCATAGCAATAACAAGGAAGCGAGGAAGTGTAGAAATAATGTATCAAGCACTCTCAAGGCAAAAAGTGCTGCCAGAACAGTAAAGTCTAATCTACCAAACTGCAAAGGCAACCTGCGGAACAAACGCAAAAATGGTTCAACCAGAGAACCGACAAGCCTTCCTAGGGCTGTTTGGTAAGCTCCAGGGAACCAAGACAAGAGTGCATAGACGAAGACGAGAAGGGAGTAAAGATCAATTAGATTAGAAACTAATTTTAAAATAAAGTAAATCATTAATTATCTACTGCGTTTCATATCAAAATCGTATTCACTCAGATCCACATCGTTTGGAAGGCGAATATCTTCTACATTGACGACAACATTGATTGGAGTGAGCAAGTACATGGTACTAGCAACTTTTCTCAAGTTCCCAGCCAAAACATAGCGGGCTCCATCAAGATAATCCAAGCAACGTCTTGCTTGTACCTCTGTCATATATTGAAAATCAATTAAGATACTCTCATTCGCCACAAGTAAATCAACAACCTCTGTCGCTTCCTCATATTTTTTCGGATAGCGAACATCAATCGTAACCTTCTCACTAGATTTCACTCGATGCTGAGCCAGTTCTTGTTGGCGAGCATGCAATCTAGTAATATTTTCCGTTGTAGGCTTTTGTTGGACTTGTGAAGAAGCTGAACGAGTACGTGCGTTTTCCTTTGCTGATGCAGCCGGAACTGGCTCGATCTCTGCAGGCTTCAAAACAGAATCAGATTCATCTGAAGGCTGTACTGGTAAGTCAGACTTCTCTCCATCTTCTGTAAAGTATTCTATAAATTTATCAAATTTATCTTTAAATGACATAGTTCTTTCCTATTTAAAAAATGCTGTTCCGATTCTGACATAGGTTGAGCCGTTGGCAATCGATTCTGGATAATCACGGCTCATTCCCATACTCAAATCAGAAAAGGGCATGTTTTTTAACTGTTTGCTTTGTAAGTTCTGTTGAAGCTGATGCGCCTCTGAAAAAATCTGATTCAGTTCTTGATGATCAGCTTCGAGTGGAGCCATGGTCATCAGGCCAACAATGCAAATGTTTTCTAAGGCTGCAAGCTCTGGTAAAACACTATCTAGTTCTTCAACTAAAAAACCGTGCTTGCTTTCTTCTTTTGAAATATTGACTTGCAAGAAACAATTAATCACATGATCTGCTCGCTTGTTGATTTCTTGAGCCAATTTGACAGAGTCTAAAGCATGGAAATAATCAACATAGTTGATCACATCTTTCACTTTTCTTCTCTGCAAACTACCAATCAAATGCCAGGTAAGGTTTTCTTCCTTTAAAGCATGATATTTTTCAAGAAACTTATCTACTCGATTTTCTCCAATATGTTTGATTCCTGTATCCACGAGTTTTTTCGCTGTCTCACAGTCAACATACTTGGTAACCGCAATGATGTTTACGGAGTCCTTCAATCGATTTTCTTTTTCAACTATTTGAGCAACATTTTGAAAAATTAAATCTTTATTTGCTTGAAAATCCATTTAATTAGCGATTTCTAAAGAATGGCGGTGTTTCAAGTTCGTCATCTTCTTCCTTAATATCTGTAAAGCGCTCTACACGGCTAGAAGGCACAGGTTCTGCTTGACGAACGATTGATTCACGACGTAAATCCCAATCTCCAAAGGCTGAAGCTCTAGAAGTTTCTACAGTTGAGCGATGGGAAGGAGCTGGCATTTCTCTTGTTTCTGCCATATCGAAGTTTCGATCATAATGAGCAGATGATTGTGCTGAGCGTACTTGCTCAGCTCGGCTCGCAGGTTTAACGCCTTGCAATCCACTTACCTTATCAACCTTATCCTCTTTAACACCTGTTGCAACAACAGTCACACGGATTTCATCCTTCATAGACTCATCAATAGAAGTACCAAGCCAGATGTTGACACCATGACCAGCTGCCTGATTAACGATTTCAGAAGCTTCTTCCGCTTCAATCAAAGTCATATCTAGGCCACCAGTAACGTTGACGATCACGTCTTCTGCACCGTCAATAGTTGTCTCAAGAAGTGGAGAGTAGATAGCTTTGCGAGCTGCTTCGATAACACGTTCTTCACCGCTTCCGATACCGATACCCATCAAAGCATTACCTTTGTTTTCCATAACAGTCTTCACGTCTGCAAAGTCAAGGTTGATCAAGCCAGGGCTGGTAATCAAGTCAGTAATACCCTGAACCCCTTGGCGCAATACGTTATCAGCTTCACTCAAGGCTTCTAGAAGCGGAGTTTTCTTGTCAACAATTTCCAAAAGATTGTTGTTTGAAATAATCAAAAGAGTATCTACATGTTCACGCAGTTCGTTGATTCCTTCAACGGCAAAATTACCACGCTTGCTTCCTTCAAAGCCAAATGGACGTGTCACAACTGCTACAGTTAGGGCGCCTACTGATTTAGCGATGCGAGCAATAACTGGTGCAGCACCTGTACCAGAGCCACCACCCATACCAGCAGTGATAAAGACCATGTCTGCTCCTTGAAGGGCTTCTGTCAAAACTTCTTCGCTTTCTTCAGCTGCTTTACGACCAACCTCAGGTTGACCTCCAGCACCCAGACCACGAGTCAACTTAGGACCAAGCTGGATAACTGTTTCTGCTTTTGCACTGCTAAGTGCTTGCACATCTGTATTTGCTGCGATAAATTCTACGCCAGCAAGACCTTCATCGATCATTCGGTTAATAGCGTTTCCGCCGCCTCCGCCGACACCAATTACTTTAATGACTGCGCCTTGTGCTGCAGCCGCATCAAATGAAAATGTCATAATCTATTTATTCTCCTTACTCAAACATATTACCAATTAAATTGCGCATCTTATCTGTAAGACTAGCTTTTGGTTCCTCTTGTGGTTCTTCATTTCTAAGCGGTGCAATTTCTGGTTCCACCTCTTGAACTGGTTGAACTGGTTCAACCGGCTGATGATCAAAGCGAGGTACTCTATGACTTGGACGTTCAAAGCTAGTTGCTTGATGACGCAACTGCTCGTCTCCACGAACAGCAGCTTGTGCAATTCGATCCACTTCGGTCAGATTGCCAGCATACTCTGAAAGACTAATCACGTGGGCAAAAGCTGGATTACGGATACCGATTTGATTTGGTACATATAATTTAGCGTGAACGCCAAATACTTCCTGAGCTAATTCTACAACGCCAGGCAAGATTGCTCCACCACCAACGATGACAATACCACCAGGAAGATCTAACACGTGTCTTCTATCTAAATCTTGCTTGATTTGTTCAAAAACATGTTTGATACGAGCAGAGATGATTTCAGCTAGATAGGTTTCTGTTATTTCAACTGGATTAACTTCCCCGATGACTTCAACTGGGAAAGATTCTGTGCCTGCAAATGGTACATAAGCTACACCATAGTTAAATTTCAAGCTTTCTGCCAATTTCTGAGAAGTTTTCAACACTTTTGAAATGTCTTTTGTGACATAGTCGCCGCCTTCTTGATAGATATTGGTAAATTGTAATTCTTGATTTTTTACAGAAGCAACTGTAGTTTGTCCGCCACCCATATCAATGACTGTCGCGCCAAACTCTCGTTCTCCTTCATTCAAGATGGATTTTGTCATCGCTAAAGGAGAAATGATAATATTCTCCAATTTCACTCCTGCACGCTCCACTGTTTTACGGAGATTATGCAGGATTGTACGAGGACCAGTGTAGAGTAGGCCGCGCATTTCTAGGCGAATCCCCATCATACCACGAGGATCACGGATCCCTTGGAAGCCATCAACAACAAACTCTTCTGGGATGAAGGTAATTACTTCACGGTCAGGAGTCATGCTCTTGGTCAAGGCAGATCTTACAACGCTCTCGACATCTTCATCGGTAATTTCTTTGGAGTCACTAGTCACAGGAATCATTCCTTGAGTTGGCTCAATTTGCAGTA
Organism: Streptococcus cristatus; assembly: GCF_003943815.1. Lineage (GTDB taxonomy): Bacteria > Bacillota > Bacilli > Lactobacillales > Streptococcaceae > Streptococcus > Streptococcus cristatus_F. Next base: position 95,636 of record NZ_RJNA01000001.1, on the reverse strand, counting down.
AATTTGCAGGCAAGCCAACATTCACTAGTCCAATTGAAATCCCCGCTTTTTCCTCCGCTTGAGAAATTGCTGACTTAATAGCTGCTGCTGCTGCTTCAATATCGACAATAATCCCATCTTTAACGCCAGCACTCTTTGCATTGCTGACTCCAATAACATTCATTTCACCGTTGATGTGCTCTGCCACCAACACTTTAATTGTGCTACTTCCTATATCTAATCCAGTAAAAAAGCCATCTCTAGCCATTACATCAGTCCTCTCTGTCTTCCACGTTTCCATTCTAATACAAATAACTCTAGAAAATAGGGTTATCCAAACTTTATTATATCATAAAAATACGAAATTGGCGCAGTTTTTTATCTATAATAATTAGTTATTTTCAGAAATCTCTGGCTTTTCTGCCTGAGATTGAGCAGAATGCTCGGTAGATTGCTCTGCATGTTGAGCCGAAGATTCTGTATCTTGCGCATCGTTACTAGCTTCATGGATAACTTCATTTTCTGTGCCTTGCGCATAGCTAAAAATACCAGCCTCCATATCGACCACGCTTGGCACTTCCAACTGAGGGTGAATTCCTTCATAGTAGGGAAGTTTCTTAGCAATATGAGAAATTGGAACTAAAATTTGGTGTTCATCAGACATGGTGATGGTCACTAAATCTTCTGTCACCTTGCTAGGAGTTAAATCAACTTTTCTAATGCTCTTTTTGACTGAATCGGGAACATTCTTCAGTTGTTGAACAAACTCCTTGATCAAACCTGCATCCGAGAAGGTCACATCCATCCGTTCTTCCGGCAAGGCATCAGCCGCAACCTCATTTTTTACGTATTTTCCACTCGTTAAAATAGGATAATACTTAGAATCTTTCTGCAAATAACCTAAAATGCCATATTCCTGAACATCAATTTTGAAAGTCAGCGGGAATTGATAGGTCATCTCTACATTTTCAATCCAGGGGCTAGAAGCTTTCAGATTTTGCTCATAATGATGGCGATTTTTGTAAACAGTAACAGTATAATCGCGCTGATCGATTTTGCTACTGCTTCTTAGCTCCTCCTGACTCACAACCTTATTTCCAGTAAATTCAATGGTCTTCATAGTTGCAAGCGGTGTGAGGAAATAAAGAGAAGCTAAAAAAATCAGAGAACTTGTCACTAAAACTGGCAAAGCTCGATACCAGTGGATTTTCTCAATTGGAACTTTTGGAAGCTCAACCTGCTCTATTTCTTCTTCATCTTGCTCTTGATCCTGAGCTTCATCTTCATCTTGCTCCTCAACTTCAGATTCACTTTCAGAATCTTGAACTTCATCTTCTTTCTCACTTGTAGGAGAGTCTGTGTCAATTTCTTCGGAGACTGCATCTTCTTCGTTAGAAGGCTCCTGATTTTCCAGTTCCGCCTTCATTTCTTCTTTTTTCTGCTCTAGTTCAGCTCTTTTTTTCTCTAACTCAACTTGCTTTTTTGCCTTTTCTTGAGCTTTTTTCTCAAGATACTCTTTGTTTCTGACTTGCCATTCAGAAAGAGAAAGTTGAGCCGTTTCTTGCTTATCTTCCTTGCTTTTTTTCATTTTTTCCCTTTGTTAATATCTTGCTTCAAAATTTCATAAAAATCATCTACAGATTTTAATTCAGGCGCTTTTTCCATTCGTTGATAATAAGCATCCTTTTCTCTTAATAAATCATCCACTGCTACTTGGAGATTGACCCGATTCAAGTTTTCTTCATTGATTTTAAGCGCATAGCCTTTTTCCAAGAAGTAGTTGGCATTTTCAATCTGATCTCCTCGACTTGCCCCCAGCCCCAAAGGTACAATCACTTGCAACTTCTTCATAGCAAGTAATTCAAAGATAGTATTGGAACCACCTCGTGTCACGACGACATCTGCCATAGCCATTAATGGCTGATACAGATCTGTCACATAGGATACCCGATAGATACGGTGGGAAAGTTCATCCAAGCTAGCATCGCCCGTCAGATTGATAATATTATATTTTTCAATCAAGCGATCCTTGTTTTTGGTAATAAAATCATTGAAAACTTTCGCGCCTCCTGAGCCCCCGACAAAGAGCAAGGTAGGTTTTCCTTCTGTGAAATGAGCCTTAATTTTCTCAATCTCAGCTGGTTCCGTTTGAGGGAGGGCCGCAATCTTGGTCACCGCTCCAACATGTTCAGCCTTGCTCAGTCCTTCAGCTTGCTCAAAAGTCGTAAACATCTTTGTCGCGCATTTATAACCGATTTTATTAGCCAAACCAAGCGACAAGTCAGACTCATGGATAAAGACTGGAACGCCCGTCACCTTCGCCGCAATCACTGGCGGAACAGACACAAAGCCTCCTTTTGAAAATAGGGCTTTGGGACGGACTTTTAGCATGATGCCCAACGACTGGAGAATGCCACCTGCCACTTTAAAAACATCCCAGAGATTCTGCCAAGAAAAATAGCGACGGAGCTTGCCAGTTGCAATCGAATGGAAAACAACAGGTAGACCTGATTTCTGAATTTCCTTGTACTCAATCCCATGGCGGTCACCGATATAATGGACTTCCCAGCCCTCCTCGATAAATTTAGGTATCAGCAAAAGATTGAGGGTCACATGACCAACTGTCCCTCCGCCTGTAAATACTATTTTTTTCATTTTATCCCTTTAATTCTTTAAATACCGCAAGGAACTCATCGCCCCGCACTTCAAAATTCTTATACATATCCCAGCTAGCATTGGCTGGACTGAGAAGGATAACATCCCCAGGCTCCGCCACAGAAAAGGCTTTGCGAGTAGCATCTCTGATATCTGAAGCGTCCAGATAACTTACTTCTGCCTGATCCGCAGCCCGCTTAACACGCACAGCCGATTCACCCAGAATCACCATCTTTTTCAAGCCCTTGATATCTGGCACCAATTCATCAAATTCATTGCCACGATCCAAACCACCAGCAATCAGAATGACCTTACTATTGTCAAAACCTGATAAAGCTTTTTGTGTCGCTAAAATATTAGTCGATTTACTGTCATTGTAAAATTTGACTTGATTGATTTCCCCCACATACTGGAGACGATGCTTGACACCACCAAAATGAGCCAGAGTTTCTCTAATAACTTGATTGTCAATCCCGCGCAGTTTGGCTACTGCAATGGTTGCTAGAGCATTTTCTACATTATGGCTACCAGGCACGCCTAGTTCAGAAGCTGTCATAATAGCTTCCCCACGGAAAGTCAGCACATCGCCGTCTAAGTAAGCTCCATCGACCTTTTCTTGGGTTGAAAAAGGAATCACCTGGGCAGCCGTCTTCTTAGCCAATTCTTTCGCCAAGTCTTGATTAAAATTCAACACGACATAGTCAGAAGCTGTCATATTTTTTTGGATATTCCACTTGGCCGCCACATATTCCTCAAAAGAGCCGTGATAGTCCAGATGTGTCGGCATCAGATTTGTAATCACCGCTATTTCCGGATGGAAGGCTTCGATTCCCATTAGTTGGAAGGAAGAAAGTTCCATCACCAAAGTGTCTGTTTTACCCGCATCTTGAGCGACTTGACTAGCTGGAAATCCGATATTTCCTGATAAAAGACCATTTTGTCTACCAGCTGTTAGCACTTCCGCAATCATGGTCGTGGTGGTGGTTTTTCCATTTGAGCCAGTAATCCCGATAATCGGCGCATCTGAAATCAGATAAGCCAGCTCCACTTCGGTAATGACAGGAATCTGCTTTTCCAAAGCCCTCATGACCATAGGATTGTTATAAGGAATGCCTGGATTTTTCACCATCCATTCAAAATCTTCATCCAACAGTTCCAGAGGATGGCCACCTGTCACGACTTTAATTCCTTCTTCTAGCAAAGATTGGGCAGCTGGATTTTCCTCGAAAGGCTTCCCATCATTGACCGTCACAATCGCTCCAAGCTTATCCAAAAGGCGGGCAGCTGACTCCCCAGATTTGGCCAAACCCAATACCAATACTTTCTTATTGGCAAATTTTGAAATAGTCTTCATCATGTACCTCTTCATTCATACTACCTTCTATTTTACCTTTTTTTGCGAAAATAAAAAAGTCATATCAGGCTTTTATTTTAACTGTTATCAGCTTTTAATAAATAAGAAGAAATGTTATTCTCTTTGAAATCTTTGAAAAACCTTTTTATACAAGTGAAAACTATCCAAAACATTTAATTGCCAGTGTCTTATCAAACCTGACCTACTCACTGATAGTCAACAGCATTCAAAAGAATTAGGCTCTCGTCAAATGAAAAAATATCCGTATCTGTATTTGTTTCTACTCAGATAAAATCACTATCGAAGGATCTCGCATTAGATAAACAAAAGGAATTAGGCTACCGAAAGTCTACACGAACTTTGGAATCCTAATTCCTTCCTTATAGTTTATGAGTTTAAAGTTCTTTTGATTTCTGAGATGGTACTAGACGCTCGATGTCCATCAAGGCCCACACTGTAATAATAATCAAAAAGATACTCACAAATAATTCTCCAGGCAATTTAAAAATTTGAAAAATTGCCAAAGCAAGCAAGATGATCAAGGCAACCAGCAAGAGTACAAATGTCAAGACATTCAACGTCCCCTTAATACTAGTTGGAATGGCAAATACATAGAAAAGCAGGATTAATATTCCAATAATCAGGTAAATCATACTGCTCCTTTCTACCACCAGTCAACTCAATGATTTATTCTGCTGCTTGTTTTTTCTTATTTTTATTAGCTTTTTCGCGTTCTTGCTTGTTCAAGATTTGTTTACGCAAACGGATAGACTCAGGCGTTACTTCCATGTACTCATCGTCGTTCAAGAACTCAAGAGACTCTTCAAGGGTCAAGATACGAGGTGTCTTGATAACCGCTGTTTGGTCCTTAGTAGCTGAACGAACGTTGGTCATTTGTTTGGCCTTAGTGATGTTAACTGTCAAGTCGTTTTCACGAGAGTTTTCACCGATGATCATTCCTTCGTAAACCTCAGTACCTGGGTTGACAAAGATGGTACCACGTTCTTCGATCGACATGATTGAGTAAGTTGTAGCTTTACCAGCATCAATGGAAACAAGAGCACCACGGTGACGTCCACCAATTTCCCCTGGAATCAACGGCAAGTATTGGTCGAAGGTATGGTTCATGATACCGTAACCACGCGTCATTGACAAGAACTCAGTTGAGTATCCGATCAAACCACGCGCTGGAACAAGGAAGACCAAACGAGTTTGACCATTACCAGTTGAAATCATATCCAACATTTCACCCTTGCGCTCAGAAAGGCTTTGGATAACAGATCCTTGGTACTCTTCTGGAGTGTCGATTTGGACACGCTCAAACGGCTCACATTTAACACCGTCAATTTCTTTTACAATAACTTCTGGACGAGATACTTGTAGCTCATACCCTTCACGACGCATGGTTTCAATCAGAATTGACAAGTGCAATTCACCACGACCTGAAACGGTCCACTTATCTGGTGAATCTGTTGGATCAACACGAAGGGACACGTCTGTCTGCAATTCTGCTTGCAAGCGTTCTTCCACCTTACGAGACGTTACCCATTTCCCTTCGCGACCTGCAAATGGTGAGTTGTTGACTAAGAAAGTCATTTGAAGAGTTGGCTCATCGATGTGTAGGATTGGAAGAGCTTCAACAGCGTCTGTCGGAGTGATTGTTTCACCAACGAAGATATCTTCCATACCTGAAACGGCAATCAAATCACCCGCTTTAGCTTCTTGGATCTCACGACGTTCTAAACCAAAGAAACCGAAAAGTTTTGTAACACGGAAGTTCTTCGTTGTGCCGTCTAGTTTAGAAAGGGTAACTTGGTCCCCAACTTTCACACTACCACGGAAGACACGTCCGATACCGATACGACCTACGAAATCATTGTAGTCCAAAAGTGACACTTGGAACTGCAAAGGCTCATCTGAATTGTCGACTGGAGCTGGGATATGGTCGATGATGGTATCAAAGATTGGTGCCATTGTTTTTTCTTGATCAGCAGGATCGTCAGAAAGTGAAGAAGTTCCGTTGATAGCTGAAGCATAAACAACTGGGAAATCAAGCTGGTCATCATCTGCACCAAGCTCAATGAAGAGTTCCAATACTTCGTCCACTACTTCTGCTGGGCGAGCTGATGGTTTATCGATTTTGTTAACCACAACGATAGGTACAAGATCTTGTTCCAAGGCTTTTTTCAATACGAAACGAGTTTGTGGCATAGTTCCTTCGTAGGCATCTACGACCAAGACAACCCCGTCAACCATTTTCATGATACGCTCAACTTCTCCACCGAAGTCCGCGTGTCCTGGTGTATCCATGATGTTGATACGAGTCCCGTTGTAAGCAACGGCTGTATTTTTAGCAAGGATGGTAATACCACGCTCTTTTTCGATATCGTTTGAGTCCATAGCACGCTCTGCCAACTCTGTACGAGCATCAAGAGTTTCAGATTGCTTCAATAATTCGTCAACGAGGGTTGTTTTCCCATGGTCAACGTGGGCGATAATCGCAATGTTACGGATATCTTCTCTTAATTTTGTCATGATTTCCTCTAAATCTTATTATTTATTTCCAACTAAAAATTATAACACAGTTTTTTCCAAAAAACACGGGCTAACCAAGTGTAAATGTTTTCATAGGTAAATCGTAAACTGTAGCTATTTTTGCAATTTTACTTCCGAAAGTGTATGATAAAAAGAAAAAAAGAATCGATCCAAACCTTTGAAAGGAAAACTCATGCGCCTTGATAAATTCTTAGCCCTAGCTAAGATTAGCCGGAAAGAGATGAAACAAAAACTGCGACTAAGGCAGATTGTAATTGACGGTCAAGCTGCTCGCTCCCTCAGTCAAAATGTCGATAGTGGCCTCCAGTCCATTAGCCTAGCTGGTAAACCTTTAAACCACCTAGCCCACCATTATTTTCTGATGAACAAGCCCGCCGGTGCTGTCACTGCCAATTCTGACTCGGACAAGATGACTGTCCTAGATCTAATTGCCCCAGAAGATTTTAACGACCAGCTTTACGCCATCGGCCGTTTGGATCGCGACACACGTGGCCTGCTCCTGATTACAGATAATGGGCCACTGGGATTTCAACTCCTCCATCCACAATACCATATCGCAAAGACCTACTATGTCGAAGTCAACGGCCCTCTTGACCAAGAAGTCACAAACGCTTTTCAGCAAGGCATTATCTTTCTGGACGGAACTCAATGCAAACCTGCCCAACTTCAGATTCATACAGCCAGCCCCGAGCACTCCACCGCCTCAGTTACTATTTCTGAAGGAAAATTCCATCAGGTCAAGAAAATGTTTCTAGCAGTTGGTGTCAAAGTCACCTATCTCAAACGTACCCATTTCGGTGATTTTCAGCTGGATCCCAATCTGACAGAGGGCAGCTATCGACCGCTGAATCCTTCCGAACTCGAGATTATCAAAGGCTATTTGGAACAAACCTGGTAAAATAAAAAGGCTTATTCAAGCCTTTTTATTATTTATTACATAAATCCATTCATGGTCAGAAGAATTCCTGCAATCCAGTTAATGATAGAAATTACAATACCGACGATATTCAGAATTTTTTCTGTTTTATAATCTAATTGAGTCTCTTTTTGATGAGAATTGCCCAAAACCAGACCGATAATACCTAAAATAAGACCAATTATTGGAAGCAATAAGCCCACAACAATGGACAGGATACCTAAAACCAGAGAGGTTTTTTTCTTTTCTTGCATGTTCTAAAAACTCCTTAAAATAATATTTGCACTTACCTATTATAACATAGGGAATTGGTTTTGTATATATATTTCTACAAAGAATCAGCTTGTCTTAACCTTACCACTCCATGAATCAAGACCGTAAGACAGGATATAAATATCGTTAAAACCTTGCTTCTTCAAGTAGATTGCTGCATTGGTCACACGTTGCCCACGACTATTTTCATAGAGAAGAACTGGTTTGTCTTTGCGAAGTGCATTGATACTAGACTTGAGCTGTTGGGACGGAATATTGCGCGCCCCCAAGATATGTTTGCGATGGAAATCCGATGGATCACGCAGATCAATCAACTGCCCCTGACGAATCAAACCTTCAAACTCACTATTATCTACTACCCTAGCTGCACGACGAATACGGAAATAATTGAAGCCCATCCAAGCCAACATTCCCAGCAAAATTGCCCATAAAATCCAAATTCCCATTCTAGTTTCTCCCTTTATCTTCTAAATACTTCAACTCTGTTTGATGCTCTCTGCGCAGGACAGCCTCAGCCTCCAGATAATCAAGCTTATCCATCAGGCCGGCATCGTAAATCCGCTCCAACTCAATTTTCATCATTTCAATATCATAAAGACGCTTGCCCATATAGATAATGATCCCGAAATTTTTAAGAAATTGCTGCACATCATAGAGTGTTTTCATGAGCTATATTTTATCAGATTTTAGCAAAGTTTTCAAGATGACAAAACAGAAAAGACAGCCACATAGGCTGCCTTTTCAGGAGATTATTATGAAAAAGAAAAGTTTAGGAGTTCTATCAAACAAAGTTAGGAGGTCTTCATTTGATAATCTTAGTATAAAGGAAGAAGCTTAAACAATCCTTAAGAAAAAAACAGAGAGTGGGACAGAAATCAGTAATTCGTTAGAATTCGATTTCGTCGTCCCACCTCCGCACAGTTGAGTAGGGCTGTAAAAGCTGATGAAATCAGCGTAGTAGAGACCACTCAACCACTGCGTCTTGCTCGACAATCCAAAGACAATTGAGAGGCTAGGACTTTTGTCCCAGCCTCTTTAAACATCATTTTACAAACCTGGTGCTTGGCCAAGTTCAGCTGTCAACATCCAGATCGTCTTTTCAAGGTCTGCCTTAGCTCCAACGAAGATATCGTTAGTCACATCGTCGCCTTCTTCATCCGTCACATCCAGAGCTTCTTGGTAAAGATCTGTCAGATAACGGAAGATTTCAATCACGCGCTCCAAGCTTTCTTCAACATTCTTGCTGAATTCGCCAGCTTTTTCTTCAATATTGCTGTGTTGGATAAACTCTGTCAGAGTTGAATAAGGCTTGCCACCTAGAGTAATCAAGCGTTCGCTGACTTCATCCAAGGTTTCATCAATTGTATCCATGTATTCATCCATTTTTGGATGCCATACCATGAAGCCTGCACCACGCATATACCAGTGAACTTGGTGAAGAGCGATACGAGCTGTATAAAGATCTGAAACCACTTGGTTAAGAACTGCTTTTGTTTTTGGTAAAGAATTTTGGTTAGTGAAAGTTGCTACATCTGCTGCAGCGCCATGTTTTACTTGAGTCATAATGATACCTCTCTTTTTATTTGTAATCATTCTAATCTTTATTGATTATGTTTTAATTATAATGCTTCTAATTAAGAAAGTCAAGTATTAAAACTCAAAATTTTACTTTATTAGAAAAGTTGTAAAATTTCAGATTTTTCTACTTAAAATCACGAATAAACAAGTATGATTCATCTATACTTTTTTCTAGTCGGAACGGTTCTGGCCTCCTTTCTAGGCTTAGTTATTGACCGCTTCCCAGAACAATCCATCATCTCACCAAGCAGCCACTGTGACAACTGCAAGCAGATACTCAAAGCACGGGATTTGGTCCCAATCCTGTCTCAGTTGCTTAATGGCTTCCGCTGCCGTTTCTGCAAGATCCAGCTGCCTGTCTGGTATGCTGCTTTTGAGTTAGTGCTGGGTTTACTTTTTCTAAGCTGGAGCTTAGGCTATCTTTCACTAGCCCAGCTCTTACTGCTAACGATGGGCTTGACCCTAGCTATCTACGATCAGCGTGAGCAAGAATACCCTCTTCTAATCTGGCTGATTTTTCAGTTCTTGCTGATGGCTACAGCAGGTATCAATCCGCTCATGGTTTTCTTTTTGATCCTAGGACTTCTAGCCTTCTTTTTTAATATTCGCATCGGAGCTGGAGATTTTCTCTTTCTTGCTTCCTGCTCAGCCATTTTCAGCCTGACAGAAATTCTCATTCTCATCCAAATCGCTAGCTTCTCTGGCCTCGCTTGTTATTGCTTTAAAAAGAAAAAAGACAGGCTAGCATTTGTACCCTGTCTCTTGTTTGGTGTGGTGGCTCTTATTTCTTATAAGCTGCTGCTTCTTGGATAAAGGCTGCTATGCTGGCGTCCTTTTCATGAAGAGCTTTGACAATCTTAGATCCGACAATGACTCCGTCTGAGACCTGATTGAAGCGGTCAACATCCTCTAAAGTCGAAACACCAAAACCCGTCAGCACTGGAATCTCAGCAATATCATGGAGCTTGCTCAAATGCTGGTCCAAATCACTGCGATAACTGCCACTCTTACCCGTCACACCGTTGATGGCTACAGCGTAAATAAAACCTTCTGCATCCTTAATCAACTCCTGCTGACGTTCTAGTCCAGTAGTCAGGCTCACTAAAGGAATCAGAGCAAGATCTGAATCTTCCAGTAAAGGCAAGATGAAATTTCTGTGCTCGTAGGGCAAATCCGGAATGATCAATCCTTTAACCGGCGTCGTAGCCAAGTCCTTGACGAAATCTTTGAGGCCATACTGGAAAATTGGATTGAAGTAGGTCATGATGATGAGAGGCAGCTGAGTGTCCAACTTCTGCAAGCTTGCCACTAAAGACTTGGCCGAAGTATGGTGACCCAGGCTCCTCAGACCGGCTTCTTCAATAACTGGCCCATCTGCAACAGGGTCTGAAAAAGGCAGACCGATTTCAATGGCTGACACACCCAAGTTTTCCAAAAATGAGATGGTTTCTGGTAATCCTGCCAAACCTTTCTCGTGATCACCAGCCATGATATAAGGAAGGAAAATTCCCTTGCCTTCTCTTTTGATGGTTTCTAAATGCTGAGTGAGTGTTTTAGTCATGGGCACCTCCTTTTTGAGCCGCTTCTTTTTCCAAGCGTTCCTTTACCTGAACGACATCCTTGTCACCACGGCCGGATAGGCAGACGATCATTGATTTTTCTGGTCCCAACTCCTTAGCCAGCTTAACTGCGTAAGCAATAGCGTGGCTAGACTCTAGAGCAGGGATAATTCCTTCAATGCGAGACAGGAGTTGGAAGGCTTCCAAAGCTTCTTCATCTGTGACTGGAACATAAGTGGCACGTTTGATAGCATTAAAATGAGAATGTTCAGGACCGATGCCCGGATAGTCTAGCCCGGCAGAGATAGAGAAAGCTTCCAGAATCTGCCCTTGCTCATCCTGCAGGACATCCATCAAGGCACCGTGCAAAACACCTGGCCGGCCCTTGGTTAAGGTCGCAGCGTGTTCATCTGTATCGATGCCTCGCCCAGCCGCTTCTGTTCCATACATGGCAACTGTGCTATCGTCTACAAAGGGATAAAAGAGCCCAATAGCATTGGAACCGCCGCCAACGCAGGCGACTAAAGCATCGGGTAAGGCACCTGCATTTTGCTCAGCAAACTGGCGCTTGGCCTCACGCCCAATCACGCTCTGATAGTCGCGGACAATCTCTGGGAATGGATGGGGTCCCAAGGCTGAGCCCATAATATAGTGAGTATCATCGACCTGAGCCACCCAAGCTCGCAAGGCAGCATTTACCGCATCCTTGAGGACTCGAGAGCCATCGGTCACAGACTCTACCTTGGCTCCTAAAAGTTCCATCCGAAAGACATTGAGGGCTTGGCGCTTGACATCTTCTTCGCCCATGTAGATAGTACAGTCCATGTTGAAAAGAGCTGCAGCTGTGGCGGTTGCCACTCCATGCTGACCCGCACCAGTCTCTGCAATGATTTTCTTCTTGCCCATCCGCTTGGCTAATAAAACCTGACCTAGGGCATTATTGATTTTATGGGCCCCGGTATGGTTGAGGTCTTCCCGCTTCAGATAAATCTTAGCACCGCCAGCATAGGCTGTCAGATTTTTTGCAAAATAGAGAGGATTTTCTCGCCCTACATACTGCTTCAGCAACTCGTCCAGCTCAGCCTGAAAGGTTGGGGCTTTTTTACTCTCACGGTAGGCTTTGTCTAGCTCCAAAACTGCTGTCATCAGCGTTTCGGGAACAAATCGTCCACCAAATTCACCGTAAAATCCTTCTTGATTGGGTTGATTATATGCCATCTTTCACTCTTTCTATAAATTCTTTTATCTTCTCTAAGTCCTTCTGGCCGTCAGTTTCGACCCCGCTTGAGACATCAACTGCGTAAGGGGCGAAGTGCTGAATCGCTTCTCGGACATTTCCTGCATTCAAACCACCGGCGATAAAGAAGGGCTGGTGGATTTGACCTTTATCAAAAGCTTGCCAGTCAAAGGTCTGACCACTACCAGCAAGTGGGGCATCAAAGAGCAGGTAGTCCGCTTGTTGGCTGACATCTTTTAACGCTCCCTTGATCTGATAAGCTCGAATAACCGGCCGGCCAATCTGAGTCAGAAGCTCTTCATCAAAATCGCCATGAATCTGCACCAAATCTGGATTTGCCACTGAAATAGCTTCCTGCAACTCTATCAAGCTCGGAGAGACGAAAACTCCTACCTTTCGGACAGCAGGCGGCACCAAGGCAGCTAGCTTCTGAGCTTGCTCCAAACCTACCCTCCGACGGCTCTCAGCAAAGACAAAGCCAATGTAATCTGCACCAGCCTGGCATGCCGTTTCCACAGCGCTGGCCGTTGATAAGCCGCAAATCTTAACCTTTGTCAATTTTCAGCTCCTTGATTTTTTCTGCTACATTCTCAGCCTGCATCAGGGCTGTTCCGACTAAAACCGCATGGAAATAAGGAGCTACTAGCTCAGCATCTTCCTTGCTGAAAATAGCGGACTCTGATACGTAAACCCTGTCATCCTTGAAATGGGCAGACAGCTGGAGACTTGTATTGATATCTGTCTCAAAAGTGACTAAATTGCGGTTATTGACACCGATAATCCGAGCTCCTATTCTATGGGCAATTTCCAGCTCCGCCAGATTATGGGTTTCGACCAAAACTTCCAAACCTAAACCTGTCGCAAAATCATAGAGTTCTTGCAGCCGCTTTTCAGGCAAGGCAGCTACAATCAGAAGAATGACTGTCGCTCCTGCATTGCGGGCGCGAACAATCTGTTTTTCATCAATGATAAAGTCCTTATTGAGGGTCGGAATGGTCACTTGACTGGAAATCTCTCTCAGGTAATCCAGATGTCCTTTGAAGAAAATCTCATCTGTCAGGACCGAAATCATGGCTGCACCGCATCGTTCATAGGTGCGAGCCTGCTCTACAATATCCACACCGAGATTAATATCTCCCAGACTGGGGCTAGCTTTTTTAACTTCAGCAATCAGCTGCAGCTCTTGAGGATGATTTTTGAGATACTCATAGAGGGAATAGGTCGAGCGCAGGGGCTGCAGCTCTTCATAAGACATGACCGCCACTTCCTGCTCTTTTTGCTTTAGAATCGTCGGGAGAAATTCTTTACTCATTTCTGATACTCCTGTAGTTGCTTGAGTTTTTCATAGGCTGCGCCACTAGCGATCACTTGGCGAGCCAAAGCTATTCCTTCTTCTATGCTGTCTGTTTTCCCATTGGCAAAGAAGCCTAGACCTGCGTTCAGAACTGTCATTTCCAGATAAGGGCTGGCTTGATTTTGCAGGACAGATACCAGAATATCTGCATTTTCTTTGGCATTACCTCCACGAATCGCTTCAAGAGGAATTTCTTCCATGCCAATATCTGACGGTAGAAAGCTATGCAGGCTGATCTCCCCATCTGCTAGCAAAGCGTACTGGGTACGGCCATGAAGACCGGCCTCGTCCAGACCATCTGGACCCGACACGACCACTGCACGCTTGCGGCCCATATTTTTCAAAACCTCTGCCGTACTCTCTAGCATATCCGGCCGACTGGTGCCCAAAAGCTGGGTTTCTAGAACCATCGGATGAATGAGCGGACCAGTTAGATTCATGATTGTGGGAATACCTAAGCTAAGACGTGCTGGCATGATATATTTCATAGCTGGATGAAGGTTTTTAGCAAAAAGAAAGACTATCCCCGTCTGATCAAAGACCTTACCCAAGCTGGCTGTATCCATGTTTAGGTTAATCCCCAAAGCTTCTAAAACATCAGCCGATCCTGATTTAGAGGTAATGGAGCGATTGCCATGCTTAGCCATCTTAATCCCACCACCTGCTAATACGAAAGCCGCTGTGGTCGAAACATTGAAACTAAATGATCTGTCACCACCAGTTCCACAATTGTCCATAGCTGTGCGGATTGTAGTAGGGATCTGCGGAGTATGACCTCGCATGGCCTGAGCCAAAGCCGTCCGTTCCTCTACTGTTTCCCCTTTCATCTTGAGAGCCAGCAAAAAGGCTGCAATTTGTGTTTCTGTTACTCTTCTAGTAACGATGCGCTCAAGCACATCTGACACTTCGGAGCTGCTTAAATCCTTAAAATCTGCTAGTTTTGCAATAATTTCTTTCATAATTCTTCCCCTATTTGACTAAGTCGATGAAATTTTTGATGGACGACAAGCCATCCGGCGTGCCAATACTTTCTGGATGATACTGAAAACCATAAATGGGCAAGCTCTTATGCTGGATGGCCATGATCGAGTTGTCATCAACTGCCCGAGCTGTCACTTCAAAGTCCTCTGGCATCTCTTCAATCAAAATCGAATGATAGCGCATGACCGGCTGCCCATCCTCTATCCCTTGATAAATAGGAGATTTTCTTTCAAAGCGCAGAACACTTTGCTTGCCGTGCATGACTTTGGGAGCCAAGCCTAACTTTCCGCCAAATACTTCTGCAATGGCTTGGTGCCCCAAGCAAATCCCCAAAATCGGCTTTTTACCAGCAAAATCGCGGATAAGTTCTTCCATCCGTCCTGCATCTGCTGGCCAGCCTGGACCCGGAGACAGAACCAAGGCATCCGCTTCTTCTGCCGCTTGATAAAGGCCTGCATCATCATTTCGCAAAACCTTGACTTCTGCGAAATTGCCGATATACTGGGCTAGATTGTAAGTAAAAGAATCATAATTATCAATCAATAAAATCATTGCATCTCTCCTATCTTGGTCATTGATTTGGCCTTATTGATGGTTTCTTGGTATTCATTAGTAGGGATCGAATCATAAACAATACCCGCTCCAGCTTGAACGTAAGCTCTGCCATTTTTCAAAATCATGGTCCGGATAGCGATAGCAAAATCCATATCGCCTGTCGCAGACAGATAGCCAATGGCACCCGCATAAACACCACGTTTTTCCTGCTCTAGCTCATAAATGCGTTTCATGGCTCGAATCTTAGGCGCACCCGAGACGGTGCCGGCCGGCAAGGTGGACTTGAGCGCATCCATAGCCGTCAGTTGAGGCAGAAGCTGACCACGAACCACGCTGGTCAGGTGCATGACATAGCGGAAATACTCTACTTCCATGTACTTAGTGACTTCTACGCTGTTATTCTGGGCAATTTTACCGATATCATTACGCCCCAAATCAACTAACATGCGGTGCTCAGCCACTTCCTTCTCGTCAGCCAGTAACTCCTCTGCCAAGGCTTTATCTTCTCTTTCATCCTGCCCGCGCGGTCTGGTCCCAGCGATAGGATTGGTCGTAACCTGACCCTGCTTGACAGACACCAGACTTTCCGGGCTGGCTCCGATAATCTGATAATCCCCGAAGTCATAAAAGTAAAGATAGTTAGAAGGATTGGTCACACGCAGATTGCGATAATAATCCAGCGGTCTACCAGAATACTCTGCTGAAAAGCGTTGACTGAGCACGCATTGGAACATGTCGCCCCGTCGAATCAAGCTGCGCGCTTCTTCCACCATTTTTTCAAAAGCTGCTTGCTCAATATGACTCTGGAAGTTCAAACTGGATAGTTCCAGCGGTGAAAATTCATCTACCGCAGGCTGCGCCAGCTCAGCCATGATACGCTCCAGACTTGCAGCTAAATCAGCTTCGCTTCTATCACTGTAGAGGGCCTCCTCAAGGATATAGACCTTGTCTTTTTTATGGTCAAAAACCATGTAACTCTCATAGACGAAAAAGTGCATATCCGGCGTCCCAATCACATCAGCTGGAATCTGGCCAATCTCCTCATAGAGGGAAATCATATCATAACCGACAAAACCGATGGCTCCACCGCCAAAAGGCAGGTCTGAATGATGGCCTTTTTTTACGGCTAACTCATGCAGATAGTCCAATGGATCTGCCTCAATTACTTGTCCGTTCTTTGTTAACTGGCCATTTTCATAGCGGACTTCAAAAACTGGATTATAAGCTAGGATAGAAAAACGAGCCGTCTCGCTATCTCTCGGAATACTTTCTAAAATCACCTTGTGGTCGCCCTGAATCCGCATGTAAGCCAGAATCGGCGATAAAATATCAGCTGGTAAAATCTTTTGCATAATCTTTCTTTCTATTTAATCAGAAGCGTATAGGTAGGAGCAATTCGCTAGCTATGACTGCATTCCACAAGAACAGATAACGCCAGTTCGCTGTCAGAACTTGCTCTAAAACTACAGAAAAACGCCCACACAGTTCATCCTGTGAGGGCGTGTCATCGCGGTGCCACCTCAGTTATGGAGTTTTCAGACTCCACATCTCATTTGTTATTGTAGTCATTTAAGTTGCTTTTGGTACAAGGAAGCATACCGGCTCATGGCAAAGTAGGCTAACAAAGTAATAAAAGATCAACTAAAGGACAAAATGTTGACTCCAACAGCCCATTTCATAACTTCTCCTGCCTGTTCTCAGCAACCACAGACTCTCTGAAAGGAGGGATGTTACTACTCTTCTGCTGGGTATTTTATTTTCGTTTTTCTAGATAGTCGGCAATAGCTGCCACATCCTTGTCTCCACGACCAGATACATTGATAATGATGATTTGGTCAGATGACAGTTGCGGAGCTCGCTTGATCGCTTCAGCAATGGCATGAGAGCTTTCAATCGCTGGCAAAATTCCTTCCTTTTGTGTCAATAGAAGCAAAGCATCCACAGCTTCATCATCTGTCGCTGCCACGTATTCTACTCGACCAGAATCTTTAAAGAAAGCATGTTCAGGACCAACTCCAGGATAGTCCAAGCCTGCCGAAATGGAGTAAACCGGTGCCACCTGACCATCTTCTGCAAAGACAGCGTAGGTCTTCATACCGTCCACTACTCCGACACTTCCCTTGGTCATAGTCGCTGCATGCTGGTCTGTGTCAAGACCCCGTCCAGCCGCTTCAACACCAACCAACTTGACTTCTTCATCTGCCACATACTGAGAGAAGGCACCGATAGCATTGGAGCCATCGCCTACACAGGCAATGACATAGTCCGGCAAGCGGCCTTCCTTGTCCAAAATCTGCCGACGTGATTCTTCACTGATCACCTTTTGGAATTCATGGACAATGGTCGGATAGGGGTGAGGACCAACAGCAGAACCCAAAACATAAAAGGCTTCCAAATCACTCATCCAAGCTCCAAAGGCTGCATCCACAGCATCCTTGAGGGTTTTGGTTCCTGTTTCCACAGCGTGAACAGTCGCTCCCATCATTTCCATGCGGAAGACATTGAGGCGCTGGCGCTCTACATCCTCTGCACCCATGTAGACATCGCACTTCATACCAAACTTAGCTGCTGCTGCCGCAGTTGCCACACCATGCTGACCAGCTCCAGTTTCAGCGATGACTCGGGTCTTGCCCATCCGCTTAGCTAGAAGAATCTGCCCCAAAACATTATTAAGCTTATGGGACCCCAGATGATTGAGATCTTCCCGCTTCAGATAAATCTTCGCCCCGCCCAGATACTGAGTCAGACTTTCTGCAAAGTAGAGCGGAGTTTCCCGGCCTGAATAATCCGCCAAATAATGTCGGTATTCCGCTAGAAAATCTGGATCATTTTTATACTTTTCAAAAGTCGCTTCCAATTCATCCAGCAAGGCTTGGATAGGCTCCGGTACAAAGGAGCCGCCGAATTGTCCAAAATATCCTTTAGTTTCTGTCATCTTGATTTCCTCTTTTCTTTATTTTCAAGCAAAACAAAAGCCCACACACAGAAAAAATCTGTGTGAGGGCGTAAAATCGCGGTGCCACCTCAATTATGGAGAAAAGTATAGACTGCCTCCATATCTCTGTCTTGTCTAACAACAAGTTGCACTGTAAGGTGTGCTCACCGAATTTTTATTGCTTCAAATTCATTTTTTGCATCAGCCCACTTCATAACCTTCCACTGCCTGTTTCCACCAACCACAGGCTCCCTGAAAGTAGAAAAAATTATTACTTTTCTGATGATTTATTTTATTATAGGCCTTTCCCTTTTTCTTGTCAAGAAAAAATTTAATTTTTTCTCCTAAATCCGAACCTTTCTCTTGCTAGTCTCTTTTGAAAGCGTCGCCTTGGCGATTTTTCCAGATTTTTTGGCCAAGCTGAAAAGCCCGCCAAGCCAGATAACCACCCAAAGTATTGGTCCAGAGATCATCAAGCTCAAAGACTCGGTTGGCGTTGATGAGAAGATCAAGTAGAATCTGAGTCACTTCGATAGACAGACTCATAGCAAAGCTCATCCAGACAACTTTCTTAGTACTCCGCAGCTTTGGAAAGAGGCAAAGCAATTGAAAAACCAATGGCGACAGCAAAAAGATATTAGCCAAATTTTGGACAAAAACCTTGACCAGTTGGATCCAAGACGTAATTTCGCCAATATTAACAAAGGAATTAAAAGGAACCAAGAGAACCACTACTCGACCAAAATACTGGATACCTGGCGTTTCCATTCCCGGCTCTGGAACCTGAGGAATAAAGCACAGGATGCAGAGCATCAAGAAATAGAGACAGCTTCCTCCGATCAGCAATCTCCGTCCCTTAGCAGTCAGCTCACCGTCTGAAGTCAGATAATTTTTAAGGCTGAACATTTTCAACAAGTGCTTTCTCACGATCTCGCTTCATAGTATTGGAACGCAACTGGCCGCAGGCTGCATCAATATCTGTACCATGTTCCTGACGAACCACACAGTTGACTCCATTTTTCTTGAGGGTATCGTAGAAGGCCATCACGCGCTCTTTGGGACTGCGGCTGTATTGGTCGTGCTCGCTGACTGGGTTGTAAGGAATGAGATTGACATAAGATAATTTCTTGATGTTTTTCAGCAATTCTGCTAATTCCTTGGCCTGCTCTACCCCGTCATTGACTTCGTTGAGCATGATGTACTCAAAAGTTACCCGACGGTTGGTGGTTTCGATATAATATTCAATGGCTGCAAAGAGCTTCTCAATCGGAAAGGCTCGGTTGATTTTCATGATACTAGAACGCAGTTCATTGTTGGGCGCGTGTAGTGAAACTGCTAGATTGACCTGAACGCCTTCATTGGCAAAGTCACGAATCTTATGAGCCAACCCTGAAGTAGAAACCGTGATATGGCGGGCACCGATGGCCAGCCCCTTATCATCATTGACCGTCCGTACAAACTTCAAGACATTCTTATAGTTATCGAAAGGCTCGCCGATTCCCATAACAACGATGTGGCTGACCCGCTCATCCTGACCACGCTCGTCAAAATACTTCTGCACCAGCATAATCTGCGCAACAATCTCACCATTATTGAGGTCGCGTTGCTTTTTAATCAAACCAGAGGCACAGAAAGTGCAGCCGATATTGCAGCCAACTTGGGTGGTCACACAGACAGAAAGTCCATAGTGCTGGCGCATGAGTACCGTCTCAATCAGCATACCATCTGGCAACTCAAAAAGGTACTTGACCGTACCGTCAGCAGACTCTTGAACAATACGCTGTTTAAGCGGATTGACAACAAACTGATCATTGAGCTTAGCAATCAAGTCCTTGGACAGGTTGGTCATTTCCTCAAATGACTGGACGCGCTTGCGATAGAGCCACTCCCAAATTTGGCTAGCACGGAATTTCTTTTCTCCCTGAGCTTCTGCCCATTCAATCATTTCTTCTCGCGTTAAGCTATAAATCGATGGTTTCATGTTTCTCCTTTATTTCTGGCGAATGACAAAATGGCGCTGCGATTGGCTAGATGCTGCTTGCTTTGCCTGTTTGCCTTGTTTCTGTTGTTTGTTCTTGTTTACCTTTGAACGATGTTTTTGCTGCTCATCCTTCGTTTTTTTAGAGCTACGTTCCCTAGAAATTTCTGGATGTTTTTTGCTGTCTGATTTTCTCTTATGATGGGATTTTTTGTCAAAGGCAGCCCGTCTTGGCTGAGCATTTTCCAAAACAAAATAGGCACAGCCATAATTACAATACTCTAGCAGATAGTCTTGCAAACGGCTGATTTTCTCCGCATTTTCCTTGGCTTTCTCATCCCGATAAAAACCGCGCAATCGCAACTGTTCATTGCCCCAGTCACCAACAATATAGTCAAACTTGTTCAGAATTTCTGAAAAGCGTTGGTGAAAGGCCGTCAAGTCAAAGGCCTCTTTATAATTCTCCACCAATTCAAACTCAAATTTTTCTGCAATTATCTTGCTGCCCATTTGCTTAAATTCTGGGCCGGGGAATTTATTGTAATTATACAACTCAGGTGAAATCTCTTTACGCATACCTATCCTTTGTCATTCATCTATCTTACTTCATATTATTTTATCACAAAACAAGGGGAATTTATATTTTTTCAGAAGAAAAAGATCTTTCTGTAAAAAGTCAGACGATTTAATAAAAACTGCTAATCTTTTTTAAAAAGTCCTTCGTTCGTCTCTAAAAGACAAAAATCTTAGCCGAAACTAAGATTTTTTGGTTTTTTCTAAATAATCAATCGCGTCCTGAAGGGTTTTGACCGGCACGATTTTCATATCCGTTTTGATTTCCTTGGCTGCTTCAAGTGCCGCTTCATAGTTGGTCTTGGCTTTGGGATTAGCCTTTTTTTCCTCCTCGCTGACAGGATTATCTGGGGCAAAGAAGATTGTCGCTCCAATCTTGTCAGCAGAGACGACTTTTTTGTCAATCCCACCAATATCTCCAACCTTGCCTTCTCTGTCAATGCTGCCCGTTCCCGCAATCACACGGCCGTCTCGCAGGTCTGGATTAGCCAGCTGAGTATAAATGGCTAGGCTAAACATGAGACCAGCACTAGGACCACCGATACCTTCAGTTGAAAATTCAATTGGAACACTACTGTTGACTTCCGTGCGGTCAATCAAACTAATGCCAATTCCGTTTTTGCCATTTTCCAGCTTGATGATTTTCCCCGTCGCTGTCTTGGTTTTTCCATCTTCCTCATAGGTCACTTTGACACTATCACCCAAGGCCTGAGAATTCACATATTTGACCAAGTCTTCCGAGCTTTCAAAAGTCTTGTCATTGACTCCCGTCACTGTATCCGCAATATTCAAAATTCCTTTAAAGGTCGAATTCGGAGCTACTTTCAGAACATAGACACCTAGATAATTCATCTTGATGTCTTTTCCTGCAGCCTTGAGACCTTGGTATTTGGCCATATTCTGCGACGTTTCCATATAAAATTGGTTGATGCGCATATACTCAGCATCACTTGAGCCACCCGTCATATCCTGAGCCGAATAAATATCCGTAAAAGGCGTCAGCCAAGCGTAAACCAGATGGGCAAAGGTTGCATGCTGGATCCCAACAGTTACAAAATTGTAGGAACCTGCTGCCTGGTCCTCTTTTCCATCCACAGTCAGAACCTTTCTAATGTCTTCTGCTCCCCCAGGCACCTCAATATAGTATGGCAATGGAACAATGAAAGAGAATAGGAAGAGCACAAGCACGATAATCGAGGCTACTCCAGCACAACCAACTACTGTTAAACCACGTTTATTTTCCTTCGTCATCTTTTTCGGATTTGTCATGTTATTATTCATCTTTTTTCTCTAACTCCTCAATTACACTTGCTGGTACATAGGCAGAAAGATCCTGCTGAAAAGCGATCAATTCTCGCATCGCTGAAGAACTGATATATCGGTAGGTCGGCTGACTCAGCAGAAATATGGTCTCCAAATCAGGTGCCAATTCCTTATTAAAAAAATGCAGGCTAGCTTCATAGTCCAAGTCCTGACCGTTACGTAGGCCACGGACAAGAGCAGTCACACCTAGTCTTTTTGCCACATCGACCGCCAATTCATCATGGGAAGTGATGACTTCCACATTTTCCAAATGCGCCAAAGCCGCTAGAACCATCCTTTTTTTCGCATGGATACTAAAAAATCCTTCTTTGTGAGGATTGTAGAAGATTCCCACATACAAGCAATCAAACAACCGACTGGCCCGCTCAATCAAATCCACATGTCCATTGGTAATGGGATCAAATGACCCTGTAAAGAGCCCGATTTTATCTGACATAGACCGTCACCTTTGAAATTCCATATATTTTTTGCTTCCAGATACCCAAGTCTGCGACTTCTTCTGGCAAATCAACCGACTTATCCGTCTCGCAAACAACCATAATATCCTCGCTCAAGAGCTTGCGCTCCGCCATTTTCTCAATATCTGAGATAATCTGCTCCTTGGCATAGGGCGGATCCAGCAGAACCAGATCAAACTGACCAGTCAACTGCTCCAGCGCCCGACTCGACTCCATCTTGAGAAGCTCAAAGCGCGCTGCTTCCTTGGTCATGGCAATATTTTCCGCCACGATAGCTTGCGCCCGCCGATCTTTTTCAACCAAAACAGCCGACTCCATGCCGCGAGACACCGCCTCAATCCCCAGACTACCACTGCCTGCATACAAATCCAGCACCCGGCCGCCATCAAAATAAGGCCCAATCATATTAAAAATCGCGCCCTTGACCTTATCTGTCGTAGGTCGCGTTGTCTTGCCATCTAATGTCTTGAGGGGTCTGCCCCCGTACTTCCCTGAAACAACTCTCATAAAAAACATTATAACAAAAATATTGAAAAGCTGATAGTAATTGCTAAGGCTGGACTTTATTCTCTAGCAAAAAACGGAAACAAGGCTATTTCCGTTCGAAGTCTGTTTTAGAGTTATTTCGCCGAAGACTAAAATGGTCTGGGACTGGATCATCCCCTTCCTCGGACCAGGGATGGCAGCGACCAATTCTGGCCAAGCCCATCAGCACTCCCTTGGCTCCGTGTTTTTCAATGGCTTCAATCATGTAATTGGAACAGGTCGGCTGAAAACGGCAGGAAGGTGGAAAGGCAGGGGAAATAAAGCGCTGGTAAAAACGAACCGGCGCTATCAATAGTTTCTTAATCATTTTTTCTTAGTTTTGGTCACAGCCAAGTTATGCAACTGGCTAACTTCCTTTTTACTCAATCGACGTGCTTCACCCGGCTTGAGGCCAGTCAAATCCAGATGTCCAAACTGAGTCCGTGAAAGCTTGTCCACAGGCAACCCCACAGCTTCAAACATCTTCTTGACCTGATGATTACGCCCTTCGTGGATGGTCAACTGAACCACTGAGCGATTCTTCACGGGATCGACCTTGAGAATCTCATAGACAGCTGGCTTGGTTTTCTTGCCTTCAATGACCAGACCACGAGTCAGCGGACGCAGAACTTCCTTATTGGCTACACCCTTGACACGCGCCACATAGACCTTGTCAATTTCATTTCGCGGGTGAATCATTTCATCCGTGAAATCACCGTCATTGGTCAAAATCAAGGCGCCAGAAGTATCCCAGTCCAATCGGCCAACGGGATAAATTCGCTCCTTGACCTGCGGCAGCAAATCAACGACTGTCTTACGCCCCTTATCATCAGTCACGCTGGAAATCACCCCACGCGGTTTATTGAGCAGGTAGTAGACCTTTTCTTCATTGTAGATAGGCTGGCCTTCCACTTCTACTCGGTCGCCCGACTTGATGGTAGTTGCTAACTCACGCACTACCTGACCATTCACGGTCACTAGCCCCTGCTTGATTAACTCCTCAGCCTTTCTCCGACTGGCAATTCCCGCATGGGCAATGTATTTATTGATTCTCATCGATATTATCCTTTCACAAGATACAAAGACCATTTTCACAACTTTAACAGCTGGAAAAATGGCAGATAGGGAAAGCAATGCCTCCCTCAAAGCTTGGAAGCGTTCAAAAAACGGTCCCTTTTAGGGTGAACTTGTCACTCTCCGAAAAGCTGACTTTCCTCAGCAATGAGCTCCGCTTCGTCCACAATCGGCAATTCATCCAAATGATTGATGCCCATATAGTCCAAGAAATAATCCGTCGTCACATAAAGATTGGGACGGCCAATGACTTCCTTCTTGCCATCTTCTCGAATCAGCTCAAAGGCTAACAACTTCGAAATCGCCCCGCTGGAATTGACACCACGAATATCATCGATTTCCACCCTTGTAATGGGCTGCTTGTAAGCAATGATCGACAAGGTTTCCAGTGCCGCTCGGGATAAGCTCTGGTTAATCGGTGCCCGCGAATACTCTCGTAAAATCTCAGCAAATTCAGGCTTGGTGACCAACTTATAAGTCTTTGACGTTTCCAGCAGGGTCAAGCTGGAGTCAGGATTTGCCTGATAGTTCTCCGCCAATTTTTCCAAACTCTGGATAACACCAGTCGGCGGCAAGGAAAGGATTTCTGATAGCTGATGAACTTTCAGACCGTCTTCCCCCGCCACAAAAAGCAGGGCTTCAATCTCTGCTAATTTACTCATTCTTTCTTCCTACTAAATAAATATTTCCAAAGTTTTCCTCCTGAATGACCTGCACCTCCTGCACCTTGACTAACTCCAAGGTTGCTAAAAAGAGCGTAATCACTTCATTCATGTCTTTGGTTTCTGCAAAAATATCCTGCAGGGCAAGGCGTTTTTGAGCCTGGCAGCGTTGGCGCACCACTTCCATCATGTCCTCGATCTTGTACTCATCTCGCACAATGGTCGTATGACTCTTGGAAAACTCCTCCTGCTTCTTGGTCATCACCTTGGAAAAAGCTGAATAGAGATCAACAGCTGTCTTGTCGTGCAAAAGTTCAGCGTCTTCATAGACCAATTCCAGCTTGGGTTTGGAGTAGTAAAGAGCCCGGTCCTCATGCTGGAGGGACAGCTTTTGGCCCAGTAGCTTAAACTTCCGATATTCCTCAATCTGACTCAGCAAATCCTGCTCCAGATCGTCCTCCAGGTCCACCTGATCCACCACCTTGGGGAGGAGCTTACGACTCTTGATCAGCATGAGCTGGCTGGCCATGACCATGTATTCCCCTGTCACTTCCAGCCGCATGGCCTGCAAGGTGGCCACATAAGCCAGATATTGCTCGATGACCTCGGTAATGGGCACATCGTAAATATCCATCTGATACTTGGATACGAGGTGGAGCAACAAGTCCAGCGGCCCCTCAAAATCTTTTAACTTGATATCCATTCTTATCTGTATTTTTCTAATGTAATCACCGTCTTCAAGCCCAAATCACGAGCAATGTCATAGATGCCGACACCTTTTTCCCGCTGACGCAAAATAAACTGCTCCCGCAGGCTTTGGGCTGACAAACTGGCCTGCCCTTGCTCAATCAAGAAAGCTTCTAGCTGGCGAAAGCCCCATTGGCGTGAATAGGACTTGCCATTCTTTTCAAATAAATAAGTCCCTGTCAAATAATCGCCCAACTCGCTCGTCAGACTTTCGGGGATCTTAATAATCCGCTTCTGCCCAGCCTTCTCAATCCGTAAAACCTGAAAATCAAGATTGACATCTTCAACCTTGACCTGCAGGATTTCACTTGGCAAGAGACCCATTTCCAAAATCAAGAGGGCTATCAACCGGCCTTGTGGCACCGCAGAAGTTTCCCAAAAGGCTGACAAGTCCATCAGCTCGCTTTCCAGTTCCTTGGAAATAGCGACTTTTGGCAATGTCAAGCGGTGAAATTCCCCAATCATCTTGTTCTCGTAAAGATAGTAGAGAAATTGATTGACCGCTGAGAGCTTCCGCTTTTGGACAGCTGCCTTGAAATCCTTGATAGAGGCTTGATAAATCCGCAAATTGGTTTCTGTCACCTTGCTGTGGATTTCATTGACAAATTGCTCCAGATCGTAGGAATAGGCTAATTTTGAATTTTCTGAGATATTTTTTTGTTCTAAAAAAGGGGTGATTTGTTCTTTCATTTTTTGGAAATCTCATACTGACTCGTGAAGGTATGCATCAACGAGTTAACAGCTTTTAAAATCGACTTTCTAGTAATGATGCCATAAAAATGTTGTTCTTTGTCCACAACAGGCAGGAAAGACTCATCCACCAGCTTGTGCAAAACGTCCGCAATCTTGTAATCTGGCTCGACAGTCAGACCATCCTTTCGTGTCATGTGGACAATGTCCATAGACATAAACTCTTCCTCTGCCAGCTCATGCCGCATCCGATAGGCCATGATGTCCGTCAGAGAAATGGTGCCAACGAACTTTTTCTCCGCAGTCACCACTGGAATGCGTGAATAGGTCATCTGGCTAAGCAAGAGAATAGCATGATCCACATTGTGCGTGTCAATCATGACCGCTAGATTCTCCCCAGGTGTCAAAAAAGTGTCTTCATGTTGCAGCAGATAATCTTCAAATTCCTTAGCAATCATCGGGCAAACTCCTTAGACAAGCTTGGATAGAGCTCATGATTTCGCGTATAGAAATCAATTTTAAAACTGTCATCGTCAATCTCTACCTTAGCGTAAAGACGTTCGTTGATTGAGCCACGAGGCTGGCTAATGGAGCCCGGATTGAGGAAGAGAGTCTTCCCTTGCATCCAAGCATCTGGAACGTGCAAATGGCCATAGAGACAAATATCTGCCCCTACTTCTTGAGCCCACAGATCCAGTTTTTGGAAGCTAAAGTTGATATTGAAAAGGTGCCCGTGGGTCTGGGCAATAATAGTCCCATCCAAATCTGTCACCAGCCGCTCTGGATAGCCAGGATAAAAGTCCATATTGCCCGCTACGACATAAATCCCTTTCCAGACTTCATCCTCAAAAGGTAACTCTGAGTCTCCATCATGGAAAATAGCATCGACTTTTCCCAGATACTGATCTTTAATTTCTTCGACAATGGCACGGTCCCCATGGGAATCGCTCATTACGATGATTGTTTGCTTTGCCATGCTGGAAATACCTCCAATAATTTTTGCACTGCTTGTGCACGATGGGACTGGGCATTTTTCTCTTCGATTGTCAGCTCAGCTGATGTCTTTCCTGTTTCTCCGACTAAGAACAAGGGATCATAGCCAAAGCCATTTTCACCTTTTGGCTCATGGGCAATGTAGCCCGGCCAATCCGCTTCGACCACCAAGGATTCCTTATCTGGACTTGCAACCACCAGAGTCGTGTGGAAATGAGCAGAGCGGTCTTTAATATCAAAGACCATGGCCAGCTCATGTAGGAGCTTGATATTATTTTCATCATCTGTTGCACCAACGCCAGCAAAGCGAGCGGACCAGACACCTGGTAGGCCGCCTAAGACATCCACTTGCAAGCCGGAATCATCTGCCAACACCATTTTGCCAGTCAACTTGCTGATCGTTTCAGCCTTGAGGCGGGCATTTTCTTCAAAGGTCATGCCTGTTTCAGCCACTTCTGGTAAATCAGGATAATCATTCAGATTTTCTACCTCGTAGCCCAACTTTCCGAAAAGCTTGCGGAACTCCACTGTCTTGCCCTCATTTCGAGTCGCGATCAAAAGAGTATCCTTGACATCTTTTGCTCCCAGAAAGGCTTGTAAATCCACACCAGTCTGTGGCAGATGGACATAGAGCAATTTGCCCGCTTCAACCAAGAGGAGGGCCCCCTGTCGCTGCAACAATTCTAACTTTCGGCCTGTTTCTTGATTTAAAATATCCAGCAAGAAGGTGAGAAATCGAAAGGCTGAGCCATAGCGAATGACCGTGATATTTAAGGGCAGGCCTAGCTCTTCTTCCGCCAAAATACTCTCTAAGCGATCTAAAATCTCAGAAGCTTCAGCTGGCACCTGCTCGAACTCACTGTAAGAGGCACTTTGTCCCCATTCAGCCACATACCAGTCAGAGGCATCTTTGTATTCATAAATGTTCTTTGTCATAAGGTCACATGCTCCACATTGACTTTCAGATTCAGCCAGTTTTCTGCGATTTCTGCAAATCTCTTAGCATTGGCTGTAGTATAAAAACGATGATTCAGTTCGTGCTTCTCACGACTGCGATTAATTTCAAAATAATTGAGCAGGACAGAAATATCCCGTACACACTCAGCCCCGCTGTCAATCAGCTTGGCGCTTGGCCCCATCATATTTTGAATAATCGGCCGCAGCAAAGGATAGTGGGTACAACCCAAAACAAGAGTGTCCACCTTGCCCGCCAGAGGATGGAGGGTCTCATAGACCACCTTTTTGGTCAGGCTGGACTGGAGCTCATTTGACTCCACCAGCGGGACAAACTTAGGGCAAGCCAGACTCTGAACCTCCATCTCAGGAGAGAGAGCCTCAATCTTTTTTCGGTAAATATCGGACTGAACCGTCATAGGAGTCCCGATGACCCCAATCTTGCCACCAGTCGTAGATTTGATGGCAGCGCTAGCTCCAGGCAAAATCACACCGAGGACAGGAATGTCCAACTTAGCCTTGACTTCCTCCCAGACAACAGCTGTGGCAGTATTGCAAGCAATAACAATCATCTTGACATCCTTGGTCAAGAGAAAATTGACCAACTGCCAAGTATAGTCCCGAATCTGCTCCGCCGGCCTAGGACCATATGGAGCCCGAGCCGAATCACCTATATAAACCACTTCCTCGTGGGGGAGTTGCCGCATCAATTCACGGACAACAGTCAGACCGCCCACCCCCGAGTCTAAAAATCCAATCGGTCGGTTATCCATACAGTCTTCTTTCTAAAACAAGGGATTGGAAGCCTAGCCCAAATCCCCATTTTTTATATAGAAATCTCCGTCTGCCACCAAAAGGCAGCTGAGAGAAGCTTATTTTTTGTTTTTATTTTTAGCAACTGCTGCTTTTTGTTGGTTGATGATTTGACGGTAAACTTGTTGAACACGTGCTTCACTTGGTTTTTGACCATTGGCACTGAGCAACATCCGCACCGCTTCTACATTGAGACGTGGATTTTCTGCAAATTCCTTTTCGACCTGACGGCGAAGCAAGTACATACCAAGCAAAATCCCACCAAAGAAAGCCAGCATAATCAATAAAATTGCTAACAATGTATTCATAATAATCCGAACTCCTGTTTCATTTTTTACATTACTCTTTATTATACCAAATTATCTCTATTTTTCAAAATCAAAGCCATAGAGAGTCGCAAAATAATCTTCTGGTTTTTCAGCCCGACGAATCATGCGAGCCTGGCCATTTTCCTCTAGGAGAATCTCGCTAGAGCGCAGTTTGGCATTGTATTGGTAGCCCATGGAGAAGCCGTGGGCACCAGTGTCATGAATGACTAGCGTATCGCCAATCTGACTGACAGGTAGCTCCCGCTGGATGGCAAATTTATCGTTGTTTTCACAGAGGCTGCCGACCACATCGACAATCTCCGTCGGTCCTTCTGGTCGATCCATATTGGTAATATGGTGATAAGCGCCATACATAGCGGGACGCAGGAGATTAACCGCAGAAGCATCCACTCCCAGATAGGTCCGATAGGTCTGCTTTTTGTGCGTCACCTTGGTCACCAAGAGGCCGAAAGGTGCCAGCATAAAACGCCCCAGCTCGGTGAAAATCTTGACCTGCCCCAGACCAGCTGGTGTCAGGATTTTCTCATAGGCCTGACGAACTCCCTGACCGATAACCGCAATGTCATTTTCCTCTCCATCAGGCTGGTAGTTGACCCCGACACCGCCAGACAGATTGATAAAGTCTAGCTCGACTCCTGTCTCAGCCACGACTTCTACAGCCAACTCAAAAAGCTGCCGCGCCAGTGCTGGATAGTAGTCATTGCTGACAGTATTGGAGGCCAAAAGGGCATGGATGCCGAATTTCTCAGCTCCCAGCTCCTTAAGCTCTTTGAAAGCCTGAATTAGCTGCGCCTTGGTCATACCAAACTTAGCTTCCTCCGGATGATCCATAATGCTGGTTCCCAGCTCAAAGACACCGCCGGGATTATAGCGGCAAGAAATCACCTTGGGAATCCCAGTCACTTCCTTCAAGAAAGCTACATCTTCGTAAGCATCTAGATTGATGGTCGCGCCCAGCTCCCGCGCCAGACGAAACTCCTCAGCTGGCGTATTATTGGACGAAAACATGATCTCATCCCCAGTAAAGCCCAGCTTTTGGCTCATGAGCAACTCCACATAGCTAGCACAGTCCACCCCGCAGCCCTCTTCCTTGAGAATTTTTAAAATAGCAGGATTCGGTGTCGCCTTGACAGCAAAATATTCCTTAAAACCAGCATTCCAAGCAAAAGCCTCATGCAAAGCCCGCGCTCTCGCTCGAATCCCCTTCTCATCATAAAGATGGAAAGGCGTTAGAAACTGCGCGGTCAGCTCCGCCAAGCGCTCACGACTGATAAATGGAGTTTTCATACACGCTCCTACTTTCTCTTTTACTGACAATATTATACCACAAGTGTAGGCTGGGGAGGGGAAAAATACTGAAATATAAACATAGTAGAACTTAAAAAAACTCATATTGGATAGGGAACATACAGGCACACCAATTCTCGACCCCTGATAACAGGAGAATGTTATATCCCAATTTCGAGTTCAGTAGCACATCAATTTGGAATTTTTAATTCTAATCACACGCAAGGAAGAGATGATATAGGACAGAATATTTTTAATGCTAGATCGAAAGATAGATACTTCTATGGAATAGTAAAAGCATCAGGAAATTCTCATGGTGGAGATCCCTATGCTAAAAATCTTTCTGGTCAAGGCAATTTGAGAGCCTTTAACGACTGGTTCAATCAAATGAATGTGACCGTTGGAACTAAAATCAAAGTAGAATGGATTAGTTCCAACGATATCATATTTACGATTCTCTAAATGCAATTACTAAATAAGTGCCTCAAGATAATAATGAGGTTCTTATTTTTATTCTTTCACTCAAGTAATTTTTGTATTCTTGTATCGACGTAATTTTCATATAAATCAAAATTCTTAGTATTTACTACTCCATCGTAATATTTTACTAATTCAAACGGAACACCATAATCGCTTAGTTTTCTACCAGTATTAGTTAGAGCATTATACTCTAGCCTCTGTAGAAGGAGTTTAATTCCAGCAACATCATCAAAATTTCTTCTATGAACTCTTGAATAATGAAATCTATATAACAAATCAAATACACCTAAATACTTTACAAGATGATATTTAAATATTGTATAGATTAATTTAGAAGTTTTACTAATTGCTCTATCTTTACTGTAATTCTTTTGTTTAACGTAATAATCAACAGTTCCTAAAAAGCCTTTTTCTAAAAATCCTGACAGTTGTACTACAATTAAAGAATAATTTTTATTACCTACTCTAGTTTCCATTATCTGTTTTAACTCGGAATTAGAAATAAATTGACGACAAATATCAACTACTGTTTGAAAACCTTCCCAATGAATTTTTGTACCATTGCTTAGACTTAATACTTGCTTTAATCGATCAATTTTACGAAATTCAACTTCGGACATCACTTTTATTCGATTATAAATCAAGATTTTTTCCAAGGGGCCTATAATTCTATATGATTGAAAAATAAAATCTGGTAATCCCGACTCTTGTTTTGCCTTATTAATTTCATCTTTAAACCTCTTATCATCATTTGTCAGAAATTCATCCAGAGTCACTTCTAAATCAATGTCAGTTTTATTGTGGTAATTATCATAATTTTTATGTTCAATTTCATCCTGTTGCGAATTAATGATAATTTCAAATTCTTTTGTTAAATCAATAACATTGCCACTATAATGAACATTAAATCGACCAGATCTCCCAGCAATGTTTTTAGCATCAAACTGTTTTAATGGCTTCCTTCCTTTNTTTACTGCAGTAACAATCAAATTCTTTGCAGTTGTATTGACTCCTTCAGTAATTGTTGTTGTCGAAAAAAGACACAACAGTTCCCCACTATTAAACAAATTAATTATTTCATTCTGAAGATATTTTGGTATTCCTGCATGATGGAGTCCAATTCTCTTTTCAAGTGCTTTATATAGAATCCAATCTGATCCAAATTTCTTTTCTATATGTTTTAAAAAAATAGAAAATAGTTCATTATTTTCTTTATACTCTTTTTCTGACAAAAGCGAAAGATATTCTTCGTTTTTCAACATATGATTAGCAAATCTCTCTACATCTGGCTTGCTTCCACAATAAATTAGAGTATTACCTTCTATCTTTACAATAGTTTGTACTACTTTATCTTGTAGGGACGAGGTACCTACATTTAATTTATATTTAATATTTCCAAGTTCAAACTTATTTCTATCAATGTGTGTAATGTTCTTAGACACAATCTCAACATCATTATATTCAAGAATTGTAAATTTATTAACTCGAACAAAATTATTGAATGAATTTCTTTCTGTATCTAGTTTCTGAAATTGAATATAAGGTCCAGCAAGTAAAATATCTTTACTATTTTGGCAAGCATATTCTAAAGCAAGTCTATAAGCAGTATCTCGTTCATTTTCTTCTGGAGTATCATTATCTATAATAAAGTCATTGTCTATTTTATATATTTCATCCACAAAAGTAAAATCAAAATAACTAGTATTATTATCTAAAAACGAAAGATATCGTTCAGGAGTATAAATAAAAATATTTTTTTCTCCAAGTTCGTCCTCGTTTATTTCACTTAGAGTATGTATTTTATACGGAGAAAAAAACTCATCATTTTGCAACTTTAAATAATTTTCAGATAACAGACTAATCGTAGGAAAAACTAATAATATATTAGAATAATTCATTTTCTTTATAATAGTATAAACAATAAAAGTTTTACCAAATGAAGTTGGAGCAGAGAGGACATATCTATTAACTGAATTATTTTTGAATAATTCTAAAACTTCTTTTTGGTATTTATGTAGCATATAATCAGTTACGATTAAATTCGCTTCATTTAAAAATGAACTCATGGATAATAAATTCATGTCCTCTGGATTTATTTCATTACCTTCTTGATACTTTCTTTCAAGTAGCTCAAAGTATTGTGGTACTCCAGCTTCATTTGCTATATAACGCAAGAAATTTAAATCACTACTTGTAAGTTCGTCTAATTTAACAGCATCGTAATAGTCACAAGTTGACTTGACAAAGACGCCTCTTCTTTCAGGGTATCGTTTATATAAATTCAATTCTTTGATTAGATGAGCGGTTCTTTCGTTTCTATCCATTCAATCACTTCTTCCTTTAATTTATTAGAATCATCAACAGGTAAGAGCATTACAAATACACTAACCTTTATTTTAACAGCCAAATTTAACGAATATTTTCCTAACTCCCTATTGATTTTATCCACACTAGATGCAATTGATTCTTCGTAACCGTAGGTTTGCTGTTTTTGATATGCAATAAAAACAGGGTACATTAACTCAATATTATTATTTTGTAATTCATCGATAAGAATCAGGTCAGGATTATTCTCCCATCTTTTGATTATTCCTTCTAAAATTGGATGGAAATGAGAGATATTATCTTTCTCATTAATAATTGCAAACATATGATTATTCAAATATTCATCTGAAATAGAATAATTTATCTTGGAAAGTACAGAGTTAATTCCAGATGTAAAACTTTGATGAAATTTTGCTTCTCCAAACCAGAGTTCTAAACTACCTTTATTATCAATAATATGAAAAGCATCAAACCCTTTTGGTTCAGATTTTTCAAGAGGAGAATAAAAATAACCTCTAGCAATTAGAACATCAGTATGAAAATAATTTCTTAGAAATAAATCTAAAAGTACTTCCCCATAAAATCCGTACTGAAGTTTTGTTTGAGAGAAATCATTCTCATTATATTTTAATTTAGTTTTGATTACCTTTGTTTGTTCTCTATCCAAGTTAACATAATCAATCTTAAACTCATTCTCAGCGAACTCAACAATTCCATTATAAATTATCTTTGAAATGTCATTATCATTGCCTTTAAAGCAATATTCATCCTTTTCTGTAGATGTCAAATTACTCTTATTAATTGAAGTCACTTGCCCTTGTTCGTCAGTCAGTACAATAGGAAAAGTATATTTTACTATTGTACTATTTATTAAATTTTTAAGATTATCTCTCAATATCCAACTCCCAACCCAATAAATTTCATTTTCATTATACCAAAAAACACGGCTCATCACCGTGTTTCTGTGTTTATTTCACCAACTTCTTCATCTCATCAATACGTGCCACTGTCGCGTCGTATTTTGCTTGGTAGTCGGCTTCTTTGTCGCGTTCTTTTTGGACGACTTCTGGTTTGGCATTGGCTACGAAGCGTTCGTTAGAGAGCTTCTTACCAACCATATCCAGTTCTTTTTGCCATTTAGCCAGTTCCTTGTCGAGACGAGCCAGTTCTTCTTCCACATTGAGGAGGTCTGCCAGTGGCAAGTAGATTTCTGCTCCTGTGATGACGCTTGACATTGCAAGTTCAGGCGCAGGGATGGTTGATGCGATTTCCAAGTGTTCTGGATTTGTGAAGCGTTTGATGTAGTTGACATTGCTGTTAAAGAAGGCTTCCAAATCACTATCGCTTGTCTTAACAAGGATGGTGATCGGCTTGCTTGGCGCTACGTTCACTTCCGCACGCGCATTACGAACGGCACGGATCAAGTCTTTAAGGCTTTCCACACCAGTGTGAGCAACAAGGTCTTCAAAGGCTGGGTTGACAGTTGGGTATTCCGCTGTAACGATAGAGCCTTCTGATATTTGTCCAAAGATTTCCTCTGTCACGAATGGCATGATTGGATGAAGGAGACGAAGGATCTTATCCAAAGTGTAAAGGAGAACAGAACGTGTGATGACTTTCTCTTCTTCGTTATCGCTATAAAGGACTTCCTTGGTCAACTCAACGTACCAGTCCGCAAACTCGTCCCAGATGAAGTTGTAGAGGATGTGTCCAGCAACACCAAACTCAAACTTATCAAAGTTTTCAGTTACTTTTCCAATCGTTTCATTGAGGTTGTGGAGAATCCAGCGGTCTGTGACATTCCCAGCTTCCTTGTTGACAACTTTTTCGACATTGGCAGTTGCTTGCTCAAGGGTCAAGCCTTCATTATTCATGAGAATGTAGCGAGAGATGTTCCAGATCTTGTTAATGAAGTTCCAAGAAGCATCCATTTTCTCGTAAGAGAAGCGCACGTCTTGCCCTGGTGCAGAACCGTTTGAAAGGAACCAACGAAGGGCATCGGCACCATATTTCTCGATGACATCCATCGGGTCAATCCCGTTACCGAGAGATTTAGACATCTTACGTCCTTGCTCGTCACGGATGAGACCGTGGATAAGAACGTTTTGGAATGGCTGACGGCCAGTGAATTCCAAGGATTGGAAGATCATGCGAGACACCCAGAAGAAGATGATGTCGTAACCTGTTACCAAGGTTGAAGTTGGGAAGTAACGTTTGAAATCTTCTGAGTCGACATCAGGCCAGCCCATGGTTGAGAATGGCCAAAGAGCAGAACTGAACCAAGTATCCAAGACGTCTTCGTCCTGAGTCCAACCGTCGCCTTTTGGAGCTTCTTCTCCGACGTACATTTCACCCTCAGCATTGTACCAAGCAGGGATTTGGTGACCCCACCAGAGCTGACGAGAGATTACCCAGTCGTGGACATTTTCCATCCATTGAAGGAAGGTATCGTTGAAACGAGGTGGGTAGAATTCTACCTTGTCCTCTGTGTCTTGGTTGGCAATAGCATTTTTCGCCAATTGGTCCATCTTGACGAACCATTGCGTAGACAAGCGGGGTTCAACCACTACACCTGTACGCTCTGAGTGACCAACACTGTGGACACGTTTTTCGATTTTAACGAGGGCACCGATTTCTTCCAACTTAGCAACGACTGCCTTACGAGCTTCAAAACGGTCCATACCTGCAAATTCAAAGGCCAAGTCGTTCATGGTTCCGTCGTCATTCATAACGTTGACTTGTGGCAAGTTATGGCGTTGACCAACCAAAAAGTCATTTGGATCGTGGGCAGGTGTGATTTTCACGACACCAGTACCAAACTCAGGGTCTGCGTGTTCGTCCCCAACGATAGGGATGAGTTTATTAGCGATTGGAAGAACTACGTTTTGACCAATCAAGTCCTTGTAGCGTGGATCTGCTGGATTGACGGCAACGGCAACGTCCCCAAACATGGTCTCAGGACGAGTTGTCGCAACTTCAAGGGCGCGTGAGCCATCTTCTAGCATGTAGTTCATATGGTAGAAGGCACCTTCGACATCCTTGTGAATCACCTCGATATCAGAAAGGGCTGTGCGAGCAGCTGGGTCCCAGTTGATGATAAACTCACCACGGTAGATCCAGCCTTTCTTGTAAAGGTCCACAAAGACCTTGCGAACGGCTTTTGACAAACCTTCGTCAAGAGTGAAACGCTCGCGAGAGTAGTCTACAGAGAGGCCCATCTTGCCCCATTGTTCCTTGATGGTAGTGGCATATTCGTCTTTCCATTCCCAGACCTTGTCGAGGAATTTTTCACGACCCAGGTCATAACGGCTAATGCCTTCACCACGCAAGCGCTCCTCAACCTTAGCCTGAGTTGCAATCCCAGCATGGTCCATACCTGGAAGCCAAAGCGTATCAAAACCTTGCATGCGTTTTTGACGGATGATGATATCTTGCAAGGTTGTATCCCAAGCGTGACCAAGGTGAAGTTTCCCAGTTACATTTGGTGGTGGAATAACGATCGAATAAGGCTTAGCCTTTTGATCACCAGAAGGCTTGAAAACATCCGCATCAAGCCATTTTTGGTAACGACCAGCCTCAACCTCGGCTGGATTGTATTTAGGTGAAAGTTCTTTAGACATGTGTGTGCTCCTTAATTAAAATCTCTTTTAGGCAAAGAATATACTTCTTCTCCTCAATATTAGTATCTATAATAATCTTCAGTTCTGTACTTAATATTAATGCTAGAATTAACAATGTGGCAAATAAACTTCTTAAATCTTTTGTTTCAGGCAAAATTAGCCAATATAGCATACCATCTATACCATAATACATAGAAAGACATAAGAAACCAATATAGATCCCTTCAAAGATTGGCATTTTTTTAAAATTTTTAGTAAAGCTTCTAAAATAGAATACACTTGCTATCATAAAAAATGATGATAGTGCAAGTACTATCCCTTGAGTTAAGTCAGTTATTTTGAACAGAATTAATAAAGAATTAGATAGAGAAGTAATAATAAGAATAAAGTATATAAAACTATTAAATATATCGAGTTTTATCTCGCGTTTTGATCTTTCCCAGTCATATTTTAAAAGTAGTTCTAAGTATTTTGTTAATACATTTACACTTTTAGTTGAATAATCGAAATTATCAACTAATCTCCAAATATGACCATCATTCATATAAAATTCATATGTATCTTCTTTAGATATATATCTACCATATGGATTTAATTGTGTTTCGAGTCTATTTATTGCAAAGAAGCGATTCTTCCCACTCAATAAATCAACTATAATTGACTTTATCTCCTTTCTCCACTCTGAACGTTCTTTCGTTATAAAATCTAATTTATTCTTTTTAGTGTTATTTATAAATAACAAAACTGCACTTAATACAGCTCCTATTCCTGCTCCACTAAGTAGGGTAATAATCTGACCCACTTCCAATATTTACCACCTACTCTCAAATACTAGTATTATATCTCAACTGTTCGAAATTTTCGAACGGTTCAACTAACAACTTTTTCCTCCTACTCACTCCTCAGCAAGCCATAAGCCAACTCTGCACAGCGATTGCCTTGGGCATCTTTGCGGTCTCGGAGGCGAGCTTCAAGGGTGAAACCAAGTTTCTCAGCGACTCGTTGACTTTGTTTATTGTAATCAAAACATCGAATTTCAACTTTGTGGAGTTTAAGAATGGTAAAAGCAACTTCTATCAAAGCACTGACGGCTTCTGGCACATAACCCTTCCCCCAATAATCTGGATGCAGGAGGTAGCCAATTTCAAAGACATCATCTTCATGGCGGTGATTGAAGTCACAAGAGCCAATGACTCGGTCTTCCCCCTTAACCGTAATGCCATAGCCTGACGGAAGTTCCTTCTTTTCCAAATTTTCAAAATAGCGATTTTCAAAATAGTCACGCTCTGCTTCCAAGCTATCTACAGGAGGAAAGCCAGCTGGATAACAGACTTCAGGCAGACCAGCATAAGCAAACATATCCTCCACATCATCTGCCGTTCGCTGACGCAATATCAACCGCTCAGTTTCCAACCTTGGCAACTCTTTGCCATTATAAGATTCAAGAAGTTTCATTCAACCCTCCTTTCCGCAACATAAAAATAATCCCTTCCTAGTCAGACTAGAAAGGGACGAATGTGCTTATCCGCGGTACCACCCAATTTCGGGCAGTTGCCCGCAACTTTCGTCTTTGAAGTAAATACAAAGACACTTTTATTTCATTTTTAACCATCAGCAACCAGTTTTGACACATTTGTGGACTTCTCAGCACCGCCACTTTCTGTAAAATGCTTGACTCAAAACACCTCTGATGAACCTATTCTATCACCTTTCCAGCGAAAAATCAATAATTTCTCTCACCCAAAAGTCCGTCTGGCAGATCATGAAATCCTTTGCCCGCCTGATAGTTGGCGAATTTTCCTAAAAGGAACTGGTAGGCATCTAGTCGACTCTCATAGCGAATGGCCGCTTCCTTGGCCCGCTCGTCTTGGTCCGCCTCGTAGACTGCCTGGCTCTCCTTGAGGGCCATCTCGTTAATCATGACCTGGGTCTTGACCCAAGCTTCAAACTCCTGTAAAAATTCCTGTTCGTAACTCATGTTTCTCACTTTCTAACTGCAAATACCTAGTCCAAATCTCGGTAAAAATCACTGTCAATGTCACGGAAGGGCTGAATGTCCTGCACATACTCCAGCACCCCCTGAAATTCACCAGCCTCATCCCGCACCGTCGCATAGGTCACATGGACAAACTTGCCCCGTGATTCCGACTTAAACCACATCTCAAACTTGTCCCGTTCTCCCTCACGCAGAGCCTTGAAAATCCGCCGCACCTTGTCCAAAAACTTGGGCGGGTGGCAGAGCTCGACATTGCGCCCTATCTGGGACGGCGTCCGCTTGAAAATCATCTCGTCTGCTGGCACACTGTCATTATAATACTGGAAAATATCGTCCTTATTGACGAAGGTAATCTCCATGGGCAGATGATCTAAAATCAGATTGGCCTCCGCCACCGACAGATAGCCATGGCCAAAAGGCTGCTGGGAGTCCCGATTAAAGGCTTGCTCTTTCTTTTCCTTGGGCTTAAAGGAAATGGTGACCTGACCATCTGGCGTATCAATGACCTGCTGAAATCTGCCATCACTAGTCTGCTCTGTGCTGGCTGGCGCTTCGCTTCCTTCATCAGCAGCATCCCCAGCTTCCTCCTCCGAGAATGAGTGCCAAGCAGGAATCCATTTCTCCGTTGGCTTGATGATGGCATAGCCATAAGCATCACTCTCCTCAGCAATCTTGAGCCAGTCATCTTGAGTAAAGGACTCGAGGAGAATCATGAGAAGGATAGACTCCTCCTTGAAAATCATAGCTTCAAACTCAGCAGCAAAAGTCTCAAACTTATCCTTGACTTCTTGAATAGAAGTATCTGGCAGCTGTTCTGCAGCAGACCTAGCCTCTTGGAAAAGGTCCCGAATCTGGTCGTCTACACCCCACATGACCTTGGGCGGCGAATCGTGGCCGTAGCTTTCCATGATAGGAAACATAAGCTCTTCCTTGCGTTGATAGTGGACATCAAACTGCGCCACTAAACCCAGCTGACGCTGGAGTCCCTTGCGGATTTCTGGAAGAAGCTCTTCATCTTCTGTGCTTTCATAGGTGGATAGGAGCCTGCGAACCCGCATAAGGGCAGCCCGCAGCGCTAAATTTTCCTGCTTGAAGATCTGAACAGGATGGCCTGGATGGTCGGTATCAGCCACCTCCACATCCTGAATGGCACCTTTAAAGAGGTTGGCATGGACATTGCAGAGGGACATGACATCCTCGAAAGTCACTCCCGTATCCGAGTTCATCAGCTCATGCTCCATCAGGCTGATTTCGATAGCGGACACACCAGCAAAATGCTCGTTGAAAAGCTCCTGAACGGACTCTGCCGAAGCTCCATTATGTAAATCCAGCAAGATAGACTTGAGGACTTCAATGCGTTCAGTAGCCATGCCTAAATCCCCACCACTTCATAGCCGTTCAATTCCAGCGTTTGCTTGATTTTATTCAGGTCAATGCCGTTCATACCAGCTCCTTTTTTGATAGAAACCACGCGCCCGACTGTATTGCGCATGACAGGATTGGCCAGAGGCTTAAAGCCCAACTCGACCAAAACATCCAAAACCTCAGGCTGCTTCTCAATCACTTCTGCCACTGGAATAGACAAATCAATCACATTATCCATATGCCCTACCTCCGTGTATTTTTTATTATTATATCACAAAAGATGCGTCCAATAAAAATCCTTTCCGCGCTTGCTCAAATTCGATCTTAGAGAATATAACAAATTCTAATAGACTATAAGTTATTGTTATAAGGACACTGATAAACGGAGTTTCACAAGAAAAAGCCAGTCCTATCAAGGATTACTGAGATTATTTTCACAAACTCTTATCTTTTGCCAGACTAGAGCTTTCTTGAAAACGCTTTATTATAGTGATATAATGATTTTAAATACAGAATAAAGGAGATGCCCTATGTCTATTACAGAATTGTTGAACATCAAGTACCCTATTTTCCAAGGAGCCATGGCTCAGATTTCCCACTACCAACTGGCGGCAGCTGTTTCAGAAGCTGGCGGACTGGGAATCATCGCTTCAGGAGGAATGACGGGTGAGCAGTTGCGCGAAGAAATCCGTGAACTGCGTAAATTGACTGACAAGCCATTTGCCGTCAATGTTATGCTCATGATGAAAAATATCAAGGATATTGTGACAGTCATCATTGAAGAAAAAGTTCCTGTCGTAACGACTGGGGCTGGTACACCAAAATTCATCATGCCTTATCTGAAAGAGGCAGGTATCAAGGTTATCCCTGTTATTGCCAGTGTCAAACACGCGCAAAAAATGCAAGAGCTCGGAGTTGATGCCGTGATTGCCGAAGGTTCTGAAGCTGGTGGTCACATCGGTGAAACCAATACTATGGCTCTCATTCCTCAGATTGTTGACTCAGTTGATATTCCAGTCATCGCTGCAGGTGGGGTTGCCGATGGTCGTGGTCTCGCTGCTGCCTTTGTCCTCGGTGCGCAAGGAGTTCAGATGGGAACTATCTTCCTAGCCTCTGAAGAATGCCCAATTTCAGCAGGTTACAAAGATGCCATTATCGCAGCCAATGACACTGCCACTGCCGTTACTGGTCGTATTGCTGGTGCACCAGTTCGTTGTATCCGCAATGAAATGACCGACCACTATATCGAACTAGAAAACAAGGGCACCAATCGTGACGAACTCGAAGAAATCACCATCGGTTCTCTTTCTAAAGCTGTTTACGAAGGAGATACCGTACATGGCTCTATGATGAGTGGCCAAATCGCTGGCTTAGTCAAGGAAATTCGTCCATGTAAAGAAATCCTCGACACAATCGTT
The DNA here is from genome assembly GCF_003943815.1 of Streptococcus cristatus. Lineage (GTDB taxonomy): Bacteria > Bacillota > Bacilli > Lactobacillales > Streptococcaceae > Streptococcus > Streptococcus cristatus_F. The sequence continues at coordinate 54,094 of NZ_RJNA01000001.1, read as the reverse complement.
TCCGATGCTCAGAAGGTTCTCCAAAACACTGAAATCAAGCTATAATCCTCTAACTCAAAAACCTGCAGACTTCTGCAGGTTTTTGCTGTTCATTCAGACTTGATTTTGTCGTTACCTCAAAGAAGCTTCAATAAATCACTCTTCTACTTGTCTTTTTTAACCAATTTCACCACTGCTTCGGTCCGAGCGGTATGGGGAAACATGTCAACCGACTGGATGTAGTGGACTTCATATACCTGACTGAGCTTGACCAAATCGCGCGCCAGAGTTGAGACATTGCAGGAAACGTAGACCATCTTCTCAGGTGCATAGCGAACAATCGTCTCTAGCAGCTTATCGTCCAGACCAGTTCGTGGCGGGTCGACAATCAAGGCATCCGCCCGGTAACCTTCAGCGTACCAGCGAGGAATAATCTCCTCTGCCGTTCCAGCCTCGTAGAGCGTATTGTCAAAGCCCATCTTTTTCGCATTGCGCTTGGCGTCTTCAATGGCCTCAGGGATGATGTCCATGCCTCGCAAAGACTTGACCCTTTTAGCAAAAGCAAAACCGATGGTCCCAACCCCGCAATAAGCGTCAATCAAATGGTCTTCTTTCGTCGCATCCAACGCCTTAACCGCCTCCCCGTAGAGCACCTCAGTCTGCTCAGGATTGAGCTGATAGAAAGCCCGAGGCGACAGGGAAAACTCATAGTCCAGCACTCCTTCTTGAATGGCTTCTTCGCCCCAGATAATCTCTGTCTTATCCCCATAAATCTCACTGGACTTGCTCGTATGATAATTGACCGCCACTGTCTCCAGCTCGGGAAATTCAGCCACTAGGTCTCGAACGACTGGAGAAAAGTCTAGCTTGCGCCCTGTCACAAAAATCATCTGCACCAGACCCGTCTTTCTGGCCCTGCGAATCATGACTGTTCGCACTCCAGCAGTCTTGCGCTCATCATAGATAGGTAGCCTATACTTGCCTAACAGCCGAGCCACCTTATTGACAATAGCCTGCGTTACCTTGTCCTGAACCAGACAGTTTTTCAGCGAGACCAGATAGTGGGAATTCTGGGCATAGAGCCCTGCCTTGACCTCATCCTTAAACTTCCGAGTCTGAAACTGCAGCTTAGCCCTGTAATAGAGCGGCTCCTGCATACCGATGGTCGGACGGATTTCATAGTTTTCGTAGCCAGCTGGTGCAAACTTTTTAAGAGCTTGACGCAGCAAATCTTCCTTAAACTCCAACTGCTTGTCATAGTGGAGATGCATGATTTGACAGCCTCCGCAGCTTTCATAAATCTCACACGGCGCTTCCACCCGAAATTTTGACCGTTTGTTGATGGTGAGGAGCTTGGCTTCAATAAAATTCCGCTGTACCTTGGTCACCTGACAGTAGACTTCCTCGCCTTTCAAAGCCCCCGGCACAAAAACCAGCGTTTTCTTATAAAATCCAATTCCTTCCCCATTGATTCCCATTTTTTTGATTTTGAGAGGGATTCTTTGCTTCACTTTTACATTCATGCCTCTATTATACCACGCTAGAGTCGATTCGTTGAGAATATGTTACAATAAAAGTATGAAAGCAGAAAAAATATCTCTTCCACTCGCACATTTCCCTGAGCAAATCCGAACTTATCTAGAGGGAGCCAACTTTTACGACAGCTCCTCACATTCAAGCGCCCGTGTTTTCTATGCCGATACGGGCTATTATTTGAAAATTGACCAAAAAGGCCAGTTAGCCCAAGAAGCCACACTTGCCAAATGGTTTGAGAAGCAAGAACTCGGTGTGCCTGTCATTCACTACCTATCAGCAGATCATGACTACCTGCTGACTAGAGAAGCCGAGGGCAAGGATGCCCTAGCCTTTCTTCAACAGCCAGAAGAGCTTTGCCAAACAATAGCTGCCGCGCTCAGAAAACTTCATAGCATCCAACCCCAGAATTTCCCAATCCAGCATCGCCTCCAACACTATAAAGAGCAAGCAGAGGAAAATTACCATAAAGGTTGCTTTTATCAAAAAGCCTTGCTGCCTCAATTTCATATCCAAAGTCGAGAGGAAGCCTACCAGCTTATCCAAGAACAGGGACACCTACTGACGTCAGACTCCTTGATTCACGGAGATGCCTGCTTGCCTAATTTCATTCTGAAAGACGCAGCAACCTTCTCCTGCTTTATTGACGTTGGTCTCGCTGGCCTCAGTGATCGCCACATTGACCTTTACTGGGCCATCTGGTCTCTTACTTATAATTTATCTGACCCCAAATACGCAGAGCTCTTTCTTGACTACTATGGCCGGAAGGATGTTGATACAGACAAACTGCGCTTGATTGCTTCCTTTGAAGCATTTGGCTAAAAGAAAGGATTTTGCCAAAATCTCTTATGAAAATCACAAAAATCGAAAAGAAAAAAAGACTCTACCTCTTGGAGTTGGACGACAGTGAAAAGCTCTATATCACAGAGGACACTATCGTCCGCTTCATGCTGTCTAAAGGGATGGAAATCACGGAGCAGGAGTTAAAAGAGATTCAAACTTACGCCCAATTTTCCTACGGCAAAAATCTAGCCCTCTACCATCTCTCCTTCAAGCAAAGAACTGCCAAGGAAGTCAAGGACTATCTGACCCAGAACGATATCCAGCCAGACATCATCAGCCAAGTCTTGGATGCTTTAAAAAAAGAAAATTGGATCAACGACAGAAAATATGCTAATTCTTTTATCCAATCCAACCTTCTCACTGGTGACAAGGGCGCTTTTGTTCTCAAGCAAAAACTCAGTCAAAAAGGAATTTCTAGCACTACTATTGAAGAAGAATTAAGACAATTTGATTTCACTGAAGTAGCCGAGCGAGTTGCCGAAAAATTGCTCAAAAAATACCAGGGAAAACTGCCCAGCAAGGCCTTACAAGATAAAATTCTTCAATCCTTGATAAACAAAGGATTTTCATACAGCCAAGCCAAAACCGCCTATCAGCATTTAGACATCGAAGAAGACCAGGAAAACCAACAAGAACTGCTCTATAAAGAGCTAGACAAGCAATACCGCAAGTACTCCAAAAAGTACGAGGGCTATGACTTAAAACAGCGTCTGACCCAAGCTCTGGCCCGTAAAGGCTATGATTTCTCCGACATTGCCAGCGCTCTAAGAGAATATCTTTAAGATTTTCTATGAAAACTTAGGCATTTTTATGAAAATATGTTACAATAAAGAGGATAAACTTATAAATTGTAGAAAGTTGGTAGGTTATGAAACTTCCCAAAGAAGGCGACTTTATTACAATTCAAAGTTATAAGCATGATGGGAATCTTCACCGCACTTGGCGAGATACCATGGTACTAAAGACAACAGAAAATGCCATTATTGGCGTTAATGACCACACACTGGTGACAGAAAGTGATGGCCGGCGTTGGGTAACACGAGAGCCTGCCATTGTCTATTTTCATAAGAAATATTGGTTTAATATCATTGCCATGATTCGTGATAATGGCACTTCATACTACTGCAACCTTGCCAGCCCCTACTATCTGGACAATGAAGCCCTCAAGTACATCGACTATGATTTAGATGTCAAGGTCTTCACAGACGGAGAAAAACGGCTGCTTGATGTGGAAGAATATGAACGTCATAAAAGGCAAATGAACTATTCGGATGATTTGGATTTCATTCTCAAGGAAAACGTTAAGATTCTGGTTGACTGGATCAACAACGAACGCGGTCCCTTCTCCGATGCTTATGTGAAAATTTGGTACAAACGTTATGTTGAACTAAAGAATCGATAAAGTTGTCAAAGAGCGCAAGCTCTTTTTTCTTGCTCTCTTTCTCAAAAGACCTCCGTCCAGCAAAGAAGCAATTTCTTGCAATTCCTACTTATTTCTTGTATGATAGAACCAACAATATTGCTGTGTCACACTAAATGACTGATATTTGGTCTACCGCAGCTAGGTTTCCAGAAAGGAGTGAGTCTCATGGCTTTTACCAATACTCGTGGTCGCTATGCCAGCTTTGGCGTTATCACTAGCTTGCCAGATGATGTGATTGACACTTTCTGGTACATCATCGACAACTTCCTTAAAGATGTCTTCCCTTTGAATAATCTGATTCGCTTCGAATTGATTAATAACGAAGGGAAGCTGACTTTTCGCTTCTCCGAGGACCATCTCAATACACTTATCTCCTTTGATTTCACCTATAAGTTTGACCCTTTCTATCCTCGAATGATCTACGTTGTGGACAATGACGGCAGAGAAACAGTCATGTTAGCCGATGAATACTCCATGTTTTAAGAAAGCAAAATCCAGTTGAGACACCGTCATTATAAGTGGTTCTTCAACTGGATTTTTTTATTTGTTGTAAATCATTTTGATATGGGGCCTTGATTCAAAGATAAAAGGCTCTCCCTGACTTACAAAACCGAATTTTTCATAAAGCCCCACGACTTGCTCCTGGGCTTCAATTTCAATGATTTTTCTTGGCCACTTTTCAGTACAAAGATTCAGAATTTCCTCTACTAAGCGACTGCCTAATCCTTTCCCCCGAGCTGACGGAGCTGTCACAAGGCGGCCGAAAACGACTTTTCCATCTTCCACAAACACGCGGGCATAGGCATCCACTTCCTCTTGTTTATTAACATGAAAAATGTGAACAGCTTTTAAGTCTTTTTCATCCAATTCATGATAGATTCGCTCTTACTCGACGACAAAGGTATCGATCCGCAGTTTTAGAATCTTGTAAAACTCTAGCGTGTCCAACTCTTGCAAATATTTTTTATGCCACATACTTGTTTCCGTCCTTGCTTTATTATATAATCATTGTAAATGCAACTATCAAAGGAGTTCTTATGGATTATCGTCAGTTATTTCGTCAAATGGGTTTCATCTCCCGTCAAGCCATGATGAGAATGAACCAAGAAGCTAGCCAATGCGGGCTTGATAATAATCTCTTTCTCATTCTTACTCGCATTGTCGAACATCCCGCCATCCATCAATCTCAGCTGGCAGAGCTGGTTCAGATTGACAAGACTACTCTAAGCCGCTCTCTAAGAAAGCTGGAAGAAAGGGGCTTGATTGTCAAGAAAACCAAGGCTCAAAACAAGAAATTCAAGGAGCTCTATCCACTGACTCCTGCACTAAGAGTATATGATAAGCTGATTGGCTACGAGAACAGATATATTCAGGCTAGTCTGCATCAACTGACTTCATCTGAACTCTTTCAGTTGGATCATATCTTACAGAAAATCCAAAACTCCCAACAAGAAGAAGTATAACACAATATAATTGCATTTGCAACTATGTGATATTAAAAACTAAAGCTATTAAAAGCGGCTGCTTGCAAGTGACTAAGTGAGTCCTCCTAGTCTCTGCAATCAAAACCGCCTTAATAGCTTTTTAAGTTAGTTGATTGAAGTCCCAGATTTGATCCATCCAGCCCTCATAGAAATCAGGCTCGTGGCAGACCATGAGGATGCTGCCCTTGTATTCTTTCAGAGCGCGCTTGAGCTCCTCCTTGGCATCTACATCCAGGTGGTTAGTCGGCTCATCCAGAACCAGAACATTATTTTCTCGGTTCATGAGGAGGCAAAGGCGGACCTTGGCCTGCTCCCCACCTGAAAGAACCTGAATCTGGCTCTCGATATGCTTGGAAGTCAAGCCACATCTGGCCAGAGCAGCTCGAACTTCTGCCTGATTAAGGGCCGGAAAGGCATTCCAGACTGCTTCCAGCGGTGTCTGACGATTGCCGCCCTCGACTTCCTGCTCGAAATAACCCAGCTCCAGATAGTCCCCACGTTCAACTTCCCCAGCGATTGGTGGGATAATACCTAGTAGACTCTTAAGAAGAGTGGTTTTCCCAATCCCATTTGCCCCGATGATGGCCACCTTCTGATTGCGCTCAAAAGTCAGGTTAAGAGGCTGAGTTAGAGGCCGGTCGTAGCCAATCTGCAAATCCTTGGCTTGGAAGATAAAGCGGCCAGGTGTACGGGCTGATTTGAAATCAAAGGAAGGTTTTGGTTTCTCACTTTGCAGCTCAATAATATCCATCTTATCCAGCTTTTTCTGGCGGGACATGGCCATATTACGGGTCGCCACACGGGCTTTGTTGCGGGCCACAAAATCCTTGAGGTCTGCAATTTCCTTCTGCTGGCGCTCGTAGGCTGCTTCCAGCTGAGATTTTTTCATCTCATAGACTTCTAAGAATTGGTAATAATCCCCAGAATAACGGGTCAAGTGCTGATTTTCCACATGGTAGACGATATTGATCACATCGTTCAAGAAAGGAATATCATGCGAGATCAAGACAAAGGCATTTTCATAATTCTGAAGGTAACGCTTGAGCCAGTCAATATGCTCCGCATCTAGATAGTTGGTTGGCTCGTCCAAAAGCAGGATATCTGGCTTTTCCAGAAGCAGCTTAGCCAAGAGAACCTTAGTCCGCTGCCCACCAGATAGCTCTGTCACATCGCTTTCCATACCGTAGTCCATGACACCTAGTGCTCGTGCAACTTCGTCAATCTTGGCATCTAGCGTATAGAAATCTCGGCTCTCCAAGCGGTCCTGTAGCTCGCCCACTTCTTCCATGAGGGCATCCACATCCGCTCCATCCTCAGCCATGCTCATGTAGATTTCATTGATACGGGCCTCGGTCTTGAAAAGCTCGTCAAAGGCCGTCCGCAAGACATCGCGGACAGACTGGCCTTGTTCTAGCACAGCATGCTGGTCCAAATAGCCAGCCGTCACATACTTGGACCACTCGACCTTACCTTCGTCCGGCAGCATTTTACCCGTCACAATACTCATAAAGGTTGACTTTCCCTCACCATTGGCACCGACTAGACCAATATGCTCCCCCTTGAGCAGGCGGAAGGATACATCCTCAAAAATAGCCCGGTCACCAAAACCGTGGCTGAGATTTTTCACTTCTAAAATACTCATCTTTTCTCCTCTATCATTGATTGCAGTTCCTTGATTATACCATCTTAGGAAGCCAATTGGCAAGAAAATAAAGAGAGTAGGACAGAAATCGGTCATTCGTTAGAATTCGATTTCGTCGTCCCACCTCCGCACAGTTGAGTAGGGCTGTAAAAGCTGATGAAATCAGCGTAGTAGAGCCCACTCAACCCCTGCGTCTTGCTCGACAAGCCAAAGACAATTGAAGAGGCTGGGACTTTTGTCCCAGCCTCTTTTACTTTATAAAACTTTTGCACTGGTGCGGGTAATATCTTCTACTTTTATATTGTGTGCTTCAAACTTGGCCTTCAAGGAAACCAAGTCAATATCTCCGTCAATTTGTACCTCAATGACAACTTTACCGTCCTTACGAGGAATATTGACTGTGTTTGAAATATTGAGGTTTTCTTCGACAAGTAATGCGATAATATGCGATAGGACACCAACCTCGTCTTCTGTGACAAAGCGCATCCGAACGCCCTTTTCGCCATAACCAGACACTTCTAGAAAAGCCTTGAAAATATCGCGATCTGTAATGATTCCATAGACCTGCTCATTGTCAACAACTGGTAAGATTCCAATTTTATTTTTCAGCATCAAATAAGTCGCATCTTCCAAACTAGCATACTGGGAAATAGTAACAACATCGTGAATCATCACATCTTTTACCTTAGTTTTATTTAGAAGATAGTTCATTTCATAAATTGATAGGCTCGTTGCCTTTGATGGACTTGCTTCTGCGATTGTTCCTTCTGTCACAAGACCCACCAGCTTATCATTTTCAATCACGGGCAAGCGGTGCAATTTTTGGTCGCGCATAATATCTGCCGCATGCGCAATCGTTGTGTCTGGACTAATGTATACAACCTTGCGTGTCATAAAATCTTTTACTGCCATGAGAAGCCTCCTCTAGTTTCTTTTTCTAATCTTATTATACTGTATTTTCCAACTAATTTCAAACGCTTTCACAATTTTCTCTTATGTTTTCAAAATTTAGAAAAATCAGGCTAGCTACCTATAAAAAGGCTAGATTCTTCTATGAGAAAACGAGGGGGAACGTTTGATCCAGCCTCGCTTTAGCCTATTTCTAGAGTTTCTTGTCTAATACCACTAGCGACAAGATGACCAAAAACAATTGAAAGAAGAAATCGATCAACCTAATGGCACTTTTCTATTATTTCTCCAAACTTCTAACAAAGGCCTGGTAAGTCTGTTCCATTAGCATGGTAATGGTCATCGGTCCGACTCCCTTTGGAACTGGAGTAATGAGACTAGCCACTTCTGCCACTTCGTCAAATTTAACATCGCCAATCAACTTACCATTTTCATCCCGGTTCATGCCGACATCAATCACGACAGCTCCCTCCTTGACAAAGTCCTTGGTTACAAAGTGTCCTCGTCCGATAGCCACCACTAAAATATCAGCTTTCTTTGCAATTTTTGCTAAATGGTGGGTCCTTGAGTGCGTCAAAGTAACGGTCGCATTTTTAGACAACAGAAGCTGAGCCATGGGTTTGCCGACAATATTACTACGGCCAATCACCACCGCATTCTTTCCTTCCAAGTCCACCTTATATTCGCGGAACATTTCCATGATTCCTGCTGGTGTAGAAGGGATCATCAAGGGATGTCCTGACCAAAGTCGCCCCATATTGGTCGGATGAAAGCCATCTACATCCTTCTCTGGATCAATGGCTAATAGAACCGCTTCATCATCAATGTGGGCTGGCAAAGGAAGCTGGACTAAGATTCCGTGCCAAGCTGGATCCTGATTATATTTAGCAATCAAGGTCAGCAATTCTTCCTGACTCGTTGACTCAGGCAGGCGCACAACTTCACTGCGAAAGCCAGCAGCTAGAGCAGACCGCTCTTTATTTCTCACATAAACTTGACTGGCTGGATTGTCGCCCACCAAAATCACCACTAAACCAGGTTCCTGACCTGTCTCTGCTTTTAGTTTTGCTGTTTTTTCTGCAAGTTTCGCTTGAAGCTTTTCCGCTAAAGCTTTCCCGTCAATAATATTTGCCATTCTTTTCTCATTTCTTTTTCACTATATTTATTCATTATATCAGAAATCCTTCTGTCCCACTTATACATTTTTCTTATATAAAGTTATAGGAGGAAAGACTGAGCTTGACGAGCAAAATAAAAAAGCAGAACCCTGCTTTTTAGTATAATAATTCATAAATTTCCATGGCAATCAAGTCAATACTATCGAAAGTATAAGTCTCACGCGCTGCCACATCACGCAGAGTAAAAATTGGTCCATTTTCTTCGTCGTAGCTATACGCCACTTCGGCAACAACTACTCCTTCACGTTCAAAATTACGTTTTAAATTTCCACCGTCTTTGGCCATAGCTTCCAAACGATTGATGATTCTAACTAAATGTGATTCCATTTTATTTCTCCTATTTACTTGCTTCTCTCCTATTTTACCATAAAAAGAAACTGAAATACCAGTAAAAGACCATTTTTTTCTCTTTTTAGCTCTATAATTTCTCAAAAAATCAGTCTCAGGGAGGATTTTGTAGTAAATTCTTGCATTGTGCAAGAATACTGATATAATGAAACTATAATACTTTGACTATTTTTGACCATTTAAAAATAGGTGGATCTACGGCCAAAGAAAGAGGTAGAATATGCTTTGTCAAAATTGTAAAATCAATGAATCAACCATCCATCTCTATACAAATGTAAATGGGAATAAGCAGCAGATTGACCTTTGTCAAAACTGCTACCAAATCATGAAGACAGACCCTAACAATAGTCTGTTTCGAGGACTGACTCAGGCTAACAATCAAGGAATTGATCCTATTGACGATTTCTTTAATAGCCTTGGTAATTTCCAACAACCGCAAGAACCAAATCCAAATATCCCGCCAACTCAATCTGGAGGAGGCTACGGTGGCGGTGGCTATGGTGGCAATTCCAACCGTGGATCTGGTCCGCGCCAACAGGCTCCGCAAAAGCCAAAAGGTCTCCTAGAAGAGTTTGGTATCAATGTGACTGAGATTGCCCGTAAAGGAGAAATTGACCCTGTCATCGGTCGGGACGAAGAGATTACTCGTGTCATTGAAATCCTCAACCGCCGCACCAAGAACAATCCTGTCCTTATCGGGGAACCCGGTGTCGGAAAAACAGCTGTGGTCGAAGGCCTAGCCCAGAAGATTGTGGACGGGGATGTGCCTCATAAACTCCAAGGCAAGGAAGTTATCCGCCTGGACGTTGTCAGCCTAGTACAAGGGACTGGTATCCGTGGCCAATTTGAAGAGCGGATGCAGAAGCTCATGGACGAGATTCGTTCTCGTCAAGATGTCATTCTCTTTATTGATGAAATCCATGAAATTGTCGGAGCGGGTTCTGCTGGCGATGGCAATATGGACGCTGGGAACATCCTCAAACCAGCTCTGGCTCGCGGAGAACTCCAAATGGTTGGAGCTACTACCCTCAATGAATACCGTATCATCGAGAAGGATGCAGCCCTCGAGCGCCGCATGCAGCCGGTCAAAGTAGACGAGCCGACAGTAGAGGAAACGATTACCATCCTCAAAGGGATTCAGAAAAAATACGAAGACTACCATCATGTCAAGTACACAGACGCGGCCATTGAAGCTGCGGCACTTCTCTCCAACCGCTACATCCAAGATCGCTTCCTGCCAGACAAGGCTATCGACCTCTTGGATGAGGCTGGTTCTAAGATGAATCTGACCCTCAACTTTGTTGATCCCAAGGTCATTGACCAGCGTCTGATTGAGGCCGAAAACCTCAAGGCTCAGGCAACTCGTGACGAAGACTTTGAAAAAGCGGCTTACTTCCGCGATCAGATTGCCAAATACAAGGAACTCCAAAAGACGAGCGTGCTGGATAACGATATTCCAATTATCAGCGAGAAAACCATTGAGCACATTGTAGAGCAAAAGACCAATATCCCAGTCGGCGACCTCAAAGAAAAAGAACAGTCTCAACTGGTCAATCTTGCCAGCGATTTAAAAGCTCATGTCATTGGGCAAGATGATGCCGTGGATAAGATTGCCAAGGCCATCCGCCGCAACCGGGTCGGACTGGGAAGTCCTAATCGTCCAATTGGTAGCTTCCTCTTTGTCGGTCCTACTGGTGTCGGTAAGACTGAGCTGTCTAAGCAACTAGCCATTGAGCTCTTTGGCTCGGCTGACAGCATGATTCGCTTTGATATGAGTGAATACATGGAAAAACACAGCGTGGCCAAGCTGGTCGGTGCCCCTCCAGGCTACGTCGGCTATGAGGAGGCTGGTCAGTTGACTGAGCGCGTCCGCCGCAATCCCTACTCGCTCATTCTGCTGGATGAGGTGGAAAAAGCCCATCCTGACGTTATGCACATGTTCCTGCAGGTTCTGGATGATGGCCGCCTGACCGATGGTCAAGGTCGGACTGTCAGCTTCAAGGACACTATTATCATCATGACATCCAATGCCGGAACTGGCAAAGCTGAAGCCAGCGTTGGCTTTGGGGCAGCTCGTGAAGGCCGTACCAATTCCGTTTTGGGTGAATTGGGCAACTTCTTTAGTCCTGAGTTTATGAACCGCTTCGACGGCATTATCGAATTCAAGCCACTCAGCAAGGACAATCTGCTGCAAATCGTCAACCTTATGCTAGACGATGTCAATCAACGTTTGGCAACCAATGACATTCATCTGGATGTTACGGAGAAAGTCAAAGAAAAATTGGTTGATCTGGGCTACGATCCGAAAATGGGTGCTCGCCCACTGCGCCGTACCATTCAAGATCATATCGAAGACGCCATTACTGACTTCTATCTGGAAAATCCAAGCGAAAAAGAACTCAAAGCAATCATGACCAGCAATGGCAAGATTCTTATCAAGTCAGCCAAAAAGGCTGAAGCAGAAAAAACCAAGCTCGATGAAAGCCAAAGCTAACTGATTTTAACTCTGCGTCTTGATAGACTTTAAAAAACAAGCAAAAAGAGAACGGCTAAAGCATGCCGTTCTCTTTTTGAATTCTATTTAATTTTTAGTGGAGCTCACTGGATAGCCTTATCTTCTAGCGCTCTCTAGCGTAATTAACCATGTCATAAGGTAGAGTATTGGCTCTTTCTTTCAGTGAGTAATTTTCTAAATTATTGACATTTTGGCGCAGGCGTTTAGCATAGCTACTTGAGATCAATTTCTTTTTCTCGTATTCAAAGATAATTTTTCTCTCCAAATAATAGCCCCAGATCATTTCTGAGATGTTATTGGGCTTGAATCGCGCAATAACACGCTCGACGAAGGCACCACTACCGATGATCTCCGTTTCCCTTAGTCGAGATTCCTGCAAAAAAGTAATTAGAGAAGGCTTATAAATACCTTTTAGATGTTCCAAACTTTCGATAATGACTTCGGTATTGGACAGATAAAGCTCTGCTATATCCTCCATATCCTCAGCAGTTAGATGCTTAGCTCCACCCTGCCTCCAAGAGCGCCATCTGGCACCAAGAGTGACGATTTCATGGAGCAACATGCGCAATACACGCAGGGTAACGAGAAGCATATAGGTAAAGCGAGAAGCCAGGTTGCGATTGATTCCCTGCTCGATATTTTGCAGGTAACGCTGATAGAGGTGATAGCTGCGGTCGCTGATTTTTCCTTCCTCAAAAGCTTGCTCCAGACCATCATTTTCGATACTCAAAATCAATAATTTCAGAGCTGCCAAGTCTCGCTGAGTGGCCTTGTCTTCCTGTTCAAGGATTAGATTTTCGATTCGGCCATGGTAATTGTCAATAGCCGCATAGAGAGGTGCCTTAGCCTTGGTTTGCTTGAGGCCTGCTTCCAGCTCACTCACCACTTCATTTAAAATAGCAATGTGCATGAGGTGCTCGGCTTCCTCTTCTCTTTCCTCAGACAGATGAGGAAGAGTGAGTAAACCTGTCAGAAAGCTCAGAAAGGTGACACCTGCAACCAAGAAAAGCAACAAAGGATGATCTTGCTCCAATTGACTCGGAATCAAAAGAATAGTCGCAATGGAGACGGTTCCTTTGACACCTGAAAAGGTCAGCAGCAGCATTTCCTTCAGGTAGTTTCCAACATTCTTGTGCAATCTTCTGATTCGGATGAAGTAAAAAGTGAACAACATGATAAACCGAAGAGCAAAGAGCAGGAAAGTCAAAAGAACAATGCTCACGAGTAACAAGAGATTATCGTAAATCGGGCTCTTTAAAATTGGCTCTGCAATCATCTCCAGCTCTATTCCTAAGATGATAAAAACAGAGCCATTGAGCATGAAGTTCACTGTATTCCAGATGGTTTCCGTGACCGAATCCACCTGAGCTTCCAGAAGCGTTATCCGCTTGAAGCGGCTAGCCTTAAAGATACCTGCAACGACTACTGCGATAATCCCTGAGACATGAATCTCCTCTGCTAAAAAGAAGGTAACCAAGGGTAAGCTCAGCTCCAGCAAGAGCTCACTGGCAATATCTGATACTTGGGCACTCATCAGCAGTTTATGCAACCAGCGATTAAGAGCTGCGCTGGCCATCCCAACAGCAAATCCTCCAATAATGGAAAGAACTAAGGATATACTAGCTTTTCCTAGGGAAAAACTTCCTGTAGTCCAGGCCAAAAGAGCCACACGAAAAGCAACTAGACCAGACGCATCGTTAAGCAATCCCTCTCCTTTTAGGATATTTTCCACCCGCTTGGGGAAGGAAAAACGCTCTGATAGGGAAGCAAAGGCAACCAAGTCTGTCGGTCCCAGAGCTGCTCCTACGGCAACACAGGCCGCCAAGGGCAAGGCAGCCCAGAGAAGATGGGCCAGATAGCCCAAACCAAGCGTTGAAATAAAGATAACTGGAAAAATCAAATACAAAATGATTCGCCAGTGCTTGAGAATACTTGTAATATTACTTTCCTCAGCCTCCCGAAAGAGCAAAGGCCCGATTACCAAGGCCAAAAATAGCTCTGTATCTAAATGAAATTTCCCCTGAGGAAGGAGAAAACCAAGCGAAATCCCCAGCACAATTTGCACTAGAGGTAGAGGAAGCTGGGGCAGCAAACGGTTGGTCACATTCGATATAACCAATAAGAGCAAAAAAACAATCGTGTAGAGAAGGATTTCCACTTTGAACCTCCTTTATCTTTGCTGGCAGCACTCTTTAAACAATTCTTTTTGCGCTGAAATCTTTTGATCAATTTTGGATAGATCGCGGTGCTCAATCATCTTTTGGCAGCGCTCCATTTCTAAATTCACCAATTTTTTCTTGATTCGCAGCATTTTTTTATTCATTTTGGCCTCGTCCAAAAGGCCAACAGTCGTTTCTTCATTGGCAGACTCGACGTATTTGTTTCGTAAGCCAGCCAATTTTTCATGCAAATATTGTTTATCCATTTTTCTCCAAATGATTCCCCAGAAAGTTTTTAGCAACTTTGGAATCCTTATTTTTCTTTTAATTTCTCAATCATAACCAAAAAAGGCGGATTGTTAATCTGATTAATAGTCTTGTAGAGGACGACGGTGAAGTCCTGCTGGGGCAGCTGACTGACAAAGTCCAGCACCGCATCTTTTTCAACTTCACCACCTTCATGCCCGTAGTAAATCATGATAGCTGCGCGGCCACCTTTTTCTAAGCCTCGGCAGACCTTTTCTAGAGCTTCCAGCGTCGTATCGGGTCTTGTAATGACAGACTTGTCCGCCGAAGGCAGGTAGCCAAGATTAAAAATAGCAGCCTTGAAATGGTCCGTGTATTGGTCCAGACTCTCATGCCCAGCCAAGATTAGCTGAGCATTGTCTAAGCCAGCTTCTGCCAAGCGCTGGCGGGTCTTTTCCACAGCCTGCTCTTGAATATCAAAAGCATAGACTTGCTTGGCCAACTGAGCCAGAAAAAGCGTGTCATGCCCATTGCCCATAGTAGCATCCACTACGGTATCTTCCTTGGTCACGACTTCTGCCAAAAAGGCATGGGCCATCTGTAAAGGTCTTAACATACGAATTTCTGCTCCTTTGCTTTACAGCCTTGCTTGCTACCACGACGACGCATTTCAGCTTCGATGGCATTGAGAACTTCCCATTTATTGAGGCTCCACATAGGGCCAATCAACATATCTCGCGGGGCGTCGCCTGTGATACGGTGGATGACGATATGCTCAGGGATAATTTCCAGCTGGTCACAGATGATGGAGACATATTCCTCCTGACTGAGCAACTGCAGTCGCCCCTCATGATAATCCCGCTGCATACGGGTATTGGTCATCAAGTGAAGCAGGTGAAGCTTGATTCCTTGAATGTCATTATCCGTTACACAGCGGCGGACATTCTCCAGCATCATCTCATGGGTCTCTCCCGGCAGACCGTTAATCAAGTGAGAGACAATCTCCGCCTTGGGAGCTAGCTTACGAACGCGCTGGACCGTCTCCACATAAAGCTCATAAGAATGAGCACGGTTGATAAGGTCTGAAGTTTCCTCATAAGTGGTCTGAAGCCCCAGCTCCACGGTCACATGCATGCGTTCAGACAGGTCAGCCAAGTAGGCGATGGTCTCATCAGGCAAACAGTCGGGCCGAGTTCCGATATTGATTCCAACGACACCCGGCTCGTTGATGGCTTGCTCATAACGATCACGGATCACCTCAAGCTTCTCATGGGTATTGGTGAAGTTCTGGAAATAGACCAGATACTTACGAACATCAGGCCACTTGCGGTGCATGAAGTCAATTTCCTTATAGAACTGCTCGCGAATGGGCGCATCTGGTGCCACAATGGCATCACCAGAACCCGAAACGGTACAGAAAGTGCAGCCTCCATGCGCCACGGTGCCATCCCGATTGGGACAGTCAAAGCCCGCATCAATGGGCACCTTAAAGGTCTTTTCTCCAAAAAGTTTTCGATAATAATCATTCAAAGCATTGTAAGATTTCATACCTTCCATTCTACCACAAAAAAGAGTATAGAAACAAAAATTTCCCCCTTCACTAAGAAAGAAGAAAATCATGCCTCCCACTGATAACGCTTGAGGTCTACACAGCCATTGACCTTCAAGTCCACTCCCTCTGCCCAAAGCAAGTGCGCTTGCTCTTCCCAGCCCGGTGTCAGACGCCCTGCTGCATTGACCACCCGGTGGCAAGGATGCTTGCCGCCATAAAGCTCCGACTGACTGAGTATCTTCCCCACCAAGCGGGCATTTTTAGGCCGCCCAATCAAACGGGCAATCTGACCATAGGTCGTTACGCACCCAGCAGGAATCTCATCTACAAGAGCTAAAACCGACTTTATGATTTCTGGATTCAAAGCGGACAATCACCTCCTGACCTCACTTGCTCTTATCTTAAAAGAAAAGGCCTCCTTTGTCAAGATAAAAAGGCCAGCAAAAGCTGACCTTTCTCATCTATCATTTATTTCTGCTTTCCCGTGAAGCGCCACTGAAAGCGCAGCTTGTCATAAAAGGGAAATTCGATATTGAGAATGGCAAAGCCCAGCAAGGTTCCTCCGATTACATCCGTCGGGTAGTGCACGCCCAGATAGACTCTGGATGCCATAATGGTCAAGATAAAGAGCAAGAGCAAGCCCTGTACCAGACGCTTGATTTGTTGATTTTGCATCCGTTGCTGGACAATGATAATCAAGGTCCCAACAACAATGGCTGTCGCCATGGCATGCCCACTTGGGAAAGAATAGCCTCCCTCTTCGACCAAATGTGAAATACTGGGCCGACTTCTTTGGTAGACGAGTTTAATCAGCTTAATCAAAATCCCATGTAAAACCAGATTTCCCGCTAGCAAGGCAGCTTCTAATTTCCATTTTTTATACAGGAAAAATAGGACAAGGGCAGAAACCCAGATAATGATCCCTAGTGGGTCAATGAAACTAGTAACCAGTTTGAAAAATGTCGTCAAAGCTGCAGGCAAGTCTCCCCGCAGCCAGGTCTGAATCAGGCTATCAAAGGCAACCAGCTGCTCTGGATAAAACTTGACCATGTAGCCTAGTATGACGAAAAGTAAAAGGGCAAAAGAGCCCTTTGTTAGATAAGATTGTTTATTTTTCATAGCGTTTTAGAACGGGCGTCAAAAGCGTGTAAATCAGCCAGAAAGCCACCGCCCAGATTACTCCTTCTAATAGGTTAAAGGGAACAATCATGGTCAGTAGATACTTACTTACACCAATCATCTGACCGATATCAAAGTTTGCAAAACGAGCATAAAGCGGAATGGCATAAAAAGCATTCAGCGCCAGCATACTTGCAGTCAAGGAAAGAATTCCTAGGAAAGATGCAAGCAGATAGCTCATCAAATCTCTCTTCTTTTCCCAGAAAAGAGCAAAGAAGATGACATAGACCAGAATCGCCACAATATTAATCGGCAAACCAATCAAGGTTTCCACTCCATGACCATTTAAGGACAATTTTAAAACAGAGCGGATGAGCAAAACTGCTACAGAACTCTTAAAATCCAAGAGAACCAAGGCTAATAAAATCGGAATAATCGAAAAATCCAATTTTAGAAACTCGGCTACCAAAGGGATTTGATAGAACATGAGCAGAAAAGATAGTGCAGATAAAGCCGCTACTATCGCCATTTTGCGCGTATTTGTCATAACAGGTTCCTCCAATTTATAAAAATTAGAGAAGCTGGAAGGCTGCTAACACAAGGCCCGAAAAATCCTTTCAGAATTTATAAGAGTATATAAAATACCCCTTAAAATAAAATTAAAACGACCAACCGGCCAGGCAATAACGCCTTTCGTCTTCTCCCATCCAGACTATACTGTCGGTTGTGGAATCGCACCACATCAGCTTTCGCTCGCGGACTTATTTAGCTAAGATATTTTAGATTTATCTAGGCGTCGCAGTCGAAGATCATACTTAAAGTATATCGAGACAAGACAACGACGAGAAAGCTAAAATAGCTAGTCAAACTTACCGCCGGTCGGGAATCTCACCCTGCCCTGAAGACACTCTTATCATAACAAAAAAAGCCTGCCAGAGCAAGCTTTTTGATTGATGTAATAAATATTATTTCAATTCAACTATTTTTCTTTTACTTCAACTTATCCGCTTCATACTCATGCACCAAGTCCAGTCCTGCAAAGTTCTGTTGTCGTAGGGCTTCGTAGACAATCATACAGACCGTATTAGAGACATTCAAGCTGCGGACATGCTGGTCATTCATGGGAATGCGCAAGGCCTTTTCTGGATGCTGACGCATAAATTCCTCTGGCAAGCCTTTATCCTCACGACCAAACATGAAATAATATGGCCCTTCTGCTGCGAAATTCTCCTCCGAGTAGACCTTCTCGGCAAACTTAGAAATCAGATAGAGTCGTCCGTCCATCTGCTTCATAAAGTCATCTAGACTGTCATAGAAGCTAATATCCAGCTTGTCCCAATAATCCAGTCCAGCCCGCTTCATCTTACGGTCGTCAATAGGAAAGCCCATGGGCTTGATGATATGGAGGGGAGAATTAGTCGCTGCGCAAGTACGAGCAATATTGCCTGTATTCTGTGGAATTTGTGGTTCAAAAAGGACGATGTGATTTTGCTGAGACATGATTTTTTCCTGATTTTCATTAGAATAAAAAAATAGCCACACTGCCCGGAGTCAAGCTCAGCAAACAGCGTGGTTAAGGCATCATTAACTTACATCACAACAGGTTTGATGTAAATCAATGAGGGTACTTTCCTAGTATATCATTTTCTTCCGACAAGTCAACAAAAATGACCTCAAAAAGTGAGATTTTTGTAGGTTTTCTTTTGAAACAGCTTACTATTCTGTAAAAAACGACTTTATTGAGATTTATAGATGAAATTTTATATAAAAAAAGGTATGATAGATACATATTCGGGAGGAATAATATGAAAATTATCGTCGTCGGAAGCGGGAAGGTCGGAGCCGCCCTTTGTCGCTCACTTGTTGCTGAAAAGCATGATGTCGTTTTAATTGAACAAAATGAAGCTGTTCTAAATCATATTACAAAACGTTACGATATTATGGGCATCGTTGGGAATGGTGCGAATTTTAAAATATTGGAGCAAGCAGATGTTGCCCACTGCGATATCTTTATTGCCATGACTGAGCAGGATGAGGTCAACATGGTTTCAGCCGTTCTCGCAAAGAAAATGGGGGCCAAAGAAACTATTGTCCGCGTAAGAAATCCTGAATACTCCAATGCTTATTTTAAAGAAAAAAATATTCTAGGCTTCTCTCTGATGGTCAACCCTGAACTCCTCGCTGCTCGTTATATTGCGAATATTATTGATTTTCCTAACGCTCTGTCATTGGAGCATTTCGCCAATGGTCGAGTGACCTTGATGGAGTTTAAGATCAAGCCAGAAAGTCATCTCTGCCAAATGAGTCTCTCGCAATTTAGGAAGCATTTCCCTCACGTTATCATCTGTGCTATTGAGAGAGAAGGAAAACTCAGCATTCCAGATGGTGATTTCACCTTGCAGCCATCTGATAAGATCTTCCTGACTGGAAATCGTTCAGAAATTGTCCGCTTCCACAATAAAATCCGACCAAGAGTCATCAAGAGCCTCATGATTATTGGGGCAGGTAAGATTGCCTATTATCTCTTAAACATTCTCAAAAATAGCAAGATTGAGCTCAAGGTCGTCGAGATCAATCGCCAGCGTGCAGAGTTCTTCAGCCAAGAATTCCCTGAGCTCTACGTGGTCAATGGAGACGGTACAGCCAAAGATATTCTACTCGAGGAAAGAGCTGCACATTACGATGCAATAGCTACTCTGACAGGCGTCGATGAAGAAAATATCATCACCTCCATGTTCCTCAATAACCTCGGAGTTCAGAAAAATATCACCAAAGTGAATCGGACCAGTCTGCTTGAGATTATTGATAACCAAGACTTCGCAAGTATTGTCACGCCAAAAGGAATCGCAGTTGATACCATTATGCACTTCATCCGCGGACGGAATAACGCACAATTCTCCAGCCTAGAAGCCTTGCACCATGTAGCAAATGGCCAAATTGAAACACTCCAATTTCAGATCAACGAAGGAAATAAAATGATCGAACAGCCTCTTTCTCAGCTCAAGTTAAGGAGCGGGGTGCTGATTGCTGCTATCATTCGTCAAGGCGTAGCCATCTTCCCAAGTGGAGATGACTATTTGGAAGTCGGAGATAAGATCATCGTGACAACCTTGATTCAAAACATCGATAAGATTTACGATTTGTTAGAGAGGTAGCCCCATGAATAGATCTATGATTCGCTTTCTCCTCTCCAAACTCCTGCTCATCGAAGCAGCCCTCTTGTTGGTTCCAACAATCGTTGCCCTGATCTACCATGAA
Organism: Streptococcus cristatus; assembly: GCF_003943815.1. Classification (GTDB taxonomy): domain Bacteria; phylum Bacillota; class Bacilli; order Lactobacillales; family Streptococcaceae; genus Streptococcus; species Streptococcus cristatus_F. The sequence goes on along the minus strand of NZ_RJNA01000001.1, from coordinate 33,906 downwards.
GATCTTGAAGTCTTCCTTTCGATCGGCGCGACAATGATTATTTTAGTGATTTTGGGTGGATTAGGTTCAGCCTTTAAGCCTAAGGATGCCCACATTTACACCAAGGAAGGGGTCCTGATTGTTGCCCTTTGCTGGATTCTCTGGTCCTTCTTTGGCGCTCTGCCTTTTGTCTTTTCTGGCCAGATTCCTAATCTAATTGATGCTTTCTTTGAAGTCAGCTCTGGCTTTACCACTACTGGTGCTACGATTTTAAATGATGTATCTGTCCTTTCCCACTCCCTCCTCTTTTGGCGTAGTTTTACCCACTTGATCGGAGGAATGGGGGTGCTGGTCTTTGCCTTAGCTATCATGGACAATGCTAAAAATGGCCACTTAGAGGTCATGAAAGCAGAAGTTCCTGGACCAGTCTTTGGTAAGGTTGTGTCGAAATTAAGAAACACTGCCCAGATTCTTTATATTATCTATCTAGCGCTCTTTGCCCTTTTTGCCTTTCTTTATTTCCTCGCCGGCATGCCACTCTTTGATAGTATCGTCATCGCAATGGGAACGGCTGGTACGGGAGGCTTCACTGTCTTTAACGACGGAATTGCCCACTACAATAGTTCTCTAATCACCTACCTTGTCAGCTTCGGCGTTCTGACCTTTGGGGTGAACTTCAATCTCTACTATTATCTCTTGATTCGAAGATTTAAGGCCTGTTTTCATGATGAGGAGTTGAAAGGCTATCTCTGGATTGTCCTCACTGCCACTATTTTGATTAGCTTCAATGTTCTCCATATTTACGGGGAATTTGCTAAAAGCTTAGAAATTTCATTTTTCCAAGTTTCCAACATCATTACTACGACAGGATTCGGCTATGGAGATACCGTAAAGTGGCCCCTCTTCTCACAAGTCATTCTGCTGCTGCTCATGTGTCTCGGAGGTTCTGCTGGCTCCACCGCTGGCGGTTTCAAAGTAATCCGTGCCATTATCATCGGCCGCATCGCTAAAAACCAAATCCTTTCCACGCTTTCGCCAAACCGCGTTCTAACCATGCATATCAACGGCGCTGTTTTGGATAAAGATACCCAACACAAGGTTCTCAAATATTTGGTTGTTTATATTTTGATTATCGCAGCTTTGATTTTTATCATCAGTCTGGACAATAACAATCTAATGACTGTTACCAGTGCTGTCATCAGCTGTTTCAATAATATCGGACCAATGATTGGGACAACCGAGACCTTCTCTATCTATAGCCCATTTTCTAAATTCCTCCTCTCTCTTGCCATGATTGCAGGGCGTTTAGAAATCTATCCAATCCTACTTCTATTCCTACCAAGAACCTGGTCTAATAGATAGCAGGAAAATAGTTATAGTTACTTGACTAATGCCCGTAACAACGGGCTTTTATCTTGTTCTAAAATCGCCATCTAAGAATGCTTTAGCACTTAACCTTTCAAGGACAATTCCATTTTTCTCTTGCTCGCGAACATATTTGGCAACTGCCTTTCCGTTTGGGCCAACGATACTTACATATTTATCAAATACCCCGTGAAATCAAAAATCGTAAGTCTTGGAGGGATCAAGACAAGCATGTGAACATGATCTGGTATCATCTGTCTCTCAGTAATTTCCACACCTTTGTATTGACATAGATGACAAAAGATCTCAATGGGATCTCGTCTTATTTTGTAGTAAATGGTTTTTCTGCGATACTTGGGGGTAAAGATGATACGATATTTGCACATCCATTTGATATGTGATAAACTGTAACTGATTTTGGCCATTTCCTTTTCCTCCTTTATCTTACCTGAACAAGTAGATTATACTAGGAAAAAGAAATGAAAGCTCAAAGCCTTGGCAACCACCAGCTAAGCTGGTGGTTTTCTTGTTTTTCTCTACGAGAAAAACTGACTTGAAGACATAATGAAATAAGACGGAAGACCCTTCTTCCGTCTTATTTCTGGTCTCGAAACTCTGGAATCAATCGAATCCCGAACTCATCCTTATTTATTAATAATCCCCAACTCTTCGTTCCTCTACTGCTGGGCTTCCTTGTGGTTATCATAGATATTGACCGATAACTTAGCGATTTCTTTGAGGATAGAATGAGTCGGGATTGCCACAATCATCCCCAGAACGCCATGGATATTGCTGGATAAGAGCAAGAGTACCATGATGGTAATAGGATAGACCTTCATTACACCGCCAACGATACGGAGATAAAAGAAGATCATCGTTAGCAAAAGGACCTACACCAGCTGACTTTTATAAAACATCTGCCTCCTCCTATCAGTTATTTTATCCTAAATTTTGTTATAATAAAGGAGATTTAACGAAAGAGAGTAAAAATGGAAAAAATTATCAAACTAGAAAATGTAAGCTTGGCTAAGCAAGGCCGAACCATCTTAAGAGATCTCAACTGGCAGGTGAAAAAGGGAGAGCATTGGGCCATTCTCGGTCTCAACGGCTCAGGAAAATCTACTCTCCTGCGCTTGCTTATGGCTGAACATTGGAAGACTCAGGGCAAGGTGACGGTTCTCGGTACGGAATTTGGTGCTGGAGACATTCCTGAGCTGCGAACTAAGATTGGAGTAGTCGGCTCCTTCATTGCTGAACGCCTGCCCAGCCATCTCACATCTGAAGAAATCGTCCTGACAGGAAAGTATAAAAGCAGTATTCTCTACGCTCCTTACGGACAAACTGAACTGGATCAAGCTAGGGAAATGCTGGCTTCCATTGGCGGACAAGATTTGATTGGCCGGAGCTACACCAGTCTGTCTCAAGGGGAAAAGCAGCTCTTGCTGATTGCGCGCAGTCTCATGGAAAAGCCAGAACTGCTTATCTTAGATGAAGCGACCAGCGGTCTGGATCTCTTTGCCCGCGAGAGCCTGCTGGATCAAATTGGTATGATTACGCAAATGGACCAGGCTCCAACCATCCTCTATGTCACCCACCATGTAGAGGAAATCACTGCTGCTATGGATCATGTCCTGCTCCTAAAAGAAGGTGAAATTATAGCGCAAGGTCCTAAAGAAGATATTCTTCAAAAAGAGGTCATGGATCGCTTCTATCCTCAGCCAGTCGAGTTGATTGAGCTGGGAGAAGACCGCTATTTCATCAAGGTGGAGAACAGGTCCTTATGAAGTAATTTTCTAACACCATCTTCAAACTGGGCTAGTTTCTGATTCTGACCATGGCTGCGATTGTCTTGCTTTTCCTGTCTGGGCAGATTCTGCTGTCCCATACTTACATCCCTTTGAGGATTGCTGAGGGAGTTCAATTCGTCAGTAATCCTTGGTATTTCTACCCTATCCTCCTGTTCTCTCTCCTCAGCCTCTTTTTAATCCGGCCCCTGTTGGAAAAAGTTCAGACCAAGCATCTTTTTTGGATTTTGTCCCTCACCTGACTGATGCCTGTAACGAGATTTTACCTTGTTCTAAAACTACCATCTGAGAACACTTTAACATTTAACTTATCAAAGACAAGATCATTTTTTCCCAATCGCCTATATATTTAGAAACTATCTTTTCATTTAGGCCAACGATACTCACATAGTCTCCATTCTCCCAAAACTTTCGATTGTCATAATATAACCCCTCTTGTTCTTCAATCTGAACAGGAGGGGTTGTTTTGATTTGAAATGAATTATACTTAAATTTGTATTATTACTATTCTCATCACTTCATTTTAATCGTAATCAGCATACCGCCACCACGCTATTGTTGCAATAAGACCTAGAATACTGACCCCAAATAAACTGACAATGCTCCCAAAATTCAATAGTGCTTTTCCTGCAATACCACTTGCGAGTGCAGGAATCGCCCATGGAATGTATTTCCCAAAGTTAAGAGCAGAACCAAGCTGAGAAAAAATAATAGTAAAAATGATAAATGCCAATGGTGACAAATATCCCCGGCCTAAACAAGCAAAAAGAGCTACTGGAGTAGAGAGTATGATTGTAAAAGTAGTACAAAAACCAAAAGTAAGTACACCTTTGAAAATCACCGTTAAGCTACCGCCTTCAAGTCCAATCAGATTGCCAGCTAATAATCCCAATAAAAGTGCAAAAATTGATAGAATATAGCTCCATAGAGCGATAACGATAAACTTGGATAATACGATTGTATCTCTTCTTATCGGGAGTGCTAATAGGTCAATCATCGTTTTATCAGAATATTCTCTACCAAAAACCCAAGATGCTGTAAATCCAAAAATGAGCAATCCCCCAACAGAAATGACTTGTGATATGGTCATTAAGTATGACGACCAATCTGTTATCCTCATCATTTCCATTTTTGCAGAAATCAAACCAAGATTTTTGAAATTCTCTGGATATTTCATCATAGTTGCAAACAAGCCAACAATAAAAGGAACTAAACAGATAGAACAAGCAGTTACGATGGAAAGTTTTGATTTTATTAACTTTCTCCATTCAATTAAAATACAGGAACTAAGCTTTTTCATTCGAGATTCCTCCATTATAGTCATTCAGTATTCTTAAGAAATAATGCTCTAAATCTTCTTTTTCAACAATCAGTGATTTAGGTGGATAACCTGCATGAACTAGCAATGTAGCAATTTCTTCCGGATATTCCACAGATTTTTTATCAATTAGTTCTAAGAAATCGATATTATTTTCTGTGTCTGATTGAATGTTTACCTGATAGCCATGGTTAGATAATACTTCTTTCATAGCTTTATTATTAGAGCCACTTACTAATAACTTCTTTTCTAAGTACTGCTCTAATTCATTGCTTTCAACTTCTCTTATAAGTCTGCCCTCATGTATAATGACTATCCTAGTAGCAATTTTAGATATTTCCTCTAGATTATGACTTGAAATAAGAACAGTTGTACCTAGATGATTCGCCAATTCCTTTAATAGTTCTCTCACTTCAATAACTCCAAAAGGATCTAATCCATTTGTCGGCTCATCAAGAATTAGAATTTTAGGTTTATGAATAATCGCTTTTGCAATTCCTAAACGCGCAACATTTCCTAAAGAAAGATGCTTCTCCTGTTTATGTTCATATTGCTTTAGTTTTAATTTTTCAATTACCCAGTCAATATTATCTTTATTAACCCCTCTTAATTTACTAACGATTTCTAAATTTTCCCTCACAGTTAAGTCTGGATAAGAATAAGGCGTCTCAATAATATAACCTATTTCATTTCGAAGTTCTAAATTACTCAGATCTAACTTTTTTCCTTGGATATAACATTCTCCTGATGTAGATTTTATCAATCCTAGCATCATTCTCATCGTCGTTGTTTTCCCTGCACCATTCAGTCCTAAAAAACCTACTATTTCACCAGGTTTTATTGATAAATTCAAGTTGTTGACAACATTTTTTGTTCCATATCTTTTAGAAAGCTTTGCGGCTCTAATTGCTTCTTTCACCATTACCTGTCCTCCTTAGTAATTTGCTCCACAACTCCTTGTATGACTAACTTCAATGTAGTATCAAATTGTTTTTCGCCGATTTCCTCGATGTGTAGAATAGTCATAGCAATCGTTCTAAATAAAGCAGAGACGATTTCTACCGATACATTTTCTCTAATGTTGATTCGGGACACAATTTTTTTAACCATCCTATCATCTATCAGATGATGATTTGTTATCGCCTCTTTTGGCAATTTTCTTAGGAGTAATTCCATTTCATGATTTTTAAATATGGTATACATAAATGAATAGCGAAAATCTTGATAAAAATCATAAAGTAACTCTACCAGACGATTTGTATCTATCTTGGTTTCCATACCTAATTGTTCTGTCAGGCGATTCATAACATCTATTTGATATTCTTCTAAGACCGTAAAAAATAACATTTCCTTTGAAGAATAAAAATTATAAAAAGAACCTTTAGAAATATCTACCATTGCTGCCATCTGGTCAACTGTGGTTTTCTTAACCCCATATCTTTGAAGGCATTCCTTTGCAACTTTATGTAATTTCTTTCTAATTGCTTCTTTTTCTTCAGCAGTAAAAGCAGTAGCCATAACTTCCTCCTAAAAATCCTGTGACGTTTTTTGATTTTACAGTCATAGATTATCATATAAAATGAAAAATGTCAAAAGTCTTATATCTTCTTTGTAAGAAAATATAAGATTTTAAATTTACACACACCTTAATTCTCTTCTTTTAGGCCTAATTATTTGATTTTCACGATTTAAAAATAAGGATACAGTACTGCAAGCTCCTATTATCTGGCTTTTCTCTCTGTATCCTTATTGTATCTCAAGTTCCTTCTCCCAATCTCTCAATCATGACCAAGAAAGGCGGGTTGTTAATCTGATTGATGGTCTTGTAGAGGGCAAGGATGAAGTCCTGCTGAGGCAGGTAACTAAGATTAATCGAGCATTGTTCAAGCTGGCTTCTGCCAAGCACTGGCGATTTACTACTTCATTTAAAACAAACAAAACGATTGAGACANTGTCTCAATCGTTTTATTTAGCATAATCAACTGCTCGCATTTCGCGAATGACTGTGACCTTGATATTTCCTGGATATTCCAAGTTGTTTTCAATCTTTTCACGCACATCATGTGCCAAGATTGTAATCTTATCATCCTTGATTTTCTCTGGACTGACCATGATTCGGATTTCACGACCTGCCTGAAGGGCAAAGCTTGTCTTAACTCCTTCAAAACTGTTCGCAATTTCTTCCAAATCTTGCAATCGCTTGATGTAGCTTTCCAGCGACTCACTGCGAGCTCCTGGACGAGCTGCACTTAGAGCATCAGCTGCTGCAACGATGACTGCAATAACGCTCTCAGGTTCCACATCTCCGTGGTGGCTAGCAATCGTATTGATAACAACTGGATGCTCCTTATACTTGCGAGCCAACTCAGTTCCAATTTCCACGTGGCTGCCTTCTACTTCTCGGTCGATAGCCTTACCAATATCATGGAGGAAACCAGCACGGCGAGCCAAGTTCGCATTTTCACCCAACTCTCCAGCGATAACTCCAGCCAATTTGGCAACCTCAATCGAGTGGCGGAGAACATTTTGCCCGTAGGAAGTACGGAACTGCAAGCGACCCATGATTTTCATCAAATCAGGATGCAAGTTTGGTGCTCCGATTTCATAAGCTGCGGCTTCACCATACTCTCGAATACGGTTATCAATCTCTAAGCGATTCTTTTCGACCAATTCCTCGATACGAGCCGGATGGATCCGACCATCCTTGAGAAGAGCTTCCATGGTCATCCGGGCAATCTCACGACGAACTGGGTCGAAACCTGAAAGAGTAACTACTTCAGGCGTATCATCAATGATAACATCAATCCCTGTCAAGCTTTCAAAAGTTCGAATATTGCGACCCTCACGTCCGATAATTCGTCCCTTCATGCTGTCATCAGGAAGATGAACCGTTGAATTAGTCTGTTCAGCCACATAGTCACCAGCAATCCGCTGCATAGCTTGAACCAAGATATCCTTGGCTACCTTGTCCGAACGCTCTTTGATATCCTGCTCTGCTTCCCGAATACGAGTTGCAATCTCCTTGGACAGCTTGTCCTCGGTCTTGGTCAAGATAATCTCACGCGCTTCCGTCTGAGTCAGGGATGCTACCCGCTCAAGCTCAGCTTCTTTTTGCTGCTCTAGCTCAGCTACTTGTGCTTCACGCGCATCAATGTGTTTAGCTTTATCAGTCAGACTTTGTTCTTTGTGCTCCAAAGTCTTTTCCTTGTTGGTTAAATTATCATCTTTGCGGTCAAGACTACTTGCACGCTCTGTCAAGCGGCTTTCAATTTGTTTTAACTCTTGACGCTCAGACTTAAATTCTGCATCAACCTCTTCACGATATTTTCTGGCTTCTTCTTTTGCCTCCAAAAGTGCTTCTTTTTTAAGCGAACTGGTTTCGCGCATCGCTTCTTTGACAATCAAATCCGCTTCGCGTTCTGCCTGACCGCGTAAATTGGTTGCTTCTTGTTCAGCATTTAAAAGAGTAAGTTCCGCAGCTTCTTTAGATGCTTTCATCTTAACCGCGATTCCTACATACCCAATCACTAAACCAATGATGGCAGCAAAAACAAAAGCAGCTATCGTATATAAGCCCATGTTTTTACTCCAAATCTATTTAATTATTGAATTCAAAATTCCTTTTTATTCTATCATAAATAGCAGAAATTCACAAATCAATTTTTTGAAAAAGAAGCCTGATTTTTGCCTATTATTGGGCGAAAAGGCGCTAAATCAAAGAATTTAATATATAAAATTTTTTTATTTCCTAACTCTTATTTTTTTATGCTATAATCAAAAGGAAGTGTTTGAAATGTCGCTTTTGAAACCTGATCTCATTTTCAGGTTCCAATTTTAAAATTTTAAAGGAGAAACCATGTCTAAAGAAGTTATCGTTGAAAGTTTTGAGCTTGACCATACAATCGTAAAAGCACCCTATGTTCGTCTCATTGGCGAGGAAACTGGTCCCAAAGGAGATATTATCTCTAACTTTGATATTCGCTTGGTGCAGCCAAATGAAGACTCTATTCCAACTGCTGGCCTGCACACCATCGAGCATTTGCTGGCTATGCTTATTCGCAAGCGAATTGACGGTATGATTGACTGCTCGCCTTTCGGTTGCCGCACAGGTTTCCATATGATTATGTGGGGACAGCACTCAGCGACTGAAATTGCTAAAGTCATCAAATCTTGCTTAGAAGAAATCGCTGAAACGACTACTTGGGAAGATGTCCCTGGTACTACTATCGAATCTTGTGGCAATTACAAGGATCATAGCCTTTTTTCTGCCAAAGAATGGGCGAAACTCATTCTCAGCCAAGGAATCTCTGACAATGCTTTTGAGCGCCATGTCCTCTAAGCAGAGGGATTTTAATCTTCTAGGATTTTATTATTTGCGCTAAAAATTAACCCGCCCTTCTGGCAACAGAAGGCGGGTTTGTTCTTTTTATTCCTGCATAGCATAGCCAATGCCACGGACAGTTTTGATATAGCTGGTCTGCCCAGCAACGTCAATCTTACTCCGTAGGTAACGAATATAGACATCTACTACATTAGTCTCAGTGGCACCTTCATACTTCCAGACACGTTCTAGAAGCTGCTCGCGACTCATGACTTTTGGACTACTCATCAGCGTCACTAATAAATCATATTCTCGTCGTGTCAAGGCAATCACTTCCTCTCCACGATAGACGATATGATTTTTCAAATCAACTCGTAGATTGCGGTAAGCAGTCGGTGTTTTCAGCTTGCTACAATGCTGGTCAATAAAGTCCCGACCTCGAAAAATATCGGAGACCTTCTCAACCAAATCACTAATAATAAAAGGTTTGACGGTATAGGAAACAGCAAAGCGCTGAATCTCATCTGCATGTTCTTTGATCTCTTCACGGCTGGCTAAGACGATAATGACTGAGGCCGGCTTGAACAAACTCAGTTGCCTAGCAAACTCACTAGCGGTCATATCCTGCAGGTCATAATTAAGCAAAAATAGATCATAGTCATTTTCTCTAGCTAGTGCCAAACCTTGACTTCCTGTCTCAACTACATCCAAAAGAAATGCTTCCTTTTGCAGTTCCAAAGTCACAAATCGTGCAAGATTCTTTTCATTTTCTACTAATAAAATTCGCTTTGCCATAGGCCTATCCTATTTTTCGTCATACCAAGAGTAGTGGAATGTTCCTTCTTTGTCTTTACGTTGATAGGTGTGAGCACCAAAGTAGTCACGTTGTGCTTGGATCAAGTTAGCTGGAAGATCCGCTGAACGGTAGCTATCAAAGTAAGTAATGGCTGCTGAGAAAGTTGGTACTGGTACACCAGCTTGGACAGCAAGAGCTACGATATCACGCACTGCTTGTTGGTATTTAGCAGTAACATCCAAGAAGTATTCATCCAAAAGAAGGTTAGCAAGATCTGCATCGCGGTTGTAGGCATCTGTGATCTTTTGCAAGAAACGAGAACGGATGATACAGCCATCACGCCAGATAGATGCGATGTCCGCAAATGGCAAGTTCCAGTTATTTTCTTTAGAAGCCACACGCAATTGAGCGAAACCTTGTGCGTAAGAAATAATTTTTGAGAAGTAAAGGGCTTGACGGATCTTTTCGATCAACTCAGCCTTGTCTCCTTCAAACTTGAAGGCAGCTGGTTTTGGAAGCACCTTGCTAGCATGTACACGCTCTTCTTTGTAAGTAGAGATATAGCGGGCAAATACGGATTCAGTGATTAGTGACAATGGCACACCAAGGTCAAGCGCTGATTGGCTGGTCCATTTACCAGTTCCCTTGTTACCTGCAGCATCAAGGATGTAGTCTACGATTGGTCCATCTTGGCCTTCATCGTCTTTGCGGCTCAAGATATCAGCTGTGATTTCGATCAAGTAGCTATCAAGCTCGCCTTTATTCCACTCAGTGAAGATTTCAGCCATGTCTTCTGCAGAAAGACCAAGCAAGTGTTGCATGAGGTCATAGCTTTCTGCGATCAATTGCATGTCACCATACTCGATACCGTTGTGGACCATTTTCACATAGTGACCAGCTCCGTCAGGACCGATGTAAGTCACACATGGTTTGCCATCTTCAGGTGCTTTAGCTGAGATTTCCTCAAGAACATCAGCAACCAATTCGTAGGCTTCTTTTTGGCCACCAGGCATGATAGAAGGACCTTCAAGGGCACCTTTTTCACCACCAGAAACACCAGTTCCGATAAAGTTGATACCTGAGTTTGCCAATTCTTCATTACGACGGATGGTATCTTTGTAGAAAGTGTTTCCTCCGTCGATCAAGATATCGCCCTTGTCAAGGTGTGGAAGAAGAGCTTGGATAGTTGCATCTGTACCAGGTCCAGCTTGAACCATGAGCATGATACGGCGAGGTTTTTCGATAGATTGAACGAAAGACTCTACATCGTAGCTAGGTACAAATTTCTTTTCTGGATGGCAAGCAATCACGTCTTCTGTTTTTTCTTTGCTACGGTTGTAAATGGCAACTGTATAACCACGAGATTCGATATTTAGGGCAAGGTTACGACCCATTACGGCCATACCTACGACACCAAAGTTAGCTTTTGTCATTTTCTACTCCTATAATCTTAGTTGTTTAATCTGTTATATTTTAACATTTTTACATGGTAATGAAAAGTATTTAGCTGATAGAAATGCTTTTCTGATGGATGATAAACAAACAGCCAGAAGTTTCAACTCCCAGCTGTTTGGATATCATAGACACATTTGGATTTATTTCTCATCAACTTCGATAACCGCTTGTTCATCTTGTTTGAGCTTGTTGACAGTCATATTGACACCAAGTGCTCCAGCTAACAGTTGACGAATGTCAAAGCCTGCTCCTTGGGAAACTTGGTCAATACTCTGCATGATGTCGCCGACCATTTTAGAAGCATTGCCTTCACCATACATGGTGATCTTATCTACCTTAGTCAATGGCTCTGCCACCGCACGAGCGATTTCTGGCAATTTATCGACAATCATCTCCGTAATCGCAGCTTCCTGCATCTTCTTCATGGCTTCTGCTTTCTTGTCCAAACCTTGGGCTTCCGCTTCTAGTTTAAGACGAATGGCTTCCGCTTCTGCACGTCCCTTGGCTTCAATAGCTTCTGCTTCTTGTAGTTGCGCAAATTTCTCAGCCTCGGCTTGAGCCTTGCGGGCTTCGGCTTCTTTTTGTGTTTCAAAGAGTTCCGCTTCGGCCTGACGCTGACGTTCAATCAATTGCGCTTCTGCCGCCTGTTGACGGGCATATTTTTCAGCTTCGGCTTGCTTGCGGATATTGGCATCCAATTCCTGCTCACGGACCTTAACTTCCCGTTCTTTGACTTCCGCTTCTTTTTCCTGCTTCATGATGTTGGCTTCTGCCGCCACACGTTCTTGTTCACGACGCTGAATTTCAGCCTCAATCCCTTTAGCCGCGTCAGCTTTAGCTTGCGCGATATCCGCTTCCTGCTTGAGGGCTGCTTGTTTCAGTTTGAGTTCATTTTGCTTTTGAGCAATTTCCAAGTCAGCGGCCACGCGCTTGTCGTTAGCCAGCTTGTCCTGCTCAGCTTCAACTTCCTTGCGCTCACGTTCAGCCTTAGCTTTGGCAATCAGGGCGTCTTTCTTGATCGTTTCGACATTTTCAATACCGAGGTTGTCAATAACGCCGCCTTCATCAGAGAAGGATTGAACGGTAAAGGCAATGACTTCCAGACCCATCTTAGCCAAATCTGGCGCTACGTTATCTTGCACTTTAGAAGCAAATTCCTGACGGTCATTGACCATCTTGCGCAGTTCCATCTGGCCGATTACCTCACGAAGGTTCCCTTCGAGGACATCTTGGACAGAATTAGAAATATCTGTTGTATTCCAATTAAGGAAGTTTTCTGCCGCACGCTCAATCATTTCATCCGTAGTACCAATCTTCAGCTTAACAGCCGCATCGGCACGAACGTTGATAAAATCAAGTGTTGGAACAGACTCAGAAGTACGGACGTCTGTAGAAAACTGCTCAATATCCAGATAAGAGCGCTGCTCTACAAAAGGAATCATGAAGCCAGCCTTACCTCTCAAATGGCGCTGCTTACGCAGACCAGTAATAACGACTACTTCATTTGGCTTAGCATTGACATAGCCCTTAGCCAAAAGAATAATAAGCACAATGGCTGCAACGATTGCAAAAATCAACCAGCCTGGGATAAATAACATATCCATAGAAACTTCCTTTCTTTTCCAGAACAATAGACGAATGCATTGCCCAAATATATTTTTAGTTAGTATATCAAAAAATTAACAGTTTGCAAAATTTTTACTGCTACTCCTATCCAACTTCTGAAATGCCCCTCAAACAAAAAAGATAGCTCCTCATTCATCAAGGAAACTATCCATGTTTTACTAATCATTTCTTCCAAAGATACGAAGGATGCTGAGGAAGAGGTTGATAAAGTCAAGGTAGAGGCTCAAAGCTAGAGAAATAGCCCAGCCAAGACCTGCCTGTCCACCCGTTTGCTCATAAACGTAGCGAATCTTTTGATTGTCCCAAGCAATCAACCCCGCGAAAATGACAACACTGACATAGCTGACAATATAGTCTATCATGTCGCTACCCAGGAAAATATTGACAAAACTTGCAATCACAATCCCAATCAGGCCCGCAATCATAGCTCGGCCCATGCCAGATAAATCTTTTTTAATGATGACGCCCATGGCTGCCATGACAAGGAAAACAGCCGCACTAACTGCAAATGCTTTGAAAACTACGCCCCCTGTGTACATGGCCACAATGAAACTCATGGTAAATCCGTTTAGAGCTGAGTAGCTCAAAAAGAGAGGAAGAGCAGCTGGACTATTGCGGAGGCCTCTGCTGGAAGCTGACCAAACCAAGGCCAGCTCAATGAAGATAGCTCCATAGTAAATCCAGCTATAATGAAGCAAAATCTCAACTAGAGCTGTCTGGAAGGTCGTCAGCATTAGACCCGAAACCAGAGCAGAGATGGCAATTCCCATCCCAACAAATCCGTAGACCTTAGAATAAAAACTAGAAAGTCCACTGTTTTCTTGAATAATTGTATTGTTCATAACGTCTCCTTTTTATATTTTAACTTTTCATCATCTTTCGATGATACTTTTTACGCCCACTTAGCTTTTGTCGCCAAGGTGCCGTCGCTTCTTTGATCGCCCAATACTTGTCCACCATGGTCACAACGAATGACTCCTTGTAGCGGGGTGGTGCTAAGGTCGCTCCCCACATGTGCTTGATGATAATATCTTCTTCAACTCGATTGAGCTTGGTAATCTTACGGGCATTTCGAACTGCTAGGCGGGGATGTACCCAGGCATGGCTTTTTTTAAACTTGGTTTCGCGCCAGTCATAATAAAATAGATCATGCAGAAGAGCGCCCCGTGCTGTACTGCGGGCATTCCAGCCAAGTTTTTTAGCAATCTTATAACTAGTATAACTGACATTGATCGAATGTTCAAGCCTATTGGAATGAATATGATGCGTAATTCCTTTTAAGCGTTGGACACTGGGCTTCTCGATCAAATGCCCCACATAGGCCATAAATTCATCATCTTCTCTGTAAGGCATATCATCACCTCCATTTAGTTTTATTATAGAGAGATTTCTAAAAGCTAGCTTAAAGCAAACATCAGAATGCCGGCTGCCACAGCAACGTTAAGACTTTCAGCCTGCCCCTTCATGGAAATATGAACCAAAACATCAGCCGCATCCGTCATTTCTTGGCTGATTCCCTGACCTTCATTGCCCATGACTAGGAGGAAATCTTCATGTTTTTCGACCTTTTGATAATCCACAGAATCTTCTGATAAGGTCGAAGCCAGAATTTGTAAATCATTTTGACGAGCTAGAGCCAGCATATCCTCTCTGCTCACGCGATAAATGGGCAGATGAAAATGGCTACCTTGCATAGAACGCAAGGTTTTGAGATTGTAAATGTCAGCGGAGTGGCTAGAGATAAAAACTCCTTGATAACCCGCCGCATCCGCTGTTCGGATGATGGTTCCGACATTGCCAGGATCCTGCACATCTTCTAAAAAGAGGTAGGCACCTTCCAGCTTTTCTGGAATGTTTTGCTCCTCAAAGACTAATTCTGCAACGATTCCCTGAGGAGTCTTACTATCTGCCAAATCACTGAGAATCTCTGGAATGACAAAAATCGTCTGGGAAAATGCCGCCAAGCGCTCTTCGTACTCTGCCAAGGCAAAAATTCGCAGAATCCGTGCCTGACTGGCCAGAGCCTCCTCAAAAAGATGCCAGCCCTCAATCAAATACGACTCGCTACGATATTTTTTTTGATGCAGCTTTTTAGCTTTTTTTACCACATTATTGGCTTTTGAGGTTATAATATTCATAAATACATTATAACACAATCTAGCAGTTTTGAACTCATCCTCTAGACTTAGCTTCAGAGAAAATCTTGTCTCCAGCAAGCAACTGCTCGCTGCGCTATAGGCTGAAAAGCGAGTTTCAAACCGCTACAAAAGGAGGTAACGATGCAAAAAGTAAGAATGATTGCGCAAGGACGAGTCCAAGGCGTCGGCTTTCGTTGGGGCGTTTACTCCCTTGCTTTGCAGATTGGCGGGATTACAGGTCGCGTCTGGAATAATGACGACGGTACAGTCGAAATTTTGGCTCAAGCTGAAAGCTCTGCCCTCATGGCCAAGTTCATTCAAGAAATCCGCAAGGGTCCAACTCCTTTTTCAAAAGTCAGCTATTTAGATGTCACCATGGACAATTTTGAGTCCTATACTGACTTTAAAATTGCAAATTAGGTCTGGAGAACTATTGTATATTTCCTTAAAAAACAGTAGAATAGATAGGTATTATTTTTTTAGAAACAAAGGAAATGAACTCGTGAAAACATTTAAACGTATTTTATTCTCTGGAATGGGCTTGTCCCTCCTTCTATTATTGACAGGGTGTGTCGGACGAGACAAGGCCGGTAATCCTTCTGGTATTATTTGGGACGTGCTTGGCCAGCCTATGGCAGATAGCATCCAGTTCTTTGCTAAGAATTCAGGTCTCGGTTATGGTCTAGCGATTATTATCGTTACACTCATCGTGCGGCTGATTATTTTCCCACTGGGAATCTATCAGTCTTGGAAGGCTACTCTTCAGTCAGAAAAGATGAACTACTTCAAGCCCATCTTTGCCCCTATCCAAGAACGAATCAATAATGCCGAAACTCAAGAAGAAAAACTAGAAGCGCAGCAAGAACTTATGGCTGCTCAAAGAGAAAATGGTCTGAGTATGTTTGGCGGTATCGGCTGCCTCCCACTACTCATTCAAATGCCTTTCTTCTCTGCCCTCTTCTTCGCTGCCCAATACACAAACGGTGTAGCCAGCAGTACATTCCTTGGCATCAATCTTGGAAAACCTAGTCTAGCCTTGACTCTCATTGTCGGTGTACTCTACTACATCCAGTCACTTCTCTCCCTACATGGTATCGAAGATGAAACCCAAAAAGCGCAGATGAAGAGTGCAACTTACATGAGCCCGATTATGATTGTTGTCTTCTCCTTTATGTCACCAGCGGCTGTGACCCTCTACTGGGTAGTCGGTGGTTTCATCCAAATTATCCAACAATTCATCATTAACTACTTGATGCGTCCGCGGATTAGAAAGCAAGTAGCTGAAGAATATGAAAAGAATCCTCCGAAAGCCATGAGCAATGCTGGCCGCATCAAGGATGTGACACCAAAAGCGAGCCAAGCAATCACTCATAGCAATAAAAAGAAAAACAAACGCAACGCTGGTAAACAACGTTCTAGATAAATAAATTATCCATGACCCTCCAAGATTTCCCATCTAATCTTGGAGGGCTTTTTTCTATTCCCCTAACAATACTAAAAGAGAGTGGGACAGAAATCGGTAATTCGTTAGAATTCGATTTCGTCGTCCCACCTCCGCACAGTTGAGTAGGGCTGTAAAAGCTGATGAAATTAGCGTAGTAGAGCCCGATCAACCACTGCGTCTTGCTCGATAATCCAAAGACAATTGAGAGGCTAGGACTTTTGTCCCAGCCTCCTTTCTTAAACTTTTAATCAATATACTTCAATTTTCCACGGAAATCTTCTAGGCTTTCATAGCCTTTTTCTTCCATAATCGCCTTGAGTTCGGCGGTGATGCGCTCGAAGGCTGCCACGCCTTCTTTATGAAGGGTTGTTCCTACTTGCACCATACTAGCACCACAGAGGATATGCTCGAAGGCATCACGCCCCGTCAGGACACCACCTGTTCCGATGATTTGGATTTCCGGTTTCAGGCGTTGGTAAAAGGCATGGACATTGGCCAAAGCAGTCGGCTTGATGTACTGGCCGCCAATACCGCCAAAACCATTTTTCGGACGAATGACCACTGACTCATCTTCAATATAAAGACCATTTCCGATCGAGTTGACACAATTGACAAATTTGAGCGGATAGTTGTTGAAAATCGCGGCAGCCTGATCAAAATGTACAATATCAAAGTAAGGTGGCAGCTTGATTCCCAATGGCTTAGTGAAATAAGCAAAAACCTCTGACAAAATCTTTTCCGTCGTTTCAAAATCATAAGCAATCTGCGGCTTGCCAGGAACATTGGGGCAGGAGAGATTAAGCTCAGTAATCCCTTTAAATTCACTTGCCTGAACTTTCTTAAGAATGATGTGGGTTTCTTCTGGCGACATACCGACCAAAGAGAGGAAGAAAGTGCGATTTGGTTCGCTTTCCTGGAGTTCCAGCAGGTAGTCAAGATAGTAGTCTAAACCATTGTTGGGCAGGCCCATGGAGTTGATAGAACCCAATGGCACATCCTGATAGCGAGGCTCTGGGTTTCCCTGACGAAAGTCCAGCGTCGCCGTCTTTGTCACAAAGGTTCCTGCAGCAGAGTTTTTGACTTCTTCTAACTCTTCCACTGTCATACAAGCCACTCCTGCAGCATTCATCAGACAGTTGTCAAATTCAAAACCTGCAATTTTTGTCTTGGTTGTTGTCATTATTTTGACCTCTTATTCCTTAATTTTCTCTATTATATCATTAAAATTCTTCCTATAAAGGATTTATCCTAATTTTCTAGCAAAAGGTTCGGCATTTCCACCTAGAATCTTCAAAAAAATATTATGGAAATTTTCAGAAAATTCAACTTTTTTCTTTACACCCTAAAAAAATTCTGCTATAATGGCTCGTGTAATAAAATATAACAACAAAAAGGAGAACGATATGACATCTGCTAAAGACTATATCCAAAGCGTGTTTGCAACTGTGAAAGCTCGTAACGGGCATGAGGCCGAATTTCTCCAGGCGGTTGAAGAATTCTTCAGCACTTTGGAACCTGTATTTGAAAAACACCCTGAGTATATCGAAGAAAACATCTTGGCACGTATCACTGAGCCTGAGCGCGTGATTTCTTTCCGTGTTCCTTGGGTTGACCGTGATGGAAAAGTGCAAGTCAACCGTGGTTACCGTGTTCAATTTAACTCAGCTGTTGGACCATATAAAGGCGGACTTCGTTTCCACCCAACTGTAAACCAAGGGATCTTGAAATTCCTCGGATTTGAACAAATCTTTAAAAACGTCTTAACTGGACTTCCTATCGGTGGAGGTAAAGGTGGATCAGACTTCGATCCTAAAGGAAAGACTGATGCTGAAGTGATGCGCTTCTGCCAAAGCTTCATGACTGAATTGCAAAAATACATCGGACCATCACTTGACGTCCCAGCTGGTGATATCGGTGTTGGTGGACGTGAAATTGGCTACCTCTACGGTCAATACAAACGCCTGAACCAATTTGATGCTGGTGTCTTGACTGGTAAACCTCTTGGATTCGGTGGTAGCTTGATTCGCCCAGAAGCTACTGGTTACGGTTTGGTTTACTATACTGAAGAAATGCTCAAAGCAAATGGTAACAGTTTTGCTGGTAAGAAAGTGGTGATTTCCGGTTCTGGTAACGTAGCTCAATATGCTCTTCAAAAAGCGACTGAACTTGGCGCTACTGTTATCTCAGTATCTGATTCAAACGGCTATGTCATCGACGAAAATGGTATTGACTTCGACCTCCTTACAGATGTCAAAGAGAAACGCCGTGCTCGCTTGACTGAGTATGCTGCTGAAAAAGCAACTGCTACTTACCATGAAGGTTCTGTATGGACTTACGCTGGTAACTACGATATTGCTCTTCCATGTGCGACTCAAAACGAAATCAATGGTGAAGCGGCTAAACGTTTGGTTGCTCAAGGTGTTATCTGCGTATCAGAAGGTGCCAACATGCCGAGTGACCTTGATGCGATTAAAGTCTATAAAGAAAACGGAATCCTTTATGGACCAGCCAAAGCTGCCAACGCTGGCGGTGTAGCTGTATCTGCCCTTGAAATGAGCCAAAACAGCCTTCGCCTCTCATGGACTCGTGAAGAAGTGGACGGCCGTCTCAAAGACATCATGACCAACATCTTCAACACAGCTAAAACAACTGCTGAAACATACGGACTTGGTACTGATTACCTTGCAGGAGCAAATATCGCTGCCTTCGAAAACGTAGCAAACGCTATGATTGCACAAGGTATTGTTTAATTAGTCGATACATCCTATCGGAGGACTATCATGAACTTACGGCCAATAGAAATGAGAGACAATCCAGCTGTAGCGCAGCTCATTCGAGCTAGCCTAGAAGAATTCGGGCTTGACAAACCAGGAACTGTCTACTTTGATTCTCATCTGGATCATTTGGCCGACTATTATCAACAGCAAGAGAGGGCAGCTTACTTTGTTCTGGAAGACGAAGGTCAGCTGGTTGGCTGTGGTGGCTTTGCACCTGTTTCTGATAAGATTGCTGAATTACAAAAATTGTATGTCACTAAAAATAGTCGTGGCAAAGGTTATTCCAGTCGGCTGATAAAGCAGATTTTCCAAGAAGCACGTCTAGCAGGTTATGAACAGCTTTATCTAGAAACCGCTACTGAACTGGCTACGGCTGTGTCCATCTATCAACACTATAGTTTCACATCACTGCAACAACCACTTACTAACTCCGCCGGACATCCAGCTATGAATATCTGGATGATAAAATCCCTCTTACCAGATGAATAGATGTTAGTATACTCTGGTCGTCTCAAAGACATCATGACCAACATCCTCAACACAGCTAAAACTACCGCTGAAACTTACGGACTTGACAAAGACTACCTGGCTGGTGCTAACATTGCTGCTTTCTAAAACGTGGCCAACGCTATGATTGCGCAAGGTCCTGTTTAAGTACTATTTAACTATAACTCAAAGAAATCCGACTGCTTNTANAAGCAGTCGGATTTTTATATATCTAATTTTTCAAAAAATTTGCCTGCTGACTGCTTTTCTTTTAGCTTCTCAAGCAGCTCATTCTCCAGGAAAGGACTTAGTTCGTCAAAATCTTGGCAAACCTTAAAGACAGTTTCTCTGTCCAACTGGCCATAAGTTAGTTCGTAATAATCCTTCTTATGGTGCCAGTTCTGGTCATAGTTGACATCTGTCCGTTGATAGTAAACAATGTTTTGCTTCGGTGTCAGGTAAATCTTCTGCGTCAGAATGCTTTTCTGATCTTTGGACAGCTTGCTGCGGCTGAAAATCTTAACACCCTGAAAAATCTTGCGCTCATGGATACCTTGATTTGTGACTTTTAACTCAATTCTTTTGTAATGCATACTGATACCTCCAGAAACTACCTACATTATATCAGGTTCTGGTAGATTTTCAAGCAAAAATGTATCATTTCCAAAAGTCTTTCGTCGCCTCTAAAATTGCTTCTTCTGAACGAATCATATTGATTTGCATAATATTCTCCTTTCTTATCTTGTATTAGTATCCCCCTTCCCCAAGGTCAGGGTCAATAAGAAAATTGAATTTATATCAAAATTCTAGTAACTTTTTGAAACTCACTACAGTTGACAAAGAGCCTTAAAATCAGCTTGCTCATTTGAGCAGCTGATTTTTTGTCTATCAATGGATTGTGACACTTTACCGAGCTGACTCTTTCAAAAGAGTCAGATACTCCTCTAAAACTAGATGATGTTTTTGCATGT
Source organism: Streptococcus cristatus (assembly GCF_003943815.1). Lineage (GTDB taxonomy): Bacteria > Bacillota > Bacilli > Lactobacillales > Streptococcaceae > Streptococcus > Streptococcus cristatus_F. Next base: position 13,425 of record NZ_RJNA01000001.1, on the reverse strand, counting down.
ATTGGGCCGACTCTACGCCAACATAACGATAGTGCCAATTTTCAAAATTCACACCAGTAATATCGCTTTTCCCTTCAGGATAGCGCAGAATAAAGCCGTATTTAGGGGCAATTCTGCAATCTTATGTGCTACTTCATCATTCTGACCTTCTGGCTCACTCATATCAATCGCCAAGCCTGTCTGATGCTCGCTGGCGCCTGGCAGCTGGATCCGCTTTTGCACTTCTTGCTCCGCTTCTTGCCGAGATAAGCCCTCTTCTTCGGCCAAGGCTAGCGCTTCTTCATAGAGCTCTGTCTGCTCTGCTCGGCTACGATAACCCGAAATCAAGGTTTCTCCTGGTGCAATGGTTCGAGCTGCAGCTAAAAATTGTCTAGTGTTTTCAGCAATACGGCTATCTACCTGAATATCATCGATTTGGGTCAACTTAGGATGAGACTCTTCCTGTAAATGGTTACGATTGATTAAAGTCAACTCCCAATCATCAACAGACACCTTGGGTAAGTCAGAACTCTGGACTCCAAAACCATGATTAATAAAAGTTGGCAAGTCTTCATCCATATCTTGCACTCGCAATAGAGCAAACAGCAAACTGATCCCAATTCCTAGAAATAAGAGCCTATTTATTAGTCGAAACAAAGAGAGTTTTCTCTTTCTTTCATGGCGACCTCTTCTCAAGCCTTGTCCTCCAGCTCTTTCGCTCCAACTTCACGATAGGACATATCACCGATGGAAACAACCGAAAATTGTCCATCTTCATAGTCTACGATGGTCACACTACCATTGCCTAGGCCATGAGGTTGCATGCGATTAATAAGGTAGACAAAAGTTCCGATGGTCATGCCATGACTAACTACCAAAGCATTGCCACCGCCCGCAGCCTCCAGCTCCTCAGCAATCTCTGAGAAGCCTTGCCAAATTCGGCCACTGAGTTTTTCCCAATTCTCAGTCCAGCCAGCCGTGTCGACTTCTACTAAACCTTCTGCCAGCTCGGCATAGCTGAGTTGATGGACATGATCGATATTAAAGACCCTAGGCATGACCCCCATAAAGAGCTCGCCATCATAGCCACCATCAAAACTGCCAAAACACCACTCTCGAATGCGCTTGTCAAACCTATAAGGAATCTTTCCAGTCAAGCCCAGCTCTTCCAGAATAATTCCCATGGTCTGAATGGTTCGACCCGAATCACTGGATCTAGCTAGTTTAAAATCAATACCCGCTTTTCGCAAACCAATTCCTAGTTCATGGATGCCACGTTCACCTTCTGCTGTCAACGGACTATCACTCCAGCCCTGAGCTCGTCCGATTGTATTAAACATCGTTTTGCCATGCCGGATGAGGTATAATCTTGTTTTTGCCATACACTTCCCCCCTTATTCTCCTCTCATTATATCACGTTTCTGAAAAAAAGCAGTTTCTAAGATTGAAAGAAGACAGCTCAATAAAACTCAACTATTTCCATGATTTCTTTTAACTGTTTATTTCAGCGTCCAAAATTTTGGCACCAACTTCACGATAGGATACATCTCCCAAGATCTGAATCGTAAATTGCCCTTTTTCATATTCAACAACTGTCACACTGCCGTTGTCAACCTCAGGATTTTTGCTAATGGATTTGTCCAGCAGGTAGGCAAAAGTCCCAATGGTCATACTATGGCTGACAACCAAAGCATTGCCTCCACCAGCGGCTTCCACTTCTTGGGCAATAGCTGTAAATCCAGCTAAAATCCGCTCGCTCAGTTGCTCCCAGGGCTCAGCCCAGCCAGCCGTATCCACTTCAACCAAGCCGTCTGCCAATTCTGGGAAAGTCAGCTCTTTATAATTATCGGTGTCACGCACCCTTGGAATCACTCCACGGAAAAGATCGCCACCATAGGCCCCGTCAAAGCTCCCAAAGCACCACTCTCGGATGCGCTTGTCAAACTTATAAGGAATCTTCCCGACCAAATCCAGCTCTTCTAGGATAATCCCCATGGTCTGAATAGTTCGACCAGAGTCGCTTGAGAAAGCCTTGGTAAATTCCAAACCAGACTCTCTTAGCCCAATCCCTAGCTCACGGATGCCACGTTCACCTTCTTCAGTTAAGGGAGTGTCCGACCAGCCCTGAGCTCGACCAATGGTGTTAAACATAGTCTTCCCATGCCGGATGATGTATAATTTCGTTTTTGCCATGAATGTCTCCTTTTCTCATCAAGGCCACCCAACTAAGAGTGGCTTATTTATCTCGCATTTGACTGAGCAAGACAGAGGGAAAGAGAGTGGGACAGAAATCAGTAATTCGTTAGAATTCGATTTCGTCGTCCCACCTCCGCACAGTTGAGTAGGGCTGTAAAAGCTGATGAAATCAGCCTAGTAGAGCCCACTCAATCCCTTCGTCTTGCTCGACAATCCAAAGACAATTGAGAGGCTAGGATTTTGTCCCAGCCTCCTATTACTTAGTTTTTAAAACTGTGAATCGGCGCTGGAATCTGACCACCCCGCGCGATAAAGGCGGCTGACGAAGCCTGATTGACCTTCATGACTGGAGCTGTTCCCAAGAGTCCGCCAAATTCAATCATATCGCCTTCCTTGCCTTTTGGAATAATCCGCACAGCCGTCGTCTTTTGATTGATAACACCAATCGCCGCCTCATCCGCAATCATGGCTGCGATGGTTTCAGCTGGCGTCGCTTCTGGAATAGCAATCATGTCCAAGCCTACCGAGCAGATAGCCGTCATAGCTTCCAACTTTTCTAGATTGAGCGAGCCATTTTGCACAGCCGCAATCATGCCCTCGTCCTCTGACACAGGAATGAAAGCACCAGACAGACCGCCGACCTGGTTGCAGGCCATGACACCGCCTTTTTTGACTTGGTCATTAAGAAGGGCAAGCGCCGCTGTCGTACCATGAGTGCCAACTGTTTCCAAGCCCATTTCTTCCAAGACACGAGCTACTGAGTCTCCGACCGCTGGTGTTGGAGCCAGACTCAAGTCAACAATTCCGAACTTGACGCCCAGACGCTCGCTGGCCATCTGACCGACCAGCTGGCCGATACGAGTGATTTTGAAGGCCGTTTTCTTGACTGTTTCCGCGACCACGTCAAAGCTCTCACCACGGACCTTTTCCAAGGCTCGTTTGACAACACCAGGCCCAGAAACACCGACATTGATGACCACATCTGCTTCACCAACACCATGGAAGGCGCCTGCCATGAAAGGATTGTCCTCGACCGCATTGGCAAAGACGACTAGCTTGGCCGCACCCATGTCAGAAAGCTGGGCCGTTTCCTTGATAATCCGCCCCATATCCGCAACTGCCGTCATATTGATACCGGTCTTGGTTGATCCAATATTGACAGAGGAGCAGACCTTGTCCGTCTCAGCCAAAGCGCGTGGAATAGAATTAATGAGGATTTCATCGCCTTTTTGATAGCCCTTTTGGACCAAGGCAGAAAAACCACCGATAAAGTCAACGCCGATTTCTTTTGCTGCCCGATCCAGAGCATGAGCCAGAGGCAGATAGTCCGTAGCATCCGTAGCTGCCCCAATCAGAGAAATCGGAGTCACGGAGACCCGCTTGTTGACGATAGGAATTCCCAGCTCAGCTGCAATCTCATTTCCGACTGAAACTAAATCTTTCGCTTTTGTCGTAATTTTTTGGTATACCTTGTCCGCCGCCCGCTCAATATCCGAGTCAATGCAGTCCAAGAGAGAAATGCCCATGGTAATAGTCCGAATATCAAAATTCTGCTCCTCAATCATGGCAATGGTTTCTGTTACTTGTCTAATATCCATGTGCCCTCTCCTTAGATATTGTACATAGCGTCAAAAATCGCTGCGCTTTGAATATTGATTTTGACATTGAGGGTCTGACCAAAGACCTCAAATTCACTACGAAGTGCTGCAAAATCCTGCTTTTCGTCGCTAGAAACGACGGCCATCATGGTAAAAAACTCGTCCAAAACAGTTTGAGAAATATCGTCAATATTGAGCCCCAGCTCTGCAATTTTAGTAGCTACACCAGCCACAATCCCTGCCTTATCTTTTCCAACAACCGTAATAATCGCTTTCATCGTTTGCTCCAATCATCTTTGTTGCTAATATTGTAGCATAAATGCCTGTTTTTTGCATGAATTTGCAGAAATCCACACTGCGAATCTTGCGGGCTGTTTAAATATCAGACTCAAATACTCTTCAGAAATTACACATATCTCATCCTTTCGTTAGAAGTTTATTTTTTATCTATGTTTTTGTTTGTAAACGGTTTCAAACTCTGTTATACTAAACTTAAAGAACACATTTAAAAGGAGGTTTCTTATGAAAAACTCATATAAGAAACGCTTATATACACAAGCCCTCAGCCTATCCGCTGCGGTTCTCTTAGCCGTTTTAGCTCAAGGAAATGCGGCAGCTGATACGCTTAACCCTGCTGAACCTCCGCAAGACAACAGCAAAATCAGTTCTCTAGTGGAGCAGCCTACACCTGCAAGTACAGAGAAGCCTGAAGAACCTTCGACTATTCCACAAGCTGATTCACTAGAGAAAAGCAGCCCATCTGAAGCTACGGACAGCAAGGCTCCAAGTCTTCCTTCCACAGCGTCAGAGGAAAAAGCAGCTGAAACTACCCAAAAACTGGACACTACGACTAAAACAGAAGTCCATGCAGCTAGCTCCCAAGAAAACAAGATTCAGCTTGCCGACAGTAAGGTTTACATGTCCGAAAAAGCCAATATTGAAGAAACTATTCAAAAGCAGGGGGCTCAAGCTGGTAAAATCACTTGGACACTGGACAACAAGCCTATTAGCGAGTGGAAAACTTGGAAAATGGATGATGGAAGCTTCACAGGTGATCCATTTGTCACTGTCGAAGAAAAAGCTGATGGAAACGACCTAAAAGTTTCCCTAAAATTTAATGAATTATTTGGGCAAGACTTAAGCCTGCGGACACCAAACAATATCCGTAGAACCTACCGCAACTTTATGGGAAGTCATGAATTAGTCGGAACCAGCGAAGATCTTGGCCTGACTATTCGCAAGAATATTGTCCTTCGTCCCTACGAAGATTTCCATACCCACGATGAAATGCTGGCAGCTATTGAAAAGAGTCTCCAAAATGCTAAAACGGATCGCTTGGTACAGATTGAGAACATCGGAAAGAGTGCTCAGGGTCGCGATATCAAGTTGGGTATCATCAGCTCCGACCAAAAGAGCATTGACGACTATCTCAACACAACCAATACAGTCGCCCTTACTAAACCAGCTGAAATGTTAGCTGCTCTGAAAAATGGTACGCTGGACTATAAACTTCCAGTCCTTATCAATAACACCCACGCTGACGAACAACCAGCCATTGACATCATCACTGGGCTCTTCAATACTTTTGCGACCAAGGAACAAATTTCCTTCCAAACAACTGACGCCAACGGTGCTGCTAAAAATATCACACTCAATGTCAAAGAACTCCTCAAGAAATTCATTTTCCTCTTTGACTTTACTGAAAATCCTGACGGAGATGTTGCCAATACGCGTGCTCTTGCCAACGGAATTGATCCAAACCGCGACACTAGCTATCAGGCCAACCCAGAAACCCGTACTGTAGCTGGACTCATTAACAAATGGAATCCAATTGCACTTTATGACATTCATGGATTCGTTAAAGAATTCTTGATCGAGCCAGCGACACCGCCACACGATCCAAACTTTGAATACGACCTTTTGTCTGAAAATATGCTGGAAAACGCCCATCACATGGGACGTGCCGGCGTCGCTAACTCTAAGTATGACAGCTATATCATCCCTAAACTAGACTGGGGCGATGGCTGGGATGACTCCTTCTCCGGCTACACTGGTGTCTATGCTATGTACCACGGCATATTAGGACATACCATTGAAATCCCTGAGGGCAATCAGGAATCCTACAAGGCTGGCTACCATGCTGTCCTCGGAGGTATCTCTTACCTGTCCCAAGATCCTGACAAGCTCATGGAAATGCGCCTCAACTTCTATCTCCGTGGCATCAACAAGGTTGAAGATCCAAAAGCTGAAAATGAGTTGGTCGGACCTGACGGCAAAGTTGTTGGACGGGTGAAAAATGGTCAGAAAAAATTCTTCCCTGACTATTACGTCATCCCAATGGGACTCGACAAAGACAATGATTCCCAACAAGCCTTTAATATGATTGAATACTTCAAGAGAAACGGTGTTGTCATTCAAGAATTGAAGGAAGATGTTGGCAACTATAAGAAGGGCGACCTAGTTGTCGATATGGCTCAAGCTAAGCGCGGCTATGCCAACCATATCCTCTACAAAGGATCAAACGAATCTGCTTGGGCTGCCATGTATGCTGAACTTTTGGTAAACTTCCCAGATATGAGAGGCTTTAAAGCTGAGCCTATCTTTAAAGATAAACTCTTTGATGGCAAACTCGGTGAAGTCACTGCTCTCCGTGCTACTCGGACGCGCGATATCAACTACTCTGCACCTTACTATGTCATCGCTAATACATCTGACAGCGCGGTCAAAGCTGTCAACCAAGCTATTCGCCAAGGTAAGAAGGTCTATCTGACAGAGGATGGCTATATCGTTGATACATCAACCTTTGCAAATCTCTTAGGTGATTATGCTATTTATGGAGATGCCTTGTATAAGGTTCCGGAAGGGCCAAGCTTGAAAGCACTGAAAGTCTATGCACCCCCTCATCAATTCTACTGGGCAGGAGTGGACTCACCTACTCATACCGCTCTGGCACTGAAAAATCTAGGCTTTGATATTGTCGATACGCCTGATGAAGCTGATGTCATCGTCCTTGAAAGCAACAAATTTGACAAGTCTATTCTTGGTCGCAAACCAACCATTGTAGTGGGTGGCTCTGCTATGCAACGCCTTGAAAAACTGGGTGTTCTAGATGGATTTGATGCGGAAAGATTCTCCGGCGGTAGCGATTTTGAAGGTCTGATGAAGGCTATTATAGACGACAAAGATCCATTGACTAGCGGCTATAAGAAGAATGATCTCTTCTATTCTAATTCTGGAAACTGGATCGCAAAAGCTCCTGCCAACTTCAAGACTTTGGCGACTATTGCAGACAGTGACTATTACATTGCAGGCTGGTGGCCAGGCAACGAAAAATTAGCCAATAAAATCGTTGCTATTTCTGGTAATTACAAGGAACATCCACTCTTCGTTTATGCTGGAAATCCAACCAATCGTCTACATACCATTCACTTCTACCGTTGGGTATCGAACGCTGTCTTTGGCGATCAATTAGCTGAGCTGAAAGATATGCCTGTCACTCACAAACCAAGTGTCGAAATTGTAGAAATTCTGAACCCAAAACCTCAGCCAAAACAAGCAGGCAAACCAGCTGACAAACCGACAACTCCGAAAGCGAAAGAAGAGCGATTAGAAAGCCTTGCTCAGAAAACAAGCGAAGCACAGCCTACCACTACAGCTCAAAAAGCAACAAATACCCTGCAGCCTCAGCTCCCCCAAACAGGAAGCAAGGAAAACTCTGCTCTCTTTACAGTTGCAACGATTCTTCTGGCTACAAGCGGTGGTCTCTTCTTACTCAAAAAGAAAGAAGCGTAAACATTTCTATTCTGCTAGATAGAACTTTGCTCATGACAGCCACCTAAATACAAAAATCGCATGGACAAATCATCTCAGTTTCATCCATGCGATTTTTTTCGTGACTTACCATCTTGTAATTTTATCCGATATTTAGGAAAGCTTAATCGAATATAGACTTTCATTATTAAGCTAAACCAGTTAGAACAGCGCTAACAAGAGCCGATTTCTGATCTTTATCATGGATATTAAGGATTGGAATCAGCAGTCTCTTCCACCATCTCAATCCAGGAATCAAAATACTGCTCCATAAATTGAGTCTGCTCCGCTATCAAAGTTTTATCAACCTCCTCATTAACAGGAGCCAAAACCCACTTGTCTTCTATATCATCACGACGATGGATGATAGCAATCAACTTTCCTGTAAAATTTTCCAGAGGCTGCTGCTGATCATGGGAAACAATATACACATCCTGCTCTTCGCCATCTCCACCCATCAGCTCAGGGATATAGCCATAATTAATCGGATAGACATTCCCAAAAGAATCTTTAAAACCGACCGGCCGATCAATAACAGCGCTAAACATTTTTTCCTTGCATTTCAACCTTTCTTTACCTCCATCAGCTACTTTCTAGCTTCATTATACAAGAAAAATCCCGCTGGAGCGAGATTTTCTATCTATAGCCTGATTATTCGTTTATATTTCCTATATTATGCAAGCCTTGCACCACATGAAATTAGAATAGACTTCGCTGTTTTTCCCGTTGCTACTTGTCAAGGACTTTTTAATCAAAATCATCTTTTTTTCATCCAATTTTCTCCTAAGCTCCCTCAGCATTATTTCAGTTGTATTTTCATTGAAATAGACAAGAACCTCATAGGGGGGTCTTTCTAATCTTTCTCTTTGTGCTACTGCCTTTTTTATCTGTATTTTTCAGTTCTTTCATAAATTCTCCTTTCCATTTTTGAATGTTTGACAACAAAAAAGGAAGTAGCGGCTATTTGCTTTTACCTCCTCTCTATCATTTTATTTAATTATTTTATTTCAACAAACTGGGATTTAGATTTTAACCCTTACGGAAAACAAAACGGGCTATTCTCCTGAAGTATGTTCTATAATATTATAGTTTAATGCAAAGTGTAGCGATATAGTCATTTCCATAACGTGATAATCTATGTCTTTTGTCACACGATTCATAAAAATCTATCATAGCGAGACCATTTTTGAGTTGTCCTCTAATCTGAGTTTCTAAAGTATGGCTAAATTCATATCCATATTCTGGATTTATGGTGATTTCGCCTTCCTCTTCAAGCTCTCTTGAATTAAAAGGTATTGAAAACTTTAAAAGTAATTCCTCATCGGGTTTGTCCCATACAGTGTCAGCATCATACATGTAGATCCAAGGATTCATAAATCCGACCATTAACAGTCCACCCTTTTTCAATACTCGAGAGGCTTCTTTGTACATGTTTTCTAAATCTTCTATGTATACATTTGAAACCGGATTAAAAATAATATCAAAAGTTTCATTTTCAAATGGAAATGGTTTTGTCATATCGCCTTGAACGGTATTGATTTTTAAGCCTTCTCTTTTAGCAACCAACTCATCTCTTTCTAATTGTGATTTAGAAAAATCCATTATGGTGACATCATAACCTTTTGCAGCAAAAACGGGCCCCTGCTGTCCACCACCACAAGCTAAACCTAATATCTTTTTTCCCTTGGCTTTTTCAAACCATTCTTTCGGAACTTTTTTCCCAACAGTTAAGGCAACAGAAATTGGATGTTTTCTAACTTCTTCTAATTCTTCATGTGTCAATGGCTCAGTATAGTCATTTTTTACATTATTCCATCTATCTTCATTGAATTTTATATAATCGTTCATCTTATAATCTCCTCGTAATTTTATACTGTTTAGATTTAGGTTAGATGTGTTGTCAGCAGTTGATTTCATTTTATTATACCATATGTTCAATTACTATTATTTCAATATTTTCTTAATTAGTATTTTTAAAATTTATTTTTCCTATATTTAAAATATCGAACCAAAGATTATTTTTCTTTCATCACTTTAAAATAAAAATAATGATCCCTTCCATCCTTGGCATTTTCTTTATTAAGCTTGAAGTAGTTCTTCTGATTAATAGCCATTGTTCGAAGTATATCATCAATTAAAAATGTCAATGGCACATCCATCGCTGAATATTTTTGGAAATCTTCTTCAAATCGGATATAGTCCTCTGAAAAATAATCCATCTGTAATTTATTCTCATAGAGTTCTTTTCTACTCATAAGCTACCTCCTCCAAAAGATGAATTTGTAGGATATCGTCAACTTGAACTAACTTATATCCGTCACATGTTTTGACGGATATTTCTTTTCTAGATAATTCTCTAACTTCTCCTATGATGGTGATTTTTTGAGCTTTGTGTTTGACGGTAAGTCGCCCTTTTAGCTGTTCAATATAAAGCTGAGAAAGCAACAAGAGCTTTTCAGCCTTGTCCAAATTACTAGATAAGTCACTACGATTTTTCTCTTCACCTAGCGAGGTGGTATGTTCAGATAAAAAGAAGCCCATCCACTTCTGCATACCTGGATCCTGATATTCTCGCGCTGATTGAAATGGTAAGTAAGAACGATCGATCATTTTAATCCATCCAAGCCTCCAGCAGAATGACCTCCTATCAGTTTGCTTCTTGCAATACTTCTTGATGCTTTATCTAATGAATTTGCCTTTAATAGAGAGCTGAAGCCAAACTGATTTCTAACAGAGTCAATAGCTGTCTGGAGCCTTTCTTCTTTTTTTTCTTTGTCAACATCATCAAATAGTGAGATCAATCCATAAGATTCATCCACAAATCCTGAATAGCTGACCGCCACATTTCGGATTGCTCCCGAAGTGTATTTGTTATGAAATAACTTCAAAACATAGTTTGTGAGTATATCCGTATTATTTGTTGGTTCTATCTTCATTTGGGTATTGATAGAACGTTTGTTTTCTTGTTTAGAGTAACCTAAATGTATAGCGACAACAGTTGCTTTCTTACCTGCTCGCCTTAGACGAATAGCGACTTGTTCCGCCATTTCTCGTAGTACAATCTCAATTTCTCTTTGCTCCACATAATCCCGTGGTAAAACCTGAGAATTTCCTAAACATTTAGACTTTGGTTTATAGGGTATATGAACATTACTTTCATCCACTCCATTAGCATGGAACCATAAGCGAAGACCTGCCACTCCCAAATTCTGCTTTAACATGTCTGGATTAGTATTAGCCAACTTTTTGATTGAATAAATCCCTAAACCATTCAGACGTTTTTCCATTCGTTTTCCAATTCCCCAAAAATCTGTCATATTGGGGATATTCCAAACTTTCCTTTCAACATCTTGGTAAGACCAGTTTGCCCTCATTGTAGGTGTTCTCTTTGCTTCATTATCTAAAGCTAACTTTGCGAGCAGTGGATTTGCATTCGACATTCCTATAGTTGAATAGATCCCTATTTCTCTCCAAATATCCCTTTGAATTTTTGCAGAAATAGCATCTAGCTTATCTTTCCTAGAAATATTTTTGTCTGAAATAAAATAGTTTAGTGAACTTGTAAGGTCAATAAAACCTTCATCAATGGAATAGGGATAAATATCGTCAGGACTTCCATAATTTTGAAATATCCTTTGAATCTCCATATTTACAGCTATGTATTCATCCATCCTAGGCGGAACTATTAATGTAACCTTGGCCCACTCTTCTATAAACCTTATATAATCAGGATCTGTTCTCAATCTTTGTCTTTTAGCATTATAATAGGAGAACCTTCTGGTATTAATATCAAATGGCAAATCATAAGAGCGTCCTACATTAGACTTACCAAATACTTTCTTAAACATAGGAGAAGATGCTAGAATAAGACCAGCTGAATTATCCGCTCGGCTCATGACACATAACGAAGTCTTGAGAGGATGCAAACCTCTTGATACACACTCTACGCTAGCATAGAAGGACTTCATATCTATAAAAGCAATGTCACTTTTGGGCTCCCTTGAATAATCAAAATAGCCCATAAATTAGTCCTCCAATGGCATAAAGTTTCCTACTATGATTCCAACTACTCTTGGATCTTCATCATAAGAAATGAAAATATCCTTATATTTTGGGTTAATTGAAACCAATCGTAGGCCGCCTTCTTCACGATAGGCTCGTTTGATATATGTCTGATTATTGCAGACAACCGCATAAACTGCTCCATCATAATCAAAACCTGTCTCACGTATAAGAGCTACTGAACCATTATGATATTTAGGTTCCATTGAATCTCCAGATACCCATGAAGCAAAGTCATGGGCCAACTCTTCATCGAAATAAACAGTATCATAATTTCGATCATCATAAACGGAAGCTCCGATACCAGCAGACATTTTTTCATAAACATGGTATTCGTAAAGTTTTCTTGATATCGACATAACCTTTTGTGACTGCTCTTTTTGAACTAAATCTCTAGCATAAGTAACTACTTGATCTTTACCTTTACTCGACAGTGTATTATACAAACGAACTATCTCAATTTCTGTAAAATAACCTTTGGGTACACTAAGGATTTGTTCCAACTGCCTTACTTTTCCCTTAGAAGGTGCTTTTACTCCACGTTCCCAGGCTGAATAGGCTTGGTAGCTAATTCCTAATTGATCTGCGATCTCTTTTTGGGTCATTTTTAACTCTTTTCTACGAGCTTTCAATTTTTCTGGTTGATACATAATTCACCTTACATTAGTAATAATTGCAATTCTGCTTTTTTCTTAGCCTCTTCATCTGAAAATTTTTCCTTATCCCAAACATAGGCGATCGACTTTCCTTTATTATAGACAAGCCACGTTTTTAGATTGATACTATTTTCCTTAATTTTCTTCCAATTTTTCTGATCCAATAATTCTGGAAAATCTTGGCTAGTCGCAAAACCTGTTTTATTAACAGCTTGCTTAATATGAATAATACAAGAAGATTCATATTGATTAAATTCCTCGATAATTTGTTCTTTTATATTTTGAAATAAGAGGAGGATTGAAAAATTCTTCCCGTCAATGTATAGATCGATCGCTTGCTTAATTTCACTCTCTTTATCAGGACAATATTCTCTTAGCAAATCTAAAAGACGAAAGAATAATGCTTGTTTCGAGACTTCAAGACTCTCTTGAACTTGTTTAAAATTCTCACAACTATAATAGATTTTTGATAAAAGAACAATATCTGGCATTAATACCACAGCTGAAAAGATATTAGCCTCCCGTTCTAGTAAATTTTCCTGATTATCTATCGATTCTGTAAAATAATTTCTTTCGTGTCCAAGAATAAAATGCCCTAACTCATGACAAAGTGTGAAATTTTGTTTTACTTTTGGATTATCTCGCTCATAAGAAAAACTAACACCTAACTCATCAACTACTGTCAAACCTTCTATCTTGTGATTCGAGAAGTGGTGACTAATCACTTTAATTTGGTTCTTCTGAATACAATGTTGAAAAAAATAAATGAAATTATAATTTAGTAACGAGATATTATTATTCTTCATGTACTGGTATAACACTTGTTTTGTTGCACTACTTACTCTTGTATACAATTCATCCAAAGAATGATACCTCCTTTAAGTATGATTTACAAAACTAAACCAATTTGGTTGAATATATTATATAAAAAAAGTGGACGATTGTCCACCTTCTTGTATACAAGTAATAATTATTTCCTTGATTATGATTTTTACTAACTATTATATATGATCCATCCAAAGATTGATAAAAGATCTATAAGATGCTTATTTAATAAATTTAAGATTGTTGAAAATTTCTTCTTTATACGAAGGTAAGTATTTGTCATACTTGCTATCCACTGT